>JACPZW010000065.1 GCA_016195265.1 Acidobacteriota bacterium | reverse complement strand
GCCCGTGCTGCGCCGCCTGTACGATCAGATGCCCGAGCCGAAATGGGTGATCTCAATGGGCAGCTGCTCGAACGCGGGCGGTCCGTTCCCGACCTACAGCGTGCTGCAGGGCGTGGACAAGGTGGTGCCGGTCGACGTCTACGTGTCCGGCTGCCCGCCACGTCCCGAGGCGCTGCTGTACGGGTTGATGCGGCTGCAGGACAAGATTCGCAAGGAGGGCACCGTGCTCCGCAAGGAGCGCACGATCATGTCGGGCGACACGGAGCCGACGCTCAACAGCGACATCTCGTCGAGAGGCGAGCGGGCGTGAACGGGCAGCCCTCAGCCATTAGCCATCAGCCATGACAACGATCGTCAGATTCTTCAAGACCATCTTCCTCGTCGACCTGCTCAAGGGGCTCTGGGTCACGCTGAAGTACACGCCGCAGCCGGCGTTCACGTTTCAGTACCCCGCCGAGCGCCGGCCGACTGCGCCGCGCTTCCGCGGCGTGCTGCGGCTGCAGACCGAGCCCGGCACCGGCGCGCAGACCTGCATCGTCTGCGACCAGTGCGCCAAGGCGTGCCCCGACGACCTGATCGCGCTCGGCGGCCACAGGGAACCGGGACAAAAGATCAAGGTTCTGGACTACTTCGATTTCAACCTCTCGCGCTGCAGTTTCTGCGGCCTCTGCGCGGAAGTGTGTCCGACCAAGCCGATTAAGGCGCTCATCATGAGCGAGGACTACGAACTGGGCAGCTACAGCCGCGATACGCAGATTTTGCGGGTCGACCAGATGTACGACGGAGTGGCAATCGAACAGTACACGCGCTGAAAGACTTTTCGCTTTCCGAAAGCCTCCCCCCGGGTGCATGATGCGTTCGTCCGCCGGGGCACCCGGCCCGATTCTTGTAGGTTCGCGCGCGGTTCCGGAACCCTGGGTTGGATTCCTGGAGGAGTGATGCAGAGCGCCTTCCGAGTCGTTGCCGCCTCGACGCTCATCGTTGCCGCCACGTTCGTCATTCGCGCCGACGTCACCCCGCAGTCCCAGCAGTTCGAGGTCCAGGTCCAGCTCGGCGACGTCCTCTTCAGTGAAGGCCGGTATCTGGATTCGCTCGAGGCGTACCGGAACGCCCTGAAAGTGGCGCCGCCGGACATGGCGCGCCGGCCCCGTGTCGGCGTGATCGCGTCGGCGTTGCGCGTGGCGGAGTTCGATCTCGCCCGGCAGGAAGCCGAGCAGCTCTACAAGTCGGATCCCACGGGCCCGGAATCCATGTCGCTCTACGGCGACGCGCTGTGGTCGTCCGGGCTGTTCCAGGAGGCCGAGGCCAAGTATCGCGACGCCCTGGCGGCGGCGCCCAACCTGGCGCGCGGCCATCACGGTCTGGCCAAGGCGCTGGCCGCCCGCAGCCGGCTCGAAGACGCCATGAACGAAGCGCAGGCGGCGCTGCGGCTGTCGCCGCGCGACCTCGAGATCCACCACACGACCGGCGCGATCTACGAGCGTATGCACAAGTACGAGGAAGCGGCGGGCGCGTATTCCAACTACGTGAACCTTTTGCCCAACAAGGATCACAGCGAGAAGGCGGACTGGTCGCGCGCGGAAATCCGGTTCCTGCGCTCGTTCGGCCAGCGGGCGCCGTTCGAGAGCGACCCGGGCACCGACGACCGGCTCTACACGGTGGACTTCCGCCTGGTGAACGAGAAAGTGGTCGTGCGCGCGAAGGTGAACGACGCCTCCGCGCAGGACTTCGTCGTGGACACCGGGTCGGAGAACACCGTCATCGCGCGGCAGACCGCGCAGCGGCTCGGCATCACGCCAATCACCTATACGCTGAGCGCGGGCGTCGGCGAAGTGGGGCTGCGCGGCCTGCAGCTGGCGCGCATCGACTCGCTGGAACTCGGGTCGCTCAAGCTGCGCAATATCCCGTGCCTCATCAAGAACCCGCCGCTGCGCGACATCCCCGTGAAGGAAACCGAGGGTTTGTCGCCGCTCGCGCTGGGCTACTCGATGATCGTCGACTACAAGACGCACAAGCTGACGTTCGGCAAGCACTTGCCGGACGAGCCGAAGGACTTTGAGCTGCCGTTGCGGCTGCATCGCCTGGCCACCGTGCGGGGGACCGTCGACGGCACGCACATGGCGAACTTCGTCGTCGACACCGGCGGCGAGGTGATTTCGATCAGTCAGGCGACGGCGACGTCGCTGAACAAGCCGAGCACCGGCCGGAAGATCGCGTTGAAGGTGTACGGGACGTCGGGGTGGGATCGCGACGCCTTCCTGCTGCCGGGCGTCGATCTGTTGTTCGATACGATTCATTACAAGAACTTCCCCGTGGTGGTCCTGAATCTCGACGCGCCGAGCGCGCTGCTCGGCTTCAAGCTCGGCGGGATCGTCGGCCACAAGTTCCTGAGCAAGTACCGGGTCGGCATCGACCTCGAGCGGTCCGTACTTCGCCTGAAGAACGTGGCCTAGGAAGCTTGAAGTCTCAGGTCTGAAGTGTGACGATTCACACTTCAGACTTTTCCGTTTTCCCTTTTCTCTTCAGCCGCGCCTTTCGGCGCTCTTGCGCCTCTTCGCACACGCGCCGCTCCTCGTCTGTCTCCACGATCAGCGCCGGGATCCGGATCCGGTTGCCGGCGCGGTCGATCGCGACAAACGTCAGGAACGCGCGGCTCGTCAGCTGGCGCCGGCCGGTCAGTGTCTCCTCCGAAAACACGTCGACCTGGACTTCGATCGACGTCGTGAAGACGCACGTCACGCGTGACTTCAGGAGGATCAGGTCGCCGACCTTGATCGAGTGGAGGAACTGCAGGTCGTCGACGGCCGCGGTCACCAGCAGGCTGCGCGTGTGACGATGGCACGCGATGGCGCCGGCGATGTCGATGAGGTGCATGACCGTCCCGCCGAGGATGAATCCCAGCGGGTTGGCATCGTTCGGCAGCACCACCTGGACCATCTCGGTGGCGGAGTCGGAGGAACGCTTCGGAGAGAGGTCCATAACAAGGTGGCTGGGGCCTGGTGGCTGGTGCCTGGTGGCTGGAAGAGATCGGTCTTACCAGTCACCAGTCACTAGCCACCAGTCACGTGACGTTTCTTAGAAGTCATATCCAATCCACACCGCAAACCTCGGCTTCCGCCATGCGTCGCTGCAGCCCTGTCCGGTGATGCTGCAGCCGTTCTGACCGGCGAACACGACGTCTTCCCACGCGGCGTTGAACGTCGTGCGCCACGACCAGTCGAAGTGGATGGGGAAGCCGAGCGCGAACGTCTCGAGGCCGAGGCCGTAGGAGGCGCGGCCGTCCTTCAGGCGGAAGCCGTTGATCGTCTGCGGCGGGCCGTAGGTGAGGATCGGCAGCCCGGTCGCGTCGAGGACCGCGGCGCCCGTGAACGGATTGATCTGGTAGCCCGTGACCACCCGGCAGGTCTCGGCGTCGCTCGTCAGGAACTTGTAGCCGGTGCTGTTGCACGGATCAGACGACGGCTGGTTGTTGAACCACGCGCCGCCGATGCCGGCGAAGAAAACGCCGCGGATGCCGCCGATGACGCCAATCGGCGTGAGCGCGGCTTCGATGAGCGGGAAGCGCAGCTCGGCGTTGGCGAAGACGGTGTTCTGACCGGCGAACTGCAGGTAGTCGTAGCCGCGCAGCTCGGAGTTGCCGCCGAAGTACAGGAAGTCGGGGAAGTCGCCCGTGCTCTTGAAGCCGCGGACCCGCGTGGCGAGCAGCCCCGTCGTGCCGATGCGCAGGTAGTGGCGGACGTCGGCGTCGAACGTCTGGCGCGACAGCATGCCGCCGACCGGCGGTGCGATGTCGTAGGCGAGGCGCATCGTGCTGCCCGCGAGCGGGCCGAATTCACGGAACACCGTGGTTTCCGAGACGAACGCCGCGCCGACCGGCGCCATCGTGCCGTTGCGGAACACCGACTGGCCGTACGCCTGTGTCTGGTACTGCTGGGCGACCTGCTGGACGCTCGGATCGTTGTATTCCTCGTTGAGATTCAGCACGCCCGCGTTCACCTCGAGGCGCCGGAAGCGGTTGAGCGGGTAGATGCCGATGACACTGCCGCCGCGGATCGTCCGCGTCGCGATCGACAGATCGCGGCTGATAAAGGGCGAGTACGACGGGTCGTAGAAGACGCCGCCGAGCGATCCGTAGAAGAACTGCGTCTGCGAGTAGCCCTGCACGGCGTACTGGAAGCGGCGCGACAGGTCCACGTAGGACAGCGCCATCGTCCGGTACTGCGAGATGGACGCGGCGTAGAAGTTGAACTGCTTGTCGCCGAGCACGTCGCCGAAGCTGACCTGCGTCCCGCCGAAGATGTCGCCGTTGCTCGTGACGCCGACGTTCACGGGCGGCCGGCCCTCGAGGAACATCTTCTCGAACGCGCCCTTCTTCCGGTTGTTCGCTTCGACGAGCGTGTGCTGGAGCGGCGCCTGGAAATCGATGATCGGCCCGGGCGCGCCGAAGTCGGACGTGGCGGCCGTGTGCAGCGGTTCCTTGCGCTCGAGCGTGTGAATGCCGTACTCGCCCTTGTAGTAGCTCACGAACGCGATGCGGTTGGTCTTGCCCTCGTTCAGCACGACCGTGGACCAGTTGCCGCCGAGCGCGTCGGTGTACTCCCGCAGCTCGCCTGTCTTCAAGTCCAGCGTCCAGATGTTGTAGATGTTGCCGTTCCTGGCGACGTCGGGCTCGAGCGGCACCGCGGGATCGGTCGCGGTCGACGAGAACACGATCGTGTGGTCGTCGATGAACTGCGCCGCGGTCTCGTCCTGCGTGCCGAAGGTGATCTGCGTCTTCTTCTTCGTGTCGAGGTCGAGCCGGAAGAGCTTCTGGTTGCCGCTCACGCGCGCGTTGTAGAGCAGGTACTTGCCGTCGGCCGCGTACACGGGCCCGGCATCGGCGAACGCGTCGTTGGTCAGGTTCGTGACGACCTTGGATTGCAGATCGACGGTGTAGATGTCTCCGACGCCGCCTTTGAGCGCCGCGAACGCGATCGTGCGGCCGTCAGGCGAGAAGTTGGGCGACTCGGGCTCGTCGACCTCCTTCAGCGGGATGCGCTGCTCGATCTTCCGCGTGAGCACGTTCTGGATGATGAGCGTGCGCTCCTTCTCGGTCCGGACGAAGTACGCGAGCCGATCGCCCTTGGGCGCCCACGACATCCACGGGAACTCGAACCGCTCGCCGTACTGGACGATGTGGTCGAAGCCCATGTCCTTGTCGAACCCGCCGGTGAGGTTGCGGACGACGGAGCCGTCCTTCGAGGAGAGCAGGATGATGTCGATCTCGCGCTCCTTGCGGTTGACGGTGACGGCTGCGATCAGATCACCGGACGGCGACGGCGCGATCGACAGGGCCTCGGCGAAATGCGTCTTCTCTTTGTTGGGCGCGAGGTCGCGCCCGTAGTCGGCCGGCCGCTCCTTGTCGCGGAACGGCTTGAAGCGATCCTTCAGGTAGCGCTCGAAGTTGGAGTCGAACTCCTCCTTCTTCATCTTGAGCGCTTCCTCGTAGGCATCTTCGCCGCCGCCGATGACGCTCTTGCGCAGCGAGAACAGGAACTGGCGGATGCCTTCCTTGCCGAACTTCGCCTCGATGAACTCGAAGACCGCGTGGCCCAGGTTGTAGATGAGCCGCGGGTTGTTGCCGGCGTAGCCTTCGAGCTCGCTCATCTTCGGCACGATGTCGGCGACTGCCGCGTCGCGCACGGTCATCAGGTCAATCGGGCTCCACAGGCCGCGCTCGTAGTCGGACAGGCCCTCGTTCACCCACAGCGGCGCGCTGCGGCGGACGAGGCCCTGCGGGATGATGTCGAACTCGAACTGGTGCGTGAGCTCGTGGACGATGAGGCCGTAGAGCAGGTCCGGCGGATCGTCGAGCGGCATCACCATGCGCTGCCGGAGCGGCTCGGCGAACGCGCCGACGCCTTCATCCGCCGCGCCGGGCGCCACGTTCTGCTGTTCGAACTCGCTGTGGGTCTTGAACAGAATCAGCTGCACCTTGAACGACAAGTCGTGCTTCAGGTCCGCGCTGATCTGCTGGTAGGCGCTCTCGGCGTAGCCGGCGACGCGCTCCAGGTGCTGTTTGATCTCGGGGTAGTAGTAGATCTCGAAGTGGTCGGTCGTATAGATGTTCCACTCGAACTTGTCGTAGTGGATGTTGTTCTTGCCGAAGTACGGCACCATCGACGTCTGAGCGGCCGCCGCGCGGGCGAAGCCGGCGACCAGTAAGGCGCAGGCGATCGTGGCGAGCGGGGACAGGGGCACGCGGGTGCGCATAAGCGGTACCTCGGAATGGACGGACAGGTCCGAAACCAGCCGCGATCTTATCTGGACGCCCGAACGCCTGCAAACACCATGCTCGCCATTACGCCCTTTTTCTGGCGGTCTTGTCCTCCCGGCGATGCGACGCCTGCCCCATTTCGGAGACGGTTATACTGTCCGCCTGTCCGCCTTCGCGCGTCTTGTTGACGCCGCGCTTCGGCGGGACGAGTGCCCTGGGCCTTTCGGCGAGACAGGCTGGCTTGCCACGCCGGAGCTCGCGTCAGGCGAGCGAAGGCGGGAATAAATGGAGACGCGCGAGGGTTTACGTGGGGTGTCGGCCTCGTTTGAGGCAGAAGCACTCGCGTCTCTCGACAGTTTGTATCGCGCCGCGCGGCGGCTGACTCGAACGCCTGCCGATGCCGAGGACCTGGTTCAGGAAATGTACCTGAAGGCGTTCCGCGCGGCCGACCAGTTCGAGCCGGGCACGAACCTGCGGGCGTGGCTGTTTACGATTCTCCATAACACGGCCCGGAACCGGGCCCGTGACCGTGCGCGCGACACGGTGGAGATCGACAGCGAGGCGGTGGACCGCGCGGCCGACCTCGGGCCGCCGGGACGCATGGTGGGCGGGGCACTCGAAGCGATGGACACGCCGGAATCGTTGCTGTTGCGCGACACGCTGGCGCCCGAGCTGCAGGCCGCGGTGGACGCGATGCCCGAGGCGTTCCGCGAAGCGGTCTGGTTACGCGACGTGGAAGAGTTTTCTTACGCCGAAATTGCCGCGATGCTGTCGATTCCTCTCGGGACCGTGATGTCGCGCATTTCGCGCGGCCGTCAGATGCTGTTCGACCGCCTCAACCACATGCGATCAGTCAATGCATAACTGCCGCGATCTCGATTCACTCGTCACGCCGTTCGTCGACGGCGAGCTGCCCGACGCCGACCGCCAGGCCGTTGACGATCACCTGCGCGTGTGCGCCCCGTGTCATTCGCGCGTCGCAGCCGAGCGGGCCGTGCACGACCTCCTGGCCGCCCGCCGCGACCAGTTGTGCGCGGGCAGCGCGCCAGGCGCTTTGCGCGCGCGCTGTTGCGAAGGCGTGCGCGACGCCGCACCGCAGCCCTTCACACCCGGCATGTCAGCACCCTTGGGCACACTCCGCACGGCACTCGGCACCCCAGCACCCAGCACCTCAGCACCCCGTCAGTGGATCTCTCGCGCGACCCCGTGGGCGCTCGCGGCGTCGCTCGTCCTCGTCGTCGGCGGGGCGTTCCTGTATCAGGCCACCGAGGCCTCGTCTCGTGTGCTCGCCGCCGAGCTGACCGCCGACCACGTGAAGTGCTTCGCGATGAACAGCGCGCTCGGCACGCATCACACCGCGCCGGCGGTCGAGGCGTCGATGCTCTCGGGCTTCGGCTGGAACATGCATTTGCCGGAGGAGCCGTCGCGCGCCGGACTCGAGCTGGTTGGATCACGTCCGTGCCTGTACGGCGAAGGCAAGGTCGCGCACATCATGTACCGGCACCAGGGACAGCCCGTGTCGCTTTTCATGCTGCCGCGCAGCGCGCGGACCGAGGAGCTGGTCGACGTCCTCGGCCATGAAGCGGCGATCTGGTGCGCGGGGAATCGGACGTTCGTCCTGGTCTCAAGCGAGCCGCGGCGCGAGGTCGAGCGCATGGCGTCGTTCGTCCGGGCGGCGCTGCGATAATGGCATTGCGGATCGCGGAATGCGGGTTGCGGAATGGAGACTGAGCGCATGCGATGGACGATGGCGACGGTGGCATGTCTGGCGCTGGCGCTCCTGACGTTGAACGCGGATCCGGACTGGTTCACGCACGCCAGCGCTGCGGCGCCCGGAACGGCCGCATGCCCCGCGGATGCGAAGACGGCGAACTTCAACTTCACCCTGAAGGACGTCGACAACACGCCGGTGAAGCTGACCTCGCTCAAGGGCAAGGTCGTGCTGCTCGATTTCTGGGCGACGTGGTGCGGCCCCTGCAAGATCGAGATCCCGTGGTTCATCGAGTTCCAGAAACGATACGGCGCCAGCGGATTACAGGTCGTCGGCGTGTCGGTGGATGATCCGCTGTCGAAGCTGAAGCCGTACGTCGCGCAGATGAAGATGAACTACTTAGTCCTGCAGGGGCTGGATCACGACGACATGCAGGATGCGTTCGGTCCGTTCATGGGCATCCCGGTGACGGTGGTGATCTCGCGCGACGGCAAGATGTGCGCAAAGCACGTCGGGCTGACGTCGAAAGAGGCGTTCGAGCGCGAAATCAAGGCACTTTTGTAGCGCGGGTCCGGCGGTCCGCGGCGCCCTCCGCGTGATATGATCAACGCAATGTCCAAGGGGTTTACGCACGCGCGCCTCGCCTGCGGCTGCCGCATCACGTTCCGCGACGGAGTCGAGGGCAGCCCGGTGACGGTGGTGGTCGACGAGAAGTCGCCGGCGTGTACGATGTCGCTTCACGTCAGAAATCTGCCGCTGTTCGACTACCACGAAGCGCTGCGTCCGTCGACGCGCGTGGGCCCGCCGGGGGAAGAAGAGTTCGAGGAAGAGAGTTAGGTTTCGCGATCCGATCGATCCGGTAACGCCGTAAACGCTGTCGCGCAGGGCTTCAGCCCTGCGTTCCTTTTGTACCCGTGACAATCCATTCCGATTCTTCGGCCGGCGATCTGTCCCGGCTCCGCATCGACCGGGACGCCGCGCCGCGGCGGCCCTGGCTCTTGTGGATCGCGCTGGCGATACTGGTCGCCGCGGGGGTCGTGTTCTATCCGCGCGCCATGGACTACGTCGCGACGCGCCGCGCGCCCGAGGTCGAAATCGCGCGCGCGACGCAGGTGATCGCGACGCCGGGCGGGTCGACCGCGCTGCCCGTGCTCGTGGCGACCGGCTACGTCGTCGCGCGGCACAGCAGCGACGTCGGCGTGAAGATCGGCGGCCGGCTCGGCCGGCTGCGGTTCGAAGAGGGCACGCGCGTTCGCGAGGGCGACGTGCTGGCCGAGATCGAGCACGCCGACATCGACGCGCAGGTCGAAGCGTCGCGCCGCGCGATCGTCGAGGCGGAGACGCAGCTCGCGCAGGCGATAGCCCTGCGCGACGAAGACGCGCGCAACGTCGAGCGGCAGCACGCGCTCGCGCGCGACGGCATCACGACGACGGCGACGCTCACCGGCGCGGAAGCGACGGCCGCCGTGTCGGCGGCGCGGGTGAAATCGGCGGAAGCGGCGATCGAGTCGGCGCGCGCGCGGCTGCGCTACGCGATGGAGACGCTCGAGAACACCAACGTCCGCGCGCCGTTCAACGGGGTCGTCATCAAGAAGCGCGCGGAAGTCGGCGAGACCGTGTCGCCCTTTGGCGTCCAGGGGCAGGCGTCGCGGGAAGGCGGCGCGATTGCGACGATCGCGGATCTGGGCGAGCTCGAGGTGCAGACGGAAGTGAGCGAGAACAACGTCGCGAAGCTGAAGCCGGCGATGCCGGCGGAAGTGAAGCTGCAGGCGTATCAGGATCGGGTCTTCAAGGGCCGCCTGCGGCAGATTTTTCCGTCCGCCGATCGCGCCAAATCGATCGTCGAGGTGCGCGTCAGCATCCTGGACGCGGACGCGACCGTGAAGCCGGAGATGACGGCGAGCGTCACGTTCCAAGAAAACCGTGCCAAGGAGGGACAGGCAGGTGACAGGCACCTCGGTCCCGCCGCCGCCGCCGATCGTCCTGGTGCCGAAGCGCACCGTGGCGGAGCAAGGCGGCCAGCAGATCGTCTGGGTCGTGACGGCGGGCGCCGCGAAGCGCCGCGCGGTAACGCTGGGGCCCGAGCGTCTCGATCAGGTGGAAGTGAAGAGCGGCGTCGCGCCGGGCGAGACGCTGATTCTGAATCCCCCTCCGGGATTGACCGATCGCGCGGTCGTGCGCGTGAAGGGGACGTAGCGATGGCGTTGATCGAACTGCGGGAGGTCTCCAAGTCGTACCGCCGGGACGCGATTGAGATTCCCGTGCTCGATCGCGTGTCCATCACCGTACCCGAGGGCGACTACCTCGGCCTGATGGGGCCGTCGGGATCGGGGAAGTCCACGCTGCTGAACCTGCTTGCCGGGATCGACCGGCCGACGCGCGGGTCGGTGCGCATCGGCGACACCGAGATCGGCGGCCTGTCGGAGCGCGCGCTCGCGGCGTGGCGCGCCCGGAACATCGGCTTCATCTTCCAGCTCTACAACCTGATTCCCGTGCTGACGGCGTTCGAGAACGTCGAGCTCCCGCTGCTGCTGACGAGCCTGTCGAAGGCGCAGCGGCGCGATCACGTGAT
The DNA here is from genome assembly GCA_016195265.1 of Acidobacteriota bacterium. Classification (GTDB taxonomy): domain Bacteria; phylum Acidobacteriota; class Vicinamibacteria; order Vicinamibacterales; family CAVVIG01; genus SRVP-36. The sequence goes on along the minus strand of JACPZW010000065.1, from coordinate 26,921 downwards.
GACGGCGCTCAACATCGTCGGGCTCGGCGACCGCGCGCAGCACTACCCGCGCCAGCTGTCGGGCGGACAGGAGCAGCGCGTCGCGATCGCGCGCGCTATCGTCACCGATCCGAAGCTGCTGCTCGCAGACGAGCCCACGGGCGACCTCGACGCGAAGTCGGCCGGCGAAGTGCTGACGCTGCTGCAGCGGCTGAATCAGGAGTACAAGAAGACGATCGTGATGGTGACGCACGACCCGCACGCCGCCGAGCGCGCGTCGCACTTGCTGCACTTGGAGAAGGGCACACTCGTCGAGCAGGTGAAAGCATGATTTGTGATCTTTGTGGTTCATTCTTCGCGGGTCATTCTGGGTGGTGCTGCGCAGGGAGCCTCTCATGAAATTCGTCAACCTTGTGTTGAAGAGCGCGCGGCGCAGCAAGCGGCGGACGACGCTCACCGTGCTCAGCGTGGCAATCGCCGTGTTCCTGTTCTCGTCGCTGCGCGCCGTGCTCGACGGCTTCAACGCGGCGACCGAGGCGAGCTCGTCGACGCGCGTCATCACGATCCGCTCGACGTCGATGATCTTCAACATGCCGACGAGCCACGTCGACGCGATCCGCACCGTGCCGGGCGTCCAGGACCTGACGTGGGCGAACTGGTTCGGCGGCATCTACAAAGATCCCAAGAACTTCTTCGCCAACATCGCCATCGAGCCCGAAAGCTACCTGCGCATGTACCCGGAGATCATCGTGACGCCCGAAGTCAAGAAGGCGTTCCTCGAGGATCGGACCGGCTGCCTCGTCGGGTCCGGGCTCATCAAGCGCTTCGACTGGCACGTCGGCGACAAGATTGTGCTCCGGCCGGGCATTCCGTACTACGGCACGCAGGACTATCCATTCACGATTCGCGGCGTCTACAAGGCGGGCAGCAGCGCCGTCGACGACCAGACGCTGCTCTTTCACTGGAAGTACGTGGACGAGCGCGGCGCCGTCCATGGGCAGGTCGGCTGGATCGTCTCGCAGTTGGCGAACCCCGACGCCGCGCCCCGCGTGTCCCAGGCGATCGATGAGAAATTCGCGAACTCGCCCAACGAGACGAAGACCGACACGGAGAAGCAGTTCCAGGCGTCGTTCGCGTCGATGCTCGGCAACCTGAACCTGCTGCTCGGCAGCGTCGCGCTGGCGGTCGTCATCACGACGCTGTTCGTCGCGGGCAACACGATGGCGATGTCCGTGCGCGAGCGCACGACGGAAATCGCCGTGATGCGCACGCTGGGCTTCCAGTCGGCGACGATCTTCCTGCTGGTGGTGGGCGAGGGGCTTGCCGTCTCGATTGTCGGCGGCGCGCTCGGCGCGGGTGCCGCGCGGCTCATCATCAACGGTGAGTTCCTGTCCGCGGCCGGCGGGTTCATTCCGCAGTTCGGCGTGAACAACTGGAACGCGGTCACGGGCGTCGGCCTCGGCGCCGTGATAGGCCTGCTGGCGGCTTTGATCCCGGCGACGATGGCGTCGAGGCTGAAGATTGTTGACGCGTTGAGACGAGTAGCTTAGAAACTGAAAACAGAAAACTGAAAAGTGAAAAGTAAGAGCCAAAAGCCGAGCGCTGAAAGCTGAGAGCTGGATGGGACTGATCTCGAATTACAACCTCCGGTCGATGATCGTGCGGAAGGGCACGGCCGCGATGACGGCGATGGGCATTGCCATGGTCGTCGCGGTGTTCGTCATGACGCTCGCGATCGCGCAGGGCTTCCGCTCGACGCTTGTCGCCAGCGGGTCCCCGGACAACGCGATCATCCTGCGCAAGGGGTCGACGTCGGAAAATCTGAGCGCCGTGCTGAAGTCGCAGGTTCCGATCATCGAAAGCCTGCCGCAGATTGCGCGCGGGCCGGACGGCCGGCCGCTCGCGTCGCCGGAGCTCCTCGTCATCATCTCGCTGCCGCGCGTCACCGACAACCAGCCGGCCAACGTGCCACTGCGCGGCGTCGGCCCCAGGGCCTTCGAGGTGCGCGACACGCTGAAGTTCGTCGAGGGGCGGCGCTTCGCGCCTGGGACGCGCGAGATCAACGTCGGCAAGCAGGCGCTGACCCGGTTCAAGGGCCTGGCGCTCGGCAGCGACGTGAAGTTCGGCAGCACCACGTGGAAAGTGGCCGGCATCTTCACCGCCGAGGACGCGTCGTTCGAATCCGAAGTATGGGGCGACGTCGATCTGATGATGCCGGCGTTCCAGCGCGGCGGGTACCAGTCGATCATCGCGAAATTGACCGATCCGTCGGTGTTTGACTCGCTGGACGCCGCCATCGCGGCCGATCCCCGGCTGGATCTGAAGCCGCAGCGCGAGCCGGAGTACTATGCCGATCAGTCCGCGACGACGACGACGCTGATTCGCGTCTTCGCGACGTTCGTGAGTGTCATCCTGTCGATCGGCGCCGTGTTCGGCGCGATGAACACGATGTACGCGGCGGTCGCGTACCGGACGCGCGAGATCGGCACGCTGCGCGCCCTGGGCTTCTCTCGTGTGAGAATTGTCACGGCGTTCCTGGCCGAATCGGTCGCCCTGGCGCTGGTCGGCGGCGCGATCGGCTGCGTGCTGGCGCTGCCGGTGCACGGCTTGTCGACCGGGACGATGAACATGGCGAGTTTCAGCGAGTTGGCGTTCAAGTTTCGCATCACGCCGGGCCTGCTGGCCGGCGGTCTTCTGTTTTCCGCGCTGATGGGAGCCGTTGGCGGCCTGCTCCCCGCAATTCGCGCGGCCCGGATTCCCGTCGCCCGAGCGCTGAGAGAAATCTAATCGTGCTACCAAACTTCCTGCAGATTGCGATCTTCTGGACCGTGCAAGTCAGCGCGTTGCTTGTGTTCGCCGTGCCGTTCCGCTGGGCGTACGTCGGTCTCTGGGCCGCATCGCACTTCCTGCGCGCCGTCGGGCTCACCCTCGCGTTCCATCGCTACTTCGCGCACCGCTCGTTCAAGATGAACCGCGTCGCGCGCTTCGTGTGGACGTTCATCGGCACCGCGGCGATGCAGAAGGGGCCGTTGTGGTGGGCCGGCCACCACGTGAACCACCACAGGTTCGCGGACCGCGACGGCGATCCGCACAGCCCGATGGTCAGCGGCGTCTACTACGCGCACATCGGCTGGTTCCTCAACGACACGAAGTACGACAAAGTCGAGGCGACCAACCCGGTCATCCGCGATTTCTCGCCGGTGCCGGAAATCGCCTGGCTCGAGAAGTATTTCTTCATGCCGCCGGCCATCCTCGCGGTGGCGATGTATCTCGCCGGCGGCTGGCCGTGGCTCGTCTACGGCTTCTGCCTCCCGACGATGACGCTGGCGCACGCGACGTTCGCGATCAACACCGTGAACCACATGTTCGGCTCGCGCCGCTTCGAAACGGTCGACGAGTCGCGCAACAATCCGGTGACCGCCTTCTTTGCCGTCGGCGAGGGCTGGCACAACAACCACCACCGCTACCAGCGATCGGCCCGCAACGGCTTCTACTGGTGGGAATTCGACGTCACCTGGTACGTCATCCGGGCGATGGCGGCCGTCGGCCTGGCGTGGGACCTCCAGTCGGTGCCGAAGCGGATCTACGAGGAGGCGCGCGCGGCCAAGGCGAAGCGGGCGACGCGGTCGGTGCCGAGCATTCTCGACGCCGCGCCCCTCGCGCTCGAGCTCTCCGAAGACGCCGAACCGGTCTAAGCGTTATCATGACGCCATGACGCGCTGGGTCATGGCGTCGGGCATTGTCTCCACAGTGCTGGTCGGGGCCGTCGCGCTCGGGGCGGCCGGCTGCGCGAAACTGCCTCCCGATCCCATGCAGCTCGACGGCGGGCTGCTGACCGTCGACAACCGATCGTCGGACGAATGGCAGCGCGTCGAGATCTGGCTCAACACGTACTATCGCGTGACGGCAACGTCCATTCCGCCGCACACGCGGATGCAGACCCCGCTCGACGCGTTCATGGCCGGCTTCGGCCAGCGCTTCGACTATCACCGCACGCAGATCCGGGATCTCCGCCTGAGCGCCACGCTGCCCAACGGGAAGCCGTTCGAATTGAAGAAGCAGTTCGAGGAACCCGGGCTCGCCGGCGCGCTGAAGCCGTTTGGAGGAAAACGCTGATGGCGCGTCTGAAATCGGAAATCGAAGTGACCTGCCCCTGCTGCCAGACGACGCTCGTCGTCGACACGAATCTCGGCCGCGTCGTGTCCCACGCCGAGCCCGACCGCGGCAACAAGCCGGAGCTGAGCAACGCGCACGGCATTCTGGCCGCGGAAGCCGCGCGGCGCGAAGCAATCTTCCAGCAGTCGGTGGATGCGGAAAAAGGCCGGGGTGATGCGCTCTCGAAGCGGTTTGACGAAGCGCTGAAGCAGGCGAAGCAGGAGCCGGTCAGTAAGCCGATGCGGGATTTCGATCTCGACTGATCCGCACGCGATTACTCAATTACCCAACTACTCAATTACCCAATTCAGTCTTCATCCTCATCCCGCCGCTTCCAGCGGCGTTTCCACTCGGTCTCCCGCCACCAGCGACCGCCGATGTCGATGGCGAAGATAACCACAATAAGAATGGTGATGAGAACGGCGGCGATCACGCGCCGAAAAGCTTAACGGACCCAAGTGGTACTATCAACCGCCGTTCCGCCGCGGGCAGCGTTCACGAGCATTCGTCCGGCAGCGGCGTCCAGCGCTCCCGTCCGCGGTAGTACACCGGCTTCCGGCCCGGGAACCGCGCGCGAAACGCCCTGTACCTGGCGCGCAGCGCCTCGACGCGCCGGTCGGAGGACGCGATCGGGCGATGCCGATGGTCAAGGAGCATCCGCTCCACCTTCCAGATGTTCCGCTCCGACAGCCGCCAGTCGTAGTCGCCGAGCGCGCGCAAATCGACGACGGCGTAGCCCGTCACGCGTCCCGTGAAATCGACGTAGGGATCGACATAGCTCAGCGCGAGCGCGCGCGGCGTGGCGAAGACCGGCTTGCGCCCGTGCAGGCCGGGATCGCGCGAGCGCGCGACCGAGCCCCAGGGACCCCAGCGGCCGCGTCGCCGGTAGACGAAGATCACGTGATCCAGCTCGTCGATGGACTCGAAGCTGAGGACGAGCGGCGGATAGCCGTGCTGCTCGAGGACCACCGCTGCAAACAGGGCGGCTTCGAGGCAGTGCGCGCAGCCGGCCGAGACGACCCCGCGGAAGCTGCGCAGCGTGGCGCGGCCCGGCGGCGGTTCCTGGTTGTAGGGCAGCGCGTTGAGGTAGCGCTGGACGGCGAGCGGCGTGCGCAGGCGCGCGATCAAGCGTCGCTCGCGCGGCGTAAAGATCACTTCTTCAAATCGGCCACGACTTGCTCGGGTGTCCAGTCGTTGCCGACGTACACCTTGGCGAGCGTGCCGTCGGCGTTGATGATGGCGGTCCGCAGGTTGTGCGTGATGTCCCGCGCGTCGTTGAGCGCGCGCGAGATGGACACGCCGAAGCGCGCCGCGAACTGATCGATGTCGTCCCGGTCACCCGTGAGGAACGTCCAGTGGGAGAAATCGGCGTCGAGCGTCTTTGCGTGCCGCTTGAGCACCGCGGGCGTGTCCGTCGCCGGATCGAAGCTGACCGTGACGAGGTGCACGTTGCCGAGCGCCGGGTCTGACTTCAACGTCTTCTGAATCGCCGCGAAATGCCGGTCCATCAGCGGGCAGAACGTCGGCAGCGGGCACTTCGTGTAGATGAACGTGAGCGCCACGCGCGAGCCCTTGAACTCGCCGAAGCGCCGCTTCTTCCCGTCCTGATCGAGGAACCTGCCGTCGGGCACGGCCTCGCCGGGCTTGAGCAGCTCGAACCCGGATGACGCGGACGGCATCGGCGCCTCAGCCGACGGCTTCTCGAGGGGCGCTTCGCCGACCTTCAGAATCATCGACAGGTAGGCGCCGTTCGAAATGACGACGAGCGTCGCCTTCACCAGGTCTCCGGGCTTCAATCCGTCGAGCACTTTCTCGTCCCGCACCTCGTACGGCATCGTCATGGCCGGCATGAAGCCTTTGATCTCTTCGTGCTTGACCGTGATGTATTTCTTCGCGGGCTCGATCGAAAGCACCTGGCCCTGCAGCGTGAATTCGCGATGATCGGAGGCACGATTGCACGCGAGAGCCGAGGCCAGGCTGAGGAACAAAAGAATATGACGGGGCATGGATTCTAGTTTACAGTCCAGAGTCGTTAGTCGTTAGTTTCGTCGGTTCGCGCGGATGTAGGGCGGGTCCTTTTGGACCCGCCTCGGCAGCCGGGCCCGAAAGGACCCAGCCTACATTTCACCAGCCACCAGCCGCCAGCCACCTATGATTTGGATCGGCACGTCCGGCTACAACTATCCCGAGTGGAAGGGTGCCTTCTATCCCGCCGATCTCGCGGCGGCGAAGATGCTGCCGTACTACGCCGCGCGGTTTCCGACCGTCGAGATCAACTACACGTTCTACCGGATGCCGACCGAGAAGCTCGTCGGCGGCTGGGCGGCGCAGACGCCGTCGCCCTACCGGCTGACGCTCAAGGCGCCGCGGCGCATCACGCACGACAGCCGACTGAAGGACTGCGGTCCCCTCGTCGGCGGCTTCTGTCAGGTCGCCGCCACGCTCGGCGACAAGCTCGGCGCGCTCCTGTTCCAGCTGCCGCCGAATCTCAAGAAGGACGCCGTGCTGTTCGACGCCTTCCTGGCGGACCTCCCGCCAAAAGTGTGCGCCGCGTTCGAATTCCGTCACGCCTCGTGGTTCGACGATGACATTTTCGCGCGCCTCTCGGCGCGGAACCTGGCGCTGTGCGTGTCGGACAGCGAGAAACTGTCGGCGCCGGTCAAGATGACCGCCGACTACGCGTACTTCCGGCTGCGCGACGAGGGCTACACGGCGGACGACATCGCGCGGTGGGGCGATACAATAGCGCGCGGGACCGCATCGTGCCGGGACGTGTTCGTCTATTTCAAGCACGAGGAATCGGGCAAGGGTCCGGAGTTTGCCAAGCTGCTGATGGGGAGGTTGGGCCTTGTCTAGCTATCGCATCCGATCGCTCATCGTTCTGATCCTGATGCTCGGCTCGACGCGTGCGTTTGCGCAGAACTGGAGCGGCGACGCGCGCCGCATCGCGCTCGGCGGCGTCGGCACGTCCGACAATCCTGGCACCGAGATGATCGACGCCGAGCGGCCGTACCGCTCGATCGCGATTCCGTTCGGATTGTTTCAGATTCTGCGCGACACGAGCGTGTTCGATCCGGCCTCGAGCAGCTTCAACCCGATTCGCGCGATCGAGTACGCCGCGAGTCCCATGCATTACGTCATCGGCCGCGAGGACAGTTCCGCCGCACTCCAGTTCGTCAGCGACATCCGGAACGCGACGGTGAGCCGCGATCTCAACGCGTATCGCGGTTTCGCGCCGCCCAACACGATCCTCGCCGAAGGGCTGGCCGCGCCGAACTGGGGCGGGACGATCAAGCTGTTTCGCGGCGCCGGCGGATCGTTTCAGGGCCTCTACATCGGCGCGGGCCCGTACCTGTCGATGCGCACGTCGGCGGTCTTTCCCACGGCACTGACCGACATCTGGGCGAGCCCGACCGCCGTCCAGGTGCCGCGGCTCGTGTCGTTTCCGCAAATCACCGACGATACGCTCGGGCAGGCGGCGCTGGCCGTGACGGGCGGCTACCGCGGACGGTACTCGGTCGGCGGCCTCGGCGGATCGGAGCGCGACGGCGTCTACGTCGCGGTCAACTACAACTACCTGCGCGGATTCCGGTACGAGAACGCGCACATGGGCGTCCGCCTCGATACGGATCCTTCCGGGCTGCTGATCGTGAACCCGCTGCTGCCGTCGCCCGTCGTCGTGACGCGGCAGTACGCCACGGGCGGCAACGGGTTCGCCATCGATGCCGGCGTGGGCGTCGTCGTCGATCATTGGGAAGTCGGCGCCGGTGCGAAAGGCATCGCGAACCGCATCAACTGGACCGGCGTCCAGCAGACGACCTACGCGATGGGCGATCCGACCAGGCCGCTGCTCTTGAATCTGTTGTTCAACGGCAACGCCTCGTTCGCGGGCGTGGGGCCCATCCCGATCGCGGACGCGCGCGTGGAGTTGCCGATCGACTACAGCGGCAACGTCGCGTATCACACGTCCACGTGGACCGCGCTCGCGGATGTGGGACACGGTTTCCAGGGCACGACGTTCCACGCGGGATTCGAAGAGCGACTCAAGATTATCGAGCTGCGCGGCGGGATGCGGTATTCGAGCGAGATCTGGAATCCGTCGGGCGGCATCGGGATCAATTTCTGGCCGCGCGTGGGCCTCGACCTCGCCGCGTTCGGCACGAGCGCGAACCTCGAACGGAAGAGACACGTCGCACTCGCGGCGTCGATCCGTATCAACAGCCGGAGGTAGATCGAGGCTGTCTCGGGCTGGCCTGAGAGCACTTGGCTCAACAACGTCCGCTTGCCTTCGGCGACTTCGGCTCGACCAGGTTCCGGATCTTCGCCGCTGGCTCGAGCAAGCCGCAGGAATCCCAGCAAACATTGAGGGCGGGTGAGTGGTATGTGCGTTGCACGGCGCCTCCGGCAAGGAGAGATCCGCCATGCCTCGCCACTTCCCGTCACGACACGCGCTTCTCGCACTCGCGCTTCTTGCGCTGGTGGCGTCGCCTGGCCACGGGCAGACTGCGGATGCGGGGGCGCAGCAAATCGACGCCGCCCTTGCTGCCAACCAATCCAACCCAGCGCTGCAGACGTGCCTGCGGAACGATTCTTCCGTGGACGACTACCAGCGGGCGGTGCTCGCGGTTGAACGGTCGCGCGATCCGAGCGTCCCGGCGAAGTTCAACTGCTCGGGCATCGGTGCGTCGTGGCAGGAGGTCGCCCCGAGCGCGTGCTGCTCGGTCTTCGATCGGGACAAGGGGCGCGGTGTGGACGCGGCCTGGATCGCGCTGCAGCAGTGCGGCTGGCGCAACGCGGTCGAGCAGCGGCGTCCGGCCTACCTGCAAAGCGCCAGGAAATGTCTGGCCTCGTCGAACCTCGCAGTCGCGACGCCTCCGCCGTCGCCACCCGCACGCGGCGGCGATCCGTGGCGCGGCACGCCGTCGTTCGACCAGATCCGATCCCAGATCGTCGGACATGACGCGTGTGCCGTCACCGGCGGTCCCGCCTGGACCATGTTCGACAACGCCGGCCGACAACGCCTCCTCCCCGGGTTCCTGGCCGATCGCATTCAGCCCCGCTTCGCCGTGCTCGACGACCGTGCCTGGCTGGCTGCCGCCCTGCCGAGCCTGAGGGGCGCGCCGTCGGTCGATGACGCGCTCGTGCGGATGTCAGCCGGTGGCCCGGGCATCGACAAGCAGTTCGTCTGGTTCGGCGAGACGTTCGTGCGCCAAGACCTGCCGAACGCCTCGCTGTCGACAGTGGTAGGGCGTGAAGAGGGCGTGTCCATCGCCCGCATCTCGTCGGAGCACAGCAGCGTTCGCGGGACGTGCAACGGCGGCGGCGACTTCATTCGATTCATTCCAAGCGGTGCCGGCCCGCGGATCATCCTTGCGGCGTGGACGCTCGCGGCGCCTGACGACGCCGACGTGCGACTCGAAATGCCGTCGGCGGTGGTGACGGCGGATGGCGGCTTCGCGCGCGTCGTCGCCGACCTGGCGCCCAGCGGCGCTGCCGCCATCCTGATCACCAGCGGACGCGTGCAGGTCCGCGAGGCGGCCACGGGCGCCTCGCAGCGTGTCGCGGCAGGCGAAGCGGTGCTCGTCTGGCCCGGCCTCGGCGTCTCGCAGCCGGTACGGGCCGGGACGACTCGTTTCTCCACGGCGTCGCGTCCGCGCATCCGCGGCAGCATCGTGCTACAGCCGGGGCAGGAGTGGGCTGGACCGCTCCGCATCGACGGCGGTCTGTTGCCCCTCGAGGCGCGTCTCCTCTACGACAAGCCGGCCGGCGCGAACTACGGACTCGAGATCGTGATCAACGGGCGGCGCGTCGCCGATCCGCTTGTGAACAAGATGTCCCCGATGCGGTACGCCGACGGCCGCAACTATCCGTACCGCGAGCCGAACTCCGCGAAGTGGCTGCTGTTCTACAGCGCCGACTACGAGGCGAACAACGGACCGGCTGGCGGAATGTATGAAGTGAAGACGGACTCGGGCCAGGCGTATCGCTACGTCTGGGACGTGGCGCCGCTGACGGGCGGCAACGCCGTGGCGCAGGTCCAGTTCAGGAACAGCTCGAATCCCCCGGCTCCGCTCGAACTGCGCCTGCTCCCAACTCAAACCGACCAGCGCTACCCGCCGGCGGTGACGCAATTTCCGAGGCCCTCCACGCCGCCGCCGGCAGTGACCGGCGTGACGCCGTACGGATCCTCGGCTGCGGACGGTCAGCCGCACCTCGCGCTGTACGCCGTGCGGCAGATGCTCGGGCATGGTGACTTCGACTATCCGGTGGTCGTGCAACTGCAGGACGGCTCGGGGAGACCGATGTACCCCGCATCGCCGCTGACGGTGACGCTCACATCGAGCGACCCCGGCGTCGTGGCGATGTATTCCGCGGCGCGGCCGCCGACAGCGACACTCACGCTGAAGCCCGCCGATCGATCCGGATCGGGTGGAGCGTCGTGGGAGAGTGTGCGCGTGATCGCGGCCGCGTCGGTCGCCGGGAGCGCGACCCTCACGGCGGCCGCTCCCGGTGTGGCCGGCGCCTCCGTCACGGTGGCGACCGTGCCGACGCGAACCGGGGACAACCGGAGCACCCCGGCCCAGACCGCGCCCGCCGCGCGCCTCGCGCTGATGGTGTTGCCACCGATGGTCGAGACCAATCGTCTGCCGTACGTGGTGATCGATCTGCTCGACGCGCAGGGCCAGCCGACCGGCGTCGGCTTTGGCCCGGGAGACTGGACGCTTCAGTCGTCGAACCAGGAGGTGATCCAGACGTACTCCGGCAACAGCCGCGTGACTCAACTCGGGAGCTACCCGGGCGCGGGTCAGACGCAGCTGACCGTGATTCCGAAGCGGCCCGGGCTCACGGGCAGCACGGCGACTGTCACGGCCGTCAAGCCGGGAGCGCCCCCCACGACTGATCGTGCAACGCCACCCGGCCCGCCGGTGGTCACGAGCCCGCCGGCGTCTGCGGGCGCGGTCGGCCGCGTCGTGCCCGGCGTGGCGTTCGGCGAGCCGGCGGGTCCGTCCGGCCGCGTGTCGAACATCGTCACGGCGCGCGACGTGCGTGACGGCGTCGCGATCGGCATCACCGATCGCTTCACGCCAGACGTGAACCCGATCCATGTGTGGTTCCGCGTCGCCGGGTTTGCGCCAGGGACCACGCTGCTCTCGCGGTGGACCTATCTGGGCGGCCAGCAACCGCTCGTGATTGGGACGGCCGTGCTGACGATCAACGCGACCAACGACTACGGGACGTTCAACTACGAGCTCGAAGCGGGCAAGCGATGGCCGGCGGGCGAGTACCGCGTCGAGATTCTGTCGGGGAGCATCGTCGTCGGCACGACGATGTTCGAGGTGGTGAGCGCGACGAAGTGATCAGGCGCAGGTACGCGCCTCGACGAACTGCACGATCTGATTCTCCGCCCAGTAGCCGTCGTCCTCGCCGGAGTTCGGGCCCCTGGGACCAACGAAGCCGCAGTGGCCACCGTGCGCGGACAGGCGGAGATCGACGTGCGGGTGCCGCGCGACTTTCGGATCGCGGAACGGCTCCGGCGGCACGAATGGATCATCTTCCGCGGTGATGATCAGCGCCGGCACGCGGATGCGATCGATGAGCCGCATCGCGCTGGCGCGGTGATAGTAGTCCTCGGCGCCGCGGAATCCGAAGTAGGGCGCCGTGTAGACATCGTCGAACTCCCGGACGGTCTTGATCGCATCCAGCTTCGAGAGATCGAATCGGCCCGGCTGCCACCGATCCTTGCGCCGCAGGCGCCGCTTCAGGTCGCGCACGAAATTCCACTGATACAGGACGTTCTCTCCGCGCTCGAGCGCGCGCGTGCACTCGCTGATCTCGATGATCGGCGACACGGCCGCGACGCCGACGAGCGCCTTTGGCGCGAACGCGCCGTACTCCCCGGCGAGCTTCAGCGCGAGGTTGCCGCCAAGTGAATATCCAGCCACGGCGATCGCCGGCAGGCCGTCGACCTGCGTCAGTTCGTGCACCACGTGCGCGGCGTCGGCGGTCAGCCCCGAATGGAACAGTCCTTCGGCGAGCTGCTCGGTGTCGCCGCAGTTGCGCTGGTTCAGCCGGACGACGTTCATCCCGCGCGCGAAGGCTTTCGCGGCGAGTCCCTTCATGTAGTGCGCGTCGCTCGATCCGTTCAGTCCATGAAGCGCCAAAAGTGTCGGATGCTCCCACGCGCGCGCGTGCCAGTGACAATCGGCGACAACGCGTGTGGCCGGCGCCACGTCAAACAGGCGTCGTGTCGGTGGAGGCAGTCGCGGAAAGTACCGCGGGTTGCCCCACGCGTAGAGCGTCATCCAGTGACCGTTGGTGAGGGACGGGCGCGGAAGGAACGAGGACACGGATTGATCATATCCGCCATGGCTGATGGCTGATGGCTGATGGCTGATGGGGATGGTCGATGGTCGATGGAATCGGCTCAGAGTAGAATCCCTTCACCAGTGGCCATCAGCCGTTAGCCATCAGCCATCAGCCATTTCGTCCTTCGTGGAGGTTTCTTCATGCGCGTCTCACGCCTCTTCGTCTTCGCGCTCGCCACGCTCGTCACGATGTCTGTCACCGCGCCTTCGCCGCAGGCTCAACGCGGGCGAGGCCAGGCCGAGCCCGCGCCTGCGGGGCCGCCGTTCTCGCTGCCGCCGAATCCGACGTTCGACAGGTACAAGAACGACGTCGGCCTCGAAGTCGACGGCATGAAGGAAAACCTGCAGCAGTGGAACGACATGGTGTTCAGCTTCGCTGAACCCGGGTTCCAGGAATTCGAGACCACGAAATTCCTCACCGGCATCCTCAAGCAGAACGGCTTCGCGATTCAGGAAAACCTCGCGGGGATCCCGACCGCGTGGATGGCGTCGTGGGGCAGCGGCAAGCCCGTCATCGCGCTCGGCTCCGACATCGACGACATCCCGCAGGCGTCGCAGAAGCCCGGCGTCGCGTGGCACGAGCCGATCATCGAGGGCGCGCCGGGACACGGCGAGGGCCACAACTCCGGCATGCCGATGCAGATCGCGGCCGCGCTGGCGGTCAAGAAGATCATGGAGCAGCAGCACCTGCAGGGCACGCTGAAAATCTGGCCGGGCGTCGCGGAGGAGCTGCTCGGCACGAAGGCGTACTACGTGCGCGCCGGCGCCTTCAAGGACGTGGACATCTGCATCTTCGCGCACGTCGGCGCGGGCATGAACGTCAGCTGGGGTGACAGCGGCGGCAACGGCATGGTGTCGGTGGAGTACGACTTCAAGGGCGAGAGCGCACACGCCGCCGGCGCGCCGTGGCGCGGCCGCTCGGCGCTCGACGCCGTCGAGCTGATGGACATCGGCTGGAACTTCCGCCGCGAGCACCTGCGCCTGCAGCAGCGCTCGCACTACGTGATCCCCAACGGCGGCGATCAGCCCAACGTCGTCCCGCCGAACGCATCGGTCTGGTACTACTTCCGCGAGACGAGCTACGAGGAGATCAAAAAACTCTGGGACATCGGCAACAACATGGCGAAGGCCGCCACGATGATGACCGACACCGAGTACTCGATGCGCGTGCTCGGCTCCGCGTGGCCCGGGCACTTCAACAAGACGGTGGCCGAGGTGATGCACGCGAATATTGAAAAGGTCGGGCTGCCGGTCTGGAGTGACGCGGACGTCGCGCTCGCCAAGGCCGTGCAGCGCGAGATGAAAGTGGCCGAGACGGGGCTCGCGACGAAGATCCAGCCGCTGCGCGGGCGTGAAGTGATCCCGGACGAAGACAAGCGCGGCGGCGGGTCGGACGACATCGGCGACATCTCGTGGAACGTCCCGACGGTGACGATCAGCTACCCGTCGAACATCCAGGCCGGCCCGGGCCACAACTGGGCGAATGCGATCTCGATGGCGACGCCGATCGCGCACAAGGGCATTCAGTACGGATCGAAAGTGGTCGCGCTGACCGTGATCGATCTGCTGACGCGGCCCGAGCTCGTGACGCAGGCGTGGGATTACTTCAAGAACGTGCAGACGAAGGACAAGAAGTACATCCCGCTGATACGGCCCGAGGACACGCCCGCCATCTGGCTGAACAAGGAACGGATGGAGAAGTACCGCCCGGAGATGAAGAAGTACTACTACGACCCGAGCAAGTACAAGACGTACCTCGAGCAGCTCGGGATCAAGTACCCGACGACGGAGAAGCCCAAGAAGTAGGGCTGAGGGCGGAAGGCTGAGGACTGCTGAAGGAGAGATACGCAATGGTCCGTTGGTCATTTCTTGTTGCCGGCGTCGTCGCGGCGGTGTCACTCGACGCGCAGGCGCCTCGGCCGGCGCCGGCGGCCGCGTCGCCGTCCACTCCACAACTGGAGCAGTACAAGCAGAACGTCGGCCTCGAGGTCGACGGGATGCAGGAGAACATCCAGAAGTGGAACGACTCGGTCTTCAGCTTCGCGGAGCTCGGCTTCCAGGAATTCGAGACCTCCAAGTTCCTGACGAACATCCTCCGGCAGAACGGCTTCACGATTCAGGAGGGCGTCGCCGGGATTCCGACCGCGTGGACGGCGCGGTGGGGCAATGGCAAGCCGGTCATCGCGCTCGGCAGCGATATCGACGACATCCCGCAGGCGTCGCAGAAGCCCGGCGTCGCGTATCACGATCCGATCATCGAAGGCGCGCCGGGGCACGGCGAGGGCCACAATTCCGGGATGCCGCTTCAGATCGCCGCTGCGCTCGCCGTGAAGAAAATCATGGAGCAGCAGCACCTGCAGGGCACGCTGATGCTCTGGCCGGGCGTCGCCGAAGAGCTCGTCGGCACGAAGGCGTACTACGTGCGCGCCGGGATGTTCAAGGACGTGGACATCTCGATCTTCACCCATGTCGGCGAGAACCTCGGCGTCACGTGGGGCGACGGGACGCAGAACGGCCTCGTGTCGGTCGAGTACAGCTTCAAAGGCGAGAGCGCGCACGCGGCGAGCGCGCCGTGGCGCGGCCGCTCGGCGCTGGACGCCGTCGAGCTGATGGACGTCGGCTGGAACTTCCGCCGCGAACATCTGCGCCTCCAGCAGCGCTCGCACTACGTGATCACCAACGGCGGCGATCAGCCGAACGTCGTGCCGCCCAACGCGTCAGTCTGGTACTACTTCCGCGAGACCGACTACGCGCACATCAAGGAAATGAACGAGATCGGCGATCGCATGGCCAAGGCGGCCGCGATGATGACCGACACCGAGGTCTCGATGCGCATCCTCGGATCGGCGTGGCCCGGCCATTTCAACAGGACGATCGCCGAAGTCATGCACGCCAACATCGAGAAGGTCGGCCTGCCGCAATGGAGTGAAGCCGATCAGACGCTGGCCAAGGCGCTGCAGCACGAGCTGAAGGTGCCGGAGGTCGGTCTGGCGACGAAGCTCCAGCCGCTCGGCGGCCGCGAGTCGATTCCGGACGAGGAGAAGCGCGGCGGCGGCTCCGACGATATCGGGGACATCTCGTGGAACGTGCCGACGGTCACGCTGCGCTATCCGTCGAACATGGCCGCCGGCCCGGGCCACAACTGGGCGAACGCGATCTCGATGGCGACGCCGATCGCGCACAAGGGCATCCAGGCGGGCGCGAAGGTCGTGGCGCTGACGGTGATCGATTTCCTGATGAAGCCCGAGCTCGTGACGCAGGCGTGGGACTATTTCAAGAATGTTCAGACCAAGACCACCAAGTACATCCCGCTGATGCGGCCTGAGGACACGCCCGCGATCTGGCTGAACGCGCAGACCATGGCGAAGTACCGGCCCGAGATGAAGAAGTACTACTACGATCCGACGAAGTACAAGAACTACCTCGAGCAGCTGGGGATTAAGTATCCGACCGTGCGCGCCACTTCGCCGGGCGCACGGCAGTAGGGGCCTTATTTCTTCAACGTCCCCAGGTACGCCACCAGCGCGTCCACGTCTTCCTTCGGCAGCGCGTAGTTCTTCATGTCCGGCTTGCGCGTCGCCTTCGCCGTCGCCGTCATCGTCTTCGCATCGACGATCCACTGGCGCAGTTCGTCCGCTGAGTACTTGCTCGCGACGCCGTCGAGCGGGCCCTTCTTGCTGCCCTTGTCGCCGATCGAATGGCACATGCCGCACTTCTGATCGACGTAGAGCTTCTCGCCCTTCACCTTCGCATCCTGCGCGGCCGCCGTGGTTGCCAGGCCGAGCCCAAGCACGATTCCCAACGCGATGATCTTCCGCATGATGGTCCTTTCCCGTGGTCACGTCGAGATGAAGACATCCGCCGCCACGTGACCTCGGGCCGGCAGACGATGAAGATAGGCGTCGATGGCGCGTGCGGCGCGGCGTCCCGCGCCCATGGCGGAAATGACGGTGGCGCCGCCCGTCACGATGTCGCCGCCCGCGAAGACGCCCGGCTTCTGCGTCGCGCCGGTCGCCGGATCGGCCACGATGTAACCCCACTTCGTCACCGGCAGGTCGGGCGTCGTGGATCGGATCAGGGGGTTGGCGCCCTGGCCGACGGCGAACACGACCGTGTCGACCTCGAGCTCGAATTCGGATCCGGCGATCGGGACCGGGCTGCGCCGTCCTGAGGCGTCGGGCTCGCCGAGCGCCATCCGGACACACCGCATCGCGCGGACGCGCGACTTCTCGTTGCCGAGCAGCTCCGTGGGTGCGGCCAGCAGCACGATCTCCACGCCTTCTTCCTCGGCGTGCTCGACTTCCTCCGCACGCGCCGGCATCTCGTCGCGCGACCGCCGGTAGATCAGGTACGCGTGCTCCGCGCCGAGGCGCAACGCCGTTCGCACGGAATCCATCGCGGTGTTGCCGCCGCCGATCACCGCCACGTTCTTGCCGCGGACGATCGGCGTGTCGTGCTCGGGGAAGCGGTACGCCTTCATCAGGTTCGAGCGCGTGAGGTACTCGTTCGCCGAGTACACGCCGATGAGGTTGACGCCGGGGATCGACGGGAAATGGGGAAGACCGGCCCCGGTGCCGATGAAGAGCGCGTCGAAGCCGAGCTCGTTGAACAGCTCGTCGATGGTGAACATCCGGCCGATGACGTGATTCGTCTTGATGTCGACGCCGAGTCCGGTCAGCTTGTCGATCTCGCTCTCGACGATCGTCTTCGGCAGGCGGAACTCCGGGATGCCGTACATCAGGACGCCGCCGGGTTTGTGCAGCGCCTCGAAGATCGTGACGCTGTGGCCAAGCTTTGCGAGATCGGCCGCGGCCGTCAGTCCCGCGGGCCCCGACCCGACGATGGCGACTTTCCGTCCAGTGCCTGTCACGTGACTGGTAGGTGACAGGCAGGTGACAGGTAGGTGACAGGCACTGGCGTAATCGGCGACGAACCGCTCGAGCCGTCCGATCGCGACAGGCTCGAAGCGGACGCCGAGCGTGCACAGCTTCTCGCACTGATCTTCCTGTGGGCAGACGCGGCCGCACACGGCCGGCAGCAGGTTCTTCGCGCTGAGCGTCTGGAATGCGCCATCGAAATCGCCTGACGCGACTTGCCGCACGAAGGTGGGGATGTCGATCTCGACGGGACAGCCCGCGACGCACGGCATGTTCTTGCACTCGATGCAGCGCGAGGCCTCCTGTCGCGCGAGCTCGACGGAGTAGCCGGTCGCCACCTCGCCGAACGAATGCCGCCGGACGTCCGGGTCGACCAGCGGCATCGGCGTCTTGACCTTCTGCGTGATCTTCTTCGCCATGTCCCGTCCTCAGGCGGGTCCGAAAGGACCCGCCCTACATATCGATGTGTAGGCCGGGTCCTTTTGGACCCGGCTCACGCACTGGCAATCTCCGCGCGGTAGCGATCCATCGCCGCAGCTTCGTCCTCGCGATACGCCCGAAGCCGGGCGGCCACCTCGGCGAAGTCCACCTGGTGCCCGTCGAACTCGGGTCCATCGACGCACACGAACTTCTGCTCGCCGCCGATCGTCACGCGGCAGCCGCCGCACATGCCCGTGCCGTCGACCATGATCGGATTGAGGCTGACGATGGTCTTCAGCCCCAGCGGCCTCGTGACGCTGCACACGGCCTGCATCATCGGCAGCGGGCCGACGGCGACGACTTCGTCGAAGCCGTAGCCCTCGCCGAGCAGCATGCGCAGCGCCTCGGTCACGAGCCCCTTGCGTCCGTAACTGCCATCGTCGGTTGTGACGAGGCAAGGATCGGCGACGGCGGACATCTCGCGCTCAAGGATGATCAGGTCGCGCGTGCGCGCGCCGATGATGCCCGCGACACTGCCGCCTGCGGCCCTGACGCCCTTCGCGATGGGATAGACGACCGCGGTGCCGATGCCGCCCCCGATGCAGCACACGCGCATGCCCGGTTCGATGCGCGTCGGCTGGCCGAGCGGACCGGCGACGTCCAGAATGGTGTCGCCGGGCTCGAGGCGGTTCAGCTTATGGGTGCTCTTGCCCACCGCCTGGACGATGAGGGAGATGGCGCCGTGCGCCGGATCGGCGTCGGCAATGGTGAGCGGGATGCGCTCGCCGGTTTCGTCCGTGCGGATGATGACGAATTGGCCCGGCCGGCGCTTCCGCGCGATGGCCGGGGCGTCGATCCAGAACCGGACGACGTCCGGCGCGAGCGTCTCTTTCGCCAGAATGCGTGGCACGTGCGCAGTCCACCTGCCGGAAACTCGGCAGATTCCTGCCGCCGGAGGACTTCCGTTGCGAGGCGCGTGCCGTCGGCGTAAACTATCAACTCCACCAAACAGGAGTGACTTTGTGCTGAATCGACTGAAGATACTGGCGGCCGCGACGGCAATGTTGGCGATGCTGGCGGGGCTTTCCTCGACCGGCCGCGCGGCGGAGCCGGCGGGCACCACGGTCACGTTCACGAAGGACGTGGCGCCGATCTTCTACAAGAGCTGCGTCGAGTGCCACCGGCCAACGATGTTCGCGCCGATGTCGCTGATGTCGTACGACGAGGCCCGGCCGTGGGCGAAGTCGATCAAACAGCGCGTCGTCTCGCGCGCGATGCCGCCGTGGGGTGCCGACCCGGCGCGCGGCGTGTTCAGGAACGATCCCAGCCTCGCGGAGAAGGAGATTGCGACGATCGTCGCGTGGGTCGACGCGGGCGCGCCGAAGGGCGACGACAAGGATCTGCCTGTGGCGCCGACGTTGGTCGACGGCTGGACGATCGGCAAGCCTGACGCCGTCTTCCAGATGGAGCAGGCGTTCGAGATTCCCGCGGCCGGTACGATTGACTACAAGTACATGCGCGTCCCGATGAATCTGCCCGAGGACAAGTGGATCCAGGCGATCGAGATCGTTCCCGAGGCGCGCGGGCACGTGCACCACGTCATCGCGTTCACACATCCGTCAGGCGAGCCGATCAAAGAGGGCGCGGTGCTCGGTCCGACCAACATCGGCGGCGTCACGCCAAACAAGCCGGGCCTGGTATTCCCCGAGGGCATCGCGCGGCATCTGACCGGCAAATCGGATCTGATTCTGCAGATGCACTACACGACCAACGGCACGCCCGCGACTGATCGCACGAAGGTCGGCATCATCTACGCGAAGCAGCCGCCGAAGAAGCAGGCGGCGGGCGGGCTCGCGCTGAACCCGCGCTTCGTGATTCCGGCCGGCGACGGCAACCACGAAGTCCGCGCCACGCAGGTCCTGCAGCGCGACACCGTGCTGACGGCGCTGACGCCGCACATGCACATGCGCGGCAAGGACATGACGTACATCGCGCACTATCCGGACGGCACGGACGAGGTCCTGCTGTCGGTGCCGAAGTACGACTTCAACTGGCAGATTACGTATCAGCTCGCGGAGGCGAAGACGCTGCCAAAGGGCACGAAGGTCGAAGTCATCGCGCACTTCGACAACTCGACGGGCAACAAGTTCAATCCCGATCCGACCCAGGACGTGCACTGGGGCGATCAGACGTGGGAAGAAATGATGATCGGCTTCTGGAGCACGGTGGTCGAGATCCCGACGACATCGTCTCAGCAGCAAGAGAAGTAGGCCGGGTCCTTTCGGACCCGGCAGTCGGGGCGGGTCCAAAAGGACCCGCCCTACACCTCACTTCGCGAACTGCGGACTCGGGGTCAGGCCGACGCGGCGGAGCAGCGTGAACGGCAGGACGGCGACCGACGGCGCGACCTTCGTCGCGGCGTTGGATCGCTCGCGTTCGTGATGGAGGTCGTGACGCAGGGCCTCGATCTCCTCGCGAAGGAGCGTCGCCGACTGATGGCGCGCCGCCGGATCCTTGGCGAGGAGCCGGGTGATGATTCGCTCGAGCGCGGCCGGCAGCTCGCCGTTGACATCACGCGGCGGCGCCGGCTGGCGGTTGAGGATCGCGTCGAAGGTCAGCGCCGTCGTCGGCCCGGTGAACGCCGACGTGCCGGTCGCCATTTCATAGAGCACGACGCCGAACGAGAACAAGTCGCTGCGCGCGTCGACGGTTTCGCCGCGGGCCTGTTCCGGTGCCATGTAGGAGACCGTGCCCACCGTGTCGCCGGCGTTCGTCAGCTTCCGCTCGGCCGCGATCGTCTGGGTCAGGTCCGCCTGAAGGCGGACGCCACGTACGACGTCCTCGTGGTGTCCGGCTTTAGCCGGACCCGCCAACTTCGCCAGCCCGAAGTCGAGGATCTTCGCGTCGCCGCGTTTCGTGATGAACAGATTGGCCGGCTTCAGATCGCGATGGACGACGCCGCTCGCGTGCGCGGCCTCGAGGCCGTCGGCCACCTGCGCGGCCAGGCGCAGCAGGTCGTCGAGCGGCATCGGATCTGAGGCGCGGCGGAGACGATCCGCGAGCGACTCCCCGTCGATCCACTCCATCGCGATGAACGGCCGGCCGCGCTCGTCGCCGACGTCGTGGACCGTGCAGATGTGCGGATGGTTGAGGGCGGAGGCCGCGCGCGCCTCGCGCAGCAGGCGCTCGCGCATCGCGGGATCGCCGGAGGTCACCGCGCCCATGACCTTGATGGCGACCGTGCGGTCGAGGCGCGTGTCGCGCGCCTTGTAGACCTCGCCCATCCCGCCCGCGCCGAGCAGCGAGAGGATTTCGTACGGCCCGAGGCGCGTGCCGGCCGTGAGGCTCATCGAAGATGCATCCGCGCCAGGAGCGCCTGGAAACGCGAATCGTCGCGCATCGGGTCGTACGCGGGCGACACGCCCACGCCGACGATGAAGCCGTTGCGATGTTCGTAGGCGCGCTCCAGCCATTCGCACGCCGGCGCCCGGTCGCCGAGACCCGCATAGACGTCGGCGATGTGGAGCGGCGCGATGTATTCCCGATCGCTTCGCGCACGCAGCTCCTCGATCACGCGCTCAGCGTCCGGGCGGCGTCCCGCGCGCGCGTACGCGTAGCCGAGGCTCTTGAGGAAGTACGGCTGCCGGTGGCTCGCCGAGACGCCGTGTTCGGCGTCGGCCAGGGCGCGCTCGGGCTCGCCTTCGCAGAGCGTCGCCGATCGAATCGCGTAACCGAACAGGATCTCGGGGTCGAGGTCGATGCCTCGATCGTGATTCGCGCGCGCCAGATCGAGCCGCCGAAGCCAGTAGCACTGCGTGCCCGAGATGTTGCTGATGAGGGCGGAATCCGGCTCGGACTCGATCGCGAGGCGGACTTCCCGCAGCGCCTCGTCGGTTCGCTGCAACACCGCGAGCAGGCTCGAATAGTAGACGTGCGTGATCGCCAGCCGCGGGTTGAGTTCGATTACAGGTTGTAGGCCTCGAGATTGTCGGTGTATCGCTTCACGGCGGGCGCCCGGCCGCTGGCGGCGAGCCGCACTTTCAGGTGGTCGACGATGGCGGCCGCGATGTCGTCCTGGATGTCGAAGGTGTCGCCTTCGCTGCGGTCGTACCGGGTGGCCCAGAGCTGCCCGCCGTCGCGCGTATTGACGAGCTGCGCCGAGATGCGCAGCCGCTCGCCAGATTTCCGCACCGTACCCTCGAGGACGGTGGCGACATTGAGGTGCGCGCCGATCTCCGAGATGTCGAGACCTTTCTCCCGGCAGCGCGCGGCGGAAATCCTCGAGATCACGCGCAAGCCGGGCACGACGCCAAGCGCGTTGATGATCTCGGCCGCCATGCCCTCACACAACGGCTGCTGCGAGCGATCGGGGCTCAGATCCTCGAACGGCAGCACCGCGATCGACTTCTCGTCGGACGGCTTCTCGAGCGGCGCCGCCGCCTGCGCGTCGGCGATCGAGTCGACCGCGAACCGCAGATCGGCGGCGACCGATTCGGGCAGCACTTTGATCGCCACGTCGCGCCCGAGCCGCGGGTCGCGGGCCTTGTACACCTCGCCCATGCCGCCGGCGCCGAGCAGCGAGACGATTTCGTACGGTCCGAGCCGCGTGCCGGCGGCGAGGCTCATGACGCCGGTGACCCGGTACGGAAGAGCGCGTGGCACCGCCGGTCGATTTCCGGATCGGTCCGGTACGCGTCGAGCAAAACGCTGCACGTGAGCTTGATCGTCAGCGGGGGGGCCGAGTCGGCGAGACACGCATCGAGATCGGCGCGCATGGCGCAACGGTTCTCGAGTCCAACGTGGATCCAGAGCGGGGCGAAGGGCGGGATGTACTCGCCGCGGCCGGCGCGCGCCGCCAGCTCGTCGAGCACGCGCTGCGCGTCGGCGGGACGCCCCGCGCGGCCGTAGGCCATGCCCAGCAGCCCGACGTAGAACGGCCACTGGGAGAAGATCACTGCGCGCTCGAGTACAGCCACGGCCTCGTCGTTGCGCCCGAGGCCGCAGAGCGCCACGCCGCGCGTCCACAAGCCCGCGAGCGAATCCGGCTGCAGCTCGAGCATGCGCCGCGCGGCCTCCTCACCGCTCGAAAAGCGGCCGCAGATGTTCATCGCGCAGGCGGCGAGGAAGTAACTGAACGCGGACGAGGGATCGACCTCGCGCGCGCGATCGGCGTGGGCCTGCGCCTCGTCGGCGCGCCCGTCGCACGCGGCGACCATTCCGAGGTAGCCGTGCGCGTCCACCATCCGCGGATCGATCGCGACCGCCTTGTCGAGAAACGGCCGCGCGTCCGCCCAGCGTCCCTGGGGAATCAGGAGAAACACCGCCTGCGAGAAGTTCACCTGCGCGAGCGAGGCGTCGAGGGCCATCGCGCGGGCAACGGCCGGCTGCGCGCGGTCGATCGCCTCCGCCTGCGTGAACACGCCGTACCCGCGGCACAGGCTCGCGCAGTCCGAGATGCCGGCGTGCGCCAGCGCGTAGTCGGCGTCGAGCGCGATGACCCGTTCGAAGCAGCGCATCGCCGTCTGCATCGACGCGGGCGACCGCAGGTGCCATGAATGCCGGCCCTTGAGATAGAGCTCGTAGGCTTCGAGATTGTCCGTGGGACGACGCACGGCTTTTTTTACGTCGGCGGCGAGGGCGGGCGCGAGCGCGCCGACAATCGATGCGACGATCTCGTCCTGAATCGCGAAGACGTCCGCCATCTCGCGGTCGTAGCGCTCGGACCAGATGTGGTAGCCGTCGGTGACGTTGATGAGCTGGGCCGTGATCCGGAGCCGGGTGCCCGCGCGGCGCACGCTGCCCTCGAGGACGGTCCCCACCTGCAGCTGCCGGCCGATCTCGCGGATGTCCACGTCGCCGCCGCGGAAGCGGAACGCCGACGTGCGCGACGCCACGCGCAGCCCTGGCAGGCGCGTGAGCGCGTTGATCAGTTCCTCGGACAGGCCGTCGCTGAAGAACTGATTGTCGGCGTCCGCGCTCATGTTGGCGAACGGCAGCACGGCGACGGACTTCTCGTCGGCGTTTCTTGAAGGTGCGGGCGCCGCCGCATGCGCGTCGGAGATCGATTCGATCGCAAACCGCAAATCTCGCGCTGACTGGAAGCGATCGTTCGGGTCCTTCTCGAGACAGCGCCGCACGAGACGGGCGAGCGCGGGCGGCGTGCCCGATCGCAGCACGAGATCCATCGGCTGTTCGCGCAGGACGGCGCTCATCGTGTCCGCCGGCGACGTGCCTTGAAACGCACGCTGGCCGGTGACCATCTCGTAGAGGATCGCGCCGGTCGCGAAGATGTCCGACCGGGGATCCGCCGCCTGGCCGCGGACCTGTTCGGGCGACATATAGCCCGCCGTGCCCATGACCAATCCGGCCATCGTCGCGCTCGCGCGCGTGACGTCGACGTCGTGGAGTCCGGCTTCAGCCGGACTCGTCGCCTTCGCCAGGCCGAAATCCAGAATCTTCACGCCGCGGTCGCGCGTGAGGAAGATGTTCTCCGGCTTCAAATCGCGGTGCACGATGCCGCGGTCGTGCGCGGCGGCGAGACCGGAGACGATCTGCAGCGCGACGTCTATCGTGCGCGCCTTCGGAAGGGGACCGCGCGCGAGCGCGGCACGCAACGTCTCGCCGTCGAGCAGTTCGGTCACCAGGTAGGACTGGTCGCCGGCGCCCACATCGAAGATCGCGACGATGTTGGCGTGCGAGAGCGCGGCGACGGCGCGCGCTTCCTGCTCGAAGCGGTGGAGCCGGGAGGGATCGCCGGCCATGGACTCCGGCAGCACTTTGATGGCGACATCGCGTCCGAGCCGCGGGTCGCGGGCCTTGTAGACCTCACCCATGCCGCCAGCGCCGAGCAGCGCGAGAATCTCGTAAGGACCGAGGCGGGTGCCGGACGTGAGGCTCATGGGAGCGGATGATTATAGCGTCAGCCTTCGTCTGCGGTCGGGCCGTAGATCGCCGGGACTGGAATGTCGTTCAGCCGCAGGTACACGCTCAGCTGGCCACGATGGTGGATGATGTGGTGGAGCATGAAGCTGCGGACGGCGGCGATGCGCGGCAGCGTGAACATTTCCTGATCGCCGCGCGTGAGGGTCCAGAACGACAGCAGCTCCGCGTCCGTCTTGTCCATCGCCGCGCGCGTCTTCTTGACCGTGTCGTCGAAGGCGGCGAGGATGCCGGCGCGCGTCGTCGCGTCCTCGCGGGTGGGCGGTGCGGTGAGCAGATCGAAGCACGCATCGTTGAGAATCGTGGTGCCCCACTGGGGAAGACTGCACAGGTGCATCGCGAGCGCGCCGAGCGTCATCGACTTCACGTGCGGCTTCCAGGACAGCTTGTCGTCCGGCACGCGCTCGAGCAGGCGGCGCGTCGCGCCCATCTCGTGATCGAAGTCGGCGAGCAGGGAATCCTTGAGGACCATGCCCGTTAGTGTATTCGCCCCGGAGACACAGAGGGAAATGGGCCACCGAGGCACGGAAGTAATCGGCCACAGAGTCACGGAGTCACGGAGAGGAAATAGAGGTACGTCTCTCTGTGTCTCCGTGACTCTGTGGCTTCTTCCTCTTCTCTGTGACTCCGTGGCGTGTAGCAAGGCACAGGGCCCGCCGCCGATCGCCGCCCAGGTGTCTGGCACGCTGATCCTCAATGGCCTCTCGTCTCCCGTCCGCGTCGTCAGAGATCGCTGGGGCGTGCCGCACATCTACGCCCAGACGCGCGACGCTCTCTTCTTCGCGCAAGGGTTCGTGCAGGCGCAGGACCGCCTCTTCCAAATGGATCTGTGGCGGCGCTCGGTGCAGGGGCGGCTCTCGCAGGTGCTGGGCGCGAACTTCATCGAGCGCGACGCGATGACGCGGCGCGTGCAGTATCGCGGCGACCTCGACGCCGAGTGGGCGAGCTACGGGCCGGACGCGAAGGCGATCGCGACCGCGTTCGTGCACGGTGTGAACGCGTGGGTCGCGCTCGCGCGCGAACGGCCGCCGGACGAGTTCGCGCTCGCCGGCTGGACGCCCGAGTTCTGGATGCCCGTCGATCTGCTGAATCGCACGGATCTGTTCGTCGCGAGCCGCGGGACACTTGACGCGAGTCAGTGGCCGTCAGCCGGACCGCAGGCGGCCGAGGTGATCGCCGACGCGCTGCGCCGCGTCGGCTCACCGCCGTTCTTCGTCGGCCTGGCCGCTGACGTTCGTCCACGCGTAGGGGCCGAGTTGGCTCGGCCCGGTGCTCTGTCCGCGGTTCATCTCGATCATCCGTCGCGGCGCTATCTCGTCCATCTCCGCGCGCCCGGCTGGAACGCGATCGGCGCGACTGCGCCATGGCTCCCGGGCATCGCGCTCGGTCACGACGATCACTCGGCCTGGGATGCGACCGCAGCGCCCCTCGACGCGCCGGTGATCGAGAGCGTGCGGGTCAATCCCGGCAATGCGCATCAGATTGACCTGGGCGGGCAGTGGCTCGACGCCGTCGTCGTCAAGGACGCGGTCGTCGTGAAGGGACGCAAACCGTTCACCTACGAGTCGGACTACACGCCGCGCGGCGTGGTCATCGCGACGGATCGCGAGCGTTCTCTCGCGTTCGCGATGCGCTGGCGCGGCGTCGCGGCCGGCGCGATTCCGGCACTGCACGCGCTGACGGCGGATCGCACGTCGTTGCCGAGGTTTCAGGACGCGGCGTCCGGCTTTAGCCGAACCGAAGAATTGCGAACGGTTCTCTTTGCCCACACGCTCGGCATCGGCGCGGACGCGGGGCATCGCTTCAATATCGGTCCGTTGGCGCCACCGGCGTCGCAGGCCGCCCCGTTCCACATCAGCGCGGCGTCGGATTGGGATCAGTGGACAACGATGAACGCGCCCGGCCAGTCGGAGTCGCCCGACAGCGCCCACTTCAAGGATCTCGCGGCCGAGTGGGCAGCGGGGAAGTCGATCCCGCTGCCGTTCAGCGATCACGCGGTTGAAGCGACAACCGAGACGACGTTGCTACTCACACCTCGGCGGCGTTAGCCGATCTTCGTCACGGAAACGGCGTTTGCGGCGAGTTTCGCATCGCTCGTGGCTGCAAGTCCTTGATCCTCAATCGCGCGTGATTCAATTCGCGATGTAGTGCAGACCGACCCCCTTGCGGCCGTGGATCGCGCGTG
>JACPZW010000064.1 GCA_016195265.1 Acidobacteriota bacterium | reverse complement strand
GGAAGCGCGTCACTTCTGGTTCCGCGGCTTCCGCGCGTTCGTCACCCCCCTCCTCCGGACCGCCACGGCGACCGTTCCGGACGCGCGGCTGCTCGATTGCGGCTGCGGAACGGGCGCCAATCTCGCGCTGCTCGACCGCTTCGGCCGTGCCTACGGGTTCGATCTCTCGG
Source organism: Acidobacteriota bacterium (assembly GCA_016195265.1). Classification (GTDB taxonomy): domain Bacteria; phylum Acidobacteriota; class Vicinamibacteria; order Vicinamibacterales; family CAVVIG01; genus SRVP-36. The sequence goes on along the minus strand of JACPZW010000064.1, from coordinate 6,735 downwards.
CCATGGGGCTGCGAATCGCCCGCGAGGCCGGCCGGACCCGTCTGGCGCAGGCCAGCGTCGTCACGGCGCCGTTCCGGGACGGATCGTTCGACGTCGTCGCGTCGTTCGACGTCCTGTACTCGCTCGATCGCGGGGCCGAACGCGCGGCAATCGACGAGATGTTCCGGCTGCTCCGTCCCGGCGGCTTCGCCGTCGTGAATGTCGCGGCGATGGAAATCCTGCGCGGCGATCATTCCGTGCTGAGCCGCGAGATTCGCCGCTATCGCCGGGCAGATCTGCGCGCGCTGCTGGCGCCGGCGGGCTTCGCCATCGTACGCCTGACGTACACCAACGCGACGCTCTTCCTGCCGCTGCTGTGCGCGCGCGCGCTGCAGCGCGTGCGCGGCCTGCGGCGCGAGCGCGATGCGCAGCAGGAGCTGATCGTCCCGCCCGCGCCGATCAACGCGCTGCTCACCGCCCTGCTCTGGATTGAAAGCCTGTGGCTGCGCGCGTTCGACGCGCCGTTCGGCAGCTCGCTGCTGTGTCTGGCGAGAAAGCCCCAACAGGCTGCTGAAGAACGCAGCCTGAAGTGAGAACTCAGGTTGATGGCGTTTTCAGCAACCTGCTAGGTTGGGCGCAGCATCAGCGCGTCGTTCAGGCTGCCCATGCGGTAGCCCTGCAGATCAAGGCTGACGTAGCGGTAGCCGGCCGCTTTCAGATCGCGCACGATCGCGGCGGCGATCTCGGGTTCGAACGCGCGGGGCATCTCGCTGCGTGCGATCTCGATGCGCGCCAGGTCGTCGTGGTGGCGCACGCGAAACACGCGGAAGCCGAGCGCCCGCAGCGCGTCCTCGGCCCGTTCGATCGTGCGCAACTTCTCGTCGGTCACTTCGTTCTGGTACGGAATCCGCGACGAAAGGCACGCCGATGCGGGCTCGTCCCAGGTCGGCAGCCCCGCGGCGCGCGACAGCTCGCGGATCTCGTCCTTGGTCAGATTCGCTTCGTCGAGCGGGCTGCGGACACCGAATTCGCGCGCGGCCTGCCGTCCGGGCCGGTAGTCGCCACGGTCGTCGGCGTTGTTGCCGTCGACGACGATGGCGCCGCGCTCGGCGGCGAGGCGCGAGAGGTGCGTGTAGAGCTCGTGCTTGCAGTAATAGCAGCGGTTGGACGGGTTGGCGCGGTACTCGGGCCGATCGAGCTCGCTCGTGTGGATGATTTCGTGGCGCAGGTCGAAGTCGCGGGCGATGCGGACGGCGAGCTGGCGGTGGCGTTCGGGGTAACTCGGGCTGTCGGCGGTGACGGCCACGGCGCGTTCGCCGAGCGTGCGGGCCGCCGTGAGCGCGAGATAGGCGCTGTCGACGCCGCCGCTATAGGCGACGACCACCGACCCGAGCGAGGTCAGACAATCGCGCAGCGCGTCTTCCTTGGTCATTCGTCGATGCCTTCGTCCTCGTCTTCGTCGTCCTCGTCTTCGTCGTCGTCCTCGTCGTCGACGTCTTCGGCGTCATCGTCGAGATCGTCGTCGTCTTCGTCGTCGGGCGCGAGATCCAGCTCGATAGGCGACAGGCCGACCACCTCGAGATTCGATCCGCACTCAGGGCAGCTCAGCTGATCGCCCTTGTCGACGTCGAATTCGTCGACTTCGATTTCCGCGTCGCATTCGGGGCAGGTGGCCATACGTGTCCTCGCTAGCGCGTGACGGTCGGATTGGCAATTGGGCACGTGACGTGCCAGAATTCCGCTCGGCAGGCGCGATCGCGACAGTGCACGGATTATAGCGACAACCTGCAAAACTCTGCAACGCGGGCTCACGCCCCGCACTGGCGGATCCGATAGCTCCAGACATGGCCGCTCCATCGGTCGCGACGAAAACGATCGTCATCGCGGACGACACGGCGTTCGTGCGCGATCGTTTTCGTGCGGCGTGCGAGGGCGCGGGCCACAAGGCGATCACGGTCAAGAGCGCGGCCGAGCTGCTGGCGCGCGTGCACGCCGACCTCGCGCGCATCGATCTCATCGTCCTCGATCTGCGGCTGCCGCACGCGCCCGGCGTGGACCTGGTCCGATCGATTCGCAAGCTCGACGAGGGCCGGCTGCCGATTCTGGTCTTCAGCGGCACGATCGCCACCGCCGACGAAGTGAAGGAGCTGGCCGCGCTCGGCGTCGCGGGCTACGTGAACGAGTACAGCGCCGTGCAGCACATCCTGCCGTCGCTCGCGCCGCACCTGTTTCCCGACAACTTCAACCGCCGCAGCAGCCCGCGCGTGGTGCTCGGCATCCCGATTCAGTACCGCTTCGGCAACACGATCGCCGCGGCGCTGACGCTCAACCTCAGCCACGGCGGCATCGCGATCCGCACCACCAGTCCGCTCGACAACGGCGCCAAGATCCGCGTCCGCTTCCGCATGCCCGGCTCGAAGAAGGACATCGACGCGGAAGGCCGCGTCGCGTGGGCCGACCGCCGGGTCGGCATGGGCGTCCAGTTCGAAACCGTCGAGCCCGCCAACCAGGCCGTCATCGACACGTTTGTGGACGCACATTTTTTCTCGAACAGAAAAGCATAGACTCGGCGAATTGGGTAATTGGGTAGTTGGGCAATTGAGTAATGGGATTGCCGGAGTCCCGCATCAATTACCCAATTACCCAACTACCCAATTCGAGGCGCTTATGGACGTCTTTTGGCGACTCGCCGGACTCTTCGCGCTCGTTCTCGCCAACGGCTTCTTCGTGGCGGCCGAGTTCTCGATCGTCACGGTCCGCAAGACGCGCATCGACCAGCTGATCGCGGAGGGCCATCGCGGCGCGCGCGCGGTGCGCCGGGCCGTCAGCGCGCCCGATCGCTACATCGCCGCCACGCAGCTCGGCATCACGATGGCGAGCCTCGGGCTCGGCTGGATCGGCGAGCCCGCGCTCGCGTCGCTCGTCGAGCCGTCGCTCGCTTTTCTGCCCGCGCGCATCGCAGCCACGACCGCGCACAGCGTCGCCGTCGCGATCGCCTTCACGCTCATCACCGCCGTCGTCCTCGTCTTCGGCGAGCTCGCGCCGAAGTGGATCGCGTTCGAGCGGTCGGAAGCCACGGCGATGTGGACCGTGAAGCCGCTGGAGCTCTTCATGCGCGTGCTGTGGCCGTTCATCCGCCTCGTGCACGTCTCGGCCCAGGCGATTGTCACGGCGATGGGCCTGCGCGGCGGCGATCGCCGCGCGATGGTGCACTCGGAAGAAGAGCTGAAGATGCTCGTCACCGCGAGCCAGGAGGCCGGCGTCCTCGAGGAGCAGGAGGAACAGATGCTCCACCGCGTGTTCGGCTTCGCGGATCTGACCGCGGGTCAGGTGATGGTGCCGCGCACGGAACTGATCGCGTTGGCGGCCGGCTTGAAGATGACGGAGCTCGTCCCGCTGATCGCGCGCGAGCGCCACACGCGTTTTCCTGTCTATCGCGGGGACCTCGATGATGTGGCGGGCATGCTGCACGTCACCGATGTCCTCAGCGCGCTGGCGGCGGCCGACCGCCAATCCACCGCCGGCAGCCTGGCGCGTGAAGTCCTCACGGTGCCCGAGACGCTCGGCGCGGACGATCTGCTGGCGGAAATGCGCCGCCGCCGCGCACGCGAAGCGCTCGTCATCGACGAGTACGGCGGCACCGCCGGGCTGGTCACGTTCGAATCGCTGGTCGAGCGGATCGTCGGCGAGACCCCCGGCGCGGCCGGCGCGCCGCCGCGCATCAGCGTGCGGCCCGACGGATCGGCCGACCTCGACGGCCTCGCGCTCGTCACCGACGTCAACGAGCAGTTCGCGCTGCACATCGACGAAGGGATGTTCACGACGGTCGGCGGCTACGTGCTCGGCCGGCTCGGACGCCGCGCGCGCGTGGGCGACGAGTGTGACGTCGACGGCCGCCGGATGCGCGTCGATGGGCTGGATGGGTTGAGGGTCGCGAGGGTGTGGTTGTCGAAGACTGCACGAAATGGAACCACGGAGGACACGGGGGACACGGAGAAGGAAACGTGAGCGGAAGACTCAACCTAACGATTCTTCCTCCGTGTCCTCAGTGTCCTCCGTGGTGGTACTTCGTCAGTCCGCCCGTAGAAGGCGAAGGGCGTTCGCGATCACCATCACTGACGCGCCGGTGTCCGCGAGCACGGCCATCCAGAGCGTGGCAATGCCGGCGACCGCGGCGACGACGAACCCGGCCTTGAGCGCCAGCGAGATCGCGAGGTTCACCTTGATGTTGCGCACGGTCGCCCGGCTCAGGCGGATCGTGTAGGGAATCTTCAGCAGCTCGTCCGCCATCAGCGCAACGTCCGCGGTCTCGAGCGCGGCGTCGCTGCCGGCCGCGCCCATCACGATCCCGACGTCCGCCGACGCCAGCGCGGGCGCGTCGTTCACGCCGTCGCCCACCATCGCGACCATTCCGTACTGCCGCTTCAGATCCTCGATCGCCGTCACCTTGTCTTGGGGCAGCAGCTCGGCCCGGATCTCGTCGATGCCGAGCTCGGCCGCGATCGTGCGCGCGCTGCCGCCGCTGTCGCCGGTCAGCATGACGACGGGCGTCAAGCCCTGGCGCCGCAGGAGCTCGAGCGCGTCCCTGCCCGCCTCGCGCGGCCGATCGGAGATCGCCATCAGACCGATGACCGTCCGGTCGCGCGCGACGAGCACGGCCGTGCGGCCGGCCGCATCGAGCCCGGCCAGCCGATCGTGAATCGCCGGCGAGCACAGGGAGCGTTCCTCGAACAGGCGATGGTTGCCGACGAGGACTTGCGCGCCATCGACCGTGCCTTCGGCGCCGCGGCCGGGGATCGCGACGACGCCCGTCGCCGGCAGCGACGCGATGTGCGCCTGCGCCGCATGCTGAAGAATCGCGTGGGCGACCGGATGCTTCGATCGATGCTCGACGGCGGCGGCCAGGCCGACGATCGACGCAAGGCCGGCGCCATTGAACGCAACGACGTCGACAACCTCGGGTGCGCCGCGCGTGAGCGTGCCGGTCTTGTCGAACGCGATGCACCGCACCTTGCTCGTGCGCTCGATATGCCGGCCACCTTTAATCAGGACGCCCTTGCGCGCCGCGCCGGCCAGCGCCGCGACGATCGACACGGGCGTCGAAATGACGAGCGCGCACGGGCACGAGACGACGAGCAGGACGAGCGCGCGGTAGATCCAGTCGTGCCAGCTCAGGTGCAGCGCGAGCGGCGGGACGAGCGCAATGGCGACGGCCAGCACGATGACCGCCGGCGTGTAGACGCGCGCGAAGCGTTCGACCAGCGTCTGCGAGGGCGCCCGCTCGGCCTGCGCGCGCTCGACCATGTGGATGATGCGCGCGAGCGTCGTGTCGCGCCGCAGCCGCGTCACGCGGACATCGAGCGCGCCGCGGCCGTTGATCGTTCCGGCGAACACGCCGTCGCCGGGCGCCTTGTCCACCGGCAGCGATTCGCCGGTCACAGGGGCCTGATTCACCTCGCTCTGTCCCGCGACGACGTCGCCGTCGAGCGGGATCTTCTCGCCGGGCCGCACGACGATGACCGCGCCCGGCACGATCTCATCGACGTCCACGCGCCGCTCTCCCGCCGCGTCTCGGACGAGCGCGTGCGCCGGCGTGAGATCCATGAGCGCGCGGATCGCGCTGCGCGCGCGGTCCAGGGTGCGCGCCTCGAGCATCTGCGCCAGCGCGAACAGAAAGACGACGGCAGCGGCCTCCGACCACTGGCCGAGCATGACCGCGCCCGTCGCGGCGATCAGCATCAGGACGTTGATGTCAAGAGAGCCAGCCTTCAGGGCGCGCCACGCCTTGCCTGCCGTCAGCGGAATGCCCGCGGCCAGCGAGACGACGAAGCAGGCGATGGTCCCCATGCCAACGGCCGGCACATCGGGCAGACACCAGCCGAGCACAGCCTCCGCGCTCCCGCCGGCGGAGACCGCCTGCGTGACGATGCCGGCGACGAGCGCGATGCCCGACGTCCAGACGAGCGCCTGACGTCGCCCGGTCTGCGGTTCGCTGGACGCGACCGGCTCTTCGTGCTCGAGCCACGCGCGCATTCCCGTGTCCGCGACCGCGCCGGCAATCGCCGACGCCGACAGCTTCGCGGCGTCGTACTTCACGTGGAGCCGCCGGCCCATCAGGTCCGCAGAGAAGTCCTCCAGGCCCGTGAGGTTCTTAAAGCGACGCTCGAGCATCGCCACTTCCTCGCGGCAGTCCATCCCTTCGATCTTGAAGGTCGATTCGGCGTGAAGCTCGCAGACGGTGCAGGTGGTCGTCATGGTTCCCTGGGTTCCCGTGGTTCCCTGGGTTCCCGCGGCTCCCTGCGCTCCTGTACGTGGTTCAGCCCCTGCTTGAACAGCTTGGCGATGTGGTCGTCGTCGACAACGTAGTAGATGTGGCGGCCGTCGCGGCGCGAGCGTACCAGGCGCATGCTGCGCAGCAGGCGGAGCTGATGCGAGACGGCGGATTGCGAGAGGCCGAGAACGTCCGCGAGGTCGCAGACCGGCGTTTCCGCGCGCGCGAGGGCGTCGAGGATGCGCACGCGCGTGGGATCGCCGAGGACCTTGAAGGTTTCAGCGAGCGCCGCCGCCGACTGGTCGTCGAGGAGGCGCTCCCTGGCCGCAATATGAACATGTGAGCGTATGCTCATATGGTCATGATAGATCGAGATGGTGGCTGGTGGCTAGCCGATCTTCGTCACGGAAACGGCGTTTGCGGCGAGTTTCGCATCGCTCGTGGCTGCAAGTCCTTGATCCTCAATCGCGCGTGATTCAATTCGC
>JACPZW010000015.1 GCA_016195265.1 Acidobacteriota bacterium | reverse complement strand
CAGACGCACCAGCTTGAGGGGCTGGCGGTCGCAAGACCGTGGGGGTTCGAATCCCCCCTTCCGCACTAACAACTTACGGCGATTTTGGCCTGCCGTGCGCTGTCAAGTTGTCAAGCTCGACGCTGATTTCGCACAACCCCGCAGTTCCTCGTAACCTTTCTCGACGAGGACCGCCTTGATTTCGCCGGTCTGTTTCTCAGCGCCATCGATCATCTTCTTCACCCTGGCGCTGACCTGCGCGACGCGCTGCGCGACATCCAGGATCTGATTGAACACGGGATTCTGAAAAGGGACGAAGGCGGCGGACGGAGCACGAGCCGTTCGCTCAAAGACAATTGATCGCCGGAGGCCGCCTCCGCGTGCGGCAGATCTAATTGTCGACGCGCACTCGTTGAGGCCTCGCTCACGACAGGCCACGTGCGCTGACAAAGCAGCCTCCGGGCCGCCGGCCGAATCTCTTTCCTCCCAATTCCCGTCTTAGCGGTGTAACCTTGTGGGTCGCCCCCTACTCTCTCTTAAGGAGCCGCAGATGCAACAGTCCCAGTCCCAGTCCCAGTCCCGGACGTCGCCCGGCCGTCGCGCCTTCGCCACTCTGGCGCTCGCGTTACTCGCACTCGTCACCCTGCCCTCGCCCGCGCGCGCGCAGGACATGACGAAGGAATCCGTCGCCTCGCTCAAGGCCTCGTTCGTCGCCGACCTCGACACTCTCCACACGAAGTTTCTTGGGCTTGCGCAGGCGTTTCCGCAGGACAAGTACACATGGCGTCCGATGGACGGCGTGCGCTCGGTGAGCGAAGTGCTGATGCTCGCCGCCATGGAAGGATACTCGTTCATCCCGACGTCGTTCGGCGCGAAGGCCGCCGACCTCGGCAGCCGTGAAGAGGCCGCCAAGCTCAGGACGCTCACGGACAAGGCGCAGATCATCGAGCACCTCAACAAGGGCTTCGCGCACGCAAAGAAAGAGCTCGAAGCGCTCGACCCCGCGATGCTGACGGCCAAGCGCAAGGTGATGGGCCAGGATCGCTCGGCGGCCGACGTCGCCCTGTTCATCGGCGGCGACTTGCACGAGCATCTTGGCCAGATGATTGCCTACGCGCGGATGAACCACATCGTTCCGCCGTGGAGTAAGTAAGGAACGACGTGCCGCCGGGTGGTGGTCGAGTGCAAACTTGACCACCGCCCGCTTGCACTTCTCGGGCTCCATGTTTCAGAACTCGACACGAAGACCCACCTTTCAACTTCCATATTTTTGATGTAAGTCGCTGACCCATAAACACATCTGGGCCATATCTCGCGTTGGCAACAATATGGCTCTATGGGACAATATGGTTCACTATGATCCTCACGAAAGGAATGCCGCTCAGGGGGTTCCTCCCATGTGCCCGAAGTGCGGAAGTCACCGGACCGAGGTCGTCGGACGCTCGAACGACCTGAAGACGATCACGGTGCGGTGCAACGCCTGCGGCGAACGATCGCAGATGCCCGTCGAGAAGGAAGGCGCGCAGGAGGGCCAGGCGGTCGGGTAGAGGTAAGCTTCGCGCCTGGCCTTCGACTTCCCCGACTCGTGCGACGTCGCGGTCGTGGGCGCCGGCGCGGCCGGCCTCGCAACCGCCATCTTCCTCCGCAGGTCGACGCCGGCGCGCTCCGTGCTGCTGCTCGACGGCGCGCGCTCGCCCGGCGCCAAAATCCTGGTGAGCGGCGGCTCGCGCTGCAACGTCACGAACGTCGCCGTCAGCGAGCGGGATTTCTGGGGCGGGCGATCGACGATCGTCCGCCGCGTGCTGCGCGCCCTCCCCGTCGCGGAGACGATCGACTTCTTCCGCGAGATCGGCGTACCGCTGCACGAAGAAGCGGGCGGCAAGCTCTTCCCCGACAGCAATCGCGCGCGCGACGTGCTCTCCGCGCTGCTGCGCGAGGCCGCGGCCGTCGGCGTGACGCTCGTCACGGGATGCCGGGTGACGGACATCGTCCGGAGAACTGCCGACACCACTGATAACGCGCGCTTCCGGATCATTACCTCGCGCGGTGACCTGCGCGCCCACGCCGTCGTGCTCGCGACGGGCGGCCTGTCGCTGCCAAAGAGCGGCAGCGACGGCGCCGGCCTCGCCATCGCCGCGCGGCTCGGCCACACGATCGTGCCCACGACCCCCGCCCTCGACGCGCTGCGTCTGGCGCCCTCGGATCCGCTGCATCGGGCGCTCTCCGGCGTCTCGCAGGAGGTCGAGCTGGCCGTGCGCATCGAGGGGGCGATCGCGATCCGGTTGACCGGCGCGCTGCTGTGGACGCACTTCGGCGCCAGCGGACCTGTCGCGATGAATGCGTCACGCCACTGGCTGCGCGCGCAGATCGAGAAGCGCGACGTGTCGATCGCGGTGAGTTTCTGTCCGGGCGAACAGCTGAACGGCGTCGACGCGCGATGGACGCGGCTCGCCGGCGAACATCCGAAGCAGGCCGTCCAGACAACGCTGGCGACGATCGTGCCGTCGGCGGTTGCCACGGCGCTGCTGGATGCGCTCGCGATCGACGGCCGCGCGACGCTGGCTCACTTCTCCCGCGACGATCGCCGGCGCCTGTCGCGCGCGCTCGTCGAGTGGCCGCTGCCGGTCGCCGGCACGCGCGGGTATCAGTACGCCGAGGCGACGGCCGGCGGCGTGGCGGTGACCGAAATCGATCCGGCGACCATGGAATCGCGCCTGTGTCCGGGGCTTTATCTCGTCGGCGAGATGCTGGACGTCGACGGCCGGATCGGCGGGTTCAACTTTCAGTGGGCCTGGTCGAGCGGCTTCGCGGCGGGCCGCGGGCTCGCGCTGCAGCCCCCGCCTGGTATACCCTCGGCCTGATGTCCCGGCCCTTTCTGTTCCGCGGGTTCAAGTCGTCGCAGGAGATCCTCGAAAACGGCCTCGGCGCGCTCGAGCGCGAGGTCATGACGGTCGCCTGGAGCCGCGACGAAATCAGCGTGCGCGACGCGTGCGCCGTCCTGGGATCGTCGGTCGCCTACACGACGGTCATGACGACGATGGACCGGCTCTTCAAGAAAGGACTGCTGGCGCGCCGCAAGGAAGGCCGTGCGTTCGTGTACCGCGCGGCGGCCACGCGGCACGAATTGGAAGGCGCCGTGGCGACGGAACTCGTGCAGGGCCTCATCCGGCGCGACGGCAGCGGGCCGCTGCCCGTGCTGTCGTCGCTCGTGGACGCGGTTTCCGATCGGGACCGCGCGCTGCTCGACGAACTGGAGCGCCTGATTCGCGAGAAGCGCCGCGCGATGCAGAGCGCCGAATGACCCTGACCTACGTCCTTCGCGGCGGCGCCCTCGCGCTCGCCTGGTTCCTGCTCGTGAACGTCGCGTCCTGCGCGGTAATCGCCCGCCTCGCCGGTGCCTTCACCACGAGCGGCCGCGCGCGAACGCCCGCCTTCTGGTTCGGCCTCCGTATGTTTCCCTCGGCAATGGCGGCCGCGTTCGTCGCGGCCGTGTTCGTCCCGTCGTACCTGGCGTACGAGCCGCTCGAGTACGGCGAGGGCTTCGACGTGAGCCTGGCGATGCTGGCCATCGCGGCCGCAGCCGTGATGGGCACGGCGCTGCTGCGCGGCATCGCGGCGTGGTGGCGCGCCTCGCGCCGCGTGCGCGCATGGATGCGTCGCGCCGAGTGCGTCGCCGTGCCCGACGCGACCCTTCCCGTCTACGCGATCGACGCGGACGCGCCGCTGATGGCGCTCGCCGGCATCTGGCGGCCCCGCCTGATTGTCGCGCGAGGGCTCCTCGGCGCGCTCACGCCGGAGGAGCTCGCGGCGAGCGTCGCGCACGAGGCCGGCCACTTTCGCTCGCGGGACAACCTGAAGCGGCTCGTGATGCGCGCCGCACCGGACGTTCTCTCGGCGACCGCCGCCGCGCGCGCGCTCGAGCAGAAGTGGGCGTCGGCGGCCGAGCACACGGCCGATCGCGTCGCGGGCCGCGACAGCACGGACGTGCGCTGCGCGCTCGCCTCCGCGCTCGTCAAGGTCGCGCGACTGACGCCGTTCCCCGCGGTCCCCGGCGAACCGATCAGCACATTCGTGGGCGGCGGCGAGATCGTGTCGCGCGTCGAACAACTGCTCGACGATCGCGCGCTCGTTCCATCGGCGCGCGGGGCGTCGGCGCGACGCTGGATGACCGCGATCGGCGCGATCGGGATCGCAGCCGCCGGCTACGCTCCGCTGCTGCGCGCGGTGCACGCCGCGACGGAAATTCTCGTCCACACGCTGCCTTGACCGCCGGGTCCCAAAGGACCCGGCCTACTTCCGAAGCGCCGCGCTACACTAGCGTGGATGTCGGAACCGGTTCTTCCGCCCGAGACTCCTGAACCCGAGCGCGAGCCGCAGCCGCTCGGCGGCGGACGCACGTCGATCGCGCTCTTCGCGCTGATCGCCGTCCTCATGGCGACGGATCTGACGATCGAATACCGCATCAAGAATGAGCCGCTGAGCCTGCAGGGTTTCGAGCTGATCATCTTCGTCCTCGCGCTCGCGGGTTTCGCGTTCCACTGGCGGCAGATGGTTACGGCGCGGCGCCGGTCGCAGCAGCTCGACCGCGAGCTGGCCGAAGCGCGCGCCGAGGTGACGCGCTGGAGCGCGGACGCGAAGCGGTGGAATCAGGAAGCACAGGCCGTGCTGCAGGGACTCGGCCAGGCCATCGACCGCCAGTTCGACCGCTGGGGGCTGACGCCCGCCGAGCGCGAAGTCGCGCTGTTGCAGCTCAAAGGACTGCGGCATAGGGCAATCGCCGAACTCAGACAAACCAGCGAACGGACCGTCCGCCAGCAGGCGCTGGCCGTGTATCGCAAATCCGGCCTCAACGGACGCAGCGATCTCGCCGCGTTCTTCCTCGAAGACCTCCTGCTGCCCGCCAGTACGTCGTCTGACGTACGCGAATCCGTCAGTTGAACGATAGCTTTCCCGCAGCAGTTCGATAGAATCGCGGCCTCGATTCCTGCAAGCTCACCACGCAAGGAGTGACGTCATGCGCAAGACCCCGGCAGTACTGGCCCTGATCGGGCTGGCGACCCTGGCACCATCGACTCCGGCCCAGACTCAGGAAATCTATAAGTTCTCGAAGGAGATCGTCGTCGGCGGCGAGGGCGGCTGGGACTACCTCTCCATCGATGCACCGGCTCACCGGCTGTACGTCGCCCACGCGACGAAGGTCGTCGTCATCGATACGCAGGCCGGCAAAGTGGTGGGCGAGGTTCCGGACACGCCCGGCGTCCACGGGTTCGAGGCCGTGCCCGTACTGGGCCGCGGTTTCTCGAGCAACGGCCGCGAGAACAAAGTCAGCATCGTCGATCTCAAGACGCTGAAGCTCATTCAGAAGGTGGACACCGGTGAGAACCCGGACGGCATTCTCTACGAGCCGTCGAAAAAGGAAATCTGGACGTTCAACGGGCGCGGCAAGTCCTCGACCGTCATCGACGCACAGACCGGCAAGGTCGTCGCGACGGTCCCGCTCGAAGGCAAGCCCGAAGCCGCGGCGGCTGATTCGAAGGCCGGCAAGATTTTCGTGAACATGGAAGACCTCAACTCGATCAAGGTCATCGACATCGCGACGCACAAGGTGACCGCGACGTGGCCCATCGCACCCGGCGAAGCCGCGACCGGCATGGCGTTCGATCCCGTCACCCATCGGCTGTTCATCGGCTGCGACAACAAGCTGATGCTCATGATCGACAGCACGACCGGCAAGATCGTCTACAGCGTGCCGGCCGGCGAAGGCGTGGACGCCAACGCGTTCGATCCCGTCACGAAGTACGCGTTCGCGTCGGCCGGCGAGTCCGGCACGGTGACGGTGGCGCACGAGGACTCGGCGTCGTTGCTCAAGGTGGTGCAGACGCTGAAGACCAAACAGGGCGCGCGGACGATGACGCTCGATCCGCTGACGCACACGATCTATCTGGCGACGACGGACTACGAGCCGCGGCCCGCCGGATCGAAAGAACGGCCGAAGGCCGTCGCCGGCACGTTCCGCGTGCTCGTCTACACGATGACGAAATGAGCCGGCTCATGCGTCGCGAACTTACGGCAGATTGCAGAATCAGCTCGTCAGGTCCTGTCGCCGAACAGCCCCTCCCGGTGCTCGCCCCAAGAGCACGTGATCACGAGGCCGGGGCTCTGCGCCGGGGGGGCGCCCCGTTCGGCGCCACCCGCGTTCCGCTAATTCTGCAACGCACCCTTAGTGGACTCCTGATCGCCGGTCTCGCGCTCGCGGGATCGGCGGCCGGCGCCGCATCCGCGCAGGCACCGCCTGCGCGCGCGGACAACGTTCAGGACGTCACGCCGCTCACGCTGCAAGCGGCGCTCGCCCAGGCGCGCGTCAACAGCCAGCAGTTCCGGGCGGCTCAGGCGGCTTCGCAACTGGCGGCCGAAGATCGCAAGCAGGCGTTCGGCGCGCTGTTGCCATCGATCAGCGAATTCAGCCAGTACATCTACACGCAGCCCAACGGCACCGCGTCCGGCATCTTCATCGCCAACGACGGACCGAACGTCTACAACACGTGGCTGACCGTGCACGGCGACATCTTTTCGCCTGGTAAATGGGCGGAGTACAAGAGCACGGCCGCCAGCGAGGCCGTCGCGCGCGCGAAGGCGGACGTCGCGGTGCGCGGGCTCGTCGCGACTGTGGTGCAGAACTACTACGGGCTCGTGGCCGCCAATCGCAAGGCCACGAGCGCGCGGCAGAGCCTGCAGGAGGCGCAGCAGTTTCTGGTCATCACCGAGCGGCAGGAGGCCGGCGGCGAAGTCGCGCACTCCGACGTCGTGAAGGCGCAGATTCAGCAGCAGCAGCGCCAGCGCGACGCGCAGGACGCGGAGCTCGTGGCGCTGAAGGCGCGCCTGGCGCTCTCCGTGCTGGTGTTCCCCGATTTCCGCGACACGTTCACGGTCGTCGACGATCTCCAGGACGTCGCGGCGCTGCCGCCGCTCGATGACATCAAAGCGAGGGCGACCGGCTCGAGCCCCGAGGTCAAGGCGGCGGAAGCGACCCTGCAACAGGGGCAGTCCGACGTCAACGTCGCCCGCGGGGGCATTCTGCCGTCGGTGTCCTTCGACTACTTCTACGGCATCAACGCGAATCAATGGGCGATCACCAACCCCGAGGGCGATCGGCTGCTCGGCTCGGTTGTTCAGGCGCAGCTGAGCGTGCCGCTGTGGAGCTGGGGCGCCACGCAAAGCAAAGTCCGGCAGGCGCAGCTGCGCGTGCAGCAGGCGAAGGCGGACCTGACGCTGGCGCAGCGGCAGCTGCTCGCGAACGTGAGCACGTTCTACGGCGAAGCGCAGGTGGCGCGCGATCAGGTGACGACGCTGCGGATGTCTCTTGATTTGTCGACGGAAAGCCTGCGGCTGACGCTGCTCCGCTATCAAGCCGGCGAAGTGTCGGTCCTCGAGGTCGTGGACGCGCAGACCACGCTCATACAGGCGCGCAATGCATACGACGATGGGCTCGTGCGCTATCGCGTCGCGCTGGCAGCGCTGCAAACCTTAACCGGGAATCCATAAGCCATGCGCACCTATCACGTGAGCCCGGCTGAAGCCGGACACCGCCGGACATCCATCATCGCCGCGCTCGCCGTGCTGGCCGTCACGATCGCCGGCTGCGGCAAGAAAGAAAAGGAGGCCGAAGTCGTCGCGCCCGTGCGCGTCTCGCCCGCCGTCAAGGGGAGCATCCGGTTGATCGTGAACGCCGACGCCGTGCTCTTCCCGCGCGACCAGGCCAACGTCATGTCGAAGATCGGCGCACCCGTGCGTCGCGTGCTCGTCAATCGCGGCGATCGCGTGAAGGCGGGGCAGGTGCTCGCCGAACTCGAGAGCCGGGACCTGGTCGGCGCGGCGCAGGAGAGCAAGGGCCAGTGGGCGCAGGCCGAATCGAACCTCCGCACGACGACGTCCTCCGCGGTCCCGGAGCAGGTGCTGAAGGCGCAGACGGACCTCGACGCGGCGCGCGACGGCCTCGACGCCGCGAAGAAGCTGCTCGAATCGCGCCAGCAGCTCTTCAAGGACGGCGCGCTCGCTCGCAAGCAGGTCGACGAGGCGCAGGTCGCGTACACGCAGGCGAAGGGTCAGTTCGAAACGGCGCAGCAGCACGTGCAGGCGCTGCAGAGCGTCGCGCGGGAAGAACTCATCAAGACGGCGGCGGCCCAGGTGGACGCCGCGAAGGGCCACTACGAGAACGCGCAGGCGCAGGTCGACTACGCGGAGGTGCGCAGTCCGATCAACGGCGTGATCACCGATCGCCCGGTGTATCCGGGCGAGATGGTGAATCCGGGATCGCCGCTCGTGACGGTGATGGACGTGTCGAAGGTCGTCGCGCGCGTCAATCTCGGCCAGGACCAGGCGAAGAACATCAAGGTCGGCGCCGAAGCCACGGTGACGCCTGCCGACGGCGGCGAGCTGGTGCCGGGCAAGGTGACGATCGTGAGTCCCGCCACCGACGCCAACAGCACCACGATCCAGGTGTGGGTCGAGGCTGACAACGCCGACGGCCACATGCGGGCCGGCGAATCCGTCCACGTCTCGATCACGGCGGCGACCGTCGACGGCGCGACGCTGATTCCCACGGCGGCCGTTCTGCCCAACGACGAGGGCGAGACGATCGTCCTGATTGTGGATGACAAGAGCATCGCGCACGAGAAAGTCGTCCAGGTCGGCCTGCGCGAGCCGGAGATGGTGCAGATCATCGCGGGCGTCGAGGTCGGCGAACGCGTGATTTCGTCCGGCGGCCTCGGGCTCGAGGACAAGAGCAAGGTTCGCGTCATGAAACCCGGCGAAAAGAAGCCCGGCGAAAAAGAAGAAGACAAGTGACCGAGCACTGGACCGCGCGGCACGGCAAGCCGATCATCTTCGTCATCCTCACGCTCGTCGGCGCCGGCATCTACCTGGCGTCGACGATTCCGGTCGCCGTGTTTCCGGAAGTCAGCTTCCCGCGCATCCTCGTCGGCGTGGACAACGGCGTCGCGCCGATCGATCAGATGCAGGTCACGGTGACCAAGCCGATCGAGGAAGCCCTCAACACCGTGCAGGGCCTCGAGCGCGTGCAGTCGATCACGAGCCGCGGGTCGAACGAGATCGATCTGTTCTTCTCGTGGAAGGTGGACATGTTCCAGACGCTGGAACGCGTCAACGCCGCGCTGGCGCGCGTGCAGCCGGTGCTGCCACCGACGGCGAAGGTCACGGCCAATCGATTGACGTTTGCGGCCTTTCCGATTCTCGGCTACAGCCTGACGTCGGACACCGTCCCGCAAACGCGGCTGTGGGAGATCGCCACCTACGAGCTCAAGCCGCGGCTGAACCGCATGATCGGCGTCTCGACCGTCGTCGTGCAAGGCGGCCAGGAGCCGGAGTTCGAAGTGCGTCCGGATCCGGCCAAGCTGCTGCAGACGCAGATCACGATCCCGGCGCTGCTGGATGCCATCGGCCGCAGCAACCTGATCGACTCGCCCGGGCTCTTCGAGCACAACCATCAGCTCGTGCTGAGCCTCGTCAGCGGCCAGGCGCGCACGCTGGACGAGATCGGCAACCTCGTCGTGAAGACGACGCCGCTCGGCGCCCCCATCCGGATTGGCGATGTCGCGACCGTGTCGCCGTCGGTCAGACCCGTGTACGTCTCGGTGACGGCGAACACGAAGCGCGCGGTCCTGCTGAACATCTTCCGCCAGCCTGACAGCAACACGGTCACGGTGGCGGACGCCGTGCACGGCGAGATCGAGAGCATCCGGAAGGAGCTGCCGAAGGGCGTCGACCTGCAGCCGTTCTACGATCAGTCGGACCTGGTCAACGATTCGATCACGAGCGTCCGCGACGCCGTGATCGTCGGGCTCGTGCTCGCGTCGCTCATCATGGTGCTCTTCCTCCGTGACTGGGGCACGTCGCTCGTCGCCGGCCTGGTGATTCCGGCGACGCTGGCCGTCACGTTCATCATGCTGCGCGTGCTGGGCCAGAGCTTCAACCTGATGACGCTCGGCGGCCTGGCGGCGGCCGTCGGTCTCGTCATCGACGATGCGATCGTCGTCGTCGAGAACATCGTCATGCATCGCGACTCCGGTCAGAGCCGCGCCGATGCGATCACGAGCGCCATCAACGAAATCCGCGTGCCGCTCGTCGGCTCGACGATCACACCGATCGTCGTGTTCCTGCCGCTCATCTCCATCACCGGCGTCACGGGCGCGTTCTTTTCGGCGCTGGCCATCACGGTTGGCGGCGCGCTGCTGACGTCGCTGGCGCTGGCGCTCACGTGGACACCCACGCTCAGCCACTATTTCCTCAGCAGCCGCGGCGCGAGTCCGCAATCCGCACGTCAGGATCCGCAATCCGCAGTCCGCGATCCGCAATCAGAATCCGGCCACGGCGGCGTTCCTCCATGGCTGATGTCCCTCTACGAGCGCGTGTTGAAAATCACGGTCGCGCGTCCGATGGTGCTCGTCGTCGGCAGCCTGGCCGTGATTCTCGCCGCCTACGGCGGCTACCGGCTCCTCGGAACGGATCTGCTGCCCGAGATGGACGAGGGGGGATTCATCCTCGATTACATCATGCCCGCCGGCTCGTCGCTCGCCGAGACGGACGGCGTTATGACCTCGGTCGAACGGATTCTGCGCGCGACGCCGGAGGTCGAGAGCACGTCGCGGCGCACGGGACTGCAGCTGGGTCTGGCGACCGTCACGGAGGCGAACACGGGCGACATCGCGGTCAAGCTCAAGCGCAACCGCACGCGCGCGGGCGACCAGGTCATCTCGGAGGTGCGCGAGAAAATCCACAACCAGATGCCGATGCTGGACACCGAGTTCATCCAGCTCACGCAGGACATGATCGGCGACCTGACGAGCGCGCCACAGCCGATCGCGATCAAGCTGTTCTCGCAGGATCCGGCGCTGCTCAAGACGTGGGCGCCGCAGCTCGGCGACGCGATCAAGAAAATTCCCGGCGTCGTCGACGTCCTCAACGGCATCGAGAACACGATCAGCGGGCCGGCCACGATGTTCAGGGTCGACCAGGCGATGGCGGCGCGCGCGGGCTTCACGCCGCAGGAGATCGAGCTCGACGTCAGCGCGATCCTGCAGGGCGAGCCGGCGCCGACGCCGGTCGTGCTGAACGACCGCGCGTACACCATTCGCGTGCGCTTCCCCGAGTCCACGCGGTCGTCGGCGGACGCGATCCGCAACACGCTGCTCGTCAGTTCGAGCGGCCGCACCGGCACGCTCGGCACGCTGGCGAGCGTCGAGGACATCCCCGGTCAAACCGAAGTCCGGCGCGAGAACCTGCAGCGCAACGTGACCGTCACCGCGCGGCTCGAAGATGTCGATCTCGGGACGGGTATCGCCGCCGTGAAGAAGACCATCGAGGATCTGCACATGCCGTCCGCGATCCGTGTCCGCTTCGGCGGCGGCTACGAGGAGCAGCAGAAGTCGTTTGGCGATCTGCTCGTCGTGCTCGTCATCGCGATCCTGCTCGTGTTCACCGTGCTGCTGTTCGAGTTCGGCGGCTTCGCCGCGCCGATCGCCGTCATCGCGTCGGCGCTGCTCTCGACGATCGGCGTCTTCGCCGCACTGCTGATCACGCGAACGACGTTCAACCTCTCGTCGTTCATGGGCTTGATCATGGTGATCGGCATCGTCGCGAAGAACGGCATCCTGCTGCTGGACGCCGATCAGCGGTTCCGCGCCGAAGGGATGAAACCGGAAGACGCGATGATTCACGCGGGCGAGCGCCGGTTGCGGCCGATCATGATGACCGCGCTCGCGACGGTCGCCGGCATGATCCCGCTCGCGCTCGGCTGGGGCGCAGGATCACAGATGCTGCAGCCGCTCGCGATCGCGGTGATCGGCGGCATTCTCGCGTCGATGGTGCTATCGCTGGTGATTACGCCGGCGGTGCATTTCTATCTGGCGGGAAAGTAAGACGAATTGGGTAAGTGGGTAATTGGGTAGTTGAGTAATTGCCCCGGAGCGATTACCCACTTCCCCGACTACTCACTTACCCAATTGAGCGTTAGGACTCTTTCTTCTTCTTGACTGCGCGCTTCCGAGTGGGCGTCTTGTGGGGCGCCGGCTCGTTTGTCGCCTGCAGAGTGACGAGCCTGGTCGCGAACGTGCGGCGACCGTGCTCGTCGAAATCAATCACCGTGTGGTGCTCGTTGACCTCGACGAGCGTGCCCGCCCCGTACGTGGGCTGGGTGACACGGTCGCCTTTCGACCAGTTCTTCATGAAGTATCCCTAATGCGAACGGGGACGCTTACCAGCGCGGCTCGCGACGTCCGCCGCCGCCACCACCGCCGCGGTTGCCGCCGTAGCCGCCGCCGCCGCCGAATCCGCCTTCCGGCTTCGGCCGCGCCTCGTTCACGGTCAGCGCGCGTCCGCCGAGCTGATACTGGTTCAGCTCCGTGGCCGCCTTCTGCGCCTCTTCGTCGGTCGCCATTTCGACGAACGCGAAGCCGCGAGCCCGGCCGGTCGCGGCGTCACGCATGACGCGGACCGACTCCACGTTACCGGCTTTGCTGAACAGCTCCTGCAGTTCCGCTTCACCGGTGTAAGGAAGATTCCCGACGTAAAGCCTTCGACCCATCACACTCTCCTCGTTCGCACCAGGCGGCTAACGCGCGCTCGATGCCGTCACCGAAGGTGGCTGCGCGTCGGCTAAGCAATTGCGTGGAGGGAGCGAGTCGGAACGGAGGCTCGATCGGCTCTCGGCGCGGGCGAAGCTGGCAGGCCTAACCACCAAACGCCGCGTAGTCTATCAACCGGACTCCGTACGTGCAAGTTGTCAATCGGCCGGGGGGAGGTGACCGATGATCCTGTCGCTAGAGTCAGTTGCGGCCATTGACCAGACGGCGTGACTGTCACCGTTTGTCCCGCGATCGTGATCGTCACGCGGATGTAGGCCGGGGCCTTCCGCCTTCGCGGAACGCTTCGGCGGACCGCCGTAGCCTTTGGCGGAGGCGGTTCGGACCCGGCATGAAATAATCGGCCACCTGACTCTTCGCCTTGGCTCCGAACGGCTCCTCGACTCCCCCGCCCTCGACGGCAAGCGGATCGGTGTGGCCTGCAACCCGGCGTCCGTCGATCGCGACCTGCGTCACATCGCCGACCGGATTTTCACGCACGCGGGCGCGCGGCTCGCCGCGATCTTCGGTCCGCAGCACGGCTTCCGGTCCGACGTGCAGGAGAACATGATCGAGACCGGGCACGCGATCGACGACATCCGTCGCGTGCCTGTCTACTCGCTCTACAGCGAGACGCGCGAGCCGACCGCCCAGATGCTGCGCGACGTGGACGTCCTCGTCATCGATCTGCAGGACGTCGGCACGCGCATCTACACCTACATCTATACGATGGCGAACTGCCTGATCGCGGCGCGCAAGCACGGCAAGAAGGCGATCGTCTGCGATCGGCCGAATCCAATCGGCGGCGTCGCCGTCGAAGGGCCGATGCTCGTCAAGGGCTTTGAATCATTCGTCGGGATGTACCCGATCCCAGTGCGCCACGGCATGACGATCGGCGAAGTCGCGCGGCTGTTCAACGAGGAGTTCGGCATCGGCGCGGATCTGGAAGTCGTCGCGATGGAGGGCTGGCACCGCGAGATGTACTTCGACGCGACGGGCGTGCCGTGGGTGCTGCCGTCGCCGAACATTCCCACGCTCGACAGCGCGATCGTTTATCCGGGGACGGTGCTCTTCGAAGGGACGAACGTGTCGGAAGGCCGCGGTACGACGAGGCCATTCGAATTGATTGGCGCGCCCTGGGTCGTGGGCGAGCACTTCGCCGACGCGCTCAATCGGCTCGATCTGCCCGGCGTGCGCTTCCGTCCGGTCGTCTTCGAGCCGACGTTCCACAAGCACGCCAGGACCGCGTGCGGCGGATGTCAGATCCACGTGCTGGATCGATCGACATTCCGTCCCGTCGAAACCGGCGTCGCGCTGCTCGAAGCGTTCCGCGCCGCCGGCCGCGATCGGTTTGCGTGGAGAGAACCGCCGTACGAATACGAAGCCACGAGACCGCCGATAGACATCCTCGCCGGGTCGCCAGCGCTACGCGAGGCGATCGAAGCCGGAGTCTCAGCCAGCGATATCGCCCGTTCCTGGCAGGAGTCTGTACGCGCGTTCGAGAAGACGCGGGCGCGGTTTCTGATCTACTGACTGAATTGGGTCGTTGAGTAATTGGGTAGTTGAGTAATTGGGTGACTGGGTAATGGCGGCGTGACATCGAGAGGTCCGCGTGATCGCGATTACCCAATTACCCAACTCCTCACTTACCCAATTCACCCTCTCGTCTTGGCTATTCCCGGCGCCGCGGCCTCCTGGACACTCGCGGGCTCGAGGTGATGCTCGACCAGATGCGCGCGCAGATGCTCGAACGCGTCGGCGGGCGTGTCCGCGAAGTGCAGCAGCTCGATGTCGTGCTCGCCGATGGCGCCCCACTCCGCCATCGGCTTGAAATTCAGGATCGGCTCCCAGTACTCGCGGCCGTAGAGCACGATGCCGATCTGCTTCGACAGCTTGTCGGTCTGGACCAGCGTCAGGATCTCGAACAGCTCGTCGAGCGTGCCGAAGCCGCCCGGGAAGATCACGAGCGCCTTCGCCAGGTACGCGAACCAGAACTTGCGCATGAAGAAATAATGGAACTCGAAGTGCAGCCCCTCGGTGATGTACGGGTTCGCGCCCTGCTCGAACGGCAATCGGATGTTCAAGCCGATCGTCTTCCCACCCGCTTCGCGCGCGCCGCGGTTGGCCGCCTCCATGATCCCCGGCCCGCCGCCGGACGTGACGACGAAGCGGTGGTTGTCGGACTGGAGCGAGCCGGACCATGTCGTAAGCAAACGCGCCAACTCCCGGGCCTCTTCGTAGTAGCGCGCCCACTCGACGGCGCGGCGGCTCTTCTTCAATTCGCGCTGGTAGTGGTCGTCCGCGTCGCGTACGCCGCGCGCGCGCAGCGTCCGCAGCGCGCGCTCCGCCCGCTCGCGGCTGTCGATCCGCGCGGACCCGAAAAAGACAACGGTGTCCTGGATCTTCTGATCCTTGAAGCGCCGAAGCGGCTCGAGGTACTCCGAGAGTATGCGGATGGGCCGCGCTTCATTGCTTTCGAGAAACTCCGGGTACAGATACGCGAGCGGCTGCTGAGACATAAGGATGACTTTACCATCTGGACGAATTGGGTTATCCGGTCATCTGGTTATCGAGTCCATGGGACCACCTTCCAATGACCAAATTCATCCCGTGGGTTATGATCGCGCGTCGTCATCGTCCCCAAGGAGCTGTCCTCGCATGATCCGAGCCTCGCACCGTCGCGCTTTCCTTATGTCGTTCGCGGGCCTCGCCGTCGCGGGCCTGCTGACGTTGCGCACCGAGGCGCAGCAGTCGGTCGCGACGCCGGCCATCCACGCCAAGGCGGCGCGCCGCCTCGTCATCAAGAACGCGATGGTGATCTACGGCAACGCCAAGCCGCCGTACGGCCCGGTCGACATCGTCGTGCAGGACGGGCTCATTTCGTACATCGGGGCGGGCACGAGTCCGGTGTCCAACGCGTCGCGCGCGGCGCCGGACTCCGTGATCGACGCCACCGGCAAGTACGTCATGCCGGGCATCATCGACGCGCACATGCACTGGCACGAAGAGCGGCAGCCGGGCATCCCGCAGCCGATTCAGTACGAGCGCAATCTGTATCTCGCCTCCGGCGTCACGACGGTGCGCGAAGTCGGCGGCGATTTCGACAAGTCGAAGCAGTGGCAGGCCGAGAGCCGCGCGCACACGATCGTCGCGCCGCGGATTCTCGTCTACCCGTTCGTCAGCAAGGGCCGCACCGGATCGCCGGCCGAGATCCGCCAGTGGATCCGCGACATCAAGCAGCGCGGCGCCGACGGCCTCAAGATCGTCGGCGTGGATCGCGATCAGCTCGAAGCGATCATGGACGAGGCGCACGCGCTCGGGCTGCGCACGGCCACCCACATCGCCGTGGAAGAAACGACGGCGAAGGATTACGTCGAGCTGGGCGTGAATTCGATCGAGCACTTCTACGGCGTCGCGGACGCCGCGCTCAGGGGGATCCAGAACTTCCCGCCCGACATGAACTACGCGAACGAGGTTCACCGCTTCGGCCGCGCGGGCGAGCTCTACGCGCAGGCCGATCCGGAGCGGCTGCACAGGATCATCGACATGATGGTCGAGAAGCACGTCGCGTGGGATCCGACGTTCTCGATCTACGAGGCAAGCCGCGACCTCCTTCGGGCGCAGCAGCAGCCGTGGTTCAAGGACTACCTGCATCCGTCGATGGAGGAGTACTTCAAAGGCGCGATGGACAACCACGGCTCCTACTTTTTCGGGTGGACCTCGACGCAGGAAGCGCGCTGGCGGCAGCAGTACCGGATCTGGATGGACGCGGTGCGCGAGTTCGCGAACAAGGGCGGGCTCGTGACGACGGGCGATGACGCCGGCTACATCTTCTCGATGTACGGCTTCGGCATCTCGCGCGAGCTCGAGCTGCACGAAGAGGCCGGCTTCCATCCGCTCGAGGTCATCGAGCACGCGACCTGGAACGGCGCGCGCCTCATCGGCATGGAAGACACGCTCGGGAAAGTGCGCGAAGGCTTCATCGGCGATCTCCTCGTCGTGAACGGCAATCCGCTCGACAACCTCAAGCTGCTCAACCCGTACGGCACCGACGTCATGCTGCTGAACGGCAGGCCCGCGTCCAACTACTCGCCGATCGGACCGGGCGACCGCGTCGAGAACGCGCACGGCGGCGGCATCGAGTGGACGATCAAGGACGGCATTCCGTATCACGTGCCGACGCTGATGCGGGAAGTGAAAGAGATGGTCGCCAAGGCGCGAGCGGACCGCCGCCCACGCACGACCGCCGGTCAACCGTAGGGGCGGAGCTTGCTCCGCCCAAACTGAACACGTGTCGGCCCCCAAACCCTCTCTCGACGTCACCGCGGTCATCGCCGCGCCGCCGGGCCTCGTGCTGAAGGCGTTCTTCGACGCCGAAGCGCTGCACGCGTGGTGGCAGGTCGCGCATTCGGTGACGACGCCGCGCACGCTCGGGCCGTATTCGGTCGAGTGGCCGCCGACGGATTTCCGCGACGAAGTCCTCGGACGCCTCGGCGGCGTGCTGCGCGGCACCGTGATGGAGTTTCATCCAAGCCAGGGATTTCTCGTCGCCGACGTGTTCTGGCTGCCGCCCGACGGCGATCCGATCGGTCCCATGGCGCTGGAGATCACCGTGCAGGCCGAGGGCAACGGCACGCGCATCCGCGTCACGCAGAACGGCTACGAAGAAGGCCCGCGATGGCGGCGCTACTACGAAGTGATCGCGCACGGCTGGGAGCGAGCCCTGGGAGGGATGAAGAGCTTGCTCGAAAAGTGAAAACTGATCTCTTTTCAGTTTTCTCTTTTCAGTTTTCAGTTTTTCGTCCTCGTCTTCGAGCCCGTACCAGTAAGTAAGCCAACCCCGCTCCTATGGCCACTCCGCCAACCACAATCGCCACGCCGGCGTAGGTGACCGGACCCGGCGGCGGCGGAATCCTCGAGCGCGCGGCGTCAGACGCCGCGCGGCGCCGGAGCAGCTCGAGGAACAGACTGCGCTCGCCCTGCGTCATCGCCCACCGGTGATTCGCCTCGAAAAGCGGCTTCAGGAGAAACGACAGATGCTTCAGCAGCGGCTTCTGGACGCGCAGGCGCCAGTCGTACGTGACGTCGACGAACGGGCCGTCCTGCACGAACGTCCAGACCCCGCGGCCGTCGAAGTCACCGCTCGCGACGATCGTGAAGCCGTTGGGATAATCCGACGCGACGACCTCGAATTCCCACGTGATGGTGTACGGCAGCCAGCCCTTCGTCAGCAGCGCGACGCGGCGGCCGAGACCGCCCGCGCCGGGCGGCGCGATCTCCCGCACGTCGAGGTAGACCGACGGCCACCACCGCGGGAGCTGCAGCGGATCGCCGAGGACATCGGCGACCTCGCCGCACGTCCCCTCGATGCGCCAGTGCGAGAGAAAGGTGTAGTCGGTATTGCTCACTGTGCCGGCGGTGCGATCGGCTTGCCGTCGAGATCGAGGAACGTGATGTTCGTGAACGCGCCGAGCTGATCCTTGACCTTCGCCCAGTCGCCGACGATGGCGATGACCGAATTCTCAGAGCCGAGGAGCGTGGACGCGGCGCCCTTCACCTGCGCCGCCGTGACGGAGGCGATCTTCGCGCGATACGTCTCCGTGTAGTCCTTCGGGAGGTCGAACACGTAGACGTTGTTCAGCGTCGCCGCGAGGCCGGCTTGCGTCGCGGTCTGCACCGGAAACAGGCCGCGCAGGTACGACTTCGAGCCCTGGAGCTCGTCCGGCTCGCTGCCGTCGGCGCGGAACTTGTCGATTTCCTTGAACACTTCCGTCAGCGTCGCGCCCGTGACTTCATTCCGGACGTCGGCGGTGAAGCGGTAGAAGCCGGCGTCGGCGAAGCCGGTCAGCGTCGAGCCGGGAGAGTACGTATAGCCCTTCTCCTCTCTGATGTTGCGCACGATGCGCGAGTTGAATGCGCCGCCGAACATGCTGTTGCCGAGCGCAAGCTCGTACCAGCGCGGATCGCTGCGCTTGACGACAAGGTTGCCCATCGCGATGGACGACTGGATGCTGTTCGGCCGCTGGATGAAGTAGACGTGACGTCCGGTTGTTGCTGACGGGGCCGGCGGCGCCGCGAACGCCGGTTTCGGCACTTCGCCCTTCGTCCACGCGCCGAACGCCTTTTCCACCGCCGCGATGGCCGCGTTGGGCTCGACGGCGCCGACGATAATGACGAACGCGTTGTTGGGACGATAGTGATCGCGATGGAACGCGACGAGCTTGTCGCGCGTGATGGCCTGGATCGATTCCTCGGTCTCGCTCGTTCGCGCGTACGGATGATTGCCGAACAGGGCGCGCCGGAACTCACGGTTGGCGAGGAACTGCGGCGACGACTTGCTCTGCGCCGCGTTCTGCATCCGCTGCTGCTTCAGGATCGCGATCTCGTCGGCCGGCAGCACCGGATTCATGACGACGTCGGCGAGCAGCTCGATCAGACGCGGTGAAAACTCCGCGAGACTGCGCGCCGAGAGCGACGAGAAGTCCTGCGACACGTTCGACGACAGCGAGCCGCCCATCCCGAAGACGTCCCTGCGGATCTCGCGGCTCGTGCGCGTCTTCGTGCCTTCCTGAATCGCGTCGGCCGTGAAGTTCGCGAGGCCGGTGAGATCCGCCGGATCGCTCGAGTACCCGGACAGCACCGTCAGCGTGATCGAGACTTTCGGCACCGCGTCCTGCCGCGCGACGATGACGCGCAGCCCGTTGGGCAGCGTTCGCTCGACGCGCGGCGCCAACTGGAAGGGGCGCTCCGGGCCGACTGTCGGTCGCTCTTGAGCCGAGGCGCTCGCAGCAATCCAAACAAGCGCCGACATCAAGAAAATAACCACGGAGGACACTGAGGACACGGAGGTAATACCCTTGTTGTTGTTCTTCTTCTCCGTGACCTCCGTGACCTCCGTGTCCTTCTCTGTGGTTAACATCTTCTGGAAAATCATCATTTCGCACCTCCCTCAGGCCGCCGATCGATTGAGGTACGGTTCGCGGGGACGAGATACTTCTTCGCCGCCGCCTGCACGTCGCTCGTCGTTACCTTGTCCAGGTCCGCGAGGATCGTGTTGATGCGATTGGGATCGTCATCGTAGAGCGCGAGCGCGGCCAGCAGGTCCGATCGGCCGAAGCCGGGGATGTTGCCGCCTTCGATGTTCTCGAGGAACGACGATCGGAAATTCACTTTCGCCTGCTTCAGCTCGTCGGCCGTAATGCCGTGCTCCTGAATCGCGCTGATCACTTTGTCCACGACCTTCATCACGTCGTCGCCCTTGAGGTCGGGACGGTAGTCGACGCGGAACGTGTAGAGCATGGGCCCGTTGTAGTCGAAGTTGTTGCCGAGCCCGTAGTTGAAGCCGCCTGAGACGTCGGACGCGATCTGGTTTTCCTTGATGAGCGCCTGATAGAGCTTCGCGCTCTCGTCGCTGACGAGCAGCGGATCGAGCAGCGACAGCGCGAAGAAGTCCTTCGTCATCCGATCGGGCAGGTGGTAGCCGAACGCCAGCGCGGGCGTGCGCGCGAGCTTGTCGCTCTCGGTGAAGGACTTCTCCTTCGTCTGCGGAGGCTCCTTGATGTCCGGCCGCGGCGGCAGCTGGCGCTGCGGGATCCCGCCGAAATGTTTCGCGGCGAGCTTCATCACCTCATCCACGGTCGCGTCGCCGGTCACGACGAGCACCGCGTTGTTCGGCGCGTAGTACGTGTTGAAGAAGTGCTTCACGTCGTCGATCGTGGCGGCCTGGATCTCGCTCAAGTCGCCGTAGAAGTTGTGCGCGTTGTACCAGTTCGTGTTCGCCTTCTGCGGCAGGCCGAGCCACTCGAACGCGCCGTACGGCTGGTTGAGGACGTTGACGCGCACTTCCTCGGAGACGACGTCTTTCTGGTTCTGCAGATTCTCTGGCGTGATCTTGAGCGAGCGCATCCGGTCCGCCTCGAGCCACATCGCCACCTCGAGGGCGTTCGACGGCATGACTTCGAAGTAGTTCGTGTGATCGAAGCGCGTCGATCCGTTCAGCACGCCGCCGTTCTCGTTGACGATGCGGACGTGCTCGAACTTGCCGACGTGCTCGGAGCCCTGGAACATCAGGTGCTCGAAGAGGTGCGCGAAGCCCGTGCGGCCCTTCGGTTCGATGCGGAAGCCGATGCGGTACATGACCTCGACGACGACCACCGGCGCGGCGTGGTTTTCGCTGATGACCACGCGCAGCCCGTTGGGCAGCTTCCGGTAGACGACCGGCACGGAGAAGGACGCGCCGGGCTGAGCCTGCGCGGGTGGCGCTAGACTCACGAGCGCGGCAGCACAGAGAGCGAAGACAGAAATGCGCATAAGGGATGAATTTAGCATCTGAAAAAGGGGACGGGAATCTTTTCTATCGTCCAGACAATCGGATTCCACGCTGGGCGAACGTCGTCAGGACGCGGCGCCGCAATTCGGTCGCGACCGTACCGTGGCGGAGCGGCGGCGTCTTGCACCGGATCCGGACAGTCGTCCCACCACCGGTCAGCGACTCGACACTCGGCGCTTCCATCGGCGCGAGCAGCATCGGCGCCCACGCCATGTCCTTCGCCATCGCATCGCCGACGTCGCGCAGCGCGGCCATCGCGCGATCGACGTCCTCCGACGGCGGAATCTTGAGATCGACGACGGCGAACGAGTACTGCTTGCTCAGGTTGGCGAGCGCCGTGATCGTGCCGTTGGGAAACACATGCACGGCGCCCTCGTTGTCGCGCACGACGATCGTCCGGAGGTTGATCTGCTCGACCGTCCCTCCGGTGCCGTTGATGCGCGCGATGTCGCCGACGCGCACCTGATCTTCGAGAATCAGGAAGAAGCCCGAGATGACGTCGCGCACGAGGTTCTGCGCGCCGAAGCCGATCGCCAGTCCCGCGATGCCGGCGCCGGTCAGAATCGGCATCACGTCGACCGACAGCTCGCCGAGCGCCATCAGCGTGGCCACGAACACCACGCTCACGTTCACGACGCTCGTGAGAATGGCGCCGAGCGTCTTCGCGCGCCGTTCCCACTCGTGATCGCCGGCGTCGTGACGGCGGCCGAGCCGGTGCTGCAGGTACTGGATCGCGAGATTCGCCGCGCGCACGACGATGAAGGCGCCGACGATCGTCAGGACGAGGTGAACGCCGTGCGTCTCGCCCCAGCGCGCGAGGCGTCTGGGATTCCAGGCCGGCTCGCTGATGCCGAACCGTTCGAGCGCGATCGAAATGCTCGCCAGCGCGGCGACGCCGTACGCCACCGCCGTGAGCGCGCGCGTCAGCTGTCGAGAACGCGCTTCCACAATCGCGCGGTTCTCGGCGCCGAAATCCAGCGCGCCGAGCGCGCGGCGAATGACCACACTCGCCATCCGCGCGAGCATGGCGGCGGCGGCGAACGCGAGCACGACGGCGCCGACGGTCGGATAGTGCACGCGCGGCATCAGAGTCGCTGGATCTTAAGGTAGTTCGCGTCGGGGCGCGTGAGATCCGCGTTGACGCTGACGAACACGACCGCCGCGCCCGGCTGGACGAGGGCCTGCGCGACGAGCCGGCGGCCGACGCTCGCGCTGGCGGCGTCGAGGTGCTCGCCGAGGGGCATGCACAGCGGCGCGATGCCCCAGTGCAGCGCGAGACGCCGGGCGGTTTCGCCACGCTCGGTCGCGGCGACGATCGGAGCCCACGGCCGCAGCGCCGACAGACGACGGGCCGTGGATCCGCCGCGCGTGACCGCCACGATCGCCTGCGCGTCGGCGCGGTCCGCCAGCGTCACCGCGGCTTCGCAGATCGCCTGCTCATGATCTTCGTGGACCGTCGTCACCGGCGGCAGGCGCGGCCCCGGCTCGGGCGACGACTCCGCGTCGCGGATGATGGCGTCGAGCGTCTCGACCGCCTTCGCCGCGTGCGTGCCGACCGCGGTTTCGCCGGACAGCATGATCGCATCCGCGCCGTCCGCGACGGCGTTCGCCGCGTCGTTCACTTCCGCCCGCGTGGGCCGCGCCTCCATCGTCATGGACTCGAGGACCTGCGTCGCGACGATCACCGGGATGCCGTGGCGGCGGGCGCTGCGCGTGATTTCCTTCTGCGCGCGCGGCACGCGCTCGAGCGGCATCTCCAGCCCGAGGTCGCCCCGCGCGACCATCACCGCGTCGCACGCCGAGAGAATCTCGTCGAGATGCTCGAGCGCCTGCGGCCGCTCGAGCTTGGCGACCAGCGGCACGCCCGCGCCGCCGGCGTCCAGCAACACCCCGCGCGCCTGACGCAGATCCGCCGCGCTCTGCACGAAGCTGAACGCCATCAGGTCCACGCCGAGCGACAGGCCGAACCTCAGATCGTCGACATCCTTCGGCGTGATCGCGGACGCGGGCAGCGGCACGCCCGGCGCGTTGATGCCTTTGTGCTCGCCGATCCGTCCGCCTTCGACGACCGTCGTCTGAATCACCTGCCCGTCGGTGGCATCGACCTTCAGTTCAATGACGCCGTCGGCCAGCAGCAGTCGGTCGCCCGCGCGGACGCTGCGCGCGAGTCCCGCGAACGTTGTGGAGAGGCGACCGGGTCCGCCGGCGAAGTCGCCGGTCTCGATGCGCAGCTTCTCGCCGGGTTTTACCTGCAGCGGCCGCCTGCCCTCCAGCGCGCCCGTGCGAATCTTCGGGCCGCCGAGGTCCTGGAGGATCGCCACCTCGCGGCACGCGCGCGCGGCCGCCGCGCGAATGCGCGCGAATGTCGCCGCGTGCGACTCGTGCGTGCCGTGCGAGAAGTTCAGCCGGAAGACGTCGGCGCCGGCCGCGATCAACGCGTCGAGCATGACGTCGGAGTCGCTGGCGGGACCGACGGTCGCGATGATCTTGGTGTGGCGCATGGTCGTTGATCGTTGGTCGTTCGTCGTTAGTCATTGGTCGTGAGGCCCGCGTGACCAACGACCAACGACCAATGACTAACGACTAGAATAGCGTTTTATGGGCATCATCGTTCCGGACGCGGTCGAGCGGTATCTGGCGGGGCTCAATCGCGCGAGCGACGCGGTGCTCGACGACATCGCGCGCGTCAACGCCGTGCGGGGGCTGCCGCTGGTGGACGCGGAAGTCGGTGTGCTGCTGCGCGTGCTCGCGACGTCCGTCGACGCGATGCGCATCCTCGAGATCGGGACCGCGATTGGGTACTCGGGCATCTGGCTCGCGGGCGCGCTGCCGGCGGGCGGCATGCTGTTCACGATGGAGATGGATCCCGAGCGCGCGCGGGAAGCGCGTGAGAATTTCGCGCGGGCCGGGCTGACCGATCGCGTGAACGTGATCGTCGGCGACGCGCAGCGGATGGTCGCCAAAGTGGCCGGGCCGTTCGATCTGATCTTCCAGGACGGCGCGAAGTCGCTCTATACGCTTCTGCTGGATCGGCTGGTCGCGCTGCTGCGGCCCGGTGGACTGCTCGTCACCGATAATGTGTTGTGGGACGGAACGGTCGTTCCGGGATTCACCACGGAGGTGAAGAACGGCGACGACACGCGCGCCATCGCGGAATACAACGAGCGCGTCGCGTCGCATCCGCAGTTGACGACGTCGGTCGTGCCGCTGCGCGACGGCGTGTCAATTTCGGTGAAGAGGTCCGGCTGAAGCCGGACACCACGTACTCTCTCGCGGGGTTCCCCACGTCTTTCTCGTGTCCGCCTTCAGGCGGACCAGGAGTTGTCATGACCATTGATTCATGGCTGCAGGCCGCCGTCGCCGACGCCGAGCGTCGCGGGCTGCCTGAAATGAAACCGATTCTCGAAACGCTGGCACGCGCGACGAAAGCGCTTCGTGCCGCCGACTTCAACGATTCGGCAGCTCCCAGTCACCAGCCACCAGCCACTAGTCATGATGACGATTGAAGAGTTTGGCCGCCGGCTCCGCGCCCGCCGGACGACGTCGGAGCAAGCCACGAATGAATGCCTGCAGCGGATCGACGCCGACAATCCCCGTCTCAACGCATTCATTCTCGTGATGGCTGACGCCGCCCGGGCGCAGGCGCGCGAACTGGATCGCGAGCTCGCCGCAGGCAAGGACCGCGGGCCGCTCCACGGCGTGCCGATGTCGATCAAGGACCTGTACGACATCCGCGGCACGGCCACGACCGCGGCGTCGCGCGTCCGAGAGGGCCACGTCGCCGATCGCGACGCGACGGCCATCGCGCGCCTGCGCGAGGCCGGCGCGGTGTTCATCGGCAAGACGAACCTGCACGAGTTCGCGTTCGGCACGACCAATGAGGACTCGGCGTTCGGCCCCGCGCGCAACCCGATCGATCCCGCGCGGTCGCCGGGCGGATCGAGCGGCGGATCGGCGGCAAGCCTCGCCGCCGGCATGGCGCTCGCGACGATGGGCACGTGCACGGGCGGGTCGATCCGCATTCCGGCCGCCGCGTGCGGCACGGTCGGACTCAAGCCCACGCTCGGCGAAATCCCGACCGACGGCATCGTGCCGCTGGCGCGCACGATGGATCACGCGGGTCCGCTGACGCAGACGGTCGGCGACGCGGCGCTCGTCTACGAGGCGCTGATCGGCGAACCGCGAAAGACGCCGCCGGCGCCGGTGCCGGTCCGCGGCTTGCGGTTCGGCGTCCCGCGCAAGTACTTCTGCGATCTGCTGGACGACGACGTGCGGGCGCGGTTCGAAGAAGCATTGGAACGCCTGCGCGCCGCCGGCGTCACGCTCGACGAGATCGAAATCCGCAACGCCGCCGATCTCGGCACGATCTATCTGCACATCGTGCTCGCCGACGCCGCGGCGTATCACGCGGCGACGCTCGAGTCGAAGCCGGAGAAATATCAGAAGAACGTCCGCTTGCGGCTGGAGATGGGGCGCTACGTGCTGGCCGAGGATTACGTGCGGGCGCTCGCCGGCCGCGAACTTCTCCGGCGCGAGGTCGACGCTGCGCTCGGCGCGCACGACGCACTCATCCTGCCGACGCTGCCGATCCCCGCGCCGCTCATCGGCGCGGACACCGTGCAGATTGCCGGCAAGGCTGAGCCGGTGCGCAACGTGATGCTGCGCCTCACGCAGCTCTTCAACGTCACCGGTCATCCCGCAATCGCGCTGCCGTCGGGCACGACGAAAGCGGGCCTGCCGTGCTCGGTTCAGCTGGTCGGGAATCGAACGGCGACCGATGCGCTGCTGCGCGTCGCGCTCGCATGCGAGCCGTACATCACCGTGAAGCCGTAGGGCGGGTCCTTTTGGACCCGCCGGCCAGCCGGGTCCCCAAGGACCCGGCCTACATTCGCAAGAGCGCTACAGCGCCAGCAGCGCGCGCGCGATCGTCACGTAATGATCGGCGGCCGCCCGCAGCTCCGCTATCGAGACGAACTCGTCGGCGGTGTGCGCGACATGGATCGAGCCCGGACCGAATAGGAGCGGTTCGCCCCAGCGCGCGAGAAACGGAATGTCCGTCGTGTAGGGAAACACGGCGGCGTCAAAGCCCGGCACCGTCTTCAGACGCACCGGCGGCACGTCGAGGACGTGCTCGATCGTTACGCGCCGCTCGAGCGGCGTGACCGCACGGCGCACCTGCGCGGCATCGCTCACGGTCCGGAACATCACTTCGGCTTCAGCGGCAGGCGACACGACGTTCGGCGCCACGCCTCCGCTGATCAGTCCCACCGTGTAGTGCGTGCGACCCAGGACCGGATCGTCCGGCAGCGCAATCGACCGCAGTTCGATCAACGCGTCGATCAGCTTGTCGATCGCCGACTCGCCGAGCTCGGGAAACGACGAGTGCGCCGCCCGTCCGCTCGCGCGCAACTTGAAGCGCAGGATGCCGCGCGTCGCGCGGCCCAGGCGATTGTCCGTCGGCTCGCCGTTGATCAGAAATCGGGACCCTGACATTGCGCCATCGGGGGCGTCGTTCGCGATTCGCGCGCCATCACTGCCGCGTTCTTCGCCGACGACGAACAGCAGTCCGACATGCGTCTCGCCGTCGCGCCAGAGCCGATCGGCGGCCGCGACCTGCGCCGCGAGAATGCCCTTCGCGTCGCAAGATCCGCGGCCGTAAAGGCGATCGCCGTCGACCCGGCTGGGGAAGAAAGGCGGGACGCAATCGAAGTGAGTGGAGAAGGTAATCGTAGGGGCGGAGCTTGCTCCGCCCGATCCCGAGGGCCGACCAAGGTCGGCCCCTACGGCCGGCGGCGTCGCGATGACGTTGAATCGCCCATCGTCGACTTTCTGTTCGACGACGGCGCAGCCGCGGCCGCGCAGGTAATCTGCGAGCCAGCGCCCGGCGTCGCCCTCGCGGCCGGTCGTCGAATCGATATCGACGAGCGCGCGCGTGAGCGCGACGATGTCTACCGCATCCGATCTCACGCAACAATCCTCTGCGGGCTCTGCGTTGATCGTCGTGCCGTCGTCACCGGATCCACGCTTCGAGTTCCGTGCGCGTGTCGGTGCGGGAGTCGCGGTACTTGACGATGACCGGCGTGGCGAGCGCGAGACCCCAGCCATCTATCACGGGGCCCTTGCCTGGCGTCACAGCGCGCGCGCCGGGCACGACGACCGCGCCTTCGGGGATGACGAGGGGATGATCCGCGGTCGGTTTGATGATCTCGCCGCGGACGAGGTCGTACACGGGCGTCGATCCGGTCAGCACCGTCCCGGCCGCTATCACGGCGCGCGCCTTGATGATCGCGCCTTCGTAGATGCCGGTGTTGCCTCCGATGAGCACGTCGTCTTCGATGATCACGGGCAGCGCACCCACCGGCTCGATGACGCCGCCGATCTGCGCGGCGGCGCTCACGTGCACGCGCGCGCCGACCTGCGCGCACGAGCCGACGAGCGCGTGCGAGTCGATCATCGATCCTTCGCCGACCCACGCGCCGATGTTCACGTACATCGGCGGCATGCAGATGACGCCGGGGGCAAGATACGCGCCGTCGCGAATCGCCGAGCCGCCGGGTACGATGCGTACGCCGGCCGCGAGCCCCGGTTTCTTGAGCGGCAGCGTGTCTTTGTCGTAGAACGGCAGTTTGCCGTGGTCCATCGACGCATCGACCATGTCGCCGAACTTGAAGCCGAGCAGGATGCCCTGCTTCACCCACGTGTTGACGCGCCAGCCGATCGGGCTCGACGGATCGGGCTCGGCCGCGCGCACTTCGCCGGACGAGAGCGCAGCGCGCAGCCGCGCGAACGTCTCGCGCGCGAGCTCGCGGTCGACGGATGCGCCCGTCGCGATCAGATTGGCGATTTCGTTTTTCAGCATGGTGTTCAGGCGGGTCCGAAAGGACCCGCCCTACGTACTCCGGCGGGTCCATAGTGTTCAGGCGGGTCCGAAAGGACCCGCCCTACGTGCCCGACTACGTACCCGACCAAGTAGGCCGGGTCCTTTTGGACCCGGCTAGACCAGCGCGCCTTTCAGTAAGCCGAGCTCCTTGAGAATCTGCAGAATCTTCGTCTTCGACTCCGGCTTCGGCGACGTCATCGGCAGGCGATAGACCTCCTCAATCAATCCCATCGCCGCCATCGCCGCCTTGACCGGAACGGGATTCGATTCGATGAAGTTGCCGAGCATGAGCGGCAGGATGCGGGTGTGCACCGCGCGCGCCGCAGCGAAGTCGCCGCGCTCGACGGCTTCGACCATCTGGACCATCTCGGCGGGAATTTCATTGCCCGCCACGGAAATGATTCCGCGCCCGCCCACCGCCATCAGCGGCAGCGTGAGCGCATCGTCACCCGAGACGACGATGAAGTCGCCCGGCACGATGCGGCAGATCTCGCACATCTGCGTCACGTTGCCGGAGGCTTCCTTCACGCCGACGATGTTCGGGAGCGCGGCCATGCGCGCCAGCGTCGCGGGCTCGACGTTCACGCCGGTGCGGCCCGGCACGTTGTAGACGACGATCGGCAGCGGCGTGCTCTCCGCAATCGCGCGATAGTGCTGATACAGGCCTTCCTGCGTCGGCTTGTTGTAGTACGGCGTGACGGAGAGCAGCCCGGTGGCGCCCGCCTTCTTCATCTCGCCGGCGAGATGGATGACTTCTTTCGTGTTGTAGCCGCCCGCGCCCGCGAGGATCGGAACTCCGCCTTTCACTTCGTCGGCGAGAATTTCGACGGTGCGAATCCGCTCCGCGTGCGTGAGCGTCGGATTCTCGCCCGTCGTGCCGCACGGACACAGAAAATGGACGCCCGCGTCGACCTGCCGGCGCGCGAGCCGCCGGACGGCGGCTTCGTCGAGCTCACCGCTTCGCGTGAACGGACTGACGAGCGCAGTTCCGACTCCGGTGAATGGTGTTCTCATTGCGTGTGCTCCAGCAGGCCTGAAGGCCTGCGCTACGTCGTCACCTGCCTGCCCACCAGCCCTACCCGCCCAGACCAAGGACGTCTTTCATCGAGTACCAGCCGCGCTTGCCGTTGATCCACTTCGCGGCCGTCAGCGCGCCCCGGGCGAACGCGGTCCGATCGCGCGCCGCGTGAGTCAGCGTGACCGTCTCGGCAGGGCCGTCGAAGCCGACCGTGTGCGTGCCGGGAATCGATCCGGCGCGCGTGGACGAGACGTCGATCGGCCGCGGGAACCCGCTCTGCTCCATCGCGCGCTTGAGCGATATCGCGGTGCCCGACGGCGCGTCTTTCTTGGCGCTGTGATGCGCCTCGTGGAGAAACGCGCCGAACTCCTGGTGCGGCGCGAACAGCTTCGCCGCGTGCGCGACAACCGCTTCGAACAGGACGACGCCGGTCGAGAAATTCGGCGCGACGACGATCCCGCTGCCGGCGTCGGCGACCACCTTCCGGAGCGCGGCGTCGTGCGCGGCCCAGCCGGTCGTGCCGATGACGAGGTTGATGCGGCGCCGCGCGAGCACCGGCGCATTCTGCATCACGGAGTCCGGCGTCGTGAAATCGATCGCGACGTCGACACCGTTCCACGCGTCGGCGTCGGGTCCGCCGCCGTGCCGCGGCGACAGCGGATCCAGGACGCCCGCGACGTCACACCCGTACTCCTCGGCGAGCGCCTCGACCATCCGTCCCATCTTGCCGTGACCGACCAGGAGTATGCGCATCTCGGTTATTCCAACGCCTGCGAACCACGAAGACGAAGAACGAAGAAGAAGAGGAACGAGCCACGGAGACACCGGGACACAGAGAGAAGACCAACGCGGAGTATCAGGCGATCAGTTCGGCGGTCGGCCTGCCTCGCAGGCCGACGAGCGCAGCCGGATCGGGGCGGTGCGCGAGTCTTCAAGCGAAGAGTGCCACGACTCGTGCACCGTCCCGATTCGGCTGGGCACGCCGCTTTGCGGCGCCGCCGAACTGATCGCCTCTCTGTGTCTCTGTGAGCTCTGTGGCTAATCCTCTTCGTCTGTACTTCAGTCACGTCCAAAGAACTGATCATGGAGACGCGTCATCGCCTCGGGGACGTCCGCGTTTCTCAGCACGAACGTAATGTTACGCCGCGACGCGGCCTGTGACACAAGGCGCAGCGGCACACGGTCCAGCGCGTTCACGGCGCGCGCGAACGCGGCCGGGTCCGACCGGAGATTCTCGCCCACGGCGCAGATAATCGCCATGTCGCGCTCCGAGCTGACCTCCGCGAAATGGCGCAACCCCTCGACGATGTCGTCGAGCCGGCGCGTGTCGTCGACGGTGACCGACACGCTGACCTCGGACGTCGTCACGACGTCGACCGGCGTCTTGAAGCGCTCGAACACCTCGAAGAGCCGCCGCAGAAAACCGTGCGCCATCAGCATGCGGGTGGACGTGATGTCCACGACGGTCACGTCACGCTTGCACGCGAGCGCGGTCAGACCGGTCGCGCCGGTCGCGTCGGGGCGGCCTTCGGCGGTGATGCGCGTGCCCGTGTTCTCGGGCCGGCGCGAATTCAGAATCCGCACGGGGATGTTCTTGTCGACGGCGGGGAGAATCGTGCTCGGGTGCAGGACCTTCGCGCCGAAGAACGCGAGCTCCGACGCTTCGTGGAACGACAGCTGTTCGACGAGCCGCGGGTGCGGCACGACGCGCGGATCCGCGGTCAGCATGCCGTCCACGTCGGTCCAGATCTGAATCTCGCCGACGCCGAGGCACGCGCCGAAGATCGCCGCCGAATAATCCGACCCGCCGCGGCCGAGCGTCGTCGTCACGCCGCTGGCGGTGGCGCCGATGAAGCCGCCGAGCACGGCGACTTTTCCGGCGGCCTGCACCGGCGCGAGATGCTCACGCACGCGGTCGCAGGTGGCCGTCATGTCGGGCGCGGCCGACGTGTACTCGGCATCCGTGATGAGCACGGTGCGCGCGTCGACCCACGCGCTCGCGATCCCGCTGTCGGCCAGCGCGGCAGCCACGATGCGGCTGCTGACGATCTCGCCGACCGAGAGCACGGCGTCCTGCGATCGCGGGGACACCTCGCGCAGGACCGCGAGCGCGTGCACGAGGCCGATCAACTCGTCGAACTCCGCTTTCACGCTCGCGACGACGCTCGCGCGGCTCTCCGTGGTCACCGCCGATGCGATCGACACGTGCCGCTCGACGAGCGCGTCCAGGGCCTGCGCGGCGCCGCTGCCATTGCCATCCTCCGCGAGGCCGCACACCTTCACCAGCGTGTCAGTCACTTTCGAGAGCGCGGAGACCACGACGGTCGGAGCACCGCTAATCCGTGGGCCCCTATCCCCCGAAAGCTCCCGGGAAACGACGCCGATCAGGCGACTGATGGCGTCGGGATCGGCGACGGAGGTGCCGCCGAACTTCATCACGACGCTCATGAAGAGATCCTCCGGGCTGGAAGGGCAGGAAAGGCGGGTGGGGCTGGAAAGAGCATCGTCACAGCAATCCCTCCCGATGCATCAGCTCGGCGTTGAGGATGGCGGCGCCGGCGGCGCCGCGGATTGTATTGTGGCCAAGCGCCGCGAACTTGTAGCCGAGCACGGGGCAGCGGCGCAGCCGTCCGACCGTGACCGTCATACCGTCGTCGCGATTCGCGTCGAGCGCGGGCTGCGGTCTGTTCTGTTCCGTGAGGTAGACGATCGGCTGCGGCGGCGCGGACGGCAGCCCGAGTTCCTGCGGCTTGCCGCGGAACGAATTCCACGCGTCGATGATCGTGTCGAGGTCCGGCTGCTGCTCGAGCGCGACGGCAATCGATCCGGTATGGCCGTTGTGCACCGGCACGCGCGTGACCGCCGCGCTCACGGTCACGGGATGATTCTCGACACGCCCGCTCTTCACGGCGCCGAGAATTTTGTTCGTCTCGGTTTCGATCTTCTCTTCCTCGCCGCCGCCGATGAACGGGATGACGTTGCCGAGAATGTCCCACGACGGCACGCCCGGATAGCCGGCGCCGGAGATCGCCTGCAGCGTCGTGATCATCGTTTTCTTCAAGCCGAACTGGCGGAGCGGCGCGAGCGCCATCGCCAGGACGACGACGGCGCAGTTGGGATTCGTGACGATGCGGCCTTTCCATCCCGTGGCGGCGCCCTGCGCCGCGAGCAGCGCGAGATGATCCGCGTTCACTTCGGGAATGAGCAGCGGAACGGTCGCCTCCATCCGGTAGTTGCGCGAATTGCTGACGACGATGTGGCCGGCCTGCGCGAAGGCGGCTTCAATGTCGCCGGCGACGGACGAATCGAGGCCGGAGAAGACGAGCTTCGGCGCGCCGGCGGGCGCGGCAGCCTGCACCTTCAAACGGCCGACGGAATCGGTCAGCAGCGCCGGCAGCCGCCACGCGGTCGCCTCGCGGTACGGCTTGCCCGCGGAGCGCTCGCTCGCGCCGAGCCACGCGACGCGAAACCACGGATGATGCGTGAGCAGCGCGACGAACTGCTGGCCCACCTGTCCGGTCGCGCCAAGAATTCCTACTTCGATCGATGCCATCGTCGTTCCTCTCGTTCCCCTTCTTCTTCGTGCTCTTCGTGCCTTCGTGGCAAACGTTCCGCAACCCAAAAAAAAAGCCGACGCGGTTTTCAACCGGTCGGCAGCATGAACGCTCGTTGCTATGAGGATTAGGTCTCGAGCACACATTCTCCGACGCGGTTGGACCGCTTTCGGCCGATGCCCTTGGACTTCCTCTCAAACGCGATGGTCCCGCTCGAGGTGAATCGCATGAAGCAAGCAGTATAGCATGAGAGACGGATGCTGCAAGCCATCTTCCACGCGTGGGAGCACCGCCTCGCCTCGGTCACCACAGATCGCGTCGTCCGGCCGTTCGAGTGGGGACTCGACTGGATTCCGCAGAACGGTCGCACGCCCGGCGATCCGCAGGCGGAGGGCAGTGCGCCGTCGGCAGTTCTGAGCGGCTGGGTGTCGCGCGTCATGGCCGACACCGACGCGTTCTTCTCCGCGCCGCCGACCGACGAGTATTTGTTGAGCGCCGAGGCCGACGGCGATCTGCTCACATTTCCGAGCGCGCTCGTCACGCCGCACGAGACGAACAACACGGTTTATTGCCGATATTTTCCAGCGACGGTCCGGCTGAAGCCGGACGCCACGACCGGCGCGACGCGCAAGGCCGCGGTGCTCGTCCTCCCGCAGTGGAACGCCGACGTAGGCGGCCACGCCGGCCTGTGCCGGCTGCTCGCGTGGAGCGGACTGAGCGCGCTGCGCCTGAGCCTGCCCTATCACGATCAGCGCATGCCGCCCGAACTGCACCGCGCGGACTACATCGTCAGCGCCAACATCGCGCGTACGCTTCAAATCTGCCGGCAGGCGGTGCTCGACGCGCGGCGCGCGATCGCGTGGCTCGCCTCGCAAGGCTACACTCGCATCGGGATTCTCGGCACGAGCCTCGGATCGTGCCTCTCGCTGCTGACCACCGCGCACGAGCCGCTGATCAAGGCGCAGGCGCTCAATCACATCTCGCCGCATTTCGCCGACGTCGTCTGGCGCGGCCTCTCGACGCGGCATGTGCGCGACGGACTCGACGGCCACATCGACCTGGATTTTCTGCGCGCGCTGTGGCGGCCGATCAGCCCGCGTTGGTACCTCGAACGCCTGCGGGATCGGCGCACGCTGCTTGTCTACGCGCGCTACGACCTGACGTTCCCCGTCGACCTCTCACGCGATCTCGTTCACGCGTTCGCCGAGTTGAACGTTCCGCACGAGGTCGCGGTCCTCCCGTGCGGCCACTACAGCTCGGGCAAAGCGCCGTTCAAATTTCTCGATGGATGGATTCTGACAAGATTCCTGAAGAAGCAGCTGACTGCGATGTAGTGTGCTCGGACCTGTCGCCGTAGGGTGCTTGAGCCCTTCGCTGCAGGGTGCTTGGACCTGCCGCTGCAAGGCGCTGGGGCCTGACGCTTCAAGGTGCTTCCGCCAGCACGCTACGGCGCAGTGCCTCAGCACTCTGCGGCGAAGCGACTCAGCACCCTACAACGTCAGAGGTATTTGAGAAGTCCGCTCAGTGCAGCGTAAATCGCGTCAGCGAGATTCCTGATGAGCGGCGACACGTCGCCCTCGTTGACGGCGTTGGCGACCGTCATGGGATTGGTGAGAAAGAGCCAGATGGTCGCCGCCGCCAGCAGCGTGCTGACGACCGCGACGATCGTGACCAGGCTGATGCCGAACTGCTTCACGCGCCCTCAAAGAAGAAATCATACTTCGAGCACGATCTTGCCGAACTGCCCCGACGCCTCGAGCCGGCGGTGCGCCGACTGCGCGTCCGCGAGCGGAAACGTCCGATCGATGACCGGCCTGAGCTGGCCCGCGAAGAAGAACCGCGCGGCCCGCATCAGCTCGCCCTTGGTGCCCATGTAGCACCCGTGAATGGTCAGTTGCCGCGCGAAGAGCGCGTTGAGGTCCAGCGCCGCATTCGCGCCGGTGGTCGCCCCGCACGTGACCAGCCTCCCGCCGCGCGCCATCGACTGAATGCTGCCGGGCCACGTCGCCTGACCCACATGCTCGATGACGACGTCTACTCCGCGCTTGTTCGTCAGGCGCCGGACTTCCTCGGCCACGTTCTGCCGGTAGTGATCGATCGTCTCGTACGCGCCGAGCGCGCGCGCCTTTTCGAGCTTCTCCTCCGACCCCGCGGTCGCGAACACCCGCGCCCCGTGCATGAACGCGATCTGAATCGCCGCCTGCCCGACACCGCTGCCCGCGGCCAGCACCAGCACGTCCTCGCCGCGCTTCAACTGCGCGCGCGTCATCAGCATGTGCCACGCCGTGAGAAACGTCAGCGGGAACGCCGCCGCCTGCACGAACCCGATCTCGTCCGGAATCGGGACGAGATTCTGCACGGGCACCTTGACGAGCTCCGCGTAGCCGCCCGCGTGATTCCGGTAGCCCAGCACTTCGTACTGCCGGCACGCGTTGTCCTTCCCCGACAGGCATTCCGCGCACCGGCCGCAGCTCACACCCGGCTGCAGCATGACGCGCCGGCCGATCGACACGTCGGCCGCGGCGGACGAGATGACTTCCCCGGCGACATCGCTGCCGCAGATGTGCGGCATCGGAATCTTCACGCCGGCCAAACCGCGGCGGGCCCAGAGATCCAGATGGTTCATCGCGCACGCGCGCACGCGGACGAGCACTTCGCCGGGCGCGAGGTCCGGATCGGGCGCGTCCTCGTAGCGGAGCACGCCGGGGTCGCCGTGCTGATGAAACCGGACGGCTTTCATCTGAATTCGGTCGTCGTCGCGTCATCTGATTATCCGGTCAGTGAAATTGACCGCTTGCACGATCACTGGCGGCACTGACCACTTGCACGCGATGACACGAACTTGCGGAGTGGTGGAGTCTATCAGTACGCGTCGGGCGGAAGCACGACGGGTTCGCCAAAACCGAGGCGGGTCAGATCCTGACCGATCACCTCGACGTCGCCGACGACGAGCGTCGTCAGCCGCGCGGGATCGAGGTGGCGCGTCATGACGCGCGACACCTCGTCGCTGGTCACGCGCTCGACGCGCGTGACGAACTGCGCGAAGTAATCGTCGGGCAGGTCGTACAGGGCGAGTTGCAGCGCCGCGCGTCCGAACTGATCGGCGGTTTCGAAGTTGCGCGCGTAGCCGCGCGTCAGCGCCGCGATGCCCAGCTCGAGCTCGGCGCCGGTCACCGGACGCGCGCCGCGGATGCCGGCGATCTCGGCGATGGATTCCTCGATCGCGCGCGCCGTACCGCTGGTCTGTACGGCGGCCTGCAGCACGAACGGACCGGACAGACGGCGGAATTCGAACGCCGTCCGCGCGCCGTACGTCAGGCCTTTGTCTTCGCGCAGGTTCAGGTTGATGCGGCTGACGAACTGCCCCCCGAGAATCGTGTTCGCGACGACCAGCGCGTGGTAGTCGGGCGTGTCGCGCGCCGCGCTCACCTGTCCGATGCGCAGCTCGGACTGCGGCGCCTTGGGCCGCGGGACGATGTGCAGGCGCGGCATCGCAGGCGGCACGGTGGCCGCCTGCACATCTTTGTCTCCAGGGCCGCCCGACCCGGTCCAGTCGCCGAACGCGTCCGCGGCGAGACGCACGACCGTCGCGTGATCGCAATCGCCGGCGGCGATCAGCGTGGCGACCGCCGGCCGGATCGCCTCCGCATGAAACGCGCGCACGTCGTCGGGTGTCATCGCGGTCAGCGACGCCTCGGTGCCAATCGGCAGATGGCCGTACGGGTGCGCGCCGTAGAGCAGCGTCAGGAACGCGCGATCGGCGAGCGCGCCCGGCATGTCGCGCAGCTGCGTCAACCGGTGGAGCCGCAGCTGCCGTACGCGCAGGAAATCCTGCTCCCGCAGCGCCGGCCGCGCGACGATGTCCGACAGCAGCCCGAGCGCCCGCGCCGCGAAGCGCGTGAGGACGGTGAGGCTGGCGACCGTCGCGTCGGATCCGATGTCGGTGTCGAACTGCGCGCCGAGACGCGCGAGCGCCTCGTGCATCTCGATCGCCGAGCGATCGCCGCTGCCCTCGTCGAGCATATCGGCGGTGACGGCGGCGAGCCCTTCCATGCCCGGCGGATCCGTCGCGGCGCCGTGCTGGATTAGCAGCGTGAACGCCACGAGCGGCACGCCCGGGTGCGGCACGGTCCAGACGCGCAGGCCATTGGCGAGCGCGGACTTTTCGATCCGGGGAAACGTGAACGATCGCGCCGGGCCCGGCACCGGGAGACGGGATCGATCGACGGGCGCCGTTCGCGGAGCGGGCGCCGGCGTCACGAGGGCGCCGCCGGCTCGGATCCGGGCGCGGCAAGCGCGGCGCGGCCCTGCGGCACGACGCTCAGCGTCACGCGGCGCGCCGGATCGAGATATCGCGCGACGGCCTGCTGCAGCGACGCCGCCGTGACGTCCTGATAGCGCGCGAGATCCCGATCGAAATACGCCGGGTCGCCGAGGAACGTGTTGTACGCGTTCAGCTGATCCGACTTGCCGCCGAAGCCGCCGACGGTCTGCAGCCGCAGCATGAACTGCGATTCGGCCTGGACGCGGCCGCGTTCGATCTCTTCCGCGGTGGGACCACCCTGCGCGAGCCGAGCGATTTCCTCGAGGATCGCGCGCTCGAGCTCGGCGAGCGCGTAGCCGGGAGCGGCGGTCGCCGTGATCTGCGTGTAGCCGGCGATCTCGCGCGAATTCTGGGACGCGGAGACGTCGGTCGCGATGCGCTCGTCGAAGACGAGGCGGCGGTAGAGCCGCGACATCTTGCCGTTGGCGAGGAGATCCGTCGCGAGATCGAGATCGGCGTCGCCGTCGGCGAACATCGCGGGCGTGAGCCAAGCGAGATACAGCCGCGGGAGCTCGACCCGGTCTTCAAATCTGATACGTGCGTCGCCTGAGAGCGACGCGCTGGCGCGCACGGGGCCGGCCGGCTCGCCCGGATCGAGGTTCTCGAAATAGTGGCGCACGAGCCCGAGCGCGTCCTCGCGGTTGATGTCGCCGGCGATCGCGATCGACGCGTTGGCGGGCCGATAGTAGCGGCGGAAGAACGCCTGCACA
Source organism: Acidobacteriota bacterium (assembly GCA_016195265.1). Classification (GTDB taxonomy): domain Bacteria; phylum Acidobacteriota; class Vicinamibacteria; order Vicinamibacterales; family CAVVIG01; genus SRVP-36. Next base: position 110,581 of record JACPZW010000015.1, on the reverse strand, counting down.
TCGTCGAGTTGCGCAGCCTGCAGATCGGCGATATCGCCGATCGTCGTCCAGTGGTACGGATGGTCGGGCGGGAACAGCGCGGCGAGCAGCGCCATCGGCGCCAAGCCGTACGGCCGGTTCTCGTAGTTCTGCCTCCGCTCGTTCAGCACGACGTCGCGCTGGTTCGAGAACTTCGCCTCGGTCAGCGCGGGCAGCAGGTAGCCCATCCGATCCGATTCCATCCACAGCGCGAGGCCGAGGGCGCCGGACGGCACGATTTCCCAGTAATTGGTGCGATCGGCGTTGGTCGATCCGTTCAGCGTGGCGCCCGCGCCCTGCAGCGGCTCGAAGTACCCGCGGTCGTAGTGCTGCGACCCTTCGAACATCAGGTGCTCGAACAGGTGCGCGAAGCCCGTGCGCCCCGGCTGTTCGTTCTTCGAACCGACGTGGTACCAAAGATTCACCGCGACGATCGGGCAGCCGTGATCCTCGTGCAGGAGGACGTCGAGGCCGTTCGCCAGCGTGTGCTTGCTGAAGGAAATGTTCAACGGAAGCTGCCGCAGGTCGCCATCTCGTTGTTCCTGCCGTAGTACGGATTGGCGAGCGTCTCGCCTTCCTGCAGCCACGGCTTCCGCAGCATCGGGCAGAACGCGACCTTCACACCCTCCGGCGCCTTGAGCTTCATGCCGGTCATGTAGGTGTCGATGGCCTCGCTCAGCGCGCCGAAGCGGTCGCGCGCGGCCGCGAGGTCGCCCGCCGCCGACAGCTGCACGGCGGCCGTGTCGATCTTCATCGCGGGCGCGCCGAGCGCAGTCGCCGCGGTGGCGATGCCGCCGGCGTTGGCGCGCAGGCTGTCGATGTTGTCCTCGACGAGCGCGGCTTCGATCTTCAGATACGGATCAAGAATCGCGCGGCTCATCTCGGATCCTGCCTCGGGCGCTTTGGGAAACGCCTTGTCATTGCATCCAGGACACCCCAGCGCGGCGACCGCGAGCAGCGCCACCAGCGTCAGTGTTCTCATCGCACCACCGTCAAAGGAATCGTGGGCCGGTTGTAGCTGGCAATCGACACCTGCGCCGCCGTCCGCTCCGCCGCCGCCATGAACGCCTTGCCGGCCGGCGAGTCCGGCTCGCTGAGGAACAGCGGCACGCCCGTGTCGCTGCCCTCGCGAATCGCCTGGTAGATCGGAATCCGCCCGATGAACGGCACGCCGAGCTCCGTCGCCATCGTCTCGCCGCCGCCGTGGCCGAAGATGTCGGACTCGTGCTGGCAGTTGCGGCAGACGAAGTAGCTCATGTTCTCGATGACGCCGAGCGTCGGGATGTTCAGTTTCTTGTACATCGCGACGGCGCGCCGGCTGTCCGCGAGCGACACCTGCTGCGGCGTCGTCACGACGATCGCGCCGGCGACGGCCACGGTCTGGCTGAGGCTCAGCGCGATGTCGCCGGTGCCCGGCGGCAGATCGACGACGAGATAGTCGAGCGACGTCCACGCGACTTCGCGGAAGAACTGCTGCAGCGCCCCGTGCAGCATCGGGCCGCGCCAGATGATCGGCGCATCGTCGGCGGTCAGGAAGCCCATCGAGATCACCTGCAGCCCGAATTTCTCCGCCGGGACGATCTTCTGGCCGTCGGTCGTGAGCTGCGCCTTGAGCCCGAGCATGATCGGCACGTTCGGCCCGTAGATGTCGGCGTCGATCAGGCCGACCTTGCTGCCGGCCCTGGCGAGCGCGAGCGCGAGGTTCACGGCGACGGTCGTCTTGCCGACGCCGCCTTTGCCGGCCCCGACCGCGATGACGTTCTTCACGCCGGGGATCGACTGGCGCGAGCCGTCGGCGCTGACCGCTTCGCGCACGCGCGCGCTCAACTGCACGTCGACCGCGCTCACGCCCGGGATCTGCATCACGGCGGCGCGCGACTGATCGCGCATCATGTCCTTCACGGGGCACGCCGGCGTCGTCAGTTCGATCGTGAACGAGACGCGGCCGTTGTCGATCGTGAGGTCTTTGATGAAGCCGAGGCTGACGATATCGCGGTGGAGGTCGGGATCCTGGACGACCTTGAGAGCGTCCAGCACAGCTTTCTGCTCGACAGACATGGGATCAAGAATACCGTAATTGCGGAGTGCGGATTGCGGAGTGCGGATTGAAGAAAAACCGCGCTTAATTCATCGATCCGCAATCAATCCGCAGTCCGCAATCCTCAATCCGCATTTTGAAACAGGGCCTTTCCGCCCTCATTGAGCAGGACCCACAGGGCGTAAACGCCGAGCGCAGTGCCGTACGGCAGCAGCAGCAGATCGACCGAACCCAGCATCAGCGCAACGAGCCGGGCCTTCGGCCGGCGGCGGCGGAGCGGGACGCCCACCGCGACGTGCGCCGCGCCCCAGAGGATGGCGATGAGCGCGAGCGTCGTGAAGACCGCAGCCGTCAACCCGGCGGCAATCTGGCGGCTGCCATCGTGGCTGCCGGACGTCAGGAGCGCGACGGCGCCGACGCCGAGCGCGAGCGTCGAGAGGCCGACGATCGCGGTCAGCAGTCCCCAGACGATGAAGAGGATGCCGGCGAGGTCGACGTGTGAAGACACGGTGGCTGGTGGCTTGAAGAACTATCGCACGTGCGAGCGAATCGACACGTGCAGTTCCACGCGCACGGACGATTCGTCCGGCGATCGCAGGCGGAATCGGACCCGCGCGCCGTGGGCGATGCGCGGCGGCAGCGGCACGCGCACGCCGTGATACTGCTGCGAATCGCCGCGGCCGCCGCAGAGATCGCACGCTTCGGTCCACGTCTCGCCGCGCCCGCCGCACTGCAGGCACGTGACGCGCACGGGCACCTCGACGGGCACGACGAGGCCGGCGAACGCTTCGCGCGGCGACAGCGACACGTCGGCGCGCAGGACGTCCGCGTCGGCGCGCTCGCCGAGAAACGCGTCGCGCATGCGATCGACCACACTGCCGACCGAGGGAAAATCGATCGCGACTTCGTCCGCGAAGCACTCGTGCACCATCGAAGTTCCGCCAATCCCGGTCCTCGCTTGAATCGACGATGGTGATAGCACCGATGCTCGGGCGCTCTCGAGCGACGGATGAGACTCGATGCGTCAACTCAAGCGAGGACCGGGACTAACGATAGGAGCCGGTCCGCGGCTTGTCAAGGCAACGCACCGATGGTAGCGTCACGCGAATGGACGAGGCGGTCAAGGAGTGCCCGATGTGCGGCGGCACGATGCACTACAAGGAGAGCCAGGCCGTGACGCTGGTCCCCGGCAATCCGAAGCCGGCGATCAGCGTGACGCGCGAATGGGTGTGTCCCGACTGCGACTACTTTGAAGACGCCGAAGAGGAAGGGTGATCGGGTGCCGGCGCCCGCGGATTAGCGCGCGCCGATCGTCAGCAGGACTTCCTTGCGGAGCGCATCTTCGAACTCGCCGAACTTCAGCTCGGTCTCGCACTCGTCGCACAGCACTTCGAGAACGGTCGGACGGTCTTCCTCGGACACTTCGACACGACCGCCTTCCAGATTCACGACGCGCATTTGCAGCGTCTTGACCTGAAAGTTCCGGTCGTTGCCGCAATTCGGACAGGTCAACGTCACGTAAAACTCCTTCGAAAACCGATTCTATGGGCGGTTCGGCCCGGACGCAACGTAAATCGGCCCGGAAGCCACGGATCATCGCGAAAACAGGCCAAATCTGATAGATTTCGCCCCCAACATGACAACGCCGACAACGTCTTCCGGACCGTATCAAGTCCACAGCGAGGCGCGCGGACCGCACTGGATCGCCTGGATCAGCCGCGACGGCAGCGGGAAACCCGAGCGGTCGGTGATCCTGGTCGCCGAAACGCGCGAGATGGCCGAAGCGCGGGCGCGCGCGTGGGCGGAAAAGTCCTAAGGGCCGTCCGAAAGGGCTGAGGGCTGAGGGCTAACCGCCACGAATCTTGTTCTGACCGACGCGGGCAGCACCTCGCCAAGGCTGCCGCGTCCCATCCGCACGTTCCCCTCTTGCACCGTCGCTGACAAGTACAACCGATCGCGCGCGCGTGTCAGCGCGACGTACAGCAGGCGTTTGGTCTCCTCGCGCTCGCGCGCCGCTGCGTCCTCGTCGGCGTCCGACTGATAGTCCGCGATCGCGACCGAGGCCTCGCCCGCCGCGGCTTCGTCCACAACGCGGATCGGCGCGCGCGCGCCGCCGGTGCCGCGGCCCATGTTGACAACGAAGACGATCGGAAACTCCAAACCCTTGGCCGCGTGTACGGTCATCAGGCTGACCGCATCGATCGCGTCGATCGCCGCGTTCGATTCGTCGCCGACCGCCAGCCGATCGAGATGATCGGCGATGCGCGCGAGCGTCGCGTACCCGCGGTTCTGCGCGCGCCGGATCATGCCCCGCAGTTTCTTCAGATTCTCGCGCGCCTGCCGCCGCCGCGGACCGCGCAGCTCGTAGGCGTACGCGCTCTCGCGCAGGACGGCGTCGAGGAGCGCCGACGGCGCCAGGCGATCGACCCACGACAGCCATCGCGGCACGGACGCGCGCAGCCGCTCGAGCACGCGCCGGTCTTCGTCGCCGAGCGGCGCCAGCGCCAGCGCCGCATCGGCCCGTAGGATGGCGTCAGCCGGGCGGGATCCGAGCTGCGCCACCGCGGTGTCAGAGAGCCGGACGAGGCGCGATCGCAGGAGCGCGTCGGCGCGGAGATTCGACAGCGGATCGGCGAGATAGCGCAGCAGCGCGACGGCGTCCTGGATTTCATCGGCATCAAAGAATCCCAGGCCCTTGTAGACGTAGGTCGGCACGCCGCGCCGCTCGAGCGCGCATTCGAATTCGCGATGGCTGTCGCGCGAGCGGAAGAGGATCGCGACGTCGGCGGCGCGCGCCTCGCGCGTGACGCCGGTCGCGCGATCGCGGATCGTCGTCCCGGCGAGCAGCCGCGCGATCTCGTCGCCGACCCTGTCGGCCGCGGCGCGCACGGTCTCGCCCGCGATGAATTGAACAGGCGCATCGTCAGTCGTAGGGGCGGAGCTCGCTCCGCCCAACGGCCGAGCAAGCTCGGCCGCTACGTCACCTCCGGGCCGACCAAGGTCGGCCCCCACGTCCTGGATCGGAAACCGATCCGTGTCGCCGTAGCGAAACGCATCGCGCCTCGCGCCGGCGCCAGACTCCTCCATGATCTTCGCGAACACGTCATTCACGAAGGCGAGCAGCTCGGGCTTTGCGCGGAAACTGACGGTGATCGCACGGCAGGGCTGCCCGTCGGGGCGCAGGCCTTCGACGAACTGCGCCGCTTCGTCCACCACGGCCACGTCAGCGTCGCGGAAGCCGTAGATCGACTGCTTGCGATCGCCCACGATGAAGATCGACGGCGGGATCGCGTCCTCCGACGCGCCGAAACCCTCGCCCCAGCTCCGCACGAGCTGTAGCACCAGCTCCCACTGCGCGCGGCTCGTGTCCTGAAACTCGTCGACGAGCACGTGGCGGTACCGCGCTTCGAGGCGCAGGCGGCTCTCGGCAAATTCGTCCAGATCCTTGAGCAGCTGAATCGCGCGCTCGAGGACGCCGGAGAAGTCGAGCAGCGCGTGCGCGTCAAGCGTGCCCTGATACTGGCGCAGGGCGACGGCGAAGATGCGCCAGACGCCGCGGGACATCACGGCGTTCAGATCGCGTCGGAACGCGCGGATCGCCTCGGCGATCGGCGGCGCGATCTGCGACGCCGCCGCGCGATGACGTTTCCACGCATCGTTTGTGTCGCAATCGGTCGCCTTGAACGGCGTGCCGGCGAAACGCTCGCCGCGCGGCTTGCCTTCCTGGGTGAGGAAGTAGGCGCGCAGGCGGTCGATGAAGTTCCGGAACTCTGCAGGGCTGAAGCCCTGCGCTACATCGGTCGTCGCGCCGTCATCATCGGTCGTAGCAGCGCCGACATCATCGGTCGTAGCGCAGCCCTTCAGGGCTGCCAGACGCCGAATGTCGGCCGCGAGCATCGCGAACTGCGGATGGTGGTGCGGGCCGTCCTGGAGGAAAGGCTCGAGGCCGCCGCGCACACTAATAAAGATGTCGCGCAGGCGCGCGGCCGACGCCTCGCAGGCCGACGCCGCCGTCAGATTGCGCGGGCCCTTCTGCAGGAACCGGCGCAGCGCGTGCGGCGCGACCAGGCGGCGATCGAGGAGCGCCGCGATGCCGGCCCGGAGGCGCCGTTCCCCCAGCTGCGCGAACACGAGCGCGACGTCCTCGTCGTCTCGGGCGACGCCACGGCAGATCCGCAGCGCCTGATCGAGCGACTCGGCGATCAACCGCGGCACTTCGGTGCTGTCCGCCAGTTCGAAGCCGGGGTCGACGTCGGCTTCGAGCGGGAATTCGCGCAGCAGCGACAGGCAGAAGGCGTCGATCGTCGAAATGGCGATGTCGTCGAGCCGGCCTTTGAGGTCGCGCCAGCGCGCGGCGTCGAATTCCGACAGGCGGCTCGCCTCTTTCAGCCGGTCGATGATGCGCTGGCGCATCTCGGCCGCGGCCTTGCGCGTGAAGGTGATCGCGAGGATGTGATCGGGCCCGACGCCGGCGCGCAGCAGGTTGACGTACCGTTCCACCAGCACGCGCGTCTTGCCGGTGCCGGCCGAGGCTTCGAGGACGACGTTCTGCGCCGGATCGACCGCGTGCCGCCGCGCCTCGGCGTCGACGAGATCAGACATCACCCACGTAATCCTTCCGGCACACCGACGCGAAGCTGCACGTCTCGCATCGATACACGTCGTCCGGCGCCGGCGGAAATTCTCCGCGCGCGATAGCGTCGAGCGTGTCCGCCATCCGCTGCTGCGCGTCGGCGAGCGTCTTCTCACGATCGCCGGCCGAGAAGAGCGGTACGACGCGGCGCGGCCCCTTGAAGGCGATGTAGGCGGCTTCTCCCAGGGTCCAGGTCCGACCGCGCTCGGTCGTGAGCTGCTGCTGCGCGCACAAGCCGTAGATCGGCAGCTGCAGCGCGCGTCCGCGCTGCGGCGGCCAGCCCAGCTTGTAATCGATCACGCGGAACGTGCCGTCCTCCAGGAGATCGATCCGATCGGCCTTGCCTTTCAGCGCCACCGTGCGCGGCCCGCCGGCCGTCACGAACGTGAAGTCGCCGTTCAGCGGGTGCTCGAGCAGCCGATCGACGACGGCGAGCGGGCGCTCGGCTTCCATGCGAAAGATGGCTTCGCCGAGACCGGCCGCCGCGGGCGAGCCGAGGAGACGCGTGCGCTCGAGCCCGGCCTCGGCCGCCGACAGATGCGCGGCCGCGAGGGCCGCATCGACAATCGTGGTGAACAGATCGCGCGCCGCGTCCAGGTTCGCCGGCGTGATAGCGCGATGCCCGGCCCGCGTCCAGGCGGCGAAGAACTGCTCGAACACGTCGTGGACGAACTGGCCCTGCCGCCGCGGATCCATCACTTCGTCATCGTCCGGCTCCTCTTCGAGCCGTAAGACTCTTTGAGCAAAGAACTTGAACGGACAGTCGAGATACGTTTCGAGTGCGCTCACCGACCACGCGTGAGCCGGGGACGGGAGTTTCTGTACTGTGTGTCCAGGGACTTCCATCCCCCCTCGCACAGTGCCGTGGAAATCCATGGCGTCGGCGGGCGTGCGGCCGATGCGCATCTGAGCCCAGCCGCGCGCGACATCATCAAGTGGGTCGAGCATCACCGGTTCCAGCGAGAGCGCCTCGTCCACGAACACCCGCGAGCCGGCATCATCACCAGGCGGCATCGACGCGACGCTGGACACTCGCGCGCGCGGTATCTGGTCGAGTTGCGTCGATCGCGACACGAGCGCGTCTTCGTCCAGCGTGAACGTGAAGGCGTACGTGCGGCGCGATGCTGACGACAGCAGATCGACGAACCGCGCGTCCGCCGCGGCCCGGCGATCTTTCTCCGATGGCCATCCGAGCGCCTTGAGCAGCGACGGTGGATAGAAAATGTTGCGCCGCGGGCGCTCCGGCCACTCCTGCTCGATCACGCCGACGATCGTGATGTCGTCGAACTCGCCGTAGCGGACGGCCTGATCGTCGAGCAGGTGGACGCCGCCGCCGCGGGCGGCGTCCGGCGCGAATGTCTGCTCGCCAATCCATCGCCGCGCGGCAGCCGCCAGATCGTCGATCGTCCAGGTCGGATCGTCGTACGCGGCCTGCGCCGCGGCCATCGCCTTCAGCGTGTCCACGATAGCGGCCCGCGCCCGCCGTTCGCGCGGGGCAAACGGATCGTCGTCCGCGATCGGACGCGCGTGCCGGGACCAGAAATCGATTACGCGGCCGACCTGCGCGGATGCCGCGTGCGGCGTGGCAAGCAGCGCGAGCGGACGGACTGCGTCGAGCACGCCGGCCGCTTCGGGCACGCCGCCGCGCCGCTCGTCGAGAATCGCCTGGAGTCGATCGAGATCGCCCAGATAGCGGGCTTCGCTCAGCGCGCGGTCCAGCGCGGACGTCACGTCGCGCGGAATGCCGGCGCCTTCGTGCTGGAACGAGAAATGCGGCGACCGGAGAAGCGCGACGATCGTATCGCGCGTGAAGTTGGCGGCAACTGCGTCGAACACGAGGTCCAGCGCGGCGGCCGTCGGCTCAGCGGCCAGCGGCAACGCGTCGGACGCCTGATAGGGAACGTCCGCGGCGCCGAAGACTTCAGCCGCAAGATAAAGGTACGGCAGCGGATGCTTGAAGACGACGGCGGTGCGCGCCAGCGGCACCGCGTTGCCATGATGCTCGTCGGTCTTCAGCTGGCGCACGATGGCGACGAGCTCCTCCTCGCGATCGCGATGCGTCCACCAAGGCTCGTCAGGCGGCGCACCCGGCGGAGTCTGAACCGTCGGGGCCGAACCTGCTCGGCCTGATTCAACCGCAGGGGCCGACCTTGGTGGGCCCTCGGGCGGAGCAAGCTCCGCCCCTACGATCTCGTCGAGCCCAGGCCACCAGTCGTGCAACCGCTCGTGGAATCCCGATCGCAACACGGCTTCGGTCGACACGATGTCGAGCGACTCGAGCCCGGGCACGCGGGTCAGCAGATCGAAGTCCGCGACGAAGAGCCCGGCGGCATCCGCAATCCAGTCCGGCATGGTGACGACGACGTGGCGGACGGGATTGGTCGCCGTCTCCGCGATCAATCGCGCGCGCAGCGCGTGTTCGTCGGCGCCGCCCGTCTCCGTGACGCGGCGCTCGTAGTCGCGGAACGCGTCCGCCAGAAAGCCGGTCTGCCGCCGCAGGCGCACCGCCGCGCGATCGTCGCCCGCCCCGCCGACGGCTTCGCCGATGAGCTCTTCGAACCGCGTGACGGTCTGCTGCTGACGCCGGAGGTGATCGTAGAAGCGCAGCAGCTCGACGACGAGGCCGGGCCGAAGGCGGAACGACAGCTCGCCGCCGGCGGCGGCCTGCCGCGCCGCCGCGTGCATGAGCACGTCGCGTTCGACGGCGCTCAGCAGGCGCGGCGGCGCGGTCAACCGCGCGTGCAGATGCGCGTACAGCTCGTCGCGGGTCACAAGTACGGCATCGCCAGCCGCGCGCTGCAGCTGGCGTGCCGCGCTGCGCGTCGGGACGAGGACGACGCGAGGGTTCAGGGTTCCAGGTTCAGGGTTCAGGGTTCTTGGTTCAGGGTTCGCGAGGCGCTCGATCGCTTCCCGGAACGCGGGCAGATCGGGCACCCGCACGAGTCGCGTCCGGCGAGGTGTGATCACCTGAGTTGCGGTGGCCGCAGCAGCGTCTGGATCTCGCTGCGCGCTTTCGCGCCGAGCATCAGCGCGCCCGCGGCGGCGGACGAGGCGTCCCAGGCGCGCGCCATGTCGCCGGCGATCGTGGCCTCGCGCCGAATCTGCGCGGCCGTGCCGGCCATCTGCACCGCGCTGATGAGCAGCGCGTGCGCAGCGGCCAGCTCGTCGGGCGGCGTCACCTCGGAGGCCAGCTTGACGATGCGCGTCACCGCGCGCTGCGTGGCGGCGAGCGCGGCGGGCGTCGATCCCGACAGCGATTTAATGTTCTCGAGCGACGGCTTCAGCCCGCTGAAGAGATCCAGCGGCGTCCGAATCGCCACGCGATATCGGCGTAACACCGGCGCGCGCAGCGCCCAGCGATCGCGGGCCAGCTGCACCTGGCGCGCGAGGTCGAGCTTTGCCTGAACGGCCTCGATGAGCGAGTTCACCGCATCAGGACGCTTGGCGCCGAGCACGGCGTCGCGCTGCGGAATGCCGCGGAGCAGCCGCTCGAGGCCGCGCACATCGATCAGCCGCGCGCGGCGGTTCGCCGCCGCCATCGTGCGGGCGGTCAGCGACTTATACGCGCGGTCGAACCGGAGCTCGGTCTGGACGAGAGCTTCCGCCTCGGATCGCGTGCCGGCCGCCCAATCCGCGGGAAGGGCGTCCTTGTCACGATCGATTGCGGCGATCGCCGTCACGAGCAGAGACTCGCGCTCGGCCGGCGTGTCGACGATGCGCGCGGCGGTCAGCATCTGGTCGATTGTTTCCTTGAGGGTCGGCGGCGGAAGCAGCGGCTCGGGAATCGTCGGCGGATCGAGGAAGGCCGCGAGCGAGAGATCGAACCGCCCCGGCCCGGTGGCCGCGCGCAGGTCGGCAATCGCATCGTCGAGCATCGAGACCATCTGGCGCACTTCGCCCTGCCGGTAGTTGTAGTGATTCGACGGCCACTCGGCGAGCGTCCTGCGCGCGCGCTCGACGATCGCCAGGCGCTGCGCGGGCTCGGTCGCCTGGGCGACGTCGTTCAGAGCCTGCACGATGTCGTTCGAGAGCGCCAGGTAATCGGCCTCCGCCTGCGTTTCGACGTAGTGTGACGCGCGCGCCGAGGCGCCGTAGCGGTTCGTCCGGTCCCAATCGACGCGCGACGCGGGCAAATCGACCAGATGCAGCGGCGGATTCGGCGTCGTGGCCGTCGGGATTGAAAAGATGATGCGGTCGCCGACGCGCGCCGGCTCGCCATAGCTGACGAGCGAGGAGCCGTCGGTCAGAAACACGCGCAACCGCGTCGCGTCATCAGGGCCGGGGGCGGCGCTCGCGCCGCCAGCCGGAACGACGAGCACGACCGCGACGATCGCGGCCGCCAGCGAGCGGTTGAACATGAAGTTTCAAGCCTACACTACGTCCTACGGACGCGCCATTCCCGGACCTGTGGAAATCCTGTGTATGGATGGTGCATTTCCTGTGGATGGACCGACACGGGAAAGTATTTTGCGCGCGGACGTTCGAGATCGCAGCCGGTCGCCGTTGTGCACGCGCTTTCGGTTCGCGCTTCGCTTGTGTGCGTCGTGCGCGTGCGTACAATTGCTGACGTTCTCCCCAACACCCAGCACTCTCGTCCAACTGTGACCGTCGCCGTCCAACGCTTCGAAGAATCCATTGCGGGACGCCCCTATCTGATCGAGGCGATGGCGGTGTCCGCCGATCGCTGGCGCGCGTACATCGTCCGCGTGCCCGGCGTCCCCACCGCGCTGATGCCCTTCTACGGCAAGACGCCCGAAGAAGCGGTCCGGCATCTGTGCGAATGGCTCACGCGCGCGCACGCCCGGGCTTCCGCTCCCGCCAGCCCTGGCAGCTAATGTAGGATCGTCGGCATGCTCAGACGATGCGCGATTGCAGCAATCGGCGCGGCGGCGCTGTGTCTGACCTCCGCCGCGACGGGCCGGGCACAGGCGCAGGCCGCGCCACAGACCCCATCACAGAACAGCGTTCCCCGCGTCCGCCTCGTGGCGACCGGCGGCACGATCTCGAACCGGAACGGCGGACGGCTGACCGCGGAAGAGCTGGTCAAGTCGATGCCCGGCATCGAACGGTACGCGCAGGCGGAATTCGAGCAGTTCACGAACCTGGCGAGCAGCGAACTGACGCTCGATCAGTGGGTGGCGCTCAGCAAGCGGCTGAACGAGCTGTTCCGCACTGATCCCGGACTCGCGGGACTCGTCGTCACCAGCGGCACCGACACGCTCGAAGAGCTTGCATACTTCCTCAACCTCACCGTGCGCAGCGAGAAGCCGGTCGTCGTCGTCGGGTCGATGCGCAATCCGAGCACGCTCGGCTACGAGGGCGCGGCGAATCTGCTCGAAGGCTTCCGCGTCGCCGCAGCGCCGGCCGCGCACAACAAGGGCGTCCTGGTCGTGCTGAACGATGAGATCAATGCAGCGCGCGAGGCGACCAAGACCGACGCGTTGCGGCTCGAGACGTTTCAGACGCGCGGCTACGGTGTGCTCGGTGTCGTTGATAGCGATCGCGTCGTCTTCTATCGCGACGTCGTCAAACGCCATACGGCGAAGACCGAATTCGACATCGCAGCCGTGACGAAGCTGCCGCGCGTTGACGTCATTTGGGTGTATCAAGGCGCCGACGGCGACTTGATCAAGGCCGCGGTGGATGCGGGCGCGCAGGGCATCGTAATCGCCGGCGCCGGCGCCGGCGCGACGAGTGGAACGCAGCAGGCCGGCATCACGTACGCGCTCGAGAAAGGCGCGATCGTCGTCTCCACGACGCGCACCGGCAGCGGACGGATTGCGCCGCAGCGCGGGGGCGGACGCGGCGGTCCACCCGTCGGCGCCGCGGCGACGGGCGCAACTCCGCCGGCGAATCCGAACAATCCCAACAACGCGCTGACGCCCGAGGAACGCGCGCGGCGCGTTGCCGGCGAGGATCTCGCGCCGGTCAAGGCGCGGCTGCTGCTGATGATGGCGCTGACGAAGACGAAGGACGGCGCCGAGATTCAGCGCATGTTCTCGGAGTACTGAAGATCGAAAGAGCAGATGCCACCACGCAGGACACGGAGGATACGGAGGGCGTGTTAGAATTAGGATTCGGCTTTCCCAAGATGGGCCAGTAGCGCAGTTGGGAGCGCGCATGAATGGCATTCATGAGGTCACGGGTTCGACTCCCGTCTGGTCCACCAACCTTCGCTCGCTCCCGTCGACGTCCCACAGCCCACGCGCGAGCTGCGCCTGGTAAACCAACTCCCCACAAAGGGTCGTGGCGCTCCGATATAATCCGCGCCCGTGCGTAAGCGCCTCTGGATCCTCGTCGTGTGGCTCGCGTTCGTGTACTCCTCGTTCGCGCGCATGCCGCTGACCTACGACGAGACGTGGAACTACAACGAAACGGCCGTGCATGGGCCGTTCTATGCCCTGACGAATTACAACTTCAACAACCACGTGCTCTACACGTGGCTCACGTCCCTTCTCCCGCACGACCTCGTGACCCGGAATCCCTTCTTCATGCGCATTCCGAACTGGATCACGATCCTCGGTGCGTTCACGCTCATCGGACTCTTCTTTGAAACGCCGTTCCGTTCGTGGAAGGCCCTCCCCCGTGCGGCGGGATGGCTTCCGCTGCTGCTCTTCACGAGCGCCGTCTTTGCCTCCTCGGAGTTGATCTTCTTTTCTCTCGTGGGCCGCGGGTACCTGATGGGTTGCACGCTCGGTCTCGCAGCAGTGTATTTCCGGCGGCCACGGTTCAACGCCTGGTTCTCGGACGTCCTGCTCGTCCTCGCGAGCTACGCGATGTTCACGGTCAGCTACACATGGCCGGGCCTGTTGCTCGTCGATCTCGTGGAACAGGGCGCAAGCCTCGAGGCGGTCAAGCGCGTCGTCGTGCGCTGGACACGCTCGACCCTGCTCCTGGCGCTGCTCTACGCGCCGCTGGTGACGGGCATGCGGAAGATGGTCCGCGACTACCAACTGTTCAAGCCGACGTGGCAATACACGCTGCGGATGTTTCATGCCGCGTATGACTGGCATTGGATTTCACTCCCGCTGCTGACGGGAATACTCGCGGCGGGGATCGGCACGTACCTCATCGCGCGCTGGAACCAGCCGGCTGACGTCCGGGCCGAACGCCCTGCGCCGCTGTTCGCGGCCTACCTCAGCTGCGCCGTGCTCTCGTATTTCGCGGTGGTGGAGGTCGTCAACATCTTTCAGATCGTCGAGCCTCCGTACGAACGCAACGCGATGTTCGTCTCGCTGTACGGAATCCTCGCCGCAGGTCTCTCGGCACTGGTCTGGCTCCCCGAGGGACGGCCGAAGGGCGTCACTGGTGTTGCCCGCCTCGTCGCGGCGATCGCCGCGTTCGCAGTCATCTCGGTGAACGCGGTCGTGACGGCCGGCACGATGTTGCCGCCGCTATGGGCCGGCATGTACTATCGCCTTCCGGTGTCGATGGTGGATTGCCCGCTCCCGATCACGAACCGATTCCTGAACTCGCTTCCGCAGGGGACTGAGGTGTTCTGCGGTGGATTCGCAGGCGAAGTCTGCTGGCCGTTTCGCCCGAACATGGCGAAGGACGGCTTGAAGATCTATCCCGGCAACGACGATAACTTCGAACGCGAGCGACGCATCGACGACTGCTGGAGCGGCACGGAGTTCGGCGGCAGAGGCTGCTCGCTCTACGTGCGGCGCACGGCAACTGATCCCTTCCAGCCGCTCTGCTACTAATCCGACGCCACCCGCGGCGCCGCGCATGGCCCGTTAAGGCCATTTCTTCACCGTCTCCAAGAATGACCTGACAGGGGGACGCGCGATCCGCGTCGCTCGCGCTACAGTGTCGCCTCTGAACTGACGGATAACGCGTTCGTCAAGGAGGCTGACACGTGACTGCGGCGCGGCGACTGATGGTTGTAGCGGCTCATCCCGACGACGAGTCGATGGGCTTTGGCGGCGTCCTCGCGCGATACGCGAGCGAGGGCGTCGAAACCTTTCTGGTGACGGCGACGCGCGGCGGCGGCGGGCGGTACCGGGGTCACGCGGCAGGCAGCGGCGAACATCCGGGCTCCGCGGCGTTGGCGTCGCTTCGCGAGCGCGAACTGCGCGCCGCGGCGGCCACGCTCGGCATCCATCGCGTGGACGTGCTGGACTACACCGATCGGCATCTCGATCGCGTGACCGTGGACGACGGCGTGCCCGCCATCGCCGAGCACATCCGCCGCGCGCGACCGCACGTCGTCCTCACATTCGCTCCTGACGGCGCGTACGGCCACTCCGATCACGTCGCCATCTCCCAGTTGACGACGGCAGCCATCGTCGCGGCGGCCGATTCGTCCTTCGACGCGCGCGGTCGCGACCTCGGGCCGGCGCACGCGGTCTCCAAGCTGTACTACCTCGCCTGGGACGAGCGCGCGTGGACCGCGTATCGGGCCGCCTTCAAGAAGCTGGTCTTCGTCGCGGACGGCGTGGAACGGCAGGCGACGCCGTGGCCGGCCTGGGCGATCACGACGGTGATCGACACGCGGCAGTGGTGGCAGACGGTCTGGCACGCGGTGTCGTGTCATGAATCCCAGGTGGACGCGTATGCGGCGCTGAAGACCCTGCGTCCAGATCAACACGAGGCGCTGTGGGGATCGCAATCGTTTTATCGCGCGTTCAGCCTGGTCAACGCAGGACGGCAGCGCGAATCGGATTTGTTCGAGGGCATCGACGCATGACTCTTCCTTCGAGACACGCGCCGCTCGCGATGGACGCGGAGGCCTTCAAGGCCCTCGGCCGTCAGCTCGTCGATCAACTCGCATCGCTGCTCGCGTCGGTGCCGGCGCGGCCCGTCACGAGGGATGAGTCGCCGTCCTCCGTCCGCGACGCGTTGTCGCTCACGGGACCGCTGCCCGAGCACGGTACCGATCCGGCGGCGCTTCTCACGGACACCGCGCGCAAGCTCTTCGATCACTCGCTCTTCAACGCGCATCCGCGGTTCTTCGGCTACATCACCGCTCCGCCGGCGCCGATCGGCATCCTCGGCGACTTCCTCGCATCCGCGCTGAATCCCAATGTCGGCTCGTGGACGCTGTCGCCGGCCGCGACGGAGATCGAAGCGCAGACCGTGCGATGGATCGCGGAGCTGATCGGCTTCGGCTTCTCTCCCAGCGGCGGCGGCGGGCTGCTGGTCAGCGGCGGCAACATGGCGAACATCGTCTGCTTTCTTGCGGCGCGTGCGGCCGCGGCCCCGTGGGACGTGCGCGCGAAGGGCATCGACGGCGGACACGGCCGTCAGATGGTCGCCTACGCATCAACCGAGGCGCACACGTGGATTCAAAAGGCCGCGGATCTTTGCGGTCTGGGCACCGAAGCCATCCGCTGGATCGAGACACGTGACACCTTACAGATGGACGTCGCCGCGCTGCGACGGGCGATCGACACGGACATCGCTGCCGGCCACATTCCGTTCCTCGTCGCCGGCACGGCTGGATCGGTGAGCACGGGCGCCGTCGATCCGCTGCCGGAGATCGCCGCGGTCTGTCGCGACAAGGGCATCTGGTTCCACGTGGACGGCGCGTACGGCGGCTTCGCCGCGGCGCTCCCCGATGCACCGCGCGACCTTCGCGGCCTGGCGGAGGCGGACTCCGTCGCGGTCGATCCGCACAAGTGGCTGTACGCGCCGCTCGAAGCGGGATGCGCGCTCGTGCGCAACGGCGACGCGCTGCGCAAGACGTTCGCGTATCACCCGGCGTACTACCACTTCGACGATCGCGCCGTGAACTTCGTGGACTACGGCCCGCAGAACTCGCGCGGATTCCGCGCGTTGAAAGTATGGCTGGCGCTGCGGCAGGCCGGGGCCGCTGGGTACCGTCGCATGATCGCCGACGACATCGAGCTGTCGCGCGCGATGGCGCGCGCGGTGGAACGCCATCCGGAACTGGAGCTGACGACCCAGGCGTTGAGTATTACGACGTTTCGGTATGTTCCGGCTGATATGCGCACGCAGCGTGGAAGCGAAGTCGTCGAGCATTACCTCAATCACCTGAACGAGGCCTTGCTGGATGATCTGCAGCGCAGCGGCGAGCTTTTCGTCTCGCACGCCATGCTGCGCGGCCGTTACGTCCTGCGCGCGTGCATCGTCAACTTCCACACGTCCGGCAGCGACGTCGACGCCGTTCCGGAGATCGTGGTTCGTCAGGGACGGATCCTCGATCGTCGGCTGCGGCCGATCGCCGAACTCGATGGCGCGGGCGCTCGGCCGCGCTGACACAGCTGGATGAGGTTGCCGCACGCGCCGGCGCAGACGGCCATCGTCACCGGCCCGTGCGCGCGGGCACGTTCGTGAATGCCACGCCGAGCCCTTTCGGCCCGGATGTGCGCGCTCTGTAGACGTGCCTGACGATGTATATTGCGATGTATAGTTGAGGACTCGCCATGGCCGCAATGATTCGCAAACAGGTGTACTTGGATCAGCGTCACGACCTGATGCTGAAGCGCCGTGCTAGGCAACGTGGCACGACCGAGGCCGAGCTCATCCGTGAAGCCCTGGATCGGGCGGACGCCGCCCCGGCGGCTGCGCGCCACTCGACGAGCAGCGTCGATCCGGCCGCCGGCCGGAAGGCCGTCGAATTCATGCGATCTCTGGCCGCCCGGCGTGCGACACGTCCGGGGAAACGCACCTGGACCAGGGACGACTTGTACAAGGATCGGATCGGCCGATGGGCGAAGTCCTGATCGATACCAACGTCCTTGTCTACGCGCACCAGCCGGCCGAGGCCGCCAAGTACGCGCGGGCCGTGCGGGCCGTCGGCGTATTGATTGAAAGTGGGCGGGCCCGAGTCAGCGCGCAGGTTCTCGGCGAGTTCGTCAGCGCCATGACGCGCGGCCGACGCCCAATTCTCGGCACCGAGGATGCGCTCGCTCAGGCGGAGCGGCTGGCCGACGCGATGCCCGTGCTGGACGTGACGCGACCAATCGTGCTCGAAGCCGTTCGCGGCGTCCGTCAGCACCGGTTGAGTTACTACGACGCGCAAATCTGGGCCACGGCGCGGCTCAATCAGATCGCGGCGATCTTCACCGAGGATTTTCAGGACGGCCGCCGGCTTGAAAGCGTCCAGTTCGTGAACCCGCTCCGTGCAGGATTCGACGTCGACCGATGGATCTGATCGCGCACGTCCGAGCTGCTCAGAGCGATCTCGGACGCATCGGTCGGGTTGCTCGCACACCACCGGCAGGACTCGCGTGCCGGCGGGAGCTGGACTTCGCCGGTTGCGCCGTTCCGGTGACACGTAGGCCGCGAGACAACCATCGTCGAAGAGCGGCCGCTGTACGAAGGCCCGGCGGCGAAACGTAAACGAATCCCCTGAGCGGCCTGCCGGTGAAGTCCATCGGCCGAACGTGACGCAGGCGCATGACGGCGGCGAATTCATCGCCAGCCACCCGAACCATCAAGTCGCAGCCGACAATGCCGCAGCACATTCGACCGCGGCACATGAACGCGAGACCACCGAACATCTGGCGTTCGGTGACGTCGCGTCGAGCACCGATCGCCCGCCTGATTCGCCCAGCGAGCTTTTCGTCGTATGCCATGGAGGATTCCGATTACGCGCCGGTAAACGGATTCTCGTCCGCACTCGGACCGTAGGCCGACGGAACCGGCACGTCGAGCAGGCGCAGGCAGACGAGCTTACGCATGATCACTCTCCGTCCGTGAATGTGCGTCGCTCAGACGAGTTTCGCACCCTGCGGGGGCTTCGGCTCGGCAACGTTCGTGTAAAACCAGATCTCGTAGCCGTTCGGATCGAGGACTTTGAATGTCCGGTCGCCCCACCACTGCACCGTCAGCGGGTCGCTGATCGCCACGCCCTTCTTCCTCAGCCGGTCGTGTAGAGCGTCGACGTCATCCACCTCGAGATAGAACTCGACAGGTTGTTTAGCCGCGGACGAAAGAGCAGCCCCGGGCGCGCGCGAGAACATGACCCTCGCCTCGCCCAGGACGACGGTGCAGAAATCGAACTGCCCGTCCTTCCCGACCATCCCCATCACATGCTGAAATCCGAGCGTGTCGACATAGAAGTTCCGCACGTCGTTCACGGACGCGACGGCGATGATCGGCATGACCCGACCGGCAACTGTCTGGCTCACGGCATCCTCCTCTGCGTGCCTTGGCGCGCGGGACCTACTGTGCAACGGGCGCAAGCTCTGGTTCAACTACTTACGGTAGTAGATAATGACGCATGCCGCCGACCGATCCTGACCAGCTCGGACACATCGGATTGGTGCTCTACGAGCGGCGGGCGCTGATGGCGCTGATGCTGTGCGGCGTCGCGGATGCCGCGACGCTGTGCCGTGAGGGCGACATCCCGAGCTCGAAGATCTACCTGGCGATGGAGAAACTCGCCGGCCTGGGGCTGGTGCACGTGCAGCCGACGCGCCCGAAAATGTTCGCCGCGCTGCCCACGGCAGTCGTCGTCGGCCGGATTATCGAGATCGCCCGGGAGCAGTCCGACCGGTTCGCTGCCGACGCGTCGGCGCTGCACGCCACGTTCGCGGGCCTGCGGTCGCGGGTGCGCGGCCGGCAACCGTTCCTCGACCTCGCGCTCGGCGTCGAGGGGCACATTCGCCGGCACCTCGTTCCGCTGGCGGCGGCACGGAAGCGAATCCTGTCTTATCTGGAAGCCGGCGACCTCATGGCGATCGATACGGCGGTCAAGGGCGGATTCCCCATCCTCCGCCGCATCGCCAGGAATGCGTCCGAGCACGGCGTCGAGCATCGCGTCGTCTTCGGCTTTTCGTACCAAAGCGCAGGTCGCCTCGTCGAGTTCCTCAAGGCACACCGGCACGACCTGCGGCAGATGACCGGCGTCCGCTACTCGGGAGAGCTCGGTCATCCCTTTCACGTGGTGGACGACGACACCGTGGTGCTGCCGCTGGACCATCCCTTCGTCAAGGAAGGCCGGTTTGCGTCGCTGCTCGTTCGCGATCGCGAGCTCGCGGACAGTCTGGCGGAGGGTTTCCAGGAGCTGTGGCGGAAAGCGATGAGGAACCTGCGCGAGATCCAGGTCGATCCTCGCGGTCACCGGGCCTAGCGCCGCTGTCGTCCATCGCAGTCCGCGCCCCGCAGAGTTCGCTATAGTCAGCCGATGCCGAGCCGGGCCGAGCAGGAGCTTCTCACCATCGCTGGACGCGAGGTCGCGATCTCCAAACCCCGTAAGGTGCTCTTCCCCGGCACCGGCCACACCAAGCTGGATCTCGCGCAGTACTACCTCGCGGTCGTGGACGGTGCGCTGCGCGGCGCGGGCGGGCGACCGAACGTGCTCGTGCGCCATCCGAACGGCGTCGGCGGCGAGTTCTTCTTTCAGAAGCGCGCGCCGGAATCGCGGCCGCCGTGGATCGACGTCGTCGCGCTGCGGTTTCCATCGGGCCGCACGGCGGAGGAAGTCGTCCCGCGCGACGCGGCCGCGCTCGTCTGGATGGCGAACCTCGCGTGTCTCGAGCTCCATCCGCATCCGGTGCGCGCCGACGATCTCGATCATCCCGACGAACTGCGCGTCGATCTCGATCCTGTTCCTGGCGTCGAGTGGCCGCAGCTCCGCGAGGTCGCCGGCATCGTCCGCGCGACGCTGACCGACTTCAGTCTCGTCGGGTGGCCGAAGACGTCAGGGTCTCGCGGCATTCACGTGTACGTGCGCATCGAACGGCGCTGGACGTTCGACGAAGTCCGCCGCGCGGCCCTGGCGCTCGCGCGCGAGATCGAGCGGCGCGCGCCACTGCTTGCGACGAGCAAGTGGTGGAAGGAAGAACGCCACGGCGTGTTTCTCGACTACAACCAGAACGCCAAGGACCGGACGATCGCGAGCGCGTACTCGGTCCGGCCGACCGCCGATGCGCGCGTGTCGGCGCCGCTGGCCTGGGACGAGATCGACGCGTGCGAGCCAGGCGACTTCACGCTGGCCACGATGCCCGCGCGTTTCGTCGCGGTCGGCGACCGCCACGCGGCCATCGACGAGCGCCCGGGATCGCTGGAGGCCCTGCTCGAGTTGTCGAAGCGGCAGGAAGCCGAAGGGCTCGGCGACGCGCCGTGGCCGCCGCACTACCGCAAGCAGGAGGGCGAGGGCCCGCGTGTCGCGCCGTCACGCCGGCGCGCGCCGACCAGTTCGAAACGTGAGCGAAGTCGGAAACATCCGCTGATTGAAATCGCGCGCGCGCGCGAAAAGGCGGATGCGCTGGCCGGCGTCGAGCGATGGAAGGCGCGCCACCCGGACGCGAGCGCGCATCTGGCACCTGCGGACGTCCTCGTCGACGCGATGCGCGGCCGCTTCCGCACGTGGACGCGCATCCGCATCAATCTGCAGCACGTGCCGGAGCCGCTGCGGCCCGTGCAGGAACCGCTCGATCCTGATGACAACGTGAACGATTGGGAAGGCCCTTTGGTGAACCCAGGGTGGCCTCGATCATCGTCGAGGGGCGACGTTACCGATCCCGGCCGGCCGCGCCGAAAACCTTCGAAAGTTCGTACGGAGTCGTGACCTCGAGCTGATCGTACCGGCAGTCGTCGGGCCGCCGGTCGGCGCGCCAGCGCTGAAAGACGGCGGCGTGGCGGAAGCGCGATCCCTGCATGTGGTCGTACTTGACCTCGCAGACGCGTTCGACGCGCAGCGGCTCCCATGAAAGATCCTTGCCGGCGCTCCACCGGCTCTGGCCTCCGGGCATGCGCGTCATGACATCCTCCGCGCCGCCAGCTTTGGCCCATTCGCGCCACGGATGTCCGTCGAGCGCGTGCTCGCGCAGCGGCGCGAGCGCCTCCGCCAGCTGACGCCGTGCCGTCATGGTGAACGATGACGTCACACCAACGTGGTGGAGCTTCTGCCGATCGTCGTAGAGGCCGAGCAGGAGCGACCCGACGAGTTCGTCCTTCCCCGCCTTGTGCCAGCGAAAGCCGGCGACGACGCAGTCGGCGGTGCGGGCGTGCTTGATCTTGAGCATCGCGCGCTTGCCCGGCTGGTACGTGCCGGTGATCGGTTTCGCGATGACGCCGTCGAGCCCCGCGCCTTCGAATCGCGCGAGCCATTCGGCCGCCTGTACGGGATCGCGCGTCATCGGCGTCAGATGAATCGGTGACTTGGCGCAGGCGAGCAGCTGCTCGAGACGCGCGCGGCGCGCGGCCTGCGCGACGCCGCGCAGATCCTGCCTGTCCACGGCGATCGCGTCGAATGCGACGAATGCCGCGGGCGACGCCGCCGCGAGCTTCGCCACCCGTGACGCGGCCGGATGCAGCCGCATCTGCAGCGCGTCGAAGTCGAGTCCCTTCGGCGTCGCGATCACGATCTCGCCGTCGAGGACGCAGCCGTCGGGCAGGCCCGCAAGAAGCGCCTCGTGCAATTCTGGAAAGTACCGATCGAGCGGCTTGAGATCGCGGCTCTGAATGTAAACGTCCGGTCCGCCGCGGAACACGATCGCCCGGAATCCGTCCCACTTCGGCTCGTACAGAAACGGTCCGTCGGGCAGTGCCTCGGACAGCTTCGCGAGCATCGGCTCGATCGGCGGCGAGATGGCGAACGCGTGAGTCGGCAAGGCGGCTACTGCCTCAAGGCGCGCTGGTACTCGTCCTCGGTGTCGATGTCGAGAAACGCGCCTTCATCGTCGATCGCGAGGTCGCCAGCGGCCGACGCGTGCGCGCGGACGACCGGTTTCGCGCCGGCCGCGGGGGCCGCAGCGCGCAGCTCGGCGAACAATGATCGATCGATGAGCAGCGGATGGCCATGCCGCGTGCCCGACGTCGGGCGGACGACGGGCGCGTGCGTGCGGTGATAGCACTCGACGACGGCTCGGACGGTGGCGGTCGACACCAGCGGCACGTCAACGAGCGTGACCAGTACCGCCGTCACGCCGGGCCGATCGACCACCCCGAGCCCGGCCACGAGCGACGATAGTTGACCGCGGTCGTACTCGCGGTTGACGACGAAGCGCGCCGGCAGTCCGCTGGCCCCGAACGTCCCGACGATGTCGTCGGCCTCGTGTCCCACGACGATGACGACATCGTCGACGCCCGCCTCGAGAAACGTACGAACGATGCGCGTAAGGAAGGTGTCGTCGCTGCCGAGCGGCAGTGACGCTTTCGCGCGGCCCATGCGCGAGGATCGGCCGGCGGCCAGGACGAGGGCGGGGATCATGACGATCGCTCGCCTGCCCGTCGACTCGGCTCAGGGCATCCCGAGCGTCCGTCGAGGGATGAAAGGCTCGCGCCAGGGGTCATCAAAGGGCTCGGGCTACATAGTA
Source organism: Acidobacteriota bacterium (assembly GCA_016195265.1). GTDB lineage: Bacteria > Acidobacteriota > Vicinamibacteria > Vicinamibacterales > CAVVIG01 > SRVP-36. The sequence continues at coordinate 87,657 of JACPZW010000015.1, read as the reverse complement.
ATGAAAGCCGGGGTAGAATCGGCCATGAGCGACGCTGAACTCCACATCCGCTGCATGCGATGCGGCACGCAGATGGAGATGCGCGACCCGGCCCCCGACCGTCCGTGGACGCCCGATCAATTCTGGGTCTGCCCTAAGTGCGGCCGACACTTCTGGACGACGTATCCACCGCCCAATCGCGAAAAGCCGAAGGCCGCCGAACCGCCGACGACGGCGTAGTCGCAGCGGCCCGGTTTTTTTCCTTATGCCCGGTTACATTCTTGACGACGACGTCGACGACGACCCCGATGAAGACGACGACTTCGACGAGGACGACGAGGATTCGGACGAGGATGAAGACGAGGATGAAGACGTGGAAACCTGGAAAGTGTCCTCAGTGATACTGATCCGCTAAAGCCCCGCCTCTGCTTGACTTCGGGCACTGAACTGCCTATGCTGGCCCCGATTTCCTAGCTTTGTTGCAGCTGGAGACACTCGGCCGGCCTCGCGTCCCGACGGCGTTCGGACTTCTCGAAGGCGCCCGTAACCGGCTGAGTTCCCCTGGGATATCCCTGGGGGTTCGGAACGGAGGGCTTCGGGTTATGCCAACCGGGACTATCGCACGGCTCCTGATCGACAAAGGGTTCGGATTTATCCGGGACGAGGGCGGGATCGAGCACTTCTTCCACCGCAGCTCCGTCCGGGGTGCGGTGTTCGAGCTGTTGCGCGAAGGCCAGCGCGTCGAGTTCACGCCCGAGGAATCGCAGAAAGGCCCGCGGGCGGGCGACGTGAGGCTGATCGAGGGCTGACGCCTTCGGTGAAATTGCAGATTTCAGATTGCAGATTTCAGATTGGTTGTCCGATCTGAAGTCTGCAATCGACCCCCAGCCTTCCAATCCCTCAATCCAATCTACAATCAGAAATCAATCTGAAATCTGCCTTCTGAAATCTGAATTTCTTCTGGAAGCGAACGGGGCCCGGCGGCCCTCCCGGTCTTCAAAATCGGTCGCTCCCCGCTCACGCGGGGGGGCTGGGTTCGACTCCCAGGCGCTTCCGCCAAAGAAACCATCACATTGCGGATTGAGGAGTGCGGCATGCGGATTGTGAGGAGCGAATCCCCAATCAATCCGCAATCCGCATTCCTCAGTCCGCAATAAGAAGTCGCACGACGTTTTCGGTTTCACTGAGGTCCGTCAGGACCGCATCAGCGCCGGCCGCACGCAAGTCGGCAACGCCGTGCGGTCCCGTGGCGACGCCGACCGCGCGCGCCGCGTTGACCTTGGCGCACGCGACGTCGAGCGGTGTGTCACCGATCACGACCGCGTCACGCGCCGCGAACGCCGGACCGCCGGCCGCCGCCACGCGCGCGATCGCCTTCGGCACGAGGCTATTGCGATCCGCCGCGCCGTCGCCGAACGCCCCGCACGGAAAGTACCGCCAGAGATCGAAGTGCTCGAGCTTCAGACGCGCCGCCGCTTCGTAGTTGCCGGTCAGCAGCGCGATATACACGTCGTCGCGGCGCGCGAGCGCGTCCAGCAGATCGCGGACGCCCGGCATCACGGTCTTGCGCGGATGCGGCTTCTCGATCTCCACGGCGAGATGGCGCAGGTAGACGTCAGGAAAGCGCGCGAGCGCCGGTGCGTCCCGCGGGATGCCGTGCGCCGCGGCCGCGTCGGACAGAATCCACGCGTCGGTGCGGCCGGCCATCGGCATGCCGCCGAAGGCATCGGGAACGTCGAACAATTCTTGGAAGGCCAGCGCCATGGCCCGCAGGCCGGCGCCGCCGGTGAGCACAAGCGTACCGTCGATGTCGAACAGAACGAGTGTGGTCACGAAACGGTCGTCAGGCTTCGCTGCGGACGTTGCCCGCGCGCGGCCCCTTCGCCGACGGCTCTTCGTCGAACGACACCCGCTGACCTTCGTTCAGCTGGTCGAAATTGCCCTGCACCGAACTCCGGTGAAAGAACCATTCCTGCCCAACGTCGTCGCGAATGAACCCGAACCCCCGATCACGGACGAGTCGCTTGATTGATCCGGTCGCCATCGAGTCTCCTTTGACGCACACGTATGCCCGGAATGTCCACTTCAATAACCATTCCAGTCATAGACCTGAGAATTTCGGCCTGTTTCGGGCCCGGGCGCTGGAGACGTCCTCATCGAGACGTGAAAGCGCATACGGAGGCGGTAGAACTTGAGGCTGAGGGCTGAGGGCTGACCAGCCCCTAGCCACCAGCCACCAGCAATTACTTCACATGCAACGTAATCGTCTGGCAGAAGCCAGGCATCGTCTTGTGCAAGTCGTCGCCGATCTGCAGCGCGATTTTGTGCGTGCCGGGCGTGAGCTGTACGTCGAATTCCGATTTGCCGTCGCCGAAGTGCACCCAGGACGGCGTGCCCTTCACGATCGTCTTGCCGGACGCGAGGCAGCTGACGCCGATGCCGATGTGGTAGTGCCCGATGCCGGGGCGCGTGGTCGTGATGTCGCCAGGCGGGACGGCGCCGATCTCGATCCCCTCGCTCCCGAACTTCATGTGGACCGGGCTCGAGACGGTGTCGCCGTTTTTGGGCTCGACGAAGAACACGCGCTTCGCGGCTTTCTTGGCGGCGGGCTTCTTCGTCTGGGCGTTAGCGCCGGTCGCGAACGCCGTCACCAGAATCAATACGAACAGCCCGAGCTGCTTCTTGAGACTCATGAGAACACTCCTTTGAAGACCCATTTTATCCGAGACGCCGTCCGAACCAGCCGGTTCGTCGACGATCGTGCAACTTGCCGGTCGCCGGGTCCAGTGTGAGCACGCGCGACGCAACCGCGCCCGCAAACCCCTCATCCGCCGTCGCGGCGACCAGCGCCGCGCCGCGCCGCGCGGCGAGGCCGCGCAGGTCCGCGCCCAGCGCGCCGGCGTCGGCCGGGGACAATCCCGCGCTGACGTGCTCCAGCAGCAGGACCGCGGGGTCCAGCGCGATCGCGCGCCCGGCGCGGACGCGGGCGTGGCCTGTGGCATCGAGCTCCGCCACCGGCCGGGTCCACGCCGGCTCGGGCAGCCCGACCTCGAGCGCCAGCTGCGCGGCGCGCGCGCGGACGTCGTCGGGTGGCGGCTCGATCTCGAGCGTGAACGGCATCGCGAGATTCTGTATCACGGTGAGCCGCTCGAGCAGGACCGCGCGCTCGCTGACGATGCCGATGCGATCCACCGTCGACAGCCAGTCAGCGCTGTCGCTGATCTCGCTCGTCGGCCGGCCGAACAGCCAGATGTGGCCCGCGTCGGGCAGTGACGCGCCGGTAACGAGATTGATCAAGACTTCGGCCGCAGGTCGATCGAAGCCGAGCAGCGCGACGGGCTCGCCGGCCGCGACGACGAGCTCGTGGATCCGAAGCGGACGCAGCCCGCGATAGTCCTTCGAGACGCCGGCGATTTCGAGAACGGCGGGCGTCACGACTGGATCTGGTGATTGACCTCATCGACGATCCGGCTCGACTCCATGAGCGCGGATACTTCGGTCTTCAGAGCGGCGAGATTACAGGCGATGGCGCCGTACGCGATCATCGCGTGGACGATGGGCGGCAGCGCCCCGGTGTCGACGCTGGCGCCCATGATGGCGGCCACCATGGTGACGCCCATCGCGAGCGTGCCGATGGAAAACACCGGCTTGCGCGCGGTCGCGATGCGACGGTAGTAGTCGCCGGTCACGCTGTGCTCGGCCATCGCGTCCTTGACGGCCCTCCCCTTGCCGATCAGGTAGAACATCATCATCGAGTGCGCGAGCAGCGTGACCATCGCCGAAAAAAATCCGTACGAGATGTGGCGGGTGACGTCGGTGCCGCGCAGGCCGAGAAACGCCGTGGCGACGAGGCCGACGAGACCGAAGAGGACGGACGTAACGAGCGCCTGAGCCAAAGGAATCGCTCCTGTTAACGGGGACGGGGCTCGCTCGCGGATGACGGGGACCCTCTTTCCACCAGACGATCGAAATCGTCGCGCGGCAACGACACGGCGCCCGGATGCGCCGCGCCGTGGGACTCGTCGCCGTGGAAATCCGAGCCGCCCGAGACGGCGAGCTGCAGGCGCTCCGCCATCGCACGGTAGTGCGCGGTCGCATCGGCGTCATGCCGCGTGTGATGCGCCTCGATCGCGTCGAGGCCGGCGCCGGCGAATCCGGAGATCCACTCGTCGCGCCCGAGCAGACCTGGATGCGCGACCGACGTGATGCCGCCGGCGTCATGGATCCGCGCGATGACGTCGGCCGGCGCGGCGGCCGCGCGCGGCACGAACGCCGGGCGATCGCGCGCCAGCCAGCGGTCGAAGGCTTCGGCGGTCGTCGCGACGTAACCGCCGGCGACCAGCGCTCGCGCGATCCACGGCCGTCCCGCCGATTTCGTCGCGTCTTCGACCCCGGGCCGCAGAATCGCCTCCGCGTCGAGGCGGATGTCGAAGCGCGCGAGGCGACCGACCATCTCGCGCACGCGATCGAGCCGCCGCCTGCGCTGCGAGTCGAGGAACGCCTCGAGCGACGGCGACTGTGGATCGAAGAAGTAGCCGAGCATGTGGACGTCGTCGCCCATCAGTGCCGCGGTGACCTCGATGCCGGGGACGAACGTGATCCGCGCCTTCGCGCAGGCCTCGGCGACGGCGCCGCAGGCCGCAACGGTGTCGTGGTCGGTGACGGCCAGCACGGTGACGCCGGCCGACGAAGCACGCGCGACCAGCTGGGAAGGCGACAGCCGGCCGTCGGACGCGGTCGTGTGCGTGTGGAGATCGATCATCGGCGCGCGGCCGCTTTCCGTGCGCGCGCACCCTGCCGCTCCATGAGGCCCTTGTACTCGCGAATCAGCAGCTCCAGGTGCGTGCGCTCCTCGCCGGCGAACTCGAGAAAGATCTGCTTTCCCTCGGAATCCTCGAAGCGCTCGCCGTACCGCTTGAAGAACTTGTGCGAGCCGCGCTCGCAGCGGATCCCGATGAGCAGCGCCTGCGCATCGTCCACGCCGCCCTTGCGGAGCTGCTCGGCGCCGGCGGCGAACAGCCCGCTCGCGGCGCCCTTGAAGAAGAGAAACGTCGGGCGAGACTCGAGCTGCGGATCCTGCGCCGACAGATCGCGGTAGCGTTTCTGCAGCGTGCTCAGATGCTCTTTCTCCTCGGCGGCGAGTTTCTGGAACACGGTCCGCCCGCGCGGATCTTTCGTGAGTGACGCGGCGCGTGTGTAGAAGTCGAGGCCGCTTCGCTCGGTGGCGATCGCCATGCGCAGCGCGTCGCGGGCGAACACCAGCTCCGTCGTCGCGCCGTCGATCGGCGGCGTTTTCTTTCCCGTGCGGCACTCTTCGCACGTGCCGTGAATCTGGACGACGGCCTGCGTGGGCGCGAAATGGCGCGCGGCGGCGATCTCCTCCATCAGCGACTCGACGTCGGAGCTCAGGAATTCAGACGAGCGATGGCACGACGCGCAGATCAGGTGGAAGTGCCGCGGATGCCGGTAGGACGCCTCGAATCGCGCGCGGCCGTCGCCGAAGTCGACCTTGCGCGCGACGCCCGCGCCGACCATCCACTGCAGCGTGCGGTACACGGTGGCGCGACCGATGCCCGGCGCTTCGCGCCGCACGCGATCGACGAGCTCATCGGCGCTGACGTGCCCCTGCTGACGGAGAAAGACCGTCAGGATGCGGTCTCGTTTTGTGGAGCGCTTCCCGCCCGCGGGACGCAGGCGTGTGAGATCGGGGAGCGGACGTTCCATGGACAAAGGGGACGGGTCTCGGGATGGTCGGCTCCGAAACCCGTCCCCTCGTCAGGCTAGACGCTGAAGGACTGGCCGCAGCCGCAGGTCGACGTCGCGTTCGGATTCTTGATCGTGAAGCCGCCGCCCGTGACCGTGTCCACGAAGTCCACTTCCGCGCCGCTCAGGTACCGGATGCTGATCGGGTCGACGAACAGCTTCACGCCGTTCGACTCGAACACCTGATCCCCCGAGCCCTGACCGTTCTCTTCGATCATCAGGCCGTACTGGAAGCCCGAGCATCCGCCGCCCTGCACGAACACGCGCAGGCCGCTGCCGGCCCGGTTCTCTTCGGTCAGCAGCTCGCTGATTTTCTCCGCCGCCGTCGGTGACACGTTGATCATGCAGACATTATAGCAACAACCCGGTTGGTATACTTCCAGACTCCGACATGTCTTACGTCCAAGTTTCGCCCGGAATCCGGCCGGATTTGCTGCATTCGGCCGAGGGCCGCTGGCGCGCGATCGTCGAAACGCGGCCCGACCTGGCGCCCGCCATCGACCTCCAGCGCGCGCTGCTGCTGCTCGTCCTCGACCTGTCCGGCACGCTGGAACAGGGCAGGATGCCGCGGCTCTCGCTGCCGCCCAAATACCTCGCCGCGAAACTGGCGCGCGGTGTCCCCGTGATCGCCGGCGAGCCGATTCCGCTTCCGGTGCCGATCCTGACGCCGCCGATGCTCGAAATGTGCGCGGCGCTCGCCGAAGGCGGCGCGGGCGACGCCGCCAGACACATCCGCGAGGCGCTGGCCGGCGGCACCATCGAGCCGGGCTCGCTCCTCACGGCGTCGCTGATGCGCGATCAAAACGTGATTCGCATGGGCGCGTTCCATCGCGGTCTGTCGCCCGATCTGCTGTGGCTCGTGGGCGAGCTCGCGGTCAGCCCGTTCGTGCATTTGCTCCAGCGGACGCTCTTCGGCAATGCGAGCGGCGAGCTGTCGGCCGCGCTCGATCAGTGGAACCGCGGGTACTGTCCGGCGTGCGGATCGTGGCCGGCCGTCGCCGAAGTCGTCGGCGGGCATCGCACGCTGCGCTGCTCGTTCTGTTCGAGCGCGTGGGAGCGGACGATCTACGCGTGCATCTACTGCGACGAGAAGAGCGAGAAGTTCGTCACCGCCGCGCCCGATCAGGAGCGCAAGGATCGGCGGATCGAAGTGTGCGCGAACTGCAGCAGCTATCTAAAAACTGTTGACCTGCGCGAGCTGTCGCCGTTTCCGCTGCTGTCGATCACGGACATCGAGACGACCGACCTCGACATGTCCGCGATGGAGCACGGATACGGCCGGCCTGCCATGAAAGACCTCAAGGCCCTCAAAGGGCAGAGGGCAAAGGGCTGAGGGCTGAGGGCGAACGGACGAACGAACGACGGTAAACGCAGAGCCAGCTGAGAACGCAGAGGATATACTTCGCGGTCGTAGCGCGAGGCTTTCAGCCGAGCGATCATGCCGGCCGAAGCAGATACCTGAGCCGGCGATCTTGATAACCAGCCGGTCACAACGGTCCCCGTACGGGCAACCACGCGGGCCGAACGACGAACGTCATTGAAAGTCCGGCCTCTGATTCGCTACGATCGCGCTATGCGCGACGATTTTCCGATTCCTGTCAAAGACGTTCTTGCGAAGCGCGTCGGGTATCGCTGCTCGAACCCCGATTGCCGGCAACTCACGAGCGGGCCACAATTTGATCCTTCGAAGGCCGTGAACATCGGCGTTGCCGCGCACATCACGGCCGCGTCACCAGATGGCCCGCGCTACGATCCGGCCCTCACGTCCGAGCAACGCTCTGCCGCTGAAAACGGAATCTGGCTCTGCCAGAACCACGGCAAGCTCGTTGACAACGACCGCGTGCGGTATTCGGTCACGCTCCTTCGGGAATGGAAGCGGATTGCGGAGACCACGGCGGATCTCGAACTTCAGAACCCGCGACACGCGTCACATGAAGAGGCAACGGCGTTTGCAAAGGCTGAACGGCTCATGCCAGATCTGCTTCGCGCAATGCGTGACGATCTCGCAGAGCGGCCGCTCACGCGAGAATTCGTGATTCTGAAAAAGGGATCGGTGTACAACAGCCGTGGCCCGTTTACTGCTTACTACTACGAAGACCACCCCGATCTCGACGACAAGCTCCAGATCTTGAAAAACGTCGACCTGATCCAAGAGATCACTTACAACAACACCAGACGATTCATCATGACCGAGACCTTCGCGGAGTATCTGGGAAGGAATGACTCTCCTTTCCCTTTTCTTAGGGAGATCGGCGTCTATTTCGACCCGACGAACAGGCTTCACGTCTGCCCGCGCTGTTTGTCCGACGGCAAGCGATCGTTCCTGAAGGACGGGTCTCGCGGCTTTAGCTGCACGGTGTGTGGCCAATACTTCGTCGATCCGAAACGGACACCGCCACCAGAGCCGCCGCGCGATCTAGGTCCGCTCGGTTGGATGGCAAACTAAGCGAGTAACGGAGCGGCGAGCACATCGAACATTCGGCTCACAAATAAAGGACCTGATCACGCAGGTTGGCCCCTATGTCTTGGGTCAGGACATAAGGACAGCCGCGGACCTCACGGAATTCTCCGACGAAGATTACGCACTTGCCGAACGAGCAGGAATCCGGCTCATTTTGAAAGAGGAGCGAATCTTTCGAGGCCGCATTGTCGACTTCGCCAAGGTGCGCTGGGACGAGACGCTGGTCTCATCGACTGAAGGCAGGATCGACAAGATCAGCCTTCAGTTGAACACGCAGAATAAGATCTTAGCGAGATCCGTGTTCCACAGCACGAGGACATACTTGGCGCAACAAATGGGAACTCATAGCGAACACCGTCTGCTCTCGAAGAAGTACATATGGGACCGCGACGGAGGGAATGCGATCATTTACGTAGCGCACTCGATGGGCTGGTATTCGCTGAACTTGTTTTTCACCGCAAGTTTCATCAACTTGTCGACGACTTGAACTCTTCGCCCGCCAGATTGCTGCGAGTATTGTGACTGTAAACAGAGGTATCGACAGGCGAGTGTGCATCCGCGCGTGTAAGGCGCGAATGCCGCGACATTATTCCACTACGCCAGCTTCGCGAACTCCTCGCGAATCGTTGGCAACACCGACTCCGCCGGAAATGCATCGGTCACGAGCCAGTGCAGCCAATCATCAACGAGCGTCAGCGCTTCATCACTGAGGCGGAACGCCTCGAGCTGATAACCGGCTGGATCTGAGCCGATCGGAAACAGATGATCCAACCGCAGAATGGATTCTGACGATCCACCTGACAACGGCAGTTGATCCCAAACGTACTGCGGATACTCAGCCCTTCTGATTCGGTCAACGAACTGTGCTGGCCAGCCGCCACGAGTACCACCTCGATCGGCACCGTAGAAAGGTGCAACGAGCAGCGTCCGATTGGCTTGCCAGCGTTCACTGCCTCCGGCGATCGCTCGCGGGATTTCCGGACCGCCCGTGCTCAGCACGACGGCCGGTCGGACCTTGCCTCGTTGGACGAAAAAAATCTCACCCTCTCGAAGAGGAAGCGCGGCCACCGGCAATACTCCAGCGGCCGGAGGCGGATCGCCAATCCGGAATGGTTCGAGACGAAAGGTTGCGCGCGCGTGTTGCCGGGCGTTCTCACCGCGATCTTCAGGAATCAGGCGGTGAGGCTTCATTTCCGGGTAGGGTACGAACGTTCGAATCAGACGCCCGCGGACGATCGTTCCGGTCCGCTCGGGAATCCACCACTCATTCGTGAGGGACTGAACGCTGTCTTCAGGGTACATCCGGATCAGTACGGGTCCGCGACTTCCAGACGCCAGGTGCAACCGTCAGTTCGCCAGCCAACGGCTCGACGGGCTCACCTGCAAGAACGTCCAGCCATTCAGTTCCTGCAGCGAACACTTCATCGTACCTCGGCGGAGGCGTTACGCCCCGCTGCTGATCTGCAACGCGTTCTGCCAGCTTGGCGCGGACGGCGTCCTTGAGTGCCGCGAGCACTTCCTTCTTCTGCCTCTTCTGTTTCACCGTGAGCGTCGCCGTTGCTGCCTCCACGGTCCCGACAGCGTCACGCACTCGCGGAACAAAGACAAGGGTCTCGCCTGGCGCCGACTGCACCATCGGCGGAGTTAGATAAACGTGACGAAGCAGCGCCGCCGTATTCGCCCCGAACTGCCGCACAGCGCCCGAAACCGTCTGCGTAACTCCAAATGGGAGCTGGTTCTCGAGGTCGTCGCGGAGCCGATCGGCTTCGCTGGAGACCTTGAATCGAATGAAGTCGTCGTCTTTTCCACTCCGAATCGTCTTCTTATCTGCGCCGATAGCTGCGAGCGCCGGCTCGATTCGGTCATGGATTGCAGGCTGCCACGGACCAAAGTGGTAGAACTGCCAATCGGCGCCTGTGAACGTCTGACCATCGTGCCGCTCTGCGTATGCGCAGTCGGCGAGATAGGCGTACTTCAGCAGGTGGATCGGACCGAGCTCGCGGTCCCGCCAATCATCCTCATGGGCAGCCGTTACGAGTGTGTATTGGAGGAGGAGATCGACGCGCAGTTGATCGAACTGGCTCAAGATGATTTCTCTGATGATCTAATCACGGAATCCATCTACGTACAATGTCGGCTCCAACACACAACAGGTTCAGCATCGAAACGGTAAGCCGCTTAGGGACGACGACTCTACCATCGTCCTGACCAGGTCGGAAGCCCAGCGGCGACATTCCGTGCTGCCTGTCTGGTGTCTGGGATTCGCAAGAATTGCGCCGGAACAGCGGCGCCCGGTGGCAGATTCTGCCTCTGGGCTCTTCGGGCGACCAGCGCCGCGAGGCGCTCGCCCGAGTCGCGTAACCGAGCACGATGAAGGCGCAAACCGCGGAGAACGCAGATATTTCTAGTTCTTCTCTCTGCGAACTCTGCGCTCTCTGCGTTCCTTTCTTCCTAAACTGTCATCGTCTCGAGATGCTGGCCTGATTCGTTCTCAATATCTTTGTGGAGACTGTTCCCGTGCGCGTCCATGGTGACGATCGCGGGAAAGTCTTCGACCGTCAGGTGCCACATCGCCTCGGGCGTACCGAAGTCGAGGAGTGACACGCCGTCAACCTTCTTTATGGCGCGCGCGTAGAACTGCGCGGCGCCGCCGATCGCGTTCAGGTACACGGCGCCGAAGTCTTTCATCGCGGCCAGCGTCTTCGCGCCCATCCCGCCCTTGCCGATCACGGCTCGGACGCCGTAGCGCTTGATGATGTCGCCCTGATACGGCTCCTCGCGAATGCTCGTCGTGGGACCCGCCGCGGTGATGCGCCAGCCGGCTTCTTCACTCCGGGGTCCCTCCCCCGGTGTGTCCTTCACCACGACTGGACCGCAGTGATAGAGCACGGACCCGTTCAGATCGACGGGCGGCTGGTTCTTCATCAGGTACGAATGGACGGCGTCGCGCCCGGTAAACATCGGGCCGGAGATCATTACGACGTCGCCGACCTTCAGCGCGCGGACGTCGCCTTCCGTGAGCGGCGCCTTGAGCGCGACCTCCCGGCCGGTGCGCGTGAAGCCGGCCTGATCGAGCATCGGGATGATCGGGTGCGATGGATCGCGGTACAGCCAGCGCTCGATCGCGCCGGTGGACGCGTTCAGCTCGACGCCGAGGCGGCGGAACGCCCAGCAGTCGTACGCGACGGAGACGAAGAAGCTCGCCGGCAGCCGATTGAGCGCGCCGATCTTGCACCCGATGAGCGTCACCTTGCCGCCGAAGCCCATCGTGCCGATGGCGAGATCGTTCACCGTCGCCATCACCGACCGTTCGACTTCAGCCAATCGCGGATCCGGATTCACATCGTCGAGCGTGCGGAAGAGCTGCTCCTTCGCGTGCGTGTAGCCCGACGTGCGATCGCCGCCGACGCAGACGCCGACCGCGCCGGGCGCGCAGCCCTTGCCCTGCGCCTGCCACACCGCGTGCAGGATGCACTTTCGCACGCCGTCGAGCGTGCGATCGGCACGGCCCAGGTGCGGCAGTTCGACCGGCAGCGCGTACTGCGCGTTCGTGTTCTCGCAGCCGCCGCCTTTCAAGATCAGTTTGATTTCGATCGCGTCGCGCTCCCACTGTTCGAAATGCACGATCGGCGTGCCAGGCCCGAGGTTGTCGCCGGAATTCTTCCCAGTGATCGAGTCGACGGAGTTCGGCCGCAGCTTGCCGCGCCTTGTCGCTTCGGCGACGGCGCTCTTGATCTGCTGGCGCATCCAGATCTGATTCGCGCCGACCGGCGCCTTCACTTCGAAGGTCGGCATGCCGGTGTCCTGGCAGATGGCGCCTTCGGTGTCGACGGCGAGATCGATGTTCTGCGCGATGATCGTCAGCGCCTGCGACGACCGCGTGCCGTCCGGCTCCGATCCGAGCGCGGTTTTCATCGCCGCGCGGACGTCGGGCGGCAGATCGGTGGAGGTTCTGACGATGAGTTGGAGGACGGAATCGAAAAAAGACGGCAGCATCAGAGCAGTATACTAAGCGTCGGCACGTGGCTGGCGCATCACTTCCAGCCACCAGTCACCAGTCACCAGTCACCATGACGTTCAGGATCGAAAGTGACCCTCTTGGTGAGTTGAGCGTTCCCTCCGGCGCGTACTACGGGGTGCAGACCGCCCGCGCCGTCGAGAACTTCCCCATCAGCGGGCTGCGCGCGCCCGCCGATCTCATCACCGCAACCATCCTCGTCAAAAAAGCGGCCGCCGACGCCAACGCGTCGCTTGGCCGCCTGGATCGCGACATCGCGGATGCGATTCGTGCGGCGGCCGATGAGATCCTCGGCGGCGCGTTGCGCGATCAATTCGTCGTTGACGTCTATCAGGCAGGCGCCGGCACGTCGCACAACATGAACGCGAACGAAGTACTCGCGAATCGCGCCGGCGAGATTCTCGGCGAGCCGCTCGGGACGTACCGGCGGGTCCATCCGAACGACCACGTCAACATGAGCCAGTCAACGAACGACGTCTACCCGACGTCGACACGGCTTGCGCTGCTGCTGGGATCGGCGCCGCTGGTCGCGGCCGCGCAGGCGCTGGCCGACAGTCTCGATCGCAAGGCCGAGGACTTCGCGCACGTGCTCAAGACGGGCCGCACGCACCTGCAGGACGCGGTCCCGATGACGCTCGGTCAGGAACTCGGCGGCTACGCCGCGTGCGTCCGCCGCGGCGCGGAGGATGTGACCGCGGCCGCACATCAGTTGATGGAAATGAATCTCGGCGCTACGGCGGTCGGCACCGGACTGAACGCCGGCGACGAGTTTCGCCGCCTCGCCGTGGCGCAGCTGGCGCGCTACACCGGCCTAACGCTTGAGCCCGCCGCGAATCTGTTTCGCGTGACGCAGAGCATGGGCGACGTCCTCGGGTACTCGAGCGCGATGCGGCGGCTCGCCGTCGAGGTCGGAAAGATCGCGAGCGATCTGCGGCTGTTGAGCATGGGACCGGGCGCGGGTCTTTCGGAGATCGCGCTGCCCGCCGTCCAGCCGGGATCGTCCATCATGCCGGGCAAAGTAAATCCGTCGGTGCCGGAGATGGTGAATCAGGTGTGCTTCCAGGCGATGGGCTGCGACGCGACGATCGCGATGGCGTGCGAAGCCGGCCAGCTCGAGCTCAACGTGATGATGCCGGTCATCGCGTGGAACGCGCTGCACGCCTCGTCCATTCTTCGCGAAGCGCTGAAAGTCCTGCGCCTGCGCTGCGTCGACGGTCTCGTCGCCGACGAAACGCGCACGCGCGCGCTGCTCGACCGCAGCACGGCCGCCGCCACCGCGCTCAGTCCGTACATCGGTTACACCGCGACGGCGGAGATCGCCAAGGACGCCGTCAAGAGCGGCCGAACGATTCGCGCATTGGTCTTGGAGCGAGGGTTGATGGATGCGAAGAGGCTGGACGAAATTCTGTCGGTGGAAGGAATGACGCGCGGCGGAATCGTCGGGGCGGGAAAGGCAGGAGAGGCGGGAAAGGCCGGAAAGAAATGAAGAAGTTTCTTGCGGCCGTCGTGCTCGTGCTTTCCCTTCCAGCCCTTCCTGCCTCTCCTGCCCCTCCCGCCCTTCCCGCCCTTCCCGCCCTTCCCGCCCCTCCTGCCCAGCAGGCGAAGCCGAATCGCAGGCTCTTCGCCCCCCGCGACCTCGGGCTCATCGAGCCGCCCGATCGCGATCAGTGGCAGAAGCCCGAGCAGATCATGGATTCGCTCTCGATCGCCGACGGCTCCGTCGTCGCCGAACTTGGCGCGGCGGGCGGATGGTTCACGCTGTGGCTCGCCCGCCGCGTCGGCCCCAACGGCATCGTCTACGCCGAAGACATCCAGCCGCAGATGCTCGAGGAGATTCGCCAGCGCGTCCAGCGCGAGAACCTGCACAACGTGCAGCCGATTCTCGGCACGCCGAGCGATCCGCGCCTGCCGTCCGGTCTCGACGCCGCGCTCATCTCGGACGCGTTTCACGAAATGGACGACCCGACGGATCGCACGCTGGTCGTCACGCTGTTGAAGAACGTCGCGCGCGCGCTGAAGCCGAATGGCGTGCTGGGGATTGCCGACTACAAGCCGGGCGGCGGCGGACCGGGACCGTCGGCGGATCAGCGCGTCGATCCCGAGCGCGTGATCGCCGCGGCCCGCGAAGCGGGCCTGCAGTTGGTGCAGCGCGAGGACGTGCCGCCGTTTATCTTTGTGCTGAAGTTCGCGAAGGCGACCGGCCGCTGATGCCCGTCAGCCGCCACAGGCCGGGCATGACGCCGGCGGCGACGAGGAGCTTGACGAGATCGGCGATGATGAACGGATAGAACCCGGTCGCCAGTGCGCCGGACACGCCGCGCGAGGGATCGACGAACAGGCCGAGCCAGAGCACACCGCACGCGAAGATCATCGCAAGACCGCAGACCATCGCGAGCACGGCCGTGAGGTAGCGGCGATCGAATCCCCGCTCGGCGAGCGAGCCGGCGACGAACGCGGCCAGCGGATACGCCATCAGGTAGCCGCCGGTCGGGCCGAACAGGCGCGCGAGTCCCGGCGGCAGCGCGGGCGACGCGGCGAACACCGGCAGCCCGGCGATGCCGAGCGCGAGGTACAGAATCTGGCTGGTCATGCCCAGCCGCGCGCCGAGCGCCGCGGCGCCGACGAGGACGACCATGGGCTGGAACGTGAACGGCACGGGCGTGAATGGCAACGGCAGGCTGACCTGCGCGGCGATCGCGGTCAGCACGGTGACGAAGCACACCGCGCCCGGCTGTTCGGCGATCCGTAGCCCGCGGCAATCGGCGCGCGTGATCATCACGTCGAGAAAAGTGGAGTGCATGGACCGACAGCTTAGCGTATGCATACCGCGCTGACAATCGCCGGCAGCGACCCAAGTGCAGGCGCGGGGATTCAGGCGGATCTCAAGACGTTCGCCGCCTTCGGCGTCTACGGGCTGAGCGCGATCACGGCCGTCACCGTGCAGAACACCGCCGGCGTCCAGTCCGTGTCTTCTCTGTCCGCCGATCTCGTCATCGCGCAGATCGAGGCCGTCGCCGCGGACATCGCGATCCACGCGACGAAAATCGGCATGCTGGCGACGGCGGCCGTCACCGAAGCGGTCGCGGCCGCGGTTGAGGAGCTGGACCTGCCGCTCGTCGTGCTCGATCCAGTGCTGGTATCGACGAGCGGCGAGCCGCTGCTCGATGCGGACGGCGTGCAGGCGCTGTGCCTCGAGCTGCTGCCGCGCGCGCGCGTCGTGACGCCGAACATTCCCGAAGCCGAAGTCCTCAGCGGACGACGAATCGAGTCGGACGATGATGCCCGCGACGCCGCCCGGCGAATCTTCGGCATGGGCGCGGCCGCCGTGATCATCAAGGGAGGCCACACGGCGGAGGGCAGAGGGCTGAAGGCTGAGGGCTCAAAGCAAGAAGTCATCGATCTGCTCTTCGACGGCAAGGCGTTCTACGAATTCCGGACGCCGCGCATCGACGTGAAGCGCACGCACGGAACCGGCTGCACGTATGCTTCGGCGGTGGCCGCGCACCTCGCGCTGGGGCACGCGCTGCCCGAAGCGGCGGGCGGCGCGCAGCACTTCGTCGCGGGCGCAATCGCGCACGCGCAGGCCGTGGGGCACGGCGCGGCGCTCCTGGATCATTTTTGGGGCGGTATACTGAAAGGGTGATGATACCGCTCCTGGCGATCAGCCGCGGCCCGCTCGACATCGAGCGCGTGGCCGGCGCGCTGGCCGCGGATCCCTCGACGAGCCCGGGGCTTGATGGCGCCGTGGCGACGTTTCTCGGCCTCGTGCGCAACCACAACGTGGGCCGAAGCGTCCGACATTTGGAGTACGAGGCGTACGCGCCGCTCGCGATGAAGGCATTCGAGCGGATCGCCGCGGAGATCGCCGAACGGTGGCCGAGCGCGCGGCTGGCGCTGCATCACCGGATTGGGCGGCTGGAGATTGGTGAGGCGAGCATCGCGATTGCCGCGCGCTCCCCGCATCGCGGCGACGCGTTCGCCGCGTGCCGCTACGCGATCGAGCGCGTGAAGCAGATCGCGCCGATCTGGAAGCACGAGTACTTCGACGGCGGCGACGTGTGGATCGAAGGCGCGACGGCCGATCCGGACGATGCGCGCGCGCGGGCGGAGGCGGAGCGGGTCGCATGCGCGTGACGGTGCGCCTGTTCGCGCGGCTGCGGGACATCGCGGGCACGGCGGAGCTGGCGCGGGACCTGGCGCCCGGCGCTCAGGCGACGACGGTCGGCGACGTCTGGCGGCAGCTCGCCAAGGAATTTCCCGAGCTCGCCGGCTACGAGCGTTCGATCTCGAGCGCCGTCAACGCCGACTACGCGCGGATGGATCACGTGATCCGCGACGGCGATGAGATCGCGTTCTTACCGCCGGTATCGGGGGGATAAGATTTAACCGCGGAGTGCGCTGAGTTCGCAGAGTCAGGTTATGGCTCCGCGCTCTCTGCGAGCTCTCCGGTAAAACGTCATTCTGTATGTTCGACAAGTTGGCATCTGAAGAACGTCGCTACGAGGAACTGATGCGCCTGCTCGGCACGTCCGAGGTCCAGAGCGATCCGTCCGAGTACCGGAAGCACGCCAAGGCGCTGGCGGACGTCGAGCCGCTCGTCGAGCGCTTCCGTGAGTACCAGGCCGTCGTCCGCGACATCGCGCAGACCGAGGGGCTGGTCGCAGGCGGCGACCCGGACATGCGCGAGCTCGCCCGGGAGGAGCTGAAGTCACTGACCGCGAAGCGCGACGCGCTCCTCGCCGACATCAAGATCCTGCTCATCCCGAAGGATCCGAACGACGCCAAGAACGTCATCCTCGAAATCCGCGCCGGGACGGGCGGAGACGAAGCCGGGCTTTTCGCGGGCGAGCTGTTCCGCATGTACAACAAGTTCGCCGAGCGGCAGGGCTGGAAAGTCGACGTGATGTCCACGAGCGACTCGGACGTCGGCGGGCTGAAGGAAGTCATCGCGACGATCGAAGGCCGCGGCGTCTACAGCAAGCTGAAGTACGAGAGCGGCGTGCACCGCGTCCAGCGCGTGCCCGCGACGGAAGCGAGCGGACGCATTCACACATCCACCGCGACGGTCGCCGTGCTGCCCGAGGCGGAAGAAGTGGACGTCACTATTAACGATAAAGACCTGCGCATCGACACCTTCTGCTCGAGCGGTCCCGGCGGCCAGAGCGTCAACACAACCTACTCGGCCGTGCGCATCACGCACATCCCGACCGGCACCGTCGTGTCGCAGCAGGACGAGAAGTCGCAGATCAAGAATCGCGCGAAGGCGATGAAGGTCCTGCGCTCGCGGCTGTACGACATGGAACGGCAAAAGCAGCAGGATGCGATCGCGAAGGATCGCCGTAGTCAGGTGGGCACGGGCGAGCGCTCCGAAAAAATCCGGACCTACAATTTTCCGCAGAACCGCATCACCGATCATCGCGTGAACTTCACGACGCATCGCCTGAGCGAAGTCCTCAACGGCGACCTCGCCGAGATCCTCGACCAGGTCTTCATGCACTACCAGTCGGAAAAACTCAAAGACGCGACGGCGGTCTCGTAATGACGATTCACACGCGCGTCGCCGCGGGCCGGGAACAGCTGCGCCAAGCGCGGATCTCCCCCAGCGAGTCCACGCTCGACGCGCGGCTGCTCGCCCAGCACGCGCTCGGCTGGACGACGGAACAGTTCCTCGCCGACGGAAACGGACCCGAACCCGACGGCTTCGCCGAGCGCTTCGGTACGCTCGTCGCGCGGCGCGCCACGCGCGAACCGCTGGCGTACATCACCGGACGCCGCGAATTCTGGGGCCTGGACTTCGAGGTCACGCCGGCGGTCCTGATCCCGCGGCCGTCCACCGAGTTGATCGTCGGAAGCGTGCTCGAGCTGTTTCGCGGCGCCTCGGCGCCGCTCGCCGTCGCCGACGTGTGCACCGGCTGCGGGTGCGTCGCGGTGGCGATCGCGCACCAGCGCCACGCGGCGACGGTGGTCGCGACCGACATTTCGCCGGAGGCGCTGGAAGTCGCGAAGCGGAACGCGGCGTGGCACGGCGTCGGCGATCGCGTGACATTCATGCGTGCCGATCTGCTGAGCGGCATCGATGGCCCGTTCGACGTCATCGCCGCGAATCCTCCGTACGTCCTCGATGGCGCCGGACCGGCCCTCCAGCCGGAGGTGCGCGATTACGAGCCGAATGTCGCGCTGTTTGGCGGCAGCGACGGCCTGGAGTTGATCACGCGGCTGGTCGCCGAAGCGCCGAGCCGCCTGCGATCCGGCGGGTACCTCATCTTCGAGTTCGGGCTCGGTCAGGATGTGGAAATTGAGGAACTGATCGAGAACGCACCGGACTTCACGCTGATCGAACTGCGGCGCGATCTGCAGGGGATCGCCCGAACCGCCGTTGCGCAACGCCTTTGAGAAGATGAACCACAGAGGACACGGAGATCACGGAGGAAGGAACCGGTACTAACCTCCGTGTCCCCCGTGTCCTCCGTGGTAAAAAAGCGGAATGTCCGACTGTCTGTTCTGCAAAATCATCAATCGCGAAATCGCGGCGTCGATCGTCTACGAGGACGATCGCGTCCTCGCATTCAACGACATCAACCCGCAGGGTCCGACGCACGTGCTCGTCGTACCGAAACGCCATATCGCGACGCTCAACGAGCTGACGTCGGACGACGATCAGATTGTCGGTGAACTGATCCGGCGGAGCGCCGCGATCGCGAAGGAGCGGGGAATCTCCGAAGGCGGCTTCCGCGTCGTCTTCAACACCAACCGCGACGCGGGCCAGACGGTTTTCCACATCCACCTGCATCTCATCGGCGGACGAAGCCTCGGCTGGCCTCCCGGCTAGCGGCGGGCGGAGCACGCTCCGTCCCTACTCCAGCGCGAACGCGTAGACCGTGTTGCCCGCGGCGATGGCGACGAATTGACGGCCGTCGACCGCGTAGCTCATCGGCGACGCGGCCATGTTGGCGCCCGTCTGGAAATGCCAGAGATGCGCGCCGGACTTCGCATCGAGCGCGACGAGGTTGCCGTCACGCACCGCGCCAAAGACGATCTTGCCCGCGGTCGCGAGCACGCCGTTCGTCAGCGAGCCCTGGAAGATCTTGAAATCCCACATCGTCTTGCCGGTTTCAGGATCGAGCGCCTTGATGCCCGCTGACGCGGCAGGCTCCCCTGGCTTCGGCTCCACGTTCGCGCCGGCGCCCGCCGCGACGCGGCCGATATACTGCCGGCCCGCTTCGAACGTCGTCGGCGTGCTCACGTACGCCTGACCGCTCTCGCGATACTCGAGGTACAGCCAGCCGGTCAGCGGACTGTACGATGGCGCCTGAAAGTTCGTGCCGCCGCCGACGGTGGGATACACGAAGAAACTGCCTTCGCGGCTCGAGTTGGATCCGGGGACGATGATCGGCCGGCCGCGGTCGTCGAAGCCGCTGTTCCAGTTCTGATAGACGAACGGCGTGCCGGAAAGAAACGCGCCGGTGGTGCGATCGAGTACGTAGAACAACCCGTTGCGATCCGCGTGCAGCAGCAGCTTGCGGCGCTGGCCACGCCACTCGCGGTCGACGAGCACGACGGCCTGGCACGAATCCCAGTCGTGACCGTCGTTCGGCGTGAACTGGTAGTGCCACTTGCGCTGACCGGTGTCGGGATCGATCGCGACGACGGAGTCGCTGAAGAGATTGTCCAGATCGCCGCGCGTCGAGCGATCGATCTGCGGTCCTGGATTGCCGACCGTCCAGTAGACGAGGTTCAACTCCGGATCGTACGAGCCGGTCAGCCACATCGGACTGCCGCCGAGCCGCCAGCTGTCGCCCTTCCACGTGTCGTTGCCGAATTCACCGGGACCAGGAACGGCGTACCAGCGCCACAGGCGACGGCCGGTCGCCGCGTCGTACGCGTCGAGAAATCCGCGCGCGCCGAATTCCCCGCCGGTGATGCCGACGAGCACCTTGTCCTTCACGACGAGCGGCGGACTGGTGAGGCTGTAGCCGAGCATCGTGTCGGCGACCTGCGTCTCCCACAACTGGCGGCCCGTGCGCGCGTCGATGGCGATCAGCGCCGCGTCCAGCGTGCCGACGAACAATCGAGTGCCGGCGATTGCGACGCCACGATTGAACGGATTGATCTCGTATGGGTTCTTCACCTTCTGCGGCCGCGTATAGCGCCAGAGCTGTCGGCCGGTGCGCGCGTCGAGCGCCGCCACGACGCCAGGCTGCGTGGTGTACATCACACCATCGACGACGATCGGCGTCGCTTCAAGGACGGAGTCGCCGGGCATCGGAAACGTCCACGCGGCGCGCAGCCGCGCGACATTCGTCGCGTCGATCTGCGTGAGCGCCGAGTAGTGCGTGGACGAATAGTCGCCCCAGTACATCAGCCAGTTCTGCGGCTCGGCGCCAGCCTTCTCGAGTCGATCGGACGTGACGCCGCCGCTCTCGAGCTTGTGCGCTTCGAGCGTCAGCTTGTCGAACACGTACGTCGCACCTGCCGCATCGGCGAACTGGACTGAGAACGTGTCTTCGTTCAGGCGCACGCCGCTCAACTCGCGGCCGTCCTTCGTCCTGACGGAGACCGGGGCTGACGGCGCCGTCGGCCTCGCGGTTGTCGCGGCGCGGTTCAGACTTCGGATGTACGACACGAGTTGCCACGTCTGCTCATCGGTCAGCCCCTCGAAGGGCGGCATCTGCGTGCCCGCGAAGCCCGCGCGGATCGCGTGGAACAGTTCGGCGTCGGCGCTGCCGTGAACGAAGCGGTTCGTGTTGAGCGCGGGCCCGCGATCGCCCTGCCCTGCCGGGCCGTGACACGACTGGCAGGTCTGGTCGTACAGCGCGCGCCCGGCCGCCGCCGCGCCAGCGTCGTTCGCGAGGGGATTGCGTGTCGTATCCGATTGCTGCGCGAGTGGAGCGCCGATGGCGATCACCACGACCGTTACGAACACCAGGACGTACTGACGGATCCACCACGGAGGACACGGATACGAATGGAGGTCGCCGTCCTTGCCTAACACCGTGCCCTCCGCTTAAACACTGTGAACTCCGTGGTTACCGTACGTGATAGGTCCTGCTGAAATTATTGCGGCCGTTCGTGACGGTATAGCTGCGGTTGGATCCGACGTCGACGCGAATCCAGTGACCCTTGCAGTCGGCCGACGCTTCCGGGTTGGCGATCATGTCGTCGCTCGTGTTGTGCGCCGCGTCGGTTGCGAGCGCGAGATGCGACTGCCACAGGCCTTCGAGTCCCTTGATCTTCTGAATGCGTTCGTACGCGTTCGCCGCCATGCCCTTCCGCGGACCGTTGTTCGCAATCACGACCTGCGGCTGGATCGCCCACAGCAGCGCCGGCGCGCCCGACTGATCGTTGAAGAAGCCGTGGTGCGTCGCGAGCAGCAGCGAGACGCGGCCGAGCTTGTTGACGGGACAGGCGAGGTCCGTCTCCTTGTCCCACGTGAGATCGCCGACGTCGAGGAACGTGAACCCGCGATACGACACGAGCACGCCAGTGGACTGCGAGTTCTCGGTCGTGTTCGGCGGCTTCACGTCGGCGGGATTGCAGAACGCGTTCTTCGCGCCGCCGCCGTTGATCGGCGTGCCGATCACGGACCCGTGCGACGCCACGACGTCCACGCGCACGCCCGCAAGGGGAATTGTCTCGCCCGCGTTCACAATCGTGCGCTTGCCGGTGGCGATCGCGATGTAGGCATCCCAGCGCGCGCCGCCGGTGGCGTTCTGCTCCCACTTCGGATCCATCTCGCCGTGATCGAAGAAGCGATCGAAGTGCGCGACGGCGTTCGCCGCCGGCGCGCCGCCCACGTGGTCGCCATCGTAGTGCGTCGTGAAGAGGTAGTTGATCTTCGTCAGCCCCGCCGCCTGCATCGCGTCGGCGATGCGCTTCGAGTCCCGCTCGGCCGCTGGACCCGGACTGCCGCTGTCGATCAACATCGACTGGCCTGACGGCGCGATGACGAGCGTCGCACCGCCGCCCTCGACGTCGATCACGTAGATCCGCACGCCGGCAGGGCGGGCCTGGGCGAGGCCCAGGAAGGCGGCGACGATCACAACAGGCAGTCTCATCGTTCCCATGGGCTGCATCCTACCCGATGTCCTGCCGGACCGAAATTAGACTTTACTTTTAGACGTCTATAAGTAAACTTGCCATTCATGGTACAGCGACCGTTCTGGATGGCTCGCCTGTCGGCCGCCTGGACGCGGGTGCCCATCGTCTGGCTGACCGGACCGCGGCGCAGCGGAAAGACCGTCCTCGCGCAGGGCGTCCCGGATGCGCAGTTCTTCAACTGCGATCTGCCCAGCGTCGCCGAACGCGTACACGATCCCGAGTCGTTCTATCGCGGCCTTCGCGCGCGCGTCGTCGTGTTCGACGAAGTGCATCAGCTGCCCGACCCGAGCCGGCTGTTGAAGATCGGCGCCGACGAGTTTCCGCGCCTCAGGATCCTGGCGACCGGCTCGTCGACGCTCGCGGCCACACAGAAATTCCGCGACACTCTTGCCGGCCGGAAACGCGTGATCGAACTCGTGCCGGTGCTGTTCGAGGAATTGCCCGCGTTCGGCATCTCCGACCTGCGCGAGCGATTGCGCCTGGGCGGCTTGCCGCCGGTCCTGCTTGGAATTCAGCCACCCCACGAATTCTTTCCGGAGTGGCTCGACTCCTACTTCGCGCGCGACGTCCAGGAACTCTTTCGCCTCGAGAAGCGCGCCGGCTTCCTGCGCGTGCTGCAGATCCTGATGCGCCAGAGCGGCGGCATGCTCGACGTTACGCGCGTGGCCAAGGAAGCCGAGATCAGCCGCCCGACGGTGACCACGTGGCTCAACGTGTACGAAGTCACGCACACGATCCATCTCGTCCGCCCGTTCGCCGGCGGCGGACGACGCGAGATCGTGGCGCAGCCGAAGGTGTTCGGCTTCGACACCGGCATGGTGTGCCATGTGCGCGGCTGGGATCGCCTGCGAAACGACGACTGCGGCGTCCTCTGGGAGCATCTCGTCCTGGAGACGCTTCTGGCCTCCGGCGTGGCGAAGCTGCACTTCTGGCGCGACAAGCAGCAGCGTGAAGTGGACTTCGTCCTGCCGCGCCGTCGCGACGTCGTCGACGCGATCGAGTGCAAGTGGCGCGCGGACACGTTCGAGCCTCGCGGCCTTCAGGCCTTTCGCGCAGTGTACCCCAAGGGCGCGAACTATGTGGTGGCGCCGATTGAAGGGGCGCCCTACCGGCGGACGGTCAGTGGATTGCCGATCTCCTTCGTCTCGCCGGTCGATCTCAGGCGACTCATCGGTTGACGAGGAGGTACGTGCCTTTGCGGTTCGGCTTGTCGAGAAAGAACTCGATGACGCGATAGCCACGCCCGAAATAGGTCGTGAAGATGCGGCGTGTCGTCATACGCCACTCGAGCGCGAGCTCCGGCGCGTACTGCAGCATCTCGGTGAAGCCGGTCGGAATCTCGACACTGATGCGCCTGGCGTCAAGCGTCAGATTCACGTCCACCGGCTCGAGCCACCGGCCCTCTTCTTCGTCCTGTGGTCGCGTGCGATTGGCCGGCTCGACCGTCAGCACCGGCGCCATCGGCGCCGATCCGGCGAGGCGCTGCTCGACGCGCGGCATCCGAATCCACCACTCGGCGATGAACCGATCGGTCGGATTGCCCTGGTGGAGCGGGCTTCCCGACTCGCCGTAGACGTTCTCTTCGTAGTGCTCGACGACGATGCCGAGCTTTGCGAAGTTGAGGTGGGCGTTGGCGGCCTGCATCGGATCGTAGGTCCACTCGATCAGATCGAGCCCCATCGCGAGCGCGCGGTCGCGCTGCAGGACCTTCAACTGATAGCCGGCGCCGCCCTTCCGGTACTCGTCGAGGACGCCGAGCATGTGCGACCACTGCGTCGGCTGCCCATCTTTGATGCCGGGCAGCGAGTAGACGAAGCCGATCATGCGGTCCTCGTCGAACGCAGCGATCAGGATCCCGCCTCGCTGAACAGTGACTGCGAGAATCGGCACCGGCACGACATCGTCGTAGCCCGGACCCCAGATCTGCCGCTCGAGCTCGACGACCGCGCCGAAGTCGTCGAGCGTCGTGAGATCGCGGTAGGTGATGACGGACATTTGAATTGGGTAACTGGGTGATTGGGTAATTGGGTAATGGGATGGTCAATTCGCGAGTCAATCGCCCACTTACTCAATTACTCAACTACCCAATTATGAGATTAGGCAGTTCTCTCAGCGAGCGTATCACCGGCACACCGCGCTCGCTCAGTTCGCGCCCGGGTGTCGGCGTGTCGCCGCGCTGCAGCAGGATCGCGCGCATTCCTGCGGCCAGCGCGCCCGCGACATCCTGGCGGACACTGTCACCGACCATCACGGCGTCGGCCGGCTGCGCGTCGACGAGCTGCAGCGCGGCGGCGAAGATGCTCGGGTGCGGCTTCATGAAGCCATGTTGAGACGAGGAGACCGTCGCGCTGATCAGGCCCTGCAGTTCGAAGTGCGACTGAAAGGACGCCAGGCAACGGTGCGAGTTCGAGATCAGCCCGATGCGGACGCCGGCAGCGGCGAGCTCGCGAAGGACGTCGGGCACTTCGTCGTACATCTCGAAATGATGACACGCGGCCCATTCCACGTAGACCTCACGCGCGCACGCGTCGACTTGCAGGCCTGTCCCGCCCATGCCCTCGATGATGCGGCGCGTGTAGGCGATGAAGATCTCATCGTCGTACGCCTCGTCCGGGACATCGAGCAACGGCGCGGCGCCGGCGACGGCCTGCGGAAACTTCGCCGCATCCACGTCCATCCCGTAGCGCGCGCAGAACGCGCGATAGCCCTCGCCACGAAACGTCGGGCCGGGATAGATGAGCGTGAAGTCGACGTCGAAGAAGACAGCGCGGACGGACATGTTGAATTGGGTAGTTGGGTGATTTGGTAGTTGGGTAATTGACTCAGAGAATCTTAATGAGCGCCCCGACGGCCACGCCCACACGCCAGCGCAGCGCATTGATCAGCTGTTCGCCGAAACCGTTCACGGATTGCATTGATGAGGCTCGCACCTATCCGGTGGATCAACGGGATCGCCAAGCCCGCAATACCCGAAGTGACCCGCGCCGGGTTCAATAACTTGACAGGCCGTGGTGTGATGCCGACAACCGAATGCATCGTCATAGTAGATGGTTGCACGTACATATAGGCCAGGGCGTTTGAAGGCTCTAGCAACTTCACGAGTGAGCCTGTACGTCTGCTTCGCGTCAAACGAGATCCCACGATCCGGGAAAATGCTGACTCCGCTGTTCGACAACAGCGATCCGTCTCCCTTCGGAAACTCCTCGCCAAAAGTCAGGACGGGTTCCGTGTATTGCACGCAAAGCGCTGGGCTGTGGCCGGAGTTCGTGAAGTTCAGCGCGACCATCACGTCGGTGTCGTACTGGAACTGGTGAGCGACCACGAAAGGCTGCGTCGGATCAGGCCGCTCGTAAAGCGTCCACTGAGTCGGACTGAGCCAAGCTCGCTGGACTGTCTCAGTCAGGTGATTCTGCCGACTGGCAATCTGAGCCAACAAGAATGTGATGAGAGCCAAGAAGAACGTGGAGAGCGCGGTCAGCGCTGCGTGATTTCGACGCAACCACTTCAAACCACGGGCGGATTGTCGGACGAACGAGACAATATCGCCAGCAAGGCGGCTCTTCACAGACATTATTCAACTACTCAATCCCCAACTACTCAATTCGGCCGTCACCGTACGGACCGGCGATGACGACAGTCGCGCGATCCGCGGCCATCGCATGGCGCGCGGCGGCATTGACGTCATCCAGCGTCACGGCGGTCAGCAGACCGGGCAGTCGCTCGTCATAGTCCAGCCCGAGACAAAAGAACTCCCCGTTCTGCAGGAAGTTCGCGATGCCGGCGTTCGTCTCGAGCGCGCGCGGCATGGAGCCGATCAGGAAGCGGCGCGATTCGTCGAGCTCCTTCGGCGTCAGACCGTCGGCGACCAGGCGCGCGACTTCTTCATCGATCGACGCGACCGCACGATCCACATTCGCCGGACTCACGCCTGCGCGAATCGAGAGCGGTCCTTCCGCGACGTTCGCGTCCAGCGTGCTCGACACGTAGTACGCCATCCCCTGCCGCTCGCGGATGCTGTCGCCGAGCCGGCCGCCGAGGGCGTACTGGCCGAACGCGACGTTCATCAGCCAGAACGCGTAGTACGCCGGATCGCTGCGCCTGATCGTGGTGAAGCCGTACGCGATGTCGGCCTGCGACTTGTTCATCATCGGGATGACGACGCGCCGCCGCGCGAACGCTGGCGTCACGGGCGGCGGCACGACGGCCGGCGCGGATGAAGCGCGCCAGCCGCCGAACACGCGCGTGACCTCGTCGCGCGCGCGCGATGCGTCCACGTCGCCGACGATGACCGCGGACAGGGCAGCCGGCGCGAAGCGATCCGCGTGCAGCCGCACCAGCCGCTCGCGCGTCAGGCCCTCGACGCTTACGATCGATCCCTTGCTGCGGCGTCCGTACGGATGACCGCCCGGATACAGCAGCGCCATCAGCGATTCCATCGCGCGGACTGCCGGATTGTCCTCGTCCTGCCGGATCGCCGTGATCGCCTCGCCCTTGCGCGTCGCGATTTCCTCGTCTGGCAGCGACGGCGCCATCAGGATGTCGCCAAGCAGCGCGAGCACCGGCGCGAAGTCTTCGGCGAGACACGTGCACAACAGGCTGAAGAGATGCCGCGTGACGTTGATATTGAGCGTGACGCCGCGGCCATCGAGTTCCTCGGCGACCTGCGTTGCGGACCGCGTGGCGGTGCCGCGATCGATCACGCGCGACAGCAAGGACGCCGCGCCTGGCGCGTCCGCCGGATCCGCAATCGACCCGGCGCGCATCGCCAGATTGATCGCGACGATGGGCGTCTTGGGTGTCGCTTTGACGAGCAGCGTGGCGCCGTTGTCCAGCGACGTTCGGGTGGGCGAGAGGGACATCTATTGAACCGGCAACGGCTCGAACCATCCGACCGTGCGGTTCGAGGGCGAGAGGACGTCTCGCGCGGTCGTCGCGACCTCTTCGACCGTGACAGCCGCCAGGCTCGCTGGTAGCGAGGTGAAAAGGTCCACGCTCGCGATCGTGGCGAAGTAGCCGAGCTGGTGCGCGATGTTCGTCACGCTATCGCCGTCGAAGATCATCCGCGCGCGCAGCTGAGCTTTCGCCTTCACCAACTCCGCCTCGGTGACGCCGTCGCGGCGCACGCGGTCAAGTTCTTCAAGCAGCGCCGCTTCGACCGGCGCGATCGGCGTTCCGTCGGTCACGGTCACCGACAGCGTGTACAGGTACGGCTGCTCGGTCGGCACCATCGATCCGTGCACCGACGAGGCGAGCCCGCGCTCGACGAGCGCCCGATACAAACGCGCGCTCCGCTGAGGCGGCGGCACGCGGAAGCTCGACCACAGGTTGACGCCCTTTGCGCCGGTCAGCACGGCGTCGAGCAGCAGCGCCGGCGCAAAGCGCGGGTCGGTCGCCGCCGCGACGTGATAGCCGGCCTTCAAGTACGCCGTCGTGCCTTCCTTCTGAATCGTCAGGCGACGCTCGCCGGACTGCTGCGGCTCGACGGTCGCACGCCGCTCGATCGCCGCGCCCGGCGCGATGCGGCCGAAGTGCGCGTTCGCGCGCCGCAGCGCATCGTCGGTATCGACGTCGCCGACGATGACGAGCGTCGCGTTGTTGGGCACGTAGTAGCGGCGGTAGTACCCGTACAGATCGTCGCGCGTCATCGTCTCGAGGTCCGACAGCCAGCCAATCGTCGGGTGACGGTAGCCGTGCGCCTTGAACGCGGTCGCGGTCAGCTCCTGATCGAGCAGCTGATCGGGATCGTTCTCGCCGCCGTGCAGTTCCGAGATGATGACCGTGCGCTCCGACTCGCAGTCGTCCGGATGGTAGAGGCAGTTCGCCATGCGTTCGGACTCGATGAAGAGCATGCGATCCAGCGCATCGCGCGTCGCGGTCTCGAGATACGTCGTCTGATCGATCCAGGTGTAGCCGTTCCAGGCGCCGCCGAACTGCTCGATGATGCCTTTCACCTGATCGCGGGGGATGTTGGTGGTCCCCTTGAAATTCATGTGCTCACACCAGTGCGAGACGCCGGTCAGGCCGGGACGTTCGTCCTTCGATCCCACCGTGTACCAGCACCACACCGACGCGAGCGGCGCGGTGTGCTCCTCCTGCACGAGGACGTTCAGTCCGTTGTCGAGCTGCGTCTGCTTCATCTGCTTATGGGCCTGTGGACGATGTCGCCGTCAGATCATAATAGAATCACTGGATACCCATGCCTGAGTGGAAGGACACGGTCAACCTGCCGCGGACGGAGTTCCCGATGAAAGCGAATCTGCCCACGGCCGAGCCCGAGACGCTCGCGCGCTGGCAGGCGATGGACCTGTACGGGAAGATCCGCGCGCGCCGGGCGGGCGCGCCGAAGTTCGTGCTCCACGACGGCCCGCCGTACGCCAACGGCAACATCCACATCGGCACGGCGCTCAACAAGATCCTCAAGGAGTTCGTCGTCAAATCGCGATCGATGGCCGGCTTCGACGCGCCGTACGTCGTCGGCTACGACTGCCACGGCCTGCCGATCGAGCTGCAGGTCGATCGCGAGCTCGGCCCGAAGAAGCGTGAGATGTCCGTCGCGGACTTCTGTCGCGCGTGCCGCGCTTACGCCGAGCGCTTCGTCGGCACGATGAGCGAGCAGTTCCAGCGGCTCGGGATCCTCGGCACGTGGAACGCGCCCTACCTGACGATGAACTTCGAGTATCAGGCGGCAATCGTCCGCGCGCTCGGGCGGTTCGTCGATCAGGGGCTTGTCTACAAGGGCAAGAAACCGGTCCACTGGTGCATCCATTGTCGCACCGCGCTGGCTGAAGCCGAGGTCGAGTACGAGGATCACACGTCGCCGTCGATCTACGTCGAGTTTCCGCTGCTGCCGGAGAGCGCCGGCGAGCTCGCGGCGCGCGTGCCCGCGCTTGCTGGAAAGAATGTTTCGGTTCTGATCTGGACGACGACGCCGTGGACGATTCCGTCGAACCTGGCGATCGCGTTCCATCCGGACTTCGACTACGCGGCCTACATGGTCGGCGACGCCGACGGCAATGCCGGTCGAACCGTGATCGTCGCCGAAGAACTGGCGCCGAAGGTTGCCGCGGCCGGCGGCAAGACGTTCGGCGCGCCCGTCGCGCGGATGAAGGGCAAGACGCTCGAGCACATCCGTTTCCAGCATCCGCTCTACGCGCGAGCGTCGGACGGCGTGCTCGGCGAGTACGTCACGATCGACGCTGGCACGGGCGCCGTTCACACCGCGCCGGGCCACGGCGCAGACGACTTCAACACGGGCATGAAGTACGGCCTCGAGATCTACGCGCCGGTCGGCCCGGGCGGCCACTTTCTGGATTCGGTGGAGCTCTTCGGCGGTCAGCGTGTGTTCGACGCGAATCCGAAGATCGAAGCCGCATTGAAACAACGCGGCCGGCTGTGGCACCGCGAGGCGTTCTCGCACCAGTACCCGCACTGCTGGCGGTGTCACAACCCGGTGATCTTCCTGGCGACTGCGCAGTGGTTCATCGCGCTCGACCGCGCGAGGCTGGCGCCCGAGGCGCCTCACACCGACGTGCATCTCCACGCGCACGTCGGAGGCACACTTCGTCAGCAGGCGCTCAAGGCCATCGACGAACAGGTGAAGTGGATCCCCGCCTGGGGCCGCGACCGCATGTACAGCATGATCGCGAACCGGCCTGACTGGTGCATCTCGCGCCAGCGCGTCTGGGGCGTGCCGATTCCGGCACTCGACTGCGCGAAGTGCGGTGAGGCGATCATGACGACCGCAGTCGTCGATCAGGCAGCGCGGGTCTTCGAGCAGTACGGCGCCGACTCCTGGTACGAGCGGCCGACTGAAGAATTCGTCCCGAAGGGACTGGCCTGCCCGGCGTGCGGCGAGTCCACATTCGACCGCGAGATGAACATCCTCGACGTCTGGTTCGACTCGGGGTCGAGCCATGAGGCCGTGCTGTCGGCGTGGCCGGAACTGACGTGGCCGGCCGACATCTACCTCGAAGGCAGCGATCAGCATCGCGGCTGGTTCCAGAGCTCGCTGATGGTCGGCCTCGGCACGCGCGGCCGCCCGCCCTTCAAGCAGGTCCTGACGCACGGTTTCATCGTCGCCGAGGACGGCCGGAAGATGTCCAAGTCGCTCGGCAACTCGATCGAGCCGCAGGACATCATCAAGCAGAGCGGCGCCGACATCCTGCGGCTGTGGGTGTCGATGAGCGACTACACGCAGGAGATCCGGATCAGCAAGGAGATCCTCGCGCGCGTCGTCGAGGCGTACCGCAAGATCCGCAACACGCTGCGGTATCTGATCGCGAATCTGTACGACTTCAATCCGGCGATCGACAGCGTGCCGCCGGCGCAGATGGAGGAGGTCGATCGGTACATCCTCGCGCGCTACGCCGATCTCGGCCAGCGTGTGCTCAAGGCATACGAGGAGTACGACTACGGGACGATCTTCCAGGGGTTGAACACGTTCACGACGATCGATCTGAGCGCGTTCTACAACGACATCTCGAAGGATCGGATGTACACGTTCGCCGCGCGGTCGAAGGAGCGACGGTCCGCGCAGGCGGCAATGTACGTCATCGCCGACGGCCTGACGCGCCTGATGGCGCCGATCCTGTCGTTCACCGCGGACGAGCTCTGGCGCTTCCTGCCGGGCGTGCGCCAAGAAGAAGTATCGGTGCACATGGCTGTGTTTCCCACGGCGAACGAACTGCAGATGTGGGCGGATGCCAGCCTTCTCGCGCAATGGGACGCGCTCGTGAAAGTGCGCGACGCGGTGCTCGCGAAGATCGAGCCGATGCGGAAGGATAAGCAGATCGGCAGCTCGCTGCAGGCGAAGGTCGTGCTGACGGGACCCGCGGCCGCGCTCGCGCCTCTGCAGGCGCACGCGCCGGCGCTGCCGATGCTGTTCATCGTGTCCGAAGTGGAGCTGCGGTCCGGCTCGGGTGGAGCCGACGGCGATCTGCAGATCGCGATCGAACGCGCGGGCGGCGTGAAATGCGAGCGATGCTGGCGCTACGTGCCGGCTGTATCGAGCGAGCCGGCATGGGCCGGCATCTGCGGGCGCTGCCAGGACGCACTGTCGCCGGGCGATCAGGCCGCATGAGTGACGCCCTGCCCGAAGCCGTCGTCCCGGCGACCGACGCCGCGACCCTGCGTCCGCGCCGGCTCGAAGTCTGGCTGCCGATCCTGATCGTCGCGTGCGATCAGGTCTCGAAGGCGCTGATCCGGGCGACGCTGACGATTCACCAGAGCGTGACGATCGTGCCGGGCCTCGTGGACTTCACGCACGTGCGCAACAGCGGCGCCGCGTTCGGGATCCTCAATTACGCGGATTTCCCGTTCAAAACCGCACTCATCGCGATCGTCGCGACGGCGGCGCTGATTGGCGTCGGCATCTACGCCGCGGGTCTCGCGCACCATCAACTCGTGGCGCGGATCGGGCTGTCGCTCATCATCGGCGGGGCCGCCGGAAACCTTATCGACCGCGTGGTCGCGGGAGCGGTGGTCGATTTCGTGGACGTCTACTGGCGGACGTATCATTTCTGGGCGTTCAACGTCGCCGACTCGGCCATTTCGGTCGGCGTGGCGATCATGATTCTCGACATGCTCGGCGTCGATAAGCGTCCTAGGAACTAAATATGTATCCGCGACTTTTCGAGTTCGGCGCGATCACGGTCTACACCTACGGCGTCCTGCTCGCCGCCGCGTATCTGCTCGGCCTGAAGCTCGCGACGACGCGGGCCAAGGCGCGCGGGCTCGACGCCAATCGCATCCTCGATCTCGGCATCTACATCATCATCAGCGCGCTGGTCGGCGCGAAGCTGCTGCTGCTCGTCGTGGACTTCAAGTCGTTCACCGCCAACCCGCGCGAGCTGCTGACGTTGATCCGCGTCGGTGGCGTGTTCTACGGCGGACTGATTCTCGCGGTCGTCGTCGCGCTGCTCTACATCCGCCGCGCGGGTCTGCCGCTCTGGACGACGTGCGACGTGTTCGCGCCGGGGATTGCGCTGGGCCACGTCGTCGGCCGGTTCGGGTGTTTGTTCGCGGGCTGCTGCTTCGGCAAGCCAACCAGCAAACCGTGGGGGATCACGTTCACCGATCCGTTCGCGGCGACCAACGTCGGTACGCCGCTCGGCATCCCGCTGCATCCGACACAGCTGTACGAAGCGGGCGCGGAGTTCCTGATCCTCGCGCTGCTGCTGTGGACCGAGCGCAGGAGCCGCGGGTTCGCGGGCCGCACCTTCTGGCTCTACATGCTGCTGTACGCGGCGTCGCGCTTCGTCATCGAGTTCTATCGGGGCGACGAGCGCGGCACGGTCGGCATCTTCTCGACGTCGCAGTTCATCTCGATCCTGCTCGCGCCGCTGGCGATCGCCATGCTGGTGTATCTGTCGCGTGGGATGTCGCCGGAACCGAAGCGCGTGGCCAAGGCGGCGTGAGAGCCCACAGAGTTGGCGGAGGTCGCAGAGTGAGCAAGCCACGGAGACACCGGGACACCGAGCAGTACTTCTCTGCGTCTCCGAGTCTCTGTGGCTAATCTCACTCAGCGCTCTCGCCAATCTCTGTGACCTCTACAACTCGCGTCATTACGGTCCCACCAGACGCCGAGGGCACGCGCCTCGATCAGTTTCTCGTCTCGATGCTGCCGCAGTCGCGGTCGCAGATACAGCGTCTGATCAAGGAAGGTCTGATCCTCGTCGCGGGACGCCCGGGCAAGGCGAACCAACCGGTGAAAGCGGGACAGAACGTCGCCGTGGACGTGCCCGCGCCCGTCGAGGCGACGCCGGCGCCGGAGGCGCTGCCGCTGCCGATCGTCTATCAGGACAGCGACGTCATCGTCGTCGACAAGCCCGCCGGCATGGTCGTGCATCCCGCGACAGGTCACGCGAGCGGGACGCTCGTAAACGCGTTGCTCCATCACGTCGACGATCTCAGCGGCATCGGCGGCGAGAAGCGGCCGGGCATCGTGCACCGGCTCGATCGCGGCACCTCCGGGCTGATGGTCGTCGCCAAGCATGATGCGGCGCACGAGGAGCTCGCGCGGCAGTTTCACGATCGGGAAGTGGAGAAGGAATACATCGCGCTCGTGTGGGGCGAGGTGATGGCGGGCCGGCGGATCGATCTGCCGATCGGCCGCGATCCCGGCGATCGGAAGAAGATGTCCGCGCGCGCGCGCCGCAGCCGCGAGGCCGTGACGCGGATCACGAAGGCGGAACACTTCGGGCGGATGCTGACGCTCGCCCACCTCGCGATTCACACCGGACGCACGCACCAGATTCGCGTCCACCTGAGCGCCATCGGCCATCCCGTCGTCGGCGACCCGGTGTACGGCGGCGTTCACCGGCGCGTGCCCGGCGATTTGCGCGCGGTTACGCATCTCAACCGGCCGTTTCTACACGCGGCGCACCTCGTCTTCAAGCATCCGGGGGACAGCCGGAAGCTGGCGTTCACGAGCCCTCTGCCCGAGGATCTGCAACGGGTGCTGGACGAGCTCCACGACAAATTCGATCCCGCACTGCACGGAGACCCGTAGACATTGCAGGCCTGGAGACCGCTGCCGGTATGACGACTGTCTATGAAGGGCGCGTGTTCTCGGTCGAGACGGGCGAGCGCCGGTTTCCGAACGGCCGGACGCATCGCGTCGAGATCGTGCGGCACGCGCCGTCCGTTGTGCTGATCCCTTTCGAGGCGGACGGCCGCGTCGTCATCATCCGGCAGTACCGCGCGCCGATCGATCGGATGACGTGGGAGTTTCCGGCAGGACGGCTGAATCCCGGCGAGTCTGCTGAGGAAGCGGCGCGACGTGAGTGCGAGGAAGAGATCGGCCGCGTGCCGCACCGGACCGAGCGCATTCGCGGTCTGTTTCCGGCGCCCGGCTTCTGCGACGAGGAACTAATCTTCTTTCGCGTCTCGGATCTTCGCGCGCCGGCGCCTGACTCTCCGCATCATCCAGACGAGGACGAGGACATCGAGACGCGGGTCGTTTCGGTCGCTGATGCCAGAGCAATGGTCGAGCGCGGCGAGATCGTCGACCTCAAGACCGCGTACGCGCTCACGTTGATCGGGTAGACGAACCCGAAGACTACGGCAGCTTCATGCGCCGCACGATCGCCTGAAACCGAGGCTGATCGCGCAGTGCGTCGAAGTCCGGCTGGATGTTCGCGTGACCATGGCGCTTTCGTGCGCGCCGTCAGCGACTCGCCGTCGACGAGTTCCATCGCGACAAAGACGTGATGGCGACGTCGCACCCGAGCTTCGTATCGTGCGCGCGGTAGACTTCACCCATCCCGCCTGCGCCCAAGACAGACAGGATCTCGTACGGACGCGGGCGTGCGCCGACCTGGAGGGTCATCGCGGCCGGCGATTATACGGCGTAGATTCCCAGTTTTCGTCTGGTGGCTGTTCGCGATCGCGAAAGACGCCCGGTCACTCCGGATGACTCAACGATCGCTTCCTGACAGGGCCGCCTCGATTGTCGCGACGTGGATGGCGACGGTGTCCTCGACGCGGCGCGCGTAGCCGCCGGCGAGGACGACAACGAGGGGCACGCCGGCCTGGCAGACCGCGTCGATCACGAGTCGATCGCGCCGCCGCAGGCCGTCCTTCGTCAAGCGAAGCCCGCCGAGCTGGTCGTCCTCGTACGGATCCGCGCCGGCCAGATAGAACACGCATTGCGGTCCGCTCGCCATCACCCGCGGCAGCGCGCGGTCGAGCTCGGCCAGGTACGTGGCGTCGTGCGTGCCGTCCGGCAGCCCGATGTCCAGGGATCCGCGCGGCTTCCACATCGGGTAGTTGTGCTGCTGGTGCATCGAGAAGGTGTAGACCCTCGGGTCCGACTCGAAGATGAACGCCGTGCCGTTGCCGTGGTGCACGTCGAGGTCGATGACGGCCGCGCGCTCGAGGCCGCGCCCCTGAAGCACCCGCACTGCGACCGCCACATCATTGAAGGGACAGAACCCTTCGCCGTGGTTCGGAAACGCGTGATGCAGGCCGCCGCCGATGTGACACGCGATCGAACTTCTGCCTTCTGCCTTCAGACTTTTCTCTTCCAGGCCGCACGCGATCAGCGCGGCCTGGCACGTCCCTCCGACCATCGTGCGAAACGCCTCGACCATCTGTTCCGACCACGGGAGCTCGAGTTGCGCGACATCTTCAGGCGTCATCGTGCCCGTGCGCATCTTGTTCAGGTAATCGGCGGTATGCACGAGGGCGAGTTGGTCCCAGCCGGCCTCGCGCGGCTCGATGACGTCGTAGGGGAGGGGTTTCGCTCGGTGCGGGCTGCGAGACCCGTCCGCTGCCAACCGGGCGTAAACCAGTGAGTACTTGCGGGTGGGAAAAACGTGCGGCCCGATATCGATGTGATATCGGGCCGAGTAGACGAGACGGGCGGACAACGGGGGCCACCGTTTAGGGACGCGCGGCGATCGGCGCGCTCGGCTTGTGATGCTTCTTGACCGGCCGGATGTCCGACGACACCGGCTGCAGCGCGAGCGCGAGCACTTCGTCGATCGTCGAGACCAGGTGGACCGTCAGGTCCTTTCGCAGCTCCGGCGTCAGATCCTCGTTCACGTTCTTCGCGTTCTGCTTCGGCAGAATCACTTCGTGAATCCCGAGGCGGCGCGCCGCGAGCACTTTTTCTTTGACGCCGCCGATTGGCAGCACGCGTCCGGAGAGCGTGATCTCGCCGGTCATCGCGATGTCGCCGCGCACCGGCCGGCCGGTCAGCTGCGATGCCATCGCGGTCGCCATCGTCACGCCGGCCGACGGTCCGTCCTTCGGGATCGCGCCCGACGGCACGTGGATGTGAATCTCGGCGTTCTTGAAGAAGTCGGGATCGATGTTGTACTCCTTCGCGTGCATGCGCAGCCACGACAGCGCCGCGCGCGCCGACTCCTTCATCACGTCGCCGAGCTGGCCGGTCAGCGTGAGCGAGCCGGTGCCCGCCATCCTCGACGCTTCGACGAACAGTACTTCGCCGCCGACCGACGTCCACGCCAGCCCGATGGCCACGCCCGGATACTTGGTCCGTTCTTCCATCTCCTCGTCGAGGAATTTCGGGGCGCCGAGCATGTCGACGACGACGTCGGGCGTGATCTCAAGGGGGGTGTCGTTCCCCTCGGCGCGCCGGCGGGCCACCTTGCGGCAGAGCGATCCGATCTCTCGCTCGAGATTGCGGACGCCCGCTTCGCGTGTGTAGCCGCGAATCACCCGCCGCAGCGCGTCCGGCGCGAACTGGATGTACTCCGCAGTCAGCCCGTGGTTCTTGACCTGCTTGTCCACGAGATGATCGGTCGCGATCTTGAGCTTCTCTTCCTCGGTGTAGCCCGCAATCTCGAGGACTTCCATCCGGTCCTTGAGCGGCGCGGGCACCGGATCGAGGATGTTCGCGGTCGTGATGAACAGCACTTCCGACAGATCGAACGGTACGTCGAGGTAATGATCACGGAACGTGTTGTTCTGCTCGGGGTCGAGGACTTCGAGCAGCGCGGATCGCCGCGGAAATCCGAGCCGAGCTTGTCGATCTCGTCGAGGATGAACACCGGGTTCTTCGTTTCCGCGCGCCGCAGGCCCTGGATGATTTGCCCAGGCAACGCGCCGATGTAGGTCCGGCGATGGCCGCGGATTTCTGCTTCGTCGCGCATGCCGCCGAGCGAGACGCGGACGAACT
The DNA here is from genome assembly GCA_016195265.1 of Acidobacteriota bacterium. Classification (GTDB taxonomy): domain Bacteria; phylum Acidobacteriota; class Vicinamibacteria; order Vicinamibacterales; family CAVVIG01; genus SRVP-36. The sequence goes on along the minus strand of JACPZW010000015.1, from coordinate 50,694 downwards.
TGCGGCCGAGTGAACGGGCGATCGACTTGGCGAGCGAAGTCTTGCCGACGCCGGGAGGGCCGACGAAGCACAGGATCGGCCCCTTGACGGCGGGATTCAGCTTCCGCACGGCCAGGTACTCGAGGATGCGATCCTTCGCCTTCTCGAGGCCGGAATGGTCGGCGTCCAGCACGGTCTTGGTCAGCGGCAGGTCGATGACTTCGTCGCTGCGTTTGTTCCAGGGCAGCGCGACGAGCCAGTCGAGGTACGTCCGCGACACCGTGTACTCGGCGGCCGCCGCCGGCATCTTCGACAGCCGATCCAGCTCGCGGAGCGCTTCCTTCTTCACAGTTTCCGGCATGCCGGCCGCTTCGATCTTTTCCGCGAGCTCTTCGATCTCCTTGGTCTGGTCGTCGCTTTCGCCGAGCTCCTTCTGTATCGCCTTCATCTGCTCGCGGAGGAAGTACTCGCGCTGGTTCTTCCCGACCTCGGACTGGACCTGCGACTGAATCTTCGATCCCAGCTCGAGAACCTCGAGTTCCTTGATCAGGATGCGGTTCAGGTTGTCCATCCGCGCGCGGACGTCGAGCGTTTCGAGAATCTCCTGCTTCACCTCCGTGCTGATCGTGGAGAGCGACGAGGCGATGAAGTCGGCGAGCCGTCCCGGTTCCGCGATGTTCATCGCGAGCGTCTGCAGATCGTCGGACAGCAGCGGCGACAAGGACACGACCTGCTGGAAGTTGGTCTTGATGTTCCGGGCCAGCGCGTCGATCTCCAGCCGGTCCGCTTCCTTCACGTCCTCGGCGGCCGCGCTGACGTGGGCGCGCAGATACGGGTGCGAGGAGATCACTTCGTCGAGCTTCAGCCTCGCAAGGCCCTGGACGATCAGCCGGACGCTGCCGTCCGGCAGCTTGAACATCTTGTGAATGTGCGTGGCCGTGCCGACCGGGCACAGGTCGGCCTGGCCCGGCTCGTCGATCGCGGCGTCGCGCTGCGTGAACACCGCGATCAGTTTCCCGTTCGCGATGGCGTCGTCGATCAGACGCACCGAACTCACGCGGGCGACGGCCAGCGGCATGAACGAATTGGGAAAGAGGACCGTATCCCGAAGCGGGAGGATCGGCAGTTCCGACGGAATCGTCGGGGGCCGATCGCCGATCGAGACGTCCTCGGACGGGAGGTTCTCGAGTTGATCGCTCATCGCGACCTCTTTCTGTCCGGGTGCTGCCGGACGGACTGGATGATGGGGATCGACGCCGGGGACGGAAGGGATTGGGCTCCGCCACCGGCGGAGCCCCGTGTCAGAAACCTGATGGGTCGCCGGACGTTACATGTCGAAGAAGAGCGAAGCCGACCCCCGCCGCGCGTTGAGCTGCCGCTCGCGCCGCTCGGCGACCTCTTTGGCCTCTTCGCAATCCTTACAACGGACCGCGAACGGAAGGGCGCGGAGGCGCTTCTCGGCGATTTCCTCGCCGCACTCGTAGCAGTTACCGTAGTCGCCCTGCTCCAGACGCGTCAGCGCGTCCGTGATCTTGTTGAGCGTCTCGGACTTCATCTGCACGAGGGCGAATTCCAGATCTTCCTGAATGTCCGCCTCGGCGCTTTCGACCGCGTCGAGCACTTCGTTGAGCTTGCCGCCCCACGAGCCCTCTTCGCGGACACCGCGCATCTTACCCTGCACTTCAGCCTGGATCTCGCGACGCCGGTCGTCGAGCATCTGCTTGAGTTCGCTATAGCGGGTCCGTGACATCTTCGCCCCCGCTTCCGTCCGCTGAATGTTCCTCATGATCGCCGCTCCTTCCCGTCTCTGCCGGCCAAACCGCTCCGCTAAGATTGCCATCGGCTATGCAAATGAAGCGCCAATACTACGCTGGACTAGAGTCCCATTGCAAGTGCGAAGCGCTCCGCGTCCTTCAAAATCAAGAATCGGCCGAACCAGCCTGAAGATGCGCCGAACATCGACAAGGTCTTGCAGATTTACTGAACTCAAGCCGTTCATTTTGAACTTGTTAGCCATCAGCATCTTCCGGAGTCAACCGCTTGTTCAAAAAGTGACGATCGCTTAGACGCCGCCGATCGGGAAACGGTTCTACATATGCGCGGTCTGAATTGTCCGCTTGAGGAGACGATCTGTGTGTGGTGAAATTGTCCCAGGGTGTCGGCTATCAGTGCGGTTTTGTCCGCACAGTGCCCCTTTGGAGTCGCAACGGAACCGCCCCCGCGTGTCCCGGCGGCCCGTTCACTTGGAAGATAATGCCGTGTGGTTTGCCCACTCTGCGGCGTCCGACGGGCGCGGCGCGGCTGCCCGGCCGTCGGCCAGCAAATCTGTGCAGTGTGCTGCGGCACGAAACGGCTCGTTCAGATTCAGTGTCCCCCCGACTGCACGTGGCTGGCCAGCGCACGCGAGCATCCGCCGGCGGTCCTCGTGCGCCAGCAGCAGCGCGACCTGGGCCTGCTCGTGCAGTTCATGCGCGATCTCAACGAGCGGCAATCGCAGCTTTTCTTTCTCGTGACGACGTTTCTGGCGCGTTACGAACCTGCGGAGTTGCAGTCGCTTGTCGACGATGACGTCGCCGAGGCGACGGCGGCGCTGGCCGCCACGTTCGAGACGTCCGCGCGCGGAGTGATTTACGAGCATCGGCCGGCGTCGCTGCCCGCCGAGCGGCTCCTCTCCACGCTCAAGCCGGTCCTGCTCGATGCGGGCAAGGGCCTCGGCTCGCCGTTCGAGCGTGACGCCGCGGTGGTGCTGCGCCGCGTCGAGGACGCGGTGCGCGAAATCCGGGCGCTCGATCAGGCGAACCGCCGCGCGTTTCTCGATCTGCTCGGGCGCGTAATCCGGACTCCTCCGGGCGGCGAGGCGGAAGCCGCGCCATCCGCGCCGGAACCGCGCATCATCGTACCGTGACGTCTGCGCCGCCGCTTGCGTGGCGTCGTTCGCGTCGGCTAAACTAGGTGTTTCGACTTATTGGATTTCAGGTGCTCTTATGGCCAAACGTTGCGAGATGTGCGGGAAACAACCGGTCGTCGGACGTCAGCATAGCCACGCGAACAACGTGAGCTCGCGTCGATTCGAGCCGAACCTTCAGACCGTCCGGGCGGTCATCAACGGCGGCAACAAGCGGATTCGAGTCTGCACGCGGTGCCTCCGCTCGGGTCGGGTCGTCAAGGCCGCATAGCAGGCCGTGAACCAGTCGCTGTCCAGCCCAGAGGCGCCCAAGGCCATCGGCCCGTATTCACCCGCCGTACGCGCGGGGCAACTGCTGTTCGTCTCTGGACAGATTCCCATCGATCCAGCCACAGGACAGCTGATCGACGGCGACATCGCCGCGCAGGCGCGTCGCGTGCTCGACAGCGTCGGCGCGCTGCTGAAGGCCGCCGGACTTTCGTTCGCGAACGTCGTCCGCACAACGGTGTTCCTCGCGGACATGAATGACTTCGGCGCGGTGAACCAGGTCTACGGCACGTACTTCGTCGAGCCGTACCCGGCGAGAGCGACCGTGCAGGTGGCGCGCCTGCCGAAAGACGCGCGCGTCGAGATAGACGTCATCGCGAGCTTCGTCTGACCGCCGCTACAGTACGCCGCCGGCCCGACCCGCCCGTTCGACGCCCAGCACGCCATCGACGCCGCGCAACGACTTGATCACTCGCTCGAGGTGTTTCAAATCGCTGATCTCGACTGTCACGTCGATGCGCGCGTGCTGCACGTCGTCGGTCCGCGCTTCCAGGTTCTTGATGTTCGTGTTGATGCCGGCGATCTTCGCGCTGACGGCGGCCAGAAGTCCCTTGCGGTCCTCGACCTCCATCGTCAGTTTCACCGTGTAGCGCGCCGCGGTGTCGGTGCCGGTAGACTTGTCCCACTCCACGTCGATCCGGCGCTCCGGGTCGTACAGCAGGTTGACGACATTCGGACACGTGGCCGAATGCACGGAGACGCCCTTGCCGCGTGTGATGTACCCGACGATCTTCTCGCCGCGGATCGGATTGCAGCAACGCGCCCGGAACACCATCAGATCGTCGAAGCCGCGGACCTTGATCTTCTCTTCGCCTGATCCGAGGACGCGCCGGACGACGGACGCCACCGCCCCCTCGGGCGGCTTCTCGCGCAGCGTGTCGGCGGGAACCAGCTTCGCCAGGATCTGCTTCGGCGACGTCTTGCCGTACCCGATGAGCGCGAAGACGTCCTCGACCTTCTGCGCGCCGGCGTCGGCGAGCACCCGGGTCCACGCGTCGCCTTCCGCAATCGTCTTCAGATTCAGATCGTAGCGGCGGGCGTCCTTTTCGAAGAGCCGCCGTCCGAGCTCGATCGCGTGCGCCTTCTCCTCGAGGCGAATCAGGTGCTTGATCTTGTACCGCGCGTGCGACGTGACCACGAAGTTGAGCCAGTCGCGGCTCGGCTTGTGGCCGGTCTGCGTGATGATTTCGACGATGTCGCCGTTCTTCAGATGCGTCCGGACCGGCACCATCTTGCCGTTCACGCGCGCGCCGACGCACTGATGGCCGACGTCGGTGTGAATCGCGTAGGCGAAATCAATCGGCGTCGCGCCCCGCGGAAACGCCTTGACCAGTCCCTTGGGCGTGAACGTGTACACCTCTTCGGGGTACAGCTCGACCTTGAGGTTCTGAATGAACTCCTGCGGATCGCCGACCTCCTGCTGGTACTCGAGCAGCTGGCGCATCCACGTGAAGTACCGCTCGTCGCGCTGATCGCCGACGCGCCCTTCCTTGTACTTCCAGTGCGCGGCGATGCCTTCCTCCGCCATGCGGTGCATCGCCATCGTGCGGATCTGCACCTCGAACGGCATGCCGTGCTCGCTGATCACCGAGGTGTGCAGCGACTGGTAGCCATTGGGCCGGGGCATCGCGATGAAGTCCTTGATGCGGCCCGGCACGGGCGACCACGTCTGGTGGATGATGCCGAGCGCCGCATAGCAATCCTTGACGCTGTCGGTGACGACGCGCATCGCGATGAAGTCGTAGACCTGCTCGAGCTCGATCTTCTGCCGCTTCAGCTTCTGACTGATGCTCCACAGCCGCTTGATCCGCCCGTCGATCTCGAGCACGGGCACCTGCGCCTCGGAGAGCTTGGCCGTCAGCGTCTTCTTCAGCCCTTCGATGAGGCCTTCCGTCGCGCGCCGCTTCGCGTCGACTTTCACGCGGAGCGCCTCGTAGGCCTGCGGCTCGAGGTAGCGGAACGACAGCTCCTCGAGCTCGTTCTTTACCTTGCCCATGCCGAGGCGGTTGGCGATGGGCGCGTAGATGTCGCGCGTCTCCTGCGCGATTTTGATTCGGCGATCCTCGGGAAGGTGGTTCAGCGTCCGCATGTTGTGGAGCCGGTCCGCCAGCTTCACGAGGATGACGCGGATGTCGTCCACCATCGCGAGCAGCATCTTGCGGAAGTTCTCCGCCTGCCGCTCCTCACTCGACGAGAACGGGATCGCGCTGATCTTGGTCACGCCTTCGACGACGTGCGCGACCTCGGGGCCGAACAGCTCGCGGATGCGCTCGATCGTAGTGAGCGTGTCCTCGACGACGTCGTGGAGCATGCCGGCCGCGACGGCCACCGCATCCAGCTTCATGTCGGCCAGGAAATCGGCGACAGCGAGCGGGTGGATCAGGTAGGGCTCGCCCGAATGGCGCACCTGTCCCTTGTGCTCGAACGCCGAAAACACGTAGGCGCGCCGGAGCAATTCGACGTCGGCGTCGGGGCTGTAGGCCCTGACCTTTTCGAGCAGATCCTCGAAGCGAATCATGGAACCTGGTGTCTAACCACCTTGTCGGGCAAAGGCGTGCCCTATGATAGGCACACCCGGGTGGCTTTCCTCCGAAAGATGGCCAAAAACCGGCCGAGAAATGACAACTCGTGACGGTGACGCTTCTTGACGTACGAATTTTTGGTTCACTATACTGACCCGGTTCCGGCCACGGTCATCTTCTCTTAAGGGGGCTCAATGCGTTCTTTGTCGGGAGCATCGCTCACAGGCGTCGCGATGCTGACCCTGGGAATCGTCGCCGCGTCCGGGTGCGCCAAGGTGGGCCAGCTGCAGGCCATGAAGAATTTCAAGGCGGCGAACCAGGCGTACCAACAGCAGGACTACAAGAAGTCCGCGGGCCTCTACGAAGACACCGTGGCCGCCGACCCCAACCTGTCGCAGGCCTACTTCTTCCTCGGCAACAGCTACGACAACCTGTACAAGCCGAGCAAGAAGGGCGAGGCCGCCAACGACCAGCTCCTGACGAAAGCGGTCGAGAACTACCAGAAGGCGGCCGACAAGCTCACCGCGTCAGCCGACCCGAAGGACAAGGCGCTAGCCAAGTTGTCGCTGCAGTACCTGGTGGCGGCCTACGGCCCTGAGAAGCTGAATGACCCGGTCAAAGCGGAGCCCGTGCTTCAGAACATGATTCGCGAGGATCCAGGCGATCCGGCCGTGTACTTCCAGCTCGCCAAGCTATACGAGGACGCGGGGGTTTACGAAGAGGCCGAGCGCATTCTTATCGCCGCGAAAACCAACCGTCCCGCGGACCCCTCGGTCTACACCACGCTGGCCGGCTACTACAACCGGCAGGGCCACTTCGACAAGACGATTGAGGCGCTCGAAGAACGCGCCTCGAAGGAACCCAATAATCCAGAGGCGTTTCATACGATTGCCGTGTATTACTGGGACGAGGCCTACCGCGACTTCAAGCTGAAGGAAGCCGAGAAGCGGGCGTTCGTCCAGAAGGGCGTGGAGGCGGTCGATCGGGCGCTGCAGATCAAGGCCGACTACATGGAGGCTCTGGTCTACAAGAACCTCCTGCTGCGGCTGGAAGCCAATATGGAGAAGGATCACGACAAGGCGATGGCCCTCGTGAAGCAGGCCGATCAGCTCCGTGACAAGGCGGAAGAGCTCCGGAAGAAGAAGGCCGCCGGCGTCACCAGCTAGCCGCGCATCTCCCTACAACATGTTGGATCGAAAGGCCGTTGGGTCACTCCCAACGGCCTTTTTGTATCACTGCCGTCATGCGGCGGGGGTAAAATACTCCGTCTCTCGCAATCATCCTACTCGAAATGCATACCTCTTCTCACCGTTTCCGGAACTCGAACGATGGAGAACACATGAGTCGCACGATTCTCAGAACGATCACCTTCTTGATTTTGACTGCCCTGTGGTCACCGGCCGGGCGCGCCAGCGCGCAAGGCGTCACCACGGCGGCCGCGGCAGGCGTCGTAAAGGACGCGCAGGGGGCCGTCATTCCCGGCGTCAGCATCACGGCCGTGCACGAGCCTTCGGGCACCACGTATGAAGGCGTGACGCAGGCGGATGGACGCTTTTTCGTTCCTGGCATGCGCGTCGGCGGGCCGTACACGATTAGCGCGGCGCTGAGCGGATTCCGGACGGAAGCCAAGAACAACATTCAATTGAGTCTCGGCGTCGCTCAGGAGGTGGAGTTCACGCTCGCGCTCGCGTCGATCGCGGAAACGATCACCGTGTCGGGCGCCAGCGATCCCGTCTTCAGCTCGACGCGCACCGGTCCGGCGACGGCCGTGACGCGCGAGGATCTCGCGACGCTGCCCACCATCACCGGCCGCATCACGGACATCACGCGGCTGACGCCGCAGTACGGCGGCAGCGGCACGTTCGCGGGCCAGGACAACCGCGCGAACAACATGACCGTGGACGGATCCTATTTCAACAACTCGTTCGGACTGGGTGTCACCACCGGCGGCATCGGCGACCGCACAGGCGTCGCGCCGATCTCGCTCGAAGTGATCGAGCAGGTGCAGGTCAGCGTCGCGCCGTATGACGTGCGCCAGGGCAGCTTCACGGGTGCCGGCGTGAACACGGTCACGCGCAGCGGAACGAATTCGTTTACCGGTTCGGTGTACCGCCGCACGCGTAATGAAGACTGTTCGGACCTCACGAACGTGGACACGTGTTCCGGGTTCGTCGGCACGACGGCCGGGGCGAACCGCTTCAATCCCCTTAACTTCACGACGCACACGACGGGCGTCTGGGCGGGCGGTCCAATCGTCAAGAACAAGCTGTTCGCCTTCGGCAGTTACGAAAAGCAGGAGGATACACGGCCGCTGACGACGTTCACGTCGAATCCGGGCGGCGCGCCGGTCGGCGGCAACACGACGCGTGTCCTTGCGTCTGACCTGAGCGCCCTCAGCTCGTTCCTGTCCTCGAAGTTCAACTACGACACCGGCCCATTCGACAACATCCCCAAGCTGACGCCGGCCAAACCGTGGATGCTCAAGGGCGACTACAACGTCAACAGCTCCAACAAGGTGACGTTCCGGTACAACCAGCTGGATTCGAACAGCCCCATCAACCAGTCGGGATCATCGTCGCTCGGCACGAGTCGGCAGACCGGCTCCACGAACTTCCTGACGTTCGCGAATTCCAACTACGAGATTCTCGAGAATCTCAAGTCGGGCGTGGGCGAATGGAACTCGGTGTTCGGGAACAACCTGACGAACAACCTGATCATCGGCCACACGTTCCAGGACGAGAGCCGCGGCCCCCTCGGGCAGACTCCGTTGTTCCCGTTCGTGGTCATCAGCGACGGTACGGGCAGCCCCCTGACCTCGTTCGGCAGCGAGCCGTTCACACCCTACAACCTGCTTCGCTACAAGACGTTTCAGGTGCAGGACAGCGTGACGAAGTTCGCGAAGGACCACTCGATCACTTTCGGCGGCACGCTCGAGAAGTTCCACTCGGACAACTCGTTCTACTTCGGCATCCAGAGCTCGTATTCGTACAACAGCTACGCGGACTTCTACGCGGATGCCAACGGGTACCTCGCGAACCCGAACCGCACGGTGGCGCCGGTGTCGGCGCTCAACTTCTACGTGAAGTACCTGCTGCAGCCGGGCCAGACGACGCCACCGCTCCAGCCTCTCGACGTGATTTACGCGGGCGGCTACGTGCAGGACGAATGGAGGCCGAGGACAAACCTGACCGTGACCGCCGGTCTGCGCGTGGACGTGCCGAAGTTCGGCAACACGGCGTTTGACAACCCCGTGGCCGACAACCTGACCTTCCGCGATCAGGACGGATCGGCCGTGAAGTACAACACCGGCGCACTCCCGGAGACGACGGCCTACTGGTCGCCACGCGTGGGCTTCAACTGGGACCTGAACAAAGATCAAATGACGCAGGTGCGCGGCGGAACGGGCCTTTTCAGCGGCAAACCGCCGTACGTCTGGATTTCGAACCAGATCGGCAACACGGGTGTGCTGTACGGCAGCATCAGCACCAACAACACGAACGCCTACCCGTTCAACCCGAACCCGGACAAGTACAAGCCGGCGGCGACCGGCGGCACGGCGGCCAGCTATGAGCTCGACGTGACGGACAACAGCTTCCGCTTCCCGCAGACGTGGCGCAGCAACATCGGCGTCGACCGCAAGCTCCCGTGGGGCCTGGTCGGCACGCTTGACTACATCTACAACCGGGACATCAACGACCCGGTCTACATCAACGCGAACCTGCCTGCGGCGCAAGGCGCCTATCTGGGCGTGGACAATCGGCCGCGGTGGGCCGCGACTGCTGTTGGGGCGACGCCCGCGCTGGGGATCACTACCGCGCTCCCCACGTGTGCGGCCACTGGCCAGGTGGGCGCTTGTTTCCAGCGCCTGAATAACGCCGTCGGCAATCAGATCACCGCGAACTATGTGATCAAGAACCAGAACCAGAACCGGTCGTGGAACATCTCGGGAGCGTTGACGAAGGCTATGGCGCATGGGGTCTCGTTCAGAGGCGGGTTCAACTACGGCGTCTCGCGGAGCGTCGTCGAGCCTTCGTCCACCGCGGGCAGCTCGTGGGGTTCGGCGAATCCGATCCAGTTCGACCCGAACAACCCGGCGCTGGCGTACTCGACCAACTCGCCCGGCAAGCGCGTGTTCTTCCAGGCGAACTACACGGCGCATTACTTGAACTTCGGCGCCACGACCTTCTCAGTGTTCTGGGACGGCCACACCAACGGCAACACGAGCTTCGTCTTCTCCTCTGACGCCAACGGTGACGGTCAGACGAACGATCTGATCTACATCCCAAGCAGCACGTCCGAGATGAACTTCAAGCCGCTGACGGTGACGTCGGGTGGCGTGACGCGAACCTACACGGCCGCGGATCAGGCGACGGCCTTTGATCAGCTCATCAACGCGGACAGCTACCTCAGCTCGCACCGTGGGCAGTACGCGGAACGCGGCGCCGTGTTCCTGCCGGTCGTCAACCGCGTGGACCTGAGCGTCACGCAGGACCTCTTCCACAGCATCGCGGGGCACAAACACTCCGGGCAGATTCGTCTCGACATCACCAACTTCGGGAACCTGCTGAACAAGGACTGGGGCGTGGGCCAGCGGCTTGTCAACAGCCAGATTCTGACGAGCCCCGGCGCCGACGCGCAGGGACGACTCACGTACAACCTGCAGACCCTCAACGGCCTTCTCATCACGTCGCCGCTGCAGACGTCGGCCGGCATCGCGGACGTCTACGTGATGATGCTCAGCTTCCGTTACACGTTCAACTAAGTCGATCACGTCCGAGAAAAACGAGACGGGCCGGGATGAGCAATCATCCCGGCCCTTTTTTTCTGTACACGCAACCTTACTTATAGCGGCTGATCCGGCCGTCCCGGCGGCGGAGGAGGAGGCGGCGGCGGCGTATCGACGACCGTGTAGTCCGCCGGCACCGTGAACAGATCGCGCGGCGGCTCGCTGCGGCTCACGTTCGTCAGGCGGTACTCGACGTCGCCGGTCCGCGGATCGTGATGCTCCGAGAGCAGGACGACTTTCAGTTCCGACGATTCCCATCGCTCGTCGGTCACGACGATCGGGCGATCGTTGCCGATGCGTCCGGCCGGGATTGTTTCCGTGCGGCGCGTTCCACCGGCTTCAACGCCTTCAATCTGCTTCGATCCGAGCGGCTGCGGCACGTTCGGCAGGCCGGCGGGCGGTGGCCCTTCACGCCGCTGCCCCGGAGGCGGCGGGGGCGGGGGCGGCGGCACGCCGCCTGGATCGCCGGCGGCCTGACCCGATCGGCCGCGGGCGCCCGCGCCGTCGAACGCGCGGCGCGCCTGCGCCTGCGGCATCGCCGAGCGATACGCTTCCCTCCGCGCGCCGTCGAGCACGTACTGCACGCCGGCCACCGGATCGACGATGGTGACGATCGTCGGTGCGTCGCCGGACGCCGCCAGCGCGCCGAGGCCCAGAATCGTCTGCTCGCGCCTGATGCGACCGTCGCTGTCGCGATACAGCTTCGCCGTCGTCGTGCGCGCGATGTGCGTGCCGTCGCCGAGCGTCTGCGTCAGGGTCGTGACGCCGTCTCCCGAGTACGGCGCGCCCCGCACGATCGGGCCGAGCGGAATCTCCGCGCCGACGTACTCGAACATACCGGCGGGCATCGGCATCTTCTCCCCTTGCGGCGGTCCGCCGCGCCGCGGGCCCGGCGCTCCACCCCCGGAGCCTTGGCGCGGCTGGCCGGCCGCGCCGGCCGCCGTGGCGGTGAACATGAGGACGGCAATCAGACGGTGCGCGAGTGTTCGTGTCATCGTGTCTGCTCCATGCGCGCTGTAGGAACTGTTGGCACTGCGGGTTCCATTGCGCGGACGAATCTGACGGCGCGCGCGAGGCCGTCGTCGCCAATGACGACGTCGGCGATCACGGTTGCGCTCACTGCGGCCGGTGCGGGCTCCTGCGCGGACGAACTCTCTGCCGGCGTCAATCCAAACGACGCCAGCGCCGACCGGGGCACGGACATCCGGACGATCTGCGCGCCCGCGACGGGCACGTCGCTGTAGGCGAGCGGCAGGAAGGCCGTCGTGATTTCCCTGCGTGGCGGCGACGCGATCGGCGCCGCAGCCGCGGCGCTGGTCGAGGGCGGCTGGACGGGGCCCGACGTCTGTGGGCCGCGAACCGCGAACCGCCAGGCGGGAACCGCCGCCGCGGCGAGCACGGCCGCCGCGAGACCGATGCTCCGGCGCAGGCGGGCCCGCCGCGCCGCGCCGACCGCGCGCACTTCAGCCCGCAGGCGCCCTTCGACGCTGCTCAGCCCCTCCGGCGAAGCGCGACGTTCGTCATCTCGCGCGAGGGCCCGCAGGGCCGACGTCAGCGCGCGTTCCGAATCATGGACATCGTTCATCGTTCACCCTCTGGATTCTCCGACCAGCGCGCGCTGTACGGCGGCCAGCTTCGTCATGAGCAGCCGGCGCGCGCGGTGCAGACGCGAGCGCACCGTGCCGATTGGACACTCGAGAATCGACGCCGCGGTCTCGTAGTCCATCTCGTGCAGTTCGCACAGGACTACGACCTCGCGGTACGCCGGCGGCAGGGACTGGACGGCCTGCCGCACCCGATCGACGGTCTCGCCGCGGCTGAGGTCGTCGAGCGCCGTGGCAGGAACGGCGGTCCGGTGGTCGTCGTCATCCAGCGCCGATTCGACGCCGGAGGCGGGCAGCCGCTTCAGGACGTGATGCCGCGCGATGCCGTAAAGGTAGGTAAGGACTGCTCCGCGGGCGGGATCGTAACGGTGCGACTGGCGCAGCAGCGCCAGGAAGACCTCCTGCACGACATCGTCGGCAGCGGCGAGCCCGCACATCTGGAGCGCGTAGCGGTGGATCGCCGCGTGATGCGCCGCGAACAGTGTCGCAAAGGCGGCTTCGTCGCCCCGCCGCATCCGGCGGACCAGCCGGGCGTCGTCGCCTGCTCCAGATGTCATGGCCTTCATCTATTGCGGGCGGCGCGGGCAAAAGTTCCAAAAAAAATGGCCGCCTCGCGAACGAGGCGGCCATCGCTTTCAAGTTTTAACTCTTTCAGTTCTAAGTTTCTAATTACTTCCGGTCGTCGCGCCTCCGGCCCGGCGCATGCCTTCGGTGACGATGCCAACCTTGTCGACGCCGACGCCCTTGGCCGCGTCGATGACTTCCATGATGTCCTTGTAGCGCAGCGTGCCGGCGCCAATGATGAACATCGTCTTATCTTTGCGCTGTTCGAAGATGTTGCGCAGCCGCTCGGTGAGCTGCGGCAGCGTGACGTCCTGGTTGTTGATGGCGATCTTCTTGTCGGCGCCGTAGTTCAGCACGATCTGGCTGACTTCCGGCGTCGAGTCGGTGGACTTCTTGCTCTCGGCCGGCAGGTTGATGTCGACGCCCTTCTGAGTGAGCGGGAGCGCCGCCATGAAGATGACCAGCAGCACGAGCAGCACGTCGATGAGCGGCGTGACGTTCATGTCCGAGCTGGCGTGGGGCACCTCCCCCTTGACGACCTTCTCGGCGCCGAAGTGCAGGTGTGCGTGTGCCATTACTGGCTTCCCGTCCCTTCCGCGCCCTTCTTCCGCTCGGTGATGAGTCCGATGTCCTCGACGCCCGCCTGGCGCAGTTGATCCATGGCGGCCATGACGGCGCTGTACTCGACCTCCTCATCCGCCTTGATGAGGACGACCTTTTCCTTCATGTTCTCGAGGATCTCGGTGACCCGCCGCGCCAGTTCCGCCTCGCCCACAGGTTTGGCGTTCAGGTAGATCTGCTTGTCGCGGCCGATGGCGATCACGGTCTGGCCCTGCACTTCAGGCTTGTCGACCGTGTTCGTCGCCGTCGGCAGCTTGACGCTGACGCCCTGCTGCAACATCGGCGCGATGAGCATCATGATGATGAGCAGCACCAGCATGACGTCGACGAGCGGCGTCACGTTGATATCGGATTTGATTCCGCCTTTGGCGCCGCCAAGGTCCATTCCCATAGGTGTCTCCTGACATTTCAGATTTCAGAAGGCAGATTTCAGATTGGGGACAGCATCCAATCTGAAATCTGACATCTACAATCTGAAATCTCGACCGTTAGGCCGTCTTCCGGATGAAGTAGTCCACGAGCTCCGACGAGGAGTTGTCCATCTCCACGTTGAAGTACTCGATCCGGCCGCTGAGGTAGTTGTAGAACCACACCGCCGGGATGGCCACGACGAGGCCGAGCGCGGTCTCGACGAGGGCTTCCGAAATACCGACCGACACGGCGCCGATACCGGCCGAGCCGCTCGCGCCGATGCCCTGGAACGCGTTGATGACGCCGACCACGGTGCCGAGCAGTCCGACGAACGGCGCGGTCGACCCGATGGTGGCGAGCGCCGAGACGCCCTTCTTGAGGTCCGACGCGGTCAGCGCCGACGCGCGCTGAATCGACCGGCGCACGGTGTCCATCAGGTCCTCGCGCTGCAGGCCGCCCTGGCTCTCCTGCTGGAATTGATACTCCTGCAGACCGGCCAGCACGACCTTGGCGAGGTGGCTATACCGGTAGTTCTTCGAGGAAGCCAGCGCGATGGCGTCCTTCAGGCGGCCATCCTTGAGGTGCTTGGCGACCTGCGGGGCGAACATCTTCGACTGGTTACGCGCCTGGGTAAACGTGAAGATGCGCTCGATCGCCACGCCGAACGACCACATCGACATGAAGAAGAGCACGAAGGCCACGACCTTCGCCACGATACCCATTGACTGCCACATCTGCATTAAATCCACGGTCCATCCTCCCTCGAATACCGAAAATCCGAAGTCTGTCGTGTGTCGTCGTCGTTATTGCAGCGTGAAATTCACCGTGACCGTCATGATGACCGGCACCGGCACGTTGTTGAGCAGGGTCGGCGTGAACACCCACTGGCGCACGGCGTCGAGCGCGGCCGCGTCGAGCAGCGGAATCGAACGAAGCACTTTGGCTTCCTGCACCTGCCCGTTGGGGCCGATGGTCGCTTCAATGATCACGACGCCCTGCACGCGCGCCGACTGCGCGATCGCCGGGTAGACCGGCTTGACGTCCTTGATCTTCGTCGGGGGCTTGATGTTGCCGCCGACCCGCACCGGCGCGGGCGGGGGCGGCGGCGGCGGCGGGGGCGGGGGCGCTTCCGCGAGGCCGCCGACGATACCGCCGGTGACGCCGCCGACGATGCCGCCTTCGACGCCGCCGACGGCGCCGCGCGCGGTCTCGATCCCGGTTTCAGGCTTGATCTCTTTCGGCGCTTCGATCGGCGCCGCGTTCACGTTCTCCGGCGGCGGCTTCGGGGCCTGCGCCGCCTGCGGCGGCGGCGGCGGCGGCGGCGGCGGCGGCGGCGGCGGCGGCGCGGCCGCAATAAAGGCCGTCATGACCGGAGGCGTCGGCAGAACGTCGGCCGCCATCAGCGGAATGATCACGACCGCCCCGATTATCGCCGTGTGGGCGATCACCGACAGCGGGACCGTATACCACTTCTGGCTGCCCACCTTGATCGACGGATCGACGATATCGCCGAACATGTCACGTGGCACGGGGTCTCTCCTCGGTAGCTACTGCAACGTCTGGTGGCGCAGAAGGCGCCGATTATAGTCAGTCCAAAAACAGGGAGTCAACGAAACTCGGTACGCTTAGACACCGGAACCGGCCAGATGGCCGACCGAATTGGCTCCGGGACCTCGATGAGTTGTAAAAAGAGGTCACGAGCCTACTCCGACCCGATCCGCATCCCGTAGAACGAACGCCAGACGAAGATCGTCGAAAGTGCGAAGAAAACCGCTGCCAGCCCCCGGCTGACGAGCGGACCCTGCTCGACCGCCAGCCGGACCGCCAAACTGACCGCCAGCAGTCCGAATAGTGTCGTGAACTTGATGACCGGGTTCATCGCCACCGACGAGGTGTCCTTGAAGGGGTCTCCGACGGTGTCGCCCACAACCGTGGCGGCGTGAAGCGGCGTTCCCTTCTGCTTCAGCTCGACTTCGACGATCTTCTTGGCGTTGTCCCACGCGCCGCCCGCGTTGGCCATGAAGATCGCTTGGTAGAGCCCGAACAGCGCGATTGAGATCAGGTAGCCGATGAAGAAGAACGGCTCGAGGAACGCGAACGCCAGCGTCGAGAAGAACACCGTCAGGAAGATGTTGAACATCCCCTTCTGGGCGTACTTCGTGCAAATCTCGACGACCTTCTTGCTGTCCTCAACCGACGCCTTCGTGGCGCCTTCGAGCTTGATGTTCGCCTTGATGAACTCTACAGCGCGGTACGCGCCGGTCGTGACGGCCTGCGCCGACGCGCCCGTGAACCAGTAGATGACCGCGCCGCCGGTGATGAGGCCCAGCATGAACGGCGGGTGCAGCAGCGACAGCTTCGCGACGTCGTGCGTCAGCCCGTTGGTCAGCTTGACGATGATCGAGAAGATCATCGTCGTCGCGCCGACCACGGCCGTGCCGATGAGCACGGGCTTCGCCGTCGCCTTGAACGTGTTGCCGGCGCCGTCGTTCTCCTCGAGCAGGTCCTTCGCGCGCTCGAAGCGCACGTCGAAGCCGTGCTCCCGCTTGAGCGACTCTTTGATGCCCGGAATCTGCTCGATGACCGACAGCTCGAAGACCGACTGTGCGTTGTCGGTGACCGGACCGTAGGAGTCCACCGCGATCGTCACCGGGCCCATCCCGAGGAACCCGAACGCGACGAGGCCGAATGCGAACACCGCCGGCGCGAGCATGAGCTCGGCCATGCCGTAGCGGCTGACCACGTACGCGGCGCCCATAAGCGTCACGATGCTGAGGCCCAGCCAGTACGCGCTGAAGTTGCCCGCGACAAAACCGGACAGAATGTTGAGCGACGGCCCGCCTTCGCGCGACGACGTCACGACTTCCCTGACGTGGCCCGATTCGGTGGACGTGAACACCTTCACGCCTTCGGGGATGATCGCGCCGGCCAGCGTGCCGCACGTGATGATCGTGGACAGCTTCCACCACAGCGAGCCGTCGCCGAGATCCGGCACGAGGAAGTAGGACACCAGATACGTGATGCCGACCGACACGAACGACGTCAGCCACACGAGCGACGTCAGCGGCGCCTCGAAGTTCATCTTGTCGACGTTGGCGTACCGGCCCTTCGCGATCGACTCGTTGATGAAGTACGACAGGCCGCTCGCCACGATCATCGCGATGCGCATCACGAAGATCCACACGAGCAGCTGCACCTGGACCTTCGGACCGTGCACCGCGAGCAGGATGAACGAGATCAGCGCGACGCCCGTCACGCCGTAGGTCTCGAAACCGTCGGCGCTCGGGCCGACCGAATCGCCCGCGTTGTCGCCCGTGCAGTCCGCGATCACCCCCGGATTGCGCGCGTCGTCTTCCTTGATGTTGAAGACGATCTTCATCAGGTCCGACCCGATGTCGGCGATCTTCGTGAAAATGCCGCCCGCGATGCGGAGGGCCGCCGCGCCCAGCGACTCGCCGATCGCGAACCCGATGAAGCACGGGCCGGCGAGCGTGCCGGGGATGAAGAGCAGAATGCAGAGCATCAGGAACAACTCGACGCTGATGAGCAGCATGCCGATGCTCATGCCGGCGCGCAGCGGAATCGCGTAGATCGGGAACGGCTTCCCGCGCAGGCTGGCGAACGCCGCGCGCGAGTTCGCGAACGTGTTGACCCGGATGCCGAACCACGCGACGCCGTAGCTGCCCGCGATGCCGATGAGGCTGAACAGCAGGATGATGACGACGCGTATCGGCTCGAGATGCTCGATCCACCCGAAGTAGATCAGGATGATCGAGCCGATGAAGACCTCGAGAATGAGAATGAACTTGCCCTGCGTCGTGAGGTACGTCTTGCACGTCTCGTAGATCAGCTCGGACACTTCCAGCATCGAGCTGTGCACGGGCAGGCTCTTGAGCTGCGTGAACGTCAGGAGGCCGAACAGCAGGCCCAGTCCGCAGATCACCAGGCCGCCCATCAGCAGCGTGCGGCCGTTCACGCCGTGGAACTCGACGACCGACAGGTCGGGCAGGATCAGGTTCGCTTCGCCGCTGGCTTCGGATGCCGCGGCGGCCGGCTGCCCCGCCTGCGCGGCAGACACCGGGCGCGGCGTCGCCAGGATGGCGCTGCACAGCAGAAGGCCCAGCATCGGAACGATCAGTCGGCCCAGCAGTTTCTGAACGGTCACAGACATTCCACTCTCCACTCTCCCCACTCTCCCGCTTCTCTCTCGTCGCGCAAAAGCTGGGATTATATGCGTACCTTGGGCGGAAGCGCCATGCCGCCGGTCAAGAAAACCCGGATGCCGTCCTCGACGGAAATATCGGGGAACACGGCCCGGGACTGCTCGCAGATCACGATGTCGCCTAAATAGAGGTTGTTCGTCGGCACGTACACCGCCAGCATGGCCTCCGGCCCGCGGCCGCGGTCCGCCGTGAACTCGCGCGTCAGGAACCCGAGCGCGTACCCGCGCCGCGGATCCTCGATCATCACGACCCGCTTGAACCCGGACTCGTTGTCGGGCGAGAACGCGGTCACCAGCTGCCTGACCGGCGAGTAGATCGTCCGGAACACGGGCACCTTCTGCAACCAGGACTCGGCGCGCTGCAGAACACGCCGGCCGATGACGTTGCGCGCGAACGCGCCCACCAGCACGATCGCCACGGCCGTCGACAGCGTCCCCAGTCCGGGAATCCGCCGCCCCAGTAACCGGTCGTACAGCGGCGTCGTCAGGCCGTCGACGACGTTGAAGATCCAGATCAGCGCGGCGACGCTGATGAACAGCGGAACCGTGACGAAAAAGCCGGTGATGAAATTACGGCGCAGCCACGGCATAGAGCCACACCACGACGGTCGCGGCCAGCGCGATCCGGTACCACGCGAAGGCCGCGAGCGAATGATTCCCCAGATACCTGATGAAGTACTTCACCGCCGCGTACCCGACGATCGCCGACGCGACGATGCCCGTTACGATCAGCACCCCGCCGCCCTCCACGCCCAGCCTGAGCAGCTTCGGCGCCTCGCTCGCGGCCGCGCCGAGGATGGCGGGGATCGCGAGCAGAAAGATGAACCGGGCCGCCTCGGTGCGCCGCAGCCCCAGCATCAGCGCCACCGTAATCGTGGCGCCCGACCGCGAGACGCCCGGCACCAGCGCGAGCGCCTGGGCAACGCCGATCAGCAGGGCCTCCGTCACGGTCAGCGAGCGATCGCTGCGGCTTTTCGCGCCGCGCTCGGCCACGAAGAACAGCACCGCGCCGAGCGCCAGCGTGACCGCCGCGACGGTCGGCGTGCGCAGCTCCTCAATCAGGTGCCGGAACGCCAGCCCCGCGGCCACGGCCGGCACGGTCCCGACCGCGAGCAGCCCGATCAGCCGGGACTCCTCGTCGGCCGCGGGGTTGAACCGCGGCAGCGCCGCGACCATCCGCATCAGATCCTGCCGGAAGTAAATAAGGACGGCGATGAGCGTCCCCACGTGGCAGGCGACGTCGAACGCCAGCCCGAATTTGTCGCCGTCGAAGCCGAAGAACGCACGCGCCAGGATCAGGTGCGCCGAGCTCGAGACGGGCAGGAACTCGGTCGCGCCCTGCACGAGACCGAGGAGCGCCGCTTGAACGGTGTCGGGCAACGCCTACGAAGCCTTCGCCTTGCGCTGCGGCTTCTGCTTGCGCTGCGGCTGCTGCGGCGTGCCCGCCGCCGCGACGCTCGCGGGCGCGTGGGCCGCCGCGCGCGTGGGCGCGCTGCCGCGCCAGAAGCTCACGATGGCGGCCGCGATGAAGATGCTCGAGTAGGTGCCGGTGATGATGCCGACGACCATCGTGAACGCGAAGCCGTGCAGCACCTCGCCGCCGAAGAAGAACAGCGCGAGCGACGTCAGGAGCGCGGTGCCGGCGGTGATGATCGTCCGGCTCAGCGTCTGGTTCACCGATGCGTTGATAATGTGCCCGAGCGAATCGCGCCGCATCGACCGCATGTTCTCGCGAATCCGGTCGAAGATCACGATCGTGTCGTTGGTCGAATAGCCCGTCATCGTCAGGATGGCGGCGATCACGTTCAGCGACATGTCGTAGCGGAAGAACGCCAGGAACGCCAGCGTGATCAGCAGGTCGTGAATCGTCGCCACCACGGCGCCCACGCCGAAACTGAACTGGAAGCGGAACGCCAGGTACGCGAGGATGCCGATGAGCGAGAGCGCCGTCGCCCAAAGCCCCTTGCTCGTCAGTTCAGCGCCGACCGTGGCGCCCACGATCTCGGCGCCCTGGCGCTTGAACGTCCCGAGATTCGCCTTCTTGAGCGCGTCCTCGACCGCCTGCGCCTCGCGGCTGAGCGCGGCGCCGGATTCGGCGCCGACCTGCGGCACGCGAATCATGACCTGGCGCAAGGCCGGGTCGCCGTAGGTCTGGACCACGGTGTTCTGCCCGCCGGCCGGGTAGTTGCGATCGAGCGCCTGCCGCACCTGCTGGACCGTCACGGCCTGGTCGAACTGCTCGATGACCACGGTCCCGCCGGCGAACTCGACGCCTTTGGGGATGCCCTTGGTGGCGATCGTGAAGATCCCCGCGAGGATGATGATCCAGGAGACGGCCAGCGCGTGCCAGCGCCAGCGGAGGAAATCGAAGTTCGCGTTCTTGAAGATATGCATAAAGAATCCGCGGGGTCGCGTTGTACCGTCAGATGCTGAGCGTCGCGACCTGTTGACGGTTCGATAACGCGACGTCGTAAAGCGTCTTCGACACGAAGAGCGACGTGAACAGGTTCGACAGGAGACCGAAGAAGAGCGTCACGGCAAACCCGCGAATCGGACCCGTGCCGAACTGGAACAGGAACGCGGCCGAGATGAGGGCCGAAATGTGCGTGTCGACCAGCGTCCAGAACACACGGCTGAAGCCCGCGTTGATGGCCGCGCGGACGCCGCGCTGCGCTTCGATCTCTTCCTTGATCCGTTCGAAGATCAGCACATTCGAATCGACGCCGATGCCCATCGTGAGCACGAACCCTGCGATGCCCGGCAGCGTCATGACGGCGCCCACGTACGCCATCAGACCGAGCAGGATCACGAGGTTGAAGACCAGGGCGACGACGGCGTTTACGCCCGACAGCCTGTAATAGATGAGCATGAACACCGTGACGAGCAGCAGGCCGACGACCGACGCCGTGACGCCCGATCGAATCGAGTCGGCGCCCAAGGTCGGGCCGATCGTCTGTTCCGAGAGGTACGTCAGCGTCGCGGGCAGCGCGCCCGACCGCAGGATGAGCGAGAGGTTCTGCACTTCTTCCTGCGTGTACGTCCCGAAGATCTGGCCGTCGGTGCTGATCCGGCCGTCGATGCGCGGCGCGGACTGCACGCGGCCGTCCAGCACGATCGCGAGCTGCCGGCCGATGTTCTCGCTCGTCACCTTGCCGAACTTCCGTCCGCCTTCGGTGTTCAGCGTGAAGCTGACCGCCGGCTGGTTGTTCTGATCGAGCGACGGCCGCGCGTTCCGAAGATCGCGGCCGGTGACCGCCGCGACTTTCTTCACCAGGTAGTACACCGTTCCCGCGGGCTCGCCCGGCACGCCCGTCGCCCCCGGCACGATCTCGGTGTTCGCCGGCACCTGGCCGTTGACCATGAGCCCTTCCCTGGTCGGCGACGGCCCCTGCTCGACAATCTTGAGTTCCAGCAACCCGGTCGACCGGATGATTTCCTTCGCGCGCTCGACGTCGGTCACGCCCGGCAGCTGCACCAGAATCTGATCGCCGCTGTTGCCCTGCTGGGAGATGCTCGGTTCGGTCACGCCGAGATCGTTCACGCGCCGCTCGATCGTCTGGCGCGCCTGGATGACCGCCTCGTCGCGCAGGTTCACCTGGATGTTCGGCTTCATCGTGAACGTGTAGGTCCCGTTTGTCCCGGAACTGCGATCGAAGTTCGCCTGCACTTCCTGCGCCGCCGTGCGGAACGCGGCATCCTGCGCCGGCGGCACGCCTTCCACGCGGAACTGCGTCGAGCTGACCGCGGTGACCGCGGTAACGGGAATCGCGCGCGTCTGCAGCTCCTCGCGCAGGCGCTCGGTTTCCGTGTCCGTCTCGAGGCGCAGCGCATCGTCGGTCTGCACGCGAAGGACGAGGTGCACGCCGCCCTTCAGATCGAGCCCGAGCTTGAGCTGCTTGTCCATCAGCCAGCCGGGCGAGTGGACGCCGTAGCGCGACGCCACGATCGGGTACACGCCCAGCGCCGAGAACACCACCAGCGTGGCGAGAATCGAAAGGACCTTCCAACGGAGGTTCGACATGGCTAGTTCGCTTTCTCCGGCTCGACGACCGCCGGCTGACCCTGGTACCCGCCGATGGCCGCCCGGGAGACTTCAATCCGGACCTTGTCCGCGATCTGCACCTGCACGCTCTGCTCGCTCAGCCGCGTAATCTGGCCGTACAGGCCGCTCGTCGTGATGATGCGGTCGTTGACCTTCAAGTTGTCGAGAAACTCCTGCACCTTCCGCTGCTTCTTCTTTGCCGGGAGCAGGATGATGAAATAGAAAATCCCGAAAATCAAAGCAAACGGGATGACCTGCATCAACGGGCTCGCGCCGTCCGGCAGCGCGCCCATGGCGAATACGGTACTCACACCCAACATGCTTATTCTCTTTGCCCTGGCCGCGATGCCCTATGAATCGCTGGGCTGGTGGGACAAGCGCTGATGGAACGCTAGCCTGAAACTTTCAAACCGCCCAAACGCTATAGCGTCCCTAATCCGCTGGAGGGTGTCAAGGTAAAAGTGCAGATTATGCAACGTGTTAAGGGTCGACGCGTTGATCTCGCCCGTCGCGAAAAGGTGCCGCAAATAGGCCCGCGAGCAGGTCCGGCACGTGTAGCACGAACACTCCGGATCCGGCGGGCCGTCGTCCTCGGCGTACCGCACGTTCTTAATATTGATGCGCCCCCGGCTCGTAAAGAGCTGACCGTTCCGGGCGTTGCGCGTCGGGAGCACGCAATCGAACAGGTCGATGCCCCGCGCCACCGACTCGACGAGGTCCTCGGGCGTGCCGGTCCCCATCAGATAGCGGGGCCGGTCCTCGGGCAGCCACGGCGTCGTGCGCGCGACCAGGTCGTACATGAGATCGACCGGCTCGCCGACGCTGAGGCCGCCGATCGCGTACGCCTCGAAGCCGATCGCCACCGTCTCGCGCGCGCTTTCCTCGCGCAGATCCGGGAACACGCCGCCCTGCACGATGCCGAACTGCGCCTGGCCGGGCGTGCTGACCGTGACGCCTGGGACGAGGCCGTCGCGGAGCGCGAGAAACCGATCGCGCGCGCGGCACGCCCAGCGCAGCGTTCGCGCCATCGAGCTCCGCGCCGCCTCGGCCTCGGCGGGATACGCGAGGCACTCGTCGAGGACCATGGCGATGTCGGACCCGAGCTGCGACTGGATGTCGGTCGCCTTCTCCGGCGTCAGCGTGTGCGGCGAGCCGTCGAGATGCGATCGGAAGTGCGCGCCGGTTTCGTCGATCGTGCGCCGCGCCGCGAGGCTGAAGACCTGATAGCCGCCGCTGTCGGTCAGGATCGGCTTCGACCAGCCGATGAACGTATGCAGGCCGCCACGCCGCGCGATGAGATCGTCGCCGGGCCGCAGGTACAGATGATAGGTGTTGCTCAGGAGGATCTGCGCGCCCGCCGATGCCAGATCGCGATGCGTCACGCCCTTCACGGCGCCCTGCGTGCCGACCGGCATGAACGCCGGCGTCTCGACCTCGCCGTGGGCCGTCGTCATCACGCCGCGGCGCGCGCGGCCGGCGTTGTGCGTCACGCGAAAGTCGAAAGACACGTGTTAAGTTTAATCGAGTGAAAAAGCTTCGTGTCGGCGTGGTCTACGGCGGACGGTCCGGCGAGCACGAGGTGTCGCTCGCGTCGGCCGCGGCGGTCTTCGAGAACCTGGACCGCGACCGCTACGAGCCCGTCGCCATTCGGATCGAAAAAGACGGGCGCTGGTCGCTGCCCGCCAAGCCTCCCGCGCTGGCGTCGGCGGCGGAGGCCATTCACGCCAGTCGCACGCAACCCGCGGAACCGTCACGCGAGGCGCACCTCATGGCGCGTCCTGGCGGCGACACCCTGCTGACGATCGACCGGCTCGACGAGCGCGCGGCCGTCACGGGGTTCGCGCTCGACGTCGTGTTCCCGGTCCTGCACGGTCCATACGGCGAAGACGGCACGGTGCAGGGCCTGTTCGAGCTGGCGAATGTGCCGTACGTGGGCGCCGGCGTGCTGGCGTCGGCCGTCGGCATGGACAAAGCGGTGATGAAGCTCGTGTTCGCCGCCAGAGGCCTGCCGGTGTGCGACTACGAAGTCATCCTGAAGCGCGACTGGCAGCGCGACGAGCGCGCGGCGATGCAGGCCGTCGTGCACCGGCTGGGCTTTCCCGTCTTCGTCAAGCCCGCCAACCTCGGATCGAGCGTGGGCATCTCGAAGGCGAAGCACGCCGCCGAGCTGCGCGCGGCCATCACGCTCGCCGCCGAATTCGACCGCAAGATCATCGTTGAGGCGGCCGTGCCGAACGCGCGCGAGATCGAGTGCGCCGTCCTCGGCAACGACGAGCCGGAAGCGTCGATTCCCGGCGAGATCATTCCATCGCGCGAATTCTACGACTACGAAGCGAAGTACCTCGACGCCGCGTCGACGACACGCATTCCCGCGCCGCTCAGCGAGGCGCAGACGCGCGACGTCCGGGCGATGGCGATCGCCGCGTTCAAGGCGATCGACGGCGCCGGCATGGCGCGCGTAGACTTTCTGCTCGCGCGCGACAGTGGCGTGCTGTACCTGAACGAAGTGAACACGATTCCCGGCTTCACGACGATCAGCATGTACTCGAAGATGTGGGAGGCGACCGGCCTCTCCTACACGCAGCTGTTGGATCGCCTGATCGCGCTCGCAATCGAGCGGCACGCCGAGAAGCAGCAGCTCCGGACGAGCATGTGAAGATGGTGGCTGGTGCCTGGCCGCCGTCGCGCCTCTGGCGCTTTGGCGCGCCTCGCCGTAGCTCGCGTCACCAATCCGCGAGCGTAGGCGGGTGGCTGGGGCTGGCGTGAGTCGCTGGTTGCTGGCGACAGGCGCGCTGCTGACGCTCGCCGCGCCTGCGCACGCCGCCGGACTGACCGAAGCACCGCGCCTCGCGGCCGTCTACGACACGATCCTGCGCGCCCAATTCGCCGACGTCGACGCCCAGCTCGCGCGCACGTGTCCGCCCGCGCCGCGTGAAGCCTGCCAGGAGCTGGTCGTCGTCTCGCTCTGGTGGCAGATTCTCCTGAATCCGGAAAGCCGCGCGCTCGATCAGAAGCTGAACGCGGCCGCCGCGACGGCGATCGCGGCCAGCGGCGCGTGGACGCGGCGGGAACCGCGGCAGGCCGAGGCGTGGTTCTACCTCGCCGGATCGTACGCGCCGCTCGTGCAGTGGCGCGTGCTCCGCGGCGAACGCCTTGCGGCCGCCCGTGAGGGCAAGAAGATCAAGGACGCGCTCGAACGCGCGCTCCAGCTCGATCCGGCCCTGGCCGACGCGTATTTCGGCATCGGCCTCTATCACTACTACGCCGACGTCGCGCCGCGGTACGCGAAGCTGCTGCGCTGGCTGCTCCTGCTGCCCGGCGGCGATCGCGAGCAGGGCCTGCGTGAAATGCTGCAGGCGCGCGCGCACGGCGAGGTCCTGCGCGGCGAAGCCGACTATCAGCTGCACGTGCTGTATCTCTGGTACGAGAAGAAACCGAAGGACGCGCTCGGGCTGCTCGAGACGCTCGACGCGCAGTACCCGACCAATCCGCTCTTCTTGGCGCGCATCGCCGACGTGCACGAGACCTACTTCCACGATCCACGCGCGAGCGCCGCGGCGTGGCGGGCGCTCATCGAGCGCGTGCGCGCGAATCGCGTCTTCAATCCTCGTGCGACCGACGTGCGCGCGCGCCTCGGTCTCGCGAACGAGCTACTCGTCATGAACGACGTCGACGGCGCGATCGCGCAGCTGCAGATCGTCGTCGATGCGCGTCCGTCCGAACCGATCGGCGCGCGTGAGCGCGCCGACGAGTTGCTACGCGACGCGCGCGCGCGCAGGAAATTTTGACTTTTCGAGCACGTTTGTGCTTGACACTGTCGCGCAGGGGTCCATAATCTACATCTGGTATGAGGATGGTGAATGTATGCCATCCCTAGCGACGGGCGCCGACGTCGCGTGTGCGTGCCAGGCGGCAGCCACGGCGATGCTCGAGTGCGCTCGAGTAGAAAATCCCACATGAAGGGGGGGATAACTGACAATGGCAAAGAAAGCCAAGGGCGGGAAGAAGAAGGCCGGCAAGAAACGTTAAGCTGACCTCTCCCGACGAATAAAGGGGGCGGCGGTCGCCCCCTTTTCCTTTGTACCTACCGCGATCCGCCCGACATCTGCACGCCGTCCCACACACGCACGCTGCGAATCACGTCGCCCTGCTGAATCTGATCCACCACGTCCATTCCCGCGATCACGCGCCCGAAGACCGTGTACTTGGCGTCGAGGTGCGGCTGCGGCGAGTGTGCGATGAACCACTGGCTGCCGCCGGTGTCGGGCCACGGATCGAGCGCCATCCCGATCGTGCCGCGCAGGTACGGCCGCTCGTTGAACTCGTCGCGGATCGTGTAGCCCGGCTCACCTTCGCCATCTCCACGCGGATCGCCGTCCTGCACCACGAAGTCCGGCACGACGCGGTGCACGGCGAGTCCGTTGAAGTAGCCCTTGCGCGCGAGCGCCGCGAAGTTCTCCGCCGTGAGCGGTGCGTCGAGCACGGCCAGCTCGATCTGGATGGTCCCCCGGTCGGTGTCGATGAAGACCTGCGTCGAGACCGGTGGGTTCGTCAGTCGCGGCAGGCGATACGCCTCCGCGGTCAGCGTCGGCGGCGCGGGCCGAATCTGATGCTGGGCGTCGGCCGAACCGTCTGGATCGAGCTGCGTCGCGAGCATCGCGGCGCGCACACGCACCGCCCAGTCCGTATCGGCAAACGCCGCCCGCAGCACCGGCATCGCCGCCGCGGCGCCGTACTTCGCGAGCGCGGCCAGCGCGGCGGCACGCGCGCCGTATCCAGAATCGCGCTGACCGGCACGATAGGCGTCGGCGAGCGCCTCCGCGCCGTTGGCCGGTTTCAGCGTGCCGAGACCGGTCGCGGCGGCCGCGCGTACGACGGGATCGTCGGCGTTCAGCCGGTCGATCAGAATGGCCGGAGCCGCCGGCGCCTGCAGCGTCACGAGGGAGGCCAGCACCGACGGAATCACACGCTGATCGGCGTCGTTGATCATCGTCATGAGCCGCGGCAGGCCGATCTCGGCGGGCAGGCCTCCGAGAATCGTTGCGAGCGCGGCGCGCACGGTCCAGTCCTTGTCCGGATCGAGACTTGAGAGCAGCAAGATGAAGGTCCGCTGATCGATCGACGCGAGCGAGCGCAGCGCCGCGGCGCGCAGCTGCGGACTCGGCTCGAACAGCACATCCGTCAGGACATCGAATGCCTCGGGATCGTGAATGCCGCCGATGGCGCTGGCCGCTTCGAGCCGGATCTGCGCGTCACCGCGCGTGTCGCGGATGATCCGCAGCAGCGGCCCCGTAGCCGACCGATCGCCGATCCGGCCGAGCGCGCGAATCGTTTCGACCAGCACGAACCGCTCGCCGCTCGAGAGCAGCGGCATCAGGACGGGCAGCGCGGCGCGATCTTTCAGCGTCGCGAGCCCCTTGACCGCAAACGCCCGGGTGTACGGATGTGATTCTCTGGCGAGCGTGAGAAGCGCCGGCAGTGCACGCGGATCCTCGGTCCGCTGCAGCGCGTAGGCGACCGGCCACCAGCGCACGCGCGGCTGCCCACGCTCGTCGAGGACCGCCGACGCGATCTGCGGGTACGCCTTCAGCCGGACGAGCGCGTAGAGGCACAGCCTGAGCGTCGACGCGGGCGTATCGCGACGTGCATCGTCCTCATCGGCCGGCGGCGGCGTGACGACGCCCGCGCGGACGATTTGGGCGGCGAGCCGGCCAATCGCGTCCGCCGCGTCGGCCGCGCCGATCAGGCCCAGCGCCTCGGCGGCGCTGCCCTGCACCATCGGCGCCGGATCGTTGAGCGCGTCGACGAGCGGATCGCGCGCGCTGATCGCGCCGATCAGGCCCATCGCGAACGCGGCCATCTGCCGCACTTCGGGCTCCTCGTCCTTCATCAGCGGCACCAGCGCCGCGACGCCTTCCACCAGCCGGACGCGGCCCACCGCCAGCGCCGCCCGGCGCCGGATGCGCGCCTCGTCGTCCGAGAGCATTTCGATCAAGTCGGGCGCCGGCTCGGGCGCGACGATCACGGGCGCGCGCTGCCCGCGCGTGGCAAGCGGCGGAGGCGCCGGGGTCGGCGGCGGCGCCGGATCGCGCAGGACGCGCTGGTCTTCCAGCCGCAGGATCGCCGCGATCTTCTTTTCGAAGAGGTTGGGACCAGGACTCGCGGTCGTGGCCGGCGCGGGTGGGGCGCTCGCGCAGGCGGACGCGCCGAGGGCCGCGAAGGCGGCGCCTGCCAGCCCCCCAACCATGGACCGGTGTGTCATCGGGCTTCGGCCTTCACGCGTGAGACGTCAGACGCGTCCAGCGTCAGTGTCTTCAACGTCGCGCGCTCGAGCCGATCCTCACAGATTCGCACGCCGAGGCCCGGACCCGTCGGCACCGCGATCGTGCCGTCGGCGGCCACCTCGATCGGCGGGTCGATCACATCCGGATCGAAGTAGCGCTTGCTGGCCGCGACGTCGCCGGGCAGCGAGAAGTTCGGCAGCGTCGACAGATGGATGTTGGCCGCGCGGCCGATGCCCGATTCGAGCATCCCGCCGTGCCAGACCGGCACTTGGTGCGCCGCGCAGAGATCGTGCACCGCAATCGACTGGGCGATGCCGCCCAGGCGGCCCGGCTTGATATTGATGATGCGGCACGCGCCGGCATTGATGGCGTCGCGCGCGGCGTGCGCGGACTTGATCGACTCGTCCAGGCAGATCGGTGTCTTCAGCATGCGCTGCAACGCCGCGTGATCGGCGATGTCGTCGTAATCGAGCGGTTGCTCGATCATCATGAGGTCGAACGCGTCGAGCGCCGCCAGGTGCGCCGCGTCCGCCAGCGTGTAGGCCGCGTTGGCGTCGACCATCAGCGGAATCGCGCCGAAACGCGCGCGGAGCGATTCGACGGGCTTCAGGTCCCAGCCCGGCTTGATCTTGATCTTGATGCGGCGGTACCCCGCCGCGAGCTCGCGCTCGACCTTCGCGGCCAGCGCGTCGAGCGACGGCTGGATGCCGATCGACACCCCCGACGCGATCCGGGCGCGCGCGCCGCCGATCGCGCGGCTGAGCGGCATGCCGCCGAGCGTCGCGAAGAGATCCCACGCGGCCATTTCGACGGCCGCCTTCGTCATGTGATGCCCGCGGATCGCGGCGAGCGCGGGGGAAACGTCGCGCGGGTGCGCGAACTCCGCGCCGATGACGCGCGGCGCGATGAAATCCCGAACGATGTGCCAGACGGTCTCGTTGGTCTCGGCGCTGTAGTACGGATCCTGTTCGGCCACGCATTCTCCGTAGCCGGAGGCGCCCTCGCCGTCGGCACGAATGACGATGAAGTGTTTGTCGTCGATGCGGCCGAAGCTGGTTTCGAAGAAGTGGACGAGCGGGAGCCTCAGCAGGCGCAGCTCCAGACGTTCGATCTTCACGGCGCGATGATATCATCGGCCCGCCGTGCAGTTCCGCTACATCGCGATCGAAGGACCGATCGGCGCGGGCAAGACGGCGCTCGCCGAGCGGCTTGGCACGCGCCTCGACGCGACCATCGTGCTGGAGGAATCCGACAACCCGTTCCTCGCCGACTTCTACGCCGACAAACCCGGCGCCGCGCTGCAGGCCCAGCTCTTCTATCTGCTCAACCGCCACCGCCAGCAGATCGCGCTACGCCAGGCGGATCTCTTCAGCCAGTCGACGATCTGCGACTACGTCTTCGACAAGGATAAGATTTTCGCCTACCTCAACCTCGACGACAACGAGCTGTTCATCTACCAGCGGCTGTACGACCTGCTGGCGCGCGACGTGCCGCCGCCCGATCTCGTCGTGTACCTGCAGACGCCGACCGACGTGCTTCTGCGCCGCGTGCACAGCCGGCGCATGGACGCCGAAGCCGTCGCGCTTCAGCCTGACGATGACTACCTCCGCGAGCTGAACGAGGCGTACCATCACTTCTTCTTCCACTACTCCGCCACGCCGCTGCTCGTCGTGGAGACGTCGCAGTTCGACTCGGACGCCAGCGACGAGGCGCTCGACGATCTGATCAAGCAGATCCGTGCGATGGGACTGGGGACGAGGTACTACGTTCCAAGAACAAAGTAGCCCTCTGCCCTGCTAAGCTGATCCCACATGGCGTGGTTCAAGAAAACCCGCAAGCCCATGGCCGCTCCGGCGAAAGAAAAGCCGAGCCGCGTGCCGGAGGGCCTGTGGGTCAAGTGTCCCGGGTGCGCGCAGGCGATCTACAACAAGGATCTCGTGACGACCTTGAATGTGTGCCCGAAGTGCGGGCACCACTTCCGCCTGGGCGCCGCCGAGCGCCTGCGGACGCTCTTCGACGCCGCGTGGACGGAATACGACAAGGACCTGGTCTCGACCGATCCGCTCAGCTTCACCGACACCAAACCGTACCGCGCTCGGCTCAAGGCCGGGATGGAAGGCACCGGATTGAGGGACGCCGTCATCGTGGCGTCCGGCGCCATCGACGGCATCGAGACGATGGTCGCGGCGATGGAGTACGAGTTCATCGGCGGCAGCATGGGCGTCGTCGTCGGGGAGAAGATCGCCCGCGCCATCGAGCGCGCGATCGGCGCGCGCATGCCGGTCGTCATCGTCTGCTGCTCGGGCGGCGCGCGCATGATGGAAGGCGCGCTGTCGCTGATGCAGATGGCGAAAATCTGCGCCGCGCTCGCGCGGCTCGATCGCGAGCGCCTGCCGTACATCGCGGTGCTGACCGATCCCACGACCGGCGGCGTCACGGCGAGCTTCGCGATGCTCGGCGATCTCAACATCGCGGAGCCGAAAGCACTCATCGGCTTCGCCGGTCCGCGCGTCATCGAGCAGACGATTCGCCAGAAGCTGCCGGACGGATTCCAGCGCAGCGAGTTCCTGATGGAAAAGGGGATGCTGGACCTCGTCGTCGATCGGCGCGAGCTGAAAGCGACGATCGCGAGCGCGCTGCGCTTCATGGGCGCCGGCGCCCTGGCGACCCAGAGCGAAGCCGTCAGCCCGTAACACTTCTCAGTTTTCAGTTTTCAGTTCTAAGTTTCTTCTTTGGACCCCCTTTCCTACCTCTTTAGCCTCGAGCACTTCGGCATCAAGCTCGGCCTCGACAACATCTCGACGCTCGTCGCGCGGCTGGGCCATCCTGAACGCGCGTTCCGATCGATCCACATCGCCGGCACCAACGGCAAAGGCTCGGTGACCGCGATGGTCGACGCGGCGATTCGCGCCGCGGGCCATCGATCGGCGCGCTACACGTCGCCGCACCTCGTCGATCTCAGCGAGCGGTTCGTCATCGACGGCCGGCCGGTCGCGCGCGAGGCGCTGATCGCCGCCCTGGCGGACGTGCGGGATGCGGCCGAATCGCTGCGGGCGGACGGGTCGCTCGCGGTGCAGCCGACGTTTTTCGAGGTGACGACTGCCGTGGCGTTCGAGTTGTTCCGGCGCGCCGGGGTGGAAACGGCTGTGCTCGAAGTCGGACTTGGCGGGCGCCTCGACTCGACGAACGTCGTCTCGCCGATCGCGACGGCCATTACGTCCATCGCCTTCGATCACGAGCAGTACCTGGGATTCACGCTTGCGGACATCGCCTTCGAGAAGGCCGGCATCATCAAGCCCGGCGTGCCCGTCGTGGTCGGCGATCTCGCGCCGGAGGCCGCCGCGGTGATCGCACGCGTCGCGCGCCAGCACGGTGCCGAGATCATCCAGGCGTCAGCAACCGACGCCGAACCGTTCGCCATCGGCTTACGCGGACGGCACCAGGTGATCAACGCGGCCGTAGCCATGCGACTCCTTGAAGTGCTGAACGCGCAAGGCCTCACGGTTCCGCGGAGCGCGGTGGCTCGCGGGCTCGCGGACCCCGGGTGGCCCGGCCGGCTGGATCTGCGACGCCTGCCCGACGGACGCGAACTCCTGCTGGACGCGGCGCACAACCCGGCCGGCGCCGCGGCGCTGGCGTCGTATCTTCGAGAGCGCCGGCCGCCGCTTCCGCTCGTCTTCGCCGCCATGCGCGACAAGAACATCGCCGGCATTCTCGCGCCGCTCGCGCCCGTGATCGACAGTCTCATCGTGACGCGGGCCTCGAATCCGCGATCGGCCGACCCGTCGGCGATCGTGGGACACGCGCGCGCTGTCGCTCCCTCACTCGTCGTGTCGATTGCACCGTCGCCCGCGGAGGCGCTCGCCCTGGCGTGGCGGAAGTCGCCGGCGATCGTCGTCGCGGGATCGATCTTCCTGCTCGGCGACGTCCTGAGTCAGGTCGGCGGGTCGTGATACCCTTCGAAGACACCCAGAAAATGCCGAGATCGCCGCGCATCGCGCCGTGGACCGTCGTTGTCTTGCTGCTGGCGGCGTCCGCGCGAGCGCAGCTGGGACAGCCTGCGGCGCAGCCGCCGGCGCGACCGGCGTCACAGGCGCCGGCGCAGCCCTCCATCGGCGCCGACACGATCTCGGACACGCGCGAAGCCACCAATCAGCAGAAGGACTGGCACTTCGTCGGCCACGTCGAGTTCCCGATCGACAAGGACACGACGATCTTCGCCGACGATCTGAAGTACACGAGCGACGACGACATGGCGATCGTGACGGGCAACGTCACGTTCGCGCAGGGCTCGAACCGAATTTCGGCGGAGCGCGCGGAATTCAATACGAAGGAATCGCTCGGCACGTTCTACAACGCGACGGGGATCGTGACCGTCAAGCCGCCGTCACGCCCGCAGCCGGTGCGGCCGGGCGCCGTCGCGCCGCCCGCCGTGCCCGGGCAGGAGACCTCCGTCATCTTCTTTGGAGAGAAGATCGAGAAGATCGGCCGCAAGAAGTACCGGATCACCAACGGCGGTTTCAGTACCTGCACGCAGCCGACGCCGCGCTGGGATCTGCACGCCGGCACCGTCGTGCTGAATGTGGGCCACTACACGATGTTGCGACAGGCGGTGCTGACGGTGAAGGGGGTACCGATGTTGTATCTGCCGGTCATCGCGTATCCCACGAAGAAGGAAGATCGCGCGACGGGTTTCCTGATCCCAGCCTACGGCGTGACGACACTGCGCGGCCAATCGATCCACGACGCGTTCTTCTGGGCCATTGACCGGAGCCAGGACGCGACCATCATGCACGATTGGTTTTCGAAGGTGGGCCAGGGCATCGGGGGCGAGTACCGGTACAACTACGGCCTGACCGGAAATGGATTCCTCAACGCCTACATGCTGAATCAGCACGAGGCGACGTACGTGCAGGCGGACGGCACCGAAACGACGACCGATGCCAACCGGTACTTTCAATTGCGCGGCACGACGAGTGAAACGCTTCCGGGCAACATTCGCGTCCGCGGTAACTTGAACTACTTCTCCAGTATCTCGACGTCGCAGACGTTCAATACAAATATCTTCGACGCCACCAGCAATCAGCGGACTATCGGCGGCAACGTGGTCGGCGCCTGGAGTTCCTACACGCTGAACGGCACGCTGGACCACAACGAGTACTTCTACAACGCGACCGACTCGAGCCTGTCCGGCAGCTGGCCCAAGGTCGCGTTCTCGCGCAACGAGCGGCAGTTGTTCGGCTCGCCCGTGTACTTCACAGTGGGCACGGAGTTCGCGCACCTGCTGCGCAACAGCTTCACGAGCACCAGCGACATCGACTCCAGCCTGACGCGGTTCGACATCTCGCCCCAGATCCGGTACCCGTTCAAGAAATGGCAATGGTTCACGGTGAACTCGACCGTCAGCTGGCACGACACGTACTACACGCGGAGCCTCGACCCGTCGTCGGGCACGACGGTCGATGACAGCCTCAGCCGGCGTTTCTATTCGCTGCAGGCGCAGATCGTGGGACCGGTCTTCAACAGGATTTGGGACACGCCGGACAACACGTACGCCGAGAAGTTCAAGCACTCGATCGAGCCGGTGCTGACGGTCACGCGCACGTCGACGATCGACAACTACGATCACATTCCCCAGTTCGATGGGGTTGATTCGTTCGTCGGCGGCGTGAACTACACGTATGGCCTCAACAACAGGTTCTACGCCAGGCGCCATTTGACGCCGGGTGCCCCCGCGCAGGCGCGCGAGATCGTCGACGTCGAGATCAGTCAGAGCTACTACACGAATCAGTTTCAGGCGCAATACGACCGGCAGTACCAGACCAGCACGTACGGAGGCGAAGCGCCGTCGAGCTTCTCGCCCATCGCTCTGAACGTGCGCATCATGCCGACGATCGAGGTCAACGCCACCATGCGGGCGGAGTTCGATGCCAGGTATCACTCGCTGCGGACCATTTCTGCGAGCGGCGGCTACGCCCTCGGCACCTACCTCCAGACGCAGGTCGGCTGGAGCAAGCGCGCGTTCATCGCCGAGCTGCCGGACTTCAACGATCCGACGCGCCTCGATCAGACGCTGAACGCGTCCGCGACCGCGCGGACGAAGGACAACAAGTACGGCACGGTCTACTCCTTCAATTACGACGTGCTCCACGGCGCGATGCTGCAGCAGCGCGTGTCGGGGTTCTACAACGCGCAGTGCTGCGGCCTGGCGATTGAGTACCAGACGTACAACTACGGCGCCGCGTCGCTTTCGCCGATCCCGGCGGACCGACGCTTCTTCCTGTCGTTCACGCTCGCCGGCCTCGGCAATTTCTCTCCGATGAACGGCGCCCTCGGCGGCGTGCCCCGCTGACGCGTTGATGGCGGGCACCATCCTCGTCACCGGCGCCGCGGGATTCGCCGGCGGCCATTTGCTGGAGCTGTTGTCGCGCGACACG
This sequence comes from Acidobacteriota bacterium, assembly GCA_016195265.1. Classification (GTDB taxonomy): domain Bacteria; phylum Acidobacteriota; class Vicinamibacteria; order Vicinamibacterales; family CAVVIG01; genus SRVP-36. Next base: position 15,990 of record JACPZW010000015.1, on the reverse strand, counting down.
GCAGACGCCGACATCATCGCGTGGCATCGCCCTGAGGGCGCGCCGCCCCGCCTGTCCACGACGTCACGCGGCGTGCGCTGGGAGGCGGTCGACCTCCTCGATCGGCGCGCCGTCGCCGAGGCGACCGCGCGCCTGCGTCCGCAGGCCGTCTATCACTGCGCTGGAGCGGCGCACGTCGGGCGCGCGTGGGACTCGACCGAAGCGACGTTCGCAATTAACGTCCGCGGGACGCATCATCTGCTCGATGGAATCGAGCGTACCGGCGTGGACGCACGCGTGCTGATTCCGAGTTCCGCGATGGTGTACGCGCCCGCTGCCGAGCCGCTGACCGAGCGGCACGCGCTGAGACCGTCGAGCCCGTACGGCGTCAGTAAACTGGCGCAGGAGATGCTCGGCGCGCGGGTGCACGGACGCGTCTCGGTGCTTCTCGCGCGTGCCTTCAATCACGTCGGGCCGCGCCAGGATCCGCATTTCGCCGCCTCGGGATTCGCGCAGCGAATCGCCGATATCGAGCACGGGCTGTGGAAGCCGGAAATCTCCGTCGGCAACCTCGACGCCCGGCGGGATCTGACCGATGTGCGCGATACCGTGCGCGCCTATCGCCTGATTCTGGAGCGCGGCCAGCCCGGCCGCCCGTACAACGTCTGTTCGGGACGCGCGATCACGATCCGGCACCTGCTGGATCGGCTCGTCGAGCGCGCGCGCGTGCCCGTCACCGTGCACATGGATCCGGCGCGGCTGCGTCCGAACGACCTTCCGCTCCTGGTCGGCGATCCCGCGCGGCTGCGCGACGAGCTGGGCTGGAACGCGGAGATTGCCCTCGAGCGGACCCTCGACGATCTGCTCGAGTACTGGCGGGAGAAAGTCAAAAGTGAAAACGGAAAAGTGAAAACGGAAAAGTGAAGACCGTCGTCTCCCTTGACGCTTCGCTTTTCAGTTTTCAGTTTTCACTTTCAACTTTATGAAGGTTCTGGTCACCGGAGGAACCGGGTATCTCGGTCGCGCGGTCGTGCGGGCGCTGGCCGCTCGCGGGCACGAGCTCGTCGTCTTTTCGCGGCACGCAAGCGGCAGCGGCCTGCCTGGCGTCGCCATTGACGGCGACGTCCGCGACCGCGCCGCCTTCGAGTGCGCCGCAGAGGGCTGCGACGCGATCTGTCATTCCGCGGCGCTCGTCAGCATCTGGCGCCGGCGGCGTGAGGACTTCGACGAGACGAACGTGGGCGGCCTGCGCAACGCGCTCGCCGTCGCGGCCGCGCGCGGCATCACGCGCATCCTGTGCACCTCGTCGTTCGTCGCGATTCCTCCGCGCGACATGCCGGCCCCGGGCGTTCCAATCGAAGCGAACGATTATCAGCGGACGAAAGTCGCGGCAGATCGTGTTGCCGAAGAGGCAGTGCACCGCGGTTCACCGCTGGTGCGCGTCTACCCGGGGGTCGTCTACGGCCCTGGCGTGAATACGGAAGGCAACCTCGTCGGCCGTCTCATCGCCGATCATCTGAAGGGCACGCTCCCGGGTCTGGTCGGTCCCGAGCACCCGTGGTCGTACGCGTACGTGGACGATGTCGCGGCGGGACATTGCGCGGCGCTGGAACGGGGCCGCGCGGGCGGACGCTACGCGCTCGGCGGCGACAACGTGCCGCAGCGGCGCGTCTTCGAAATCGTCGAGCAGCTGACCGGCAAGCGGCCGCCGCCGCGCATTCCGTTCCCTGTCGCCGATGCGCTGGGCGCCGCGGAAGAACTGCGCGTGACGCTCTTCGGCGGCACGCCGCTCATCACGCGCGGCGCCGTGGAGATCTTCCGGCACGACTGGTCGCTCGACAGCAGCGACGCGGTCCGCGACCTCGGGTACACGATCACGCCGATCGCCGAAGGCGTGCGCCGGACGGTCGCGTCGATCGCCGGCGGTCCTGCGGAGGAGCGCGGCCGCACGTGACCTCGCACGCGGAGGGGCGGCGGCAATGGGTCCACGTCGGATCCGGATCGTTCGCCTTCCTCCTGCGCTTCCTCACGTGGAAGCACGCGGCCGCCCTGGCCGTCATCGCGTTTCTGTTCAACCTTCTCGTGCTGCCGCGAATCGGCGGTCGCGTGATGTATCGTCCCGCCGACCACGCACGCGGCTTCCCGCTCGGCATCCTTTTGTATCCGCTGTCCGTGCTGGCGCTCATCGTCATCTTTCCCGCGCGGCTCGACATCGTCGCCGCGGCGTGGGGCATTTTGGCGTGCGGCGACGGCGCGGCGACACTCGTCGGACGCAACGCACGCGTCCCGCTGTCGTGGAATCCTGACAAGACGATTGCCGGTACGATTGCCTTCACCGTGTGCGGCAGCGTCGCCGGAGTCGGGCTCGCGTGGTGGACACGATCAGCGGTGGCGCCGACGCCATCGATCGCGTTTACGATCGTCGCGCCCGCCGTCGCGGCCCTCGCCGCCGCATTCGTCGAAACGATCCCGATCCGGCTCGACGACAACCTCTCGGTCCCGGCGACGGCCGGCTTCGTCCTCTGGCTCGCGAGCGCGATGACGCCCGCGGCGGCGGCGTCCGGGCGTGATGCGGTGACCGCGGCGCTGCCGTGGGCGCTCGGGATCAACGGCGTGACGTCGTACCTCGGCTACCGCGCGAAGACCGTGTCTCGATCCGGCGCGGCCGGCGGCGCGCTCGTCGGCGTGATCATCTACGCGGCGGCCGGCGGCGCCGCGTGGATCCTCCTGTTCATCACGTTTCTGGCCGCGTCGATCACGTCGCGACTCGGGCTCGCGCGCAAGGCGCGGCTCGGGATCGCGGAAGAGCGCGGCGGGCGCCGCGGCGCAGGCAACGCGATCGCCAATTGCGGCGTCGCCGCCATCGCGGCCGTCGCCGCCGTCTCGACGCCGTATGCCGCGACGGCCCTCCTCGCGCTCGCCGCGAGCCTCGTCGCCGGCGCGAGCGACACGGTGGCGAGCGAAATCGGCAAGGTGTCGGGGAGATCGACGTGGCTGGTGACGAGTCTCCGCCGGGTGCCGCCCGGCACGCCGGGCGCGATGTCGGGCGAGGGCACGGCCGCCGGACTCGCGGCCGCGTTCGCGCTGGCTGGCGTCGCCGTCGCCCTCGGACTGATTCCCGCCCCGGCCGTGCTCGCCGTCGTCGCCGGTGCGACCATCGGCGCGTTGGTGGAGAGCGTCCTCGGCGCGACGCTCGAAGGACCGGGTATTCTGAACAACGACTTGCTCAACTTCATCAACACGGCGATCGCGGCGGTCGTGGCGATCGCGCTCGCATGACGCGCAACTACGTCGATCTCGCGCGGCCGTTCACGCTCGTCGCACCGGCGCTCGGTTTCATCTCCGGCGCGCTGACCGCAGTCGGCGCCGCGCCGCGTGAAGCATGGGCGCCGGATCTGCTGGCCGCACCCATGCTCGGCGCGGCGATGGCGGCGCTCCTCAACGCCGGCAACAACGCGCTGAACCAGATTTACGACCTCGACATCGATCGCGTGAACAAGCCGAAGCGGCCCCTGCCAAGCGGACGGCTGTCGATCGCGCAGGCCTGGGTGTTCACGAACATCGCTTACGTGCTGGCGCTGGTCCTCGCGTGGCTGGTCGCGCCCGGCCCTGCGCTGAGCCTGTCGAAGGGAGGCCGCCACGAGTGCTTCTGGCTGGTCGCGATCGCCGTCGTCTGCACCTACATCTATTCAGTACCGCCGTTGCGCACCAAGCGCCTCGGCATCTGGGCGAACGTGACGATTGCGATCCCTCGGGGCATGCTGCTGAAAGTGGCAGGCTGGTCGTCGGTGAAGACGATCGTTGGCGTCGAGCCGTGGTACATCGGCGCGATCTTCGGCTTGTTCCTGCTCGGCGCGACCACCACCAAGGATTTCGCGGACATGGAAGGCGACAGACGGGGCGGCTGCCGGACGCTGCCCATTCAGTTCGGCGTGCGCCGCGCCGCGTGGATGATCTCGCCGTCGTTCGTCGTGCCGTTTCTGATGATTCCCTTAGGCGCGTGGCTGGGCGTCCTCACGGGCAGGTTCTGGTGGCTCCAGGCGCTCGGCGTCGTCATGACGTTCTACGGCGTCTACGTCTGCTACCTGATGCTGCGCCGCCCCGAGGATCTCGCGGTGGAGGAGAACCACGTCTCATGGGCGCACATGTACAGAATGATGTTCGTCGCCCAGATCGGCTTCGCGCTGGCGTATCTCTTGTAGCCGTGCGGCGCGGATTGCGTTATCGTACTCGCGGAGGAATTGCATGATTCGCAAGACCATGAGGATGCTGGCTGGAGGCATCGTCGCGCTCGCCGCCACGTTCGCGCTCAGCGGCCTGGCCGAAGCTGCCCAAGCCGCGCAGGCCGAGCAGCCGAAGACGCAGACGAAGCAGACGAAGAAGCGGACGACACAGCGCGCGAAGCATTCGTCGCGCGTATCGTCGTCGGGCTCGGCCGCGAACTCGGGCGGCTCCGCCTCCGGCGCGACCGCGGGCGCGGCGAAGAAGCCGGCGACGAAGAAGAAGACCGGCGCGAAGAAGTCAACGGCCGGGAAGTCGAAGTCGGCCACGAAGCGGAAGCTGTCGACCAAGCCCCGGTAGCTCGGCGCCGGGAGCGGCTTTCCGCTTGACAGGTTCGTCGCCGGGCCAGATTATTAGGCGAAACAAAGGCGAAGTCGCCGCGTTTCCCTAAGGGTCCGGCATGACGTCATTCCCGCTCCTCTTCGACCTCCCCTCGCAGAAGCCAACAACACGCGACGTCGCGAAAACCGTGAAGGACTGCGGCGCGGCGGCGCTGACCGGCGCCGCTCTCCGCGCCGACGACGCGCGCTATCAAGAAGTGACGTGCCGCTCGGCGCTCAATCGGGTCGAGGGGATGCCGTTCAAATGGACGCTGAATCCGTACCGCGGCTGTACGCACGGGTGCCACTACTGCTTCGCGCGCCGGTACCACGTCCAGTTCGAGATGAACGCCGACGACGAATTCGCGTCGGTGATCCTCGTGAAGCACAACCTCGTGGCCGTGCTGGCGCGCGAGCTCGACAAGCCGTCGTGGACGCGCGAGCTGGTGGCGTTCGGGACGGCGACCGACCCCTATCAGCCGATCGAGGGCCACTACAAGCTGAGCCGCGGCGCGATTCAGGCGCTAACCAAGGGCCGCACGCCGTTCAGCCTGATCACGAAGGGCCCGATGATCGTCCGCGACATCGACGTGCTCGTCGAGCACGCGCGGACCGCTGGATGCACGGTCTACATGAGCGTGCCGACGGTCGACGTAGACGCATGGCGCCAGCTCGAGCCCGGCACGGCGCACCCGATCCAGCGGCTGCGGGCCGTGCGCGAGTTGACAGACGCGGGCATCAGCGCCGGCGTGCTGATGGCGCCGATCGTCCCCGGATTTTCTTCATCGCGCTCGAAGCTGGAGCGAACCGTGAAGGCGATCGCGGATCACGGCGCGCGCTTCGTCGGCTGCAACGTCATGTACCTGCAGGACGGCACGCGCGATCACTTCATGCGCTTCCTGGGACGCGACTTCCCCGCGCTTCGCCCGCGCATGGAGAAGCTCTATCGGAAGAAATCCGTGCCTGAGGCGTATCGCAAGGAAGTGAAGGCCATGGTGCACGTGCTGCAGCGGCGGTACGGCCTGGCGCGGCGCGAAGAGGCTGGAACGCCGGCAGTCGAGGCGTACGAGCACCTGGACGAAACGCAGGTCGGCTTCGCCTGGTAGCGGTCCTACTGGCGCTGGCGAAGCAGCGCCGCGATGCGCTGGTCTGTCGGCGGATGCGTGCTGAACAAGCCCAGCATGCCGGAGAGCGACGGCTTGATGATGAACAAGTGGGCCGTCGCGGCGCTCGCATCGAGCGGGATCGCCTTCGAGCCGGCTTCGATCTTTTTGAGCGCGCTGACGAGACCGTCCGGGTTCCCGACGAGCGCCGCGCCGCCGGCGTCGGCGTCGTACTCGCGCGAGCGTGAGATCGCCGACTGGATCAGCATCGCCGCCAGGGGCGCGAGGATGATCGTCGCAATGAGCGCGACCGGGTTCATGCCGCGGTCGTCGTCGTCTCGGCTGCCGCCGAAGAACATGGCGAACCGGGAAATCATCATGATCGCCGCCGCCAGCGTCGCCGCGATCGAGCTCGTCAGGATGTCGCGATGCTTGACGTGGGACAGCTCGTGCGCGAGCACGCCTTCGAGCTCGACATCGTTCAGAATCTGAAGAATGCCTTCGGTGGCCGCCACCGCCGCGTGCTGCGGATTCCGTCCGGTCGCGAACGCGTTGGGCGAGGGATCCGGGATGATGTAGCAGCGCGGCTGCGGCAGGCCGTCGCGCGCGGCAAGCCGGCCGACCATGTCGTACAGCCGATGGCCCGGGCCGACTTCCTGCGCGCCGTACGAGCTCAGCACGATCTTGTCGGAGAACCAGTACGACCCGAAGTTCATCACCACTGCGAAGAAGAAGCCGGTGACCATGCCCGCCCCGCCGCCGAGGGCTTCACCGATGAACATCAACAGCGCGCTCAGCGCGCCGAGCAATACCGCGGTCTTGGCAACGTTCGACATGGCTCTATTTTAGTCCTTTAGGTCCGCGAGCAGTCCGGCGACGAGCGCCGCGCGATCCGGCAGCGATTCGATGTCCACGTGTTCATGCCGCGCGTGGGCGCCGTCGCCGATGGCACCCAGACCGTCCAGCGTGGGAATGCCCAGCGCGGCCGTGAAGTTGCCGTCCGACCCGCCGCCCGTGCCGCCTTCTTCCAGGTGAAGCCCCAGGCCGCCGGCGATGGCTCTCGCACGCTTGTACAGACGCTCGACCTCCGCGGTGCGTTCCAGCGGCGGCCGGTCCATGCCTCCGGACGATTCGACGCTGGTTCGTGGATCGACGGGACGAAGCCCGCGAAACGCGGCGTCGACCTCCGAGGCCGCAGCCGCCGACGGCACTCGCACATCAACGGTGGCGCGCGCTTCATCGGGAATCACGTTGGACCGCAGTCCGCCCGACACCTGCACGACGTTGACCGAAATGCCGCGGTCGAGATCCTGCAACGCGTTGATGCGCAGAATCTGATGCGCGAGTTCCTGGACCGCGCTCGCGCCCCTCTGCGGCTCGATGCCGGCATGCGCGGCCACGCCGCGGACGATGACCTCGTAGCCGCCGCAACCCTTGCGCGAAGTCTTGACGGCGCCGCCGGGCAACGAGGGCTCGAGCACGAACACTGCGTCGCTCCGGCGGGCTTCATCTTCAATCGCCGCGCGTGACGTGCCGCTGCCGATCTCCTCGTCGGTCGTCCACAGCATGACGATGCGGCGGGAGAAGGGCGTGCCGGTCTCGACGAGCGCGCGGGTCGCGAGCATCGCGATGGCGATGCCGGCCTTCATGTCGAAGACGCCCGGGCCGTGCAGCCGGCCGTCTACACGCGTCAGCGGCATGCGATCGAGTTGTCCGACCGGCCACACCGTGTCGAAGTGTCCGAGCAGCAGGATCTGTGACGCGCCGCAGCCGAATTCCGTCAACAGATGATCCCCGCGGTCCGGCCGCGACAAGCGCGTCACGTTTCCGCCGATCGCCTGGAGCCGCGACGCCAATTCGGCACCGCAGCGATCGACCGCGGTCTTGTCGGTCGTCGGCGATTCCAGTCGCACGAGCGCCTCGACCGTCGCGAGCAGCCAGTCGCGTTCGCCGCGGCAGAAATCGCGCAGGCGTATAATCGATTTCATGTTGGGAGCGCGCGGAGCGACGTGAGGACACAGAGAAGAATCGGCCACAGAGGCACGGAGCCACGAAGGGGAATGGGCCACAGAGTCACCGGGGCACAGAGACAATGAGTACGCTTTCCTTTCTTCATCTCCGTGTCTCTGTGCCTCTGTGGCTAATTATCCTCTGTGTCCTCTATGGCTCCGGCTCGCCCCGTGTCCTGGCGGCGCAACAACAACCGGTACCGCAGCCGTTTCCTCGGGGCGGCCAGGCGCAGCAGCCCCCGAAGACGCCGCCGCCGGCTCCGCAACAGCCGACGTCAACGCCCCCGGCCTCCGCGCCGGCCAGACCCGCGCCCGGACAGCGGGAAGGCGCGCCGACCGAAGCGATGCTCGGCGTCCCAATCTATCCGAGCGCGCAGTTCATCGCGTCCTACGACGCGGGCCGCGGCCAGCGCTACTACCTCTTCGGCGCCGCTGGATCATTCGCAGACCTCGTGAACTACTACCGCACCGTCCTCAAGCAGCGCGGCGAACTCGTGTACGAAGTGCCGGGCACCTACGAGTTCGACATCGGCAAGTTCGACGAGGATCGGATGGCGTTTCCGCCGGGCGTGACGATCAAGGATTTTCAGTCGGACGTCTCGGGCGGTTATCCCAACCCGAAGGCCGGCGCCCAGCCCGCCCGGTTTCCGACGATCATTCAGATAGTGCCGGTTGTTTCGGCGAAGTGACGTAAATCTCGCCCTTCTTCCGAAACTCGAGCGACTTCTCTTCCATGCCGGCGGACACGGCGGCGCCTTCAGCGACGCCCTTCTCTCTTGCGTAATCGCGCACCTGCTGCGTGATCTCCATGCTGCAGAACTTCGGGCCGCACATCGAGCAGAAGTGCGCCACCTTCGCGCCGTCGGCCGGCAGCGTCTCGTCGTGGTACGCCCGCGCCGTCACCGGATCGAGCGCCAGGTTGAACTGATCCTCCCAGCGGAACTCGAACCGCGCCTTCGAGAGCGCGTCGTCCCACTCGCGCGCGCGCGGATGGCCCTTCGCCAGATCCGCGGCGTGCGCCGCGATCTTGTACGCGATGACGCCGGCCTTCACATCGTCGCGATTCGGCAGACCGAGATGCTCCTTCGGCGTCACGTAGCACAGCATCGCCGTCCCGTACCAGCCGATCATCGCCGCGCCGATCGCTGATGTGATGTGGTCGTAGCCGGGCGCGATGTCGGTCGTCAGCGGACCGAGCGTGTAGAACGGCGCTTCCTGGCACCACTCGAGCTGCTTCTCCATGTTCTCCTTGATGAGATGCATGGGGATATGGCCGGGGCCTTCGTTCATCACCTGGACGTCGTACTCCCACGCGATCGTGTTGAGCTCGCCCTGCGTCTTCAGCTCGGCGAACTGCGCCTCGTCGTTCGCGTCCGCGATCGATCCGGGACGCAGGCCGTCGCCGAGCGAGAACGAGACGTCGTAGGCGCGCATGATCTCGCAGATCTCGCGAAAGTGCGTGTAGGTGAAGTTCTCCTGATGGTGCGAGAGGCACCACTTCGCCATGATCGATCCGCCGCGCGAGACGATGCCCGTCACGCGGCGCGCGGTCATCGGGATGTAGCGCAGCAGCACGCCGGCGTGCACGGTGAAGTAGTCCACGCCTTGCTCGCACTGCTCGATGAGCGTGTCGCGGTAGATCTCCCACGTCAGATCCTCGGGCCGCCCTCCGACTTTCTCGAGCGCCTGATAGATCGGGACCGTGCCGATCGGCACCGCGGAGTTGCGGATGATCCACTCGCGCGTCTCGTGAATGTTCTTCCCGGTCGAAAGATCCATGACGGTGTCGGCGCCCCAGAGCGTCGCCCACCGCAGCTTCTCGACTTCCTCGTCTCTCGACGACGACACGGCGGAGTTGCCGATGTTCGCGTTGATCTTCACCAGGAAGTTGCGGCCGATGACCATCGGCTCCAGCTCCAGGTGATTGATGTTCGACGGGATGATCGCGCGGCCGCGCGCGACCTCATCGCGCACGAAGTCCGCCGGCAGGCCCTCGCGGATCGCGATGAACTCCATCTCAGGTGTGATCTCGCCCTTGCGTGCGTAGTGGAGCTGCGTGACGGCCTGACCCGATTTCGCCGCCGCCCGGCGAGCGCGGACCCACGGCTCGCGCAGTTTTGGCAGACCGACCTTCACGTCGTGCCCCTGTGGACCGCTCGTATCGTAGACGCGAATCGAGGACTCGCCGTGTTCGAGCGCAATCTCGCGCATCGGGACTTTGATTCCCGGGACGCCTTGCGCGCCGGCGATGAACACTTTCTGAGAATTGGGAAAGGCTGTGGAGAACTCTGACATGTCCGCGCTCCCTCCGCCGGTTTGAACCGGTTCAGGTTCCAAGGGTGTCGTCTCAATCCCGGTCGCTGTTTACTCCGGGGCCCCAACCCCGGACCGGGATACCCCTGGCGGTGTAGGTTCTGACTATATCAAAAGGGCTGAGGGCTAGGAGCTGAGGGCTGAAAGCCGAGAGCCGCTCAGTTGCCGTACACGGCGAGCTCGGCGAACGCCCACCCTTCGTACGGGTCCTGACCGAGCTGGCGCAGCCGGATATAGCGAGCGAGCACGCCGCCGAGCCTGAACGGCATCGGCGCCTCGCGCGGCGCGCGGCGCGCCGCCGCAATCGCGAGCGCCAGCGACGCCGACGTCGGACGCGTCGTCCACTCGAGGCCGTCGGCGGACGTGTCGATCGCGAGCACGCGCGGAAAGTCCCTGATGAACTGTCCGAGCGTCATCGTCACACCGTCGACGCGGCGCGTCGCTCCGAGATCGATCGTGACGACCTCGTCGCCACGCTGGAGCGCGCGGCTTCCCCAGCCTGTCGTTCGATCGCCATCGGTCAGCCGCGCGAGGTCCATCGGCACCGTGTTGGTGACAACGGCCTTGATGGGCAATCGCGATCCCGTGAGCTCCTCGGACGGCACGGGCGCGCCAGGCACCGCAAACACGCGGCGTCCGGCCTCATGAGCGATCTCCGTCGCGCCGGGGACGCGGGCGACGAGCGTCGCCCATGCGGCGCCGTCGGCCGTGCGTTCGTCCACGACGACTGTCGTCGCGGCGCCAATGCCGGCAAACGCGGCCACGCCGTACTCGCGCGGCGTCTTGAAGGCGAACTGCAGCAGCGGATAGTGCGCGGGCGCGTACCCACCGTATCCATTCACCACCGGATGCCGGTGGTACATCGACCGGTACATCGCCGCCAGATCGCTTTCCACGTTGCCGAGCGGCACCTCGATGACGGGCGCGTCCGTCGTCAACCGCTCAACCGCCTGCACACGATCCGGGACAGGTTGGAGCATCAGGCCGCGAATCCAGCTGTCGGCCAGAACGCCGGCGACGACGAGCAACGCCGCCACGCGGGCGAACGGCTTCGGCAGTCGATCGACGAAGCGCGCGAAGCCGAGCGCGGCCGCGGCCGACACGCAGAGCGCGATGAGCATGCCGAGTCGCGCCGGTGCCCGCGCGGCGTTGAAGCCCGGCAGCAGCATCAGCCACGCGTACGGACCTTTGTAGAAGAATGTCGTTTGCCGGACCGCCGGATCCGGTCCCATCGCCAGGATGAACAGCGCGATCGCGGCAAAGACGTAGAACCCGAAGACCGATCGTCTGCGCACGGCTTGCGTGAAGCGCGGTCCAGTGAGGACGGCGACCGCCGCGGCGGTCAGGCCGATCGCGAACGGCTTCGAGAAATTGCCGAGCGTCGCGATCGTCACGCCAAACGCCGCGATGCGCCACGGCCCGACGACGATGGTCACGAGCGCGAGACCGGTGAAGACGCCGCCGAGGATCGCGGCCACCAGGCGGACCCGCGGCCAGGGCGATGGCGCGGCCGGCAGGCTCTTCGCGGCGAGCACGGCCGTGACGGCGACGAGCGCGATCGCGGTGAGGCCGAAGAACAACTGCTGTTCAGGCAACGTGTGGACCGACCGCGCGGTCCACAGTGCGACCTCCGGCGCGGTCCACGTGAGCGACACCAAATCCGCGCTGAACACGCGGATCTCGCCGATGCCGCGCTCGAATCCCAGCGCGCGGTGCACGCGCAGATACCCGAGCAGCACCGGGACCGTCGGCACAAGCGCCAGCGCACAGCTCGAGACGATGGCCGCGACGCGCCGGAGATCGGTCCGCACGTCGAAGAACCACAGGATCGCGAACCCCAGCAGCAGCGGAAAGTACAGCAGGTAATAGCCGTTGCCCAGCGCTTGCGCGAGGACGAGCGCGCCGAGCAACGCGAGCCACCGCGCTCGAGCGTCGTCTCGGTATGTGTGCAGGGTCGCGAGCGCGAACGGCATCAGAAACGACCAGATCACTTGAATGTGCGCGATCTGCGCCGTGCGGTACGGGTTGAAGCCGTAGATCAATCCCGCGATGACGCCCGCGTCGTGACGCCGCGTCAGCCGAAACGCGAGCGCGTGCGCACCGAGAGCCGAGAGCGGAAACGTGACGAGAAACGCGATGTTGTACGCGGCGACGGGGCTGACGCCGAGCCGCATCAACGGCGTCGTCAGCAGACTGACGCCGAGCAGGTGCTCCGAGAAGGTCATCACGCCGCGCGTCGGCCAGAAGTACGGCGCGTTCCACCACCGCTCGGTCAGCAGCGTGACGTGCGCGTTCCACCACAAGATCCAGGTGGCCAGGATGGGATCGCCGAGGTCGTGCGGCAGGACGGACGAGAGTCGGACGACGAGCGGCCAGGTGAACACGACGGTCAGCGCCACATAGCCACACGCCGCCAGCAGCCATGGCGCGGCTCGATTCCCGCGTGTGGTCATCGCGTCAGCCGGGCGTGTATGGGAATCACGAACTTCTCCGCCGTGTGCGTCGGCGAAAAGCCGACGACCTTCACGTCGACCAATCCCGCGGCCTTTCCCGCCGCCATGACTGCCGCTTCCGAAATCTCCGAGCGGCCTTTCGGACGGATCACCCACACGGCGCCGTTCGGCTTGAGCGATCGCTTCAGCGTCGCGATCCGTGTGAGCTGCGCGGCATGCGTCGCGCCGAAGAAGATGGCGTCGCTCTCCTTCACGACACGGCCGACGGAGAGATGCGCGACGGCGTGCTCGAGTTCCTTCAGGAACGCGGCGTCGTCTACGCTGATCGCCGAGACTCGCCAGTCCGCTTTCGCGCCCAACTTCTGGAGGCGCGAAGGCGGACGCTGAATCTTGTCCGCCCACTTCGCCGCCGCCGCACCGAGATCGAAGGACGCGGGCCCGTCGGGGCCCACGACCGTTAACGTGCCGCCGCGTGCGGTGATCTTCGACATCTGCTTGAACGGAATCGCCAGCCGCAGGTCGCCGCCACGAAAGTGCAGGACGTCGGTCTCGAGCCGCGCTTTGCCCGTTGTGCTCTTCCTGCCGAACCTTGCCGTGCACGTCGCTTCGGATCCCATCGTTGCTCCTCGCCCCACCGTAGGGGCGGGTCCTATTTGGACCCGCGGCGGGAGCCGGGTCCGAAAGGACCCGGCCTACAGGCCCCTGGTCCGCGTGACTTTCAGGAGCGCTCGACGCTCCGCCGCGGGAAACCGTTCGATCGCATAGCGCACCGTCGTCCGCGGAATCGACGGGCCGTGAGCGCGCAGATATCGCTCCAGGCGCTTCGCATCCATCTTTCCGGCCTCGCGCAACACCCAGCCGACCGCTTTCTGAATCAGGTCGTGGTCATCGCGGTGAAGACGAAGCGCGACGTCGTACGCAAGGTCGAGGGCAAGACCTTCGCGAATCGGGCGAATCAGGCTCACGATCGACGCGCGGCGCACCCACATGTTGCGATCGCGCGACCACGCGCGCATGCGCGGGGCTTCGCGTGCGGCCGCGCGTGGTGTCATTCCAGTCATCCGACCTTTCGCAGAATGAAACATTTCAGATAGTACGTTTCGGGCACGCCGAGCAGGACCGGATGGTCGCGACCCTGCATGCGCTTCTCGACGACGGTCACGTCCACGTGCGCGTCGACCGACGCGTCGTAGACGATCTCCGCGAACGCGGCCTCATCCACGTGATACGAGCAACTGCACGTCACGAGTGTGCCGCCGGGATTCAGCAATCGAAGCGCGCGCAGGTTGATCTCCTTGTAGCCGGCCCGCGCATTCGCGATCGCCGCCTTGTTCTTCGCGAACGCCGGCGGGTCGAGGACGATCGTGTCGAACCGTTCGCCGAGGCGCTCGAGGCCGCGCAGTTCGTCGAAGACGTTGCCGACGCGCGCGTCCACCGCGACGCCGTTGCGCGCGGTGTTCGATTTCACTCTGGCGATCGCCTCCTCCGACGCGTCGAACGCAATCGTCTCCCGGCAGCGACGGCCGAGGACCAGCGCGAAGCCGCCGTGGTAACTGAAGCAGTCGAGCAATCGGCCGCGCGCGTACGCCGCGGCGGCGGTGCGATTCTCACGCTGATCGAGGAAGAGCCCCGTCTTCTGTCCCTTCCGCAGATCGACATCGTAGGTCAGGCCGAGCTCGGTGATGGTCACCGTATCGGGCACCGTGCCCGCCAGCACGTCGACGCGCTGCTCGAGCCCTTCGAGCACGCGCGCCCGGGGATCGTTGCGCGCCAAGATTCCTTTCGGATGCAGAAGATCGATGAGCGTCGAGACGACCACCGGCGTGAGCTGATCCATCCCCTGCGACAACGTCTGGACGACGAGGTAGTCGCCGTAGCGATCGACGACGAGCGACGGCAGCAAATCGGCTTCGCCGTGCACGAGACGATAGGCGTCGGCGTCAATCGCCAGCGACTCGCGAAACGCGATCGCTGCTGCGATGCGATTTCGGATCAGCGTCTCAGCCACCGGCGCCGCGTCCGACTCCGATGGACCGTGTTTCAGTACACGGAGCGCGATCTGCGATCGATCGCTGTACAACGCCCAGCCGAGCGTGCGTCCGCGCGGTCCCCGAACCTGGACGACGTCGCCGCCGTTCGCGCGGACATCCACGACGTCGGCGCGATAGATCCAGGGATGGCCGCCGCGAAGACGATCCTCGCCACGCGAACTGATGACAACCGTCGGGTTCATGGTTCAGGGTTCTGGGACCCTGAACCCGTCATAGTACAATCGTTCTCCGTGCGAATCGCCATCGGCGCCGATCATGCGGGCTTCGTCCTCAAAGAGCATCTCAAGCAGACGCTCGCGCGGCTCGGGCACGTCGTCGACGATCACGGCACGCACAGCGAAGCGTCCGTCGACTATCCGCCGATCTGCATCGCGGTCGGCCGCGCGGTGGCCGAAGGCCGTGCCGATCGCGGCATCGTGCTCGGCGGCAGCGGACAGGGCGAACAGATCGCGGCGAACAAAGTGGCCGGCGTCCGCGCCGCGCTCTGTCACGATCTCTATACCGCGCGCCTCTCACGCGAGCACAACAACGCCAACGTCCTCTCGATGGGCGGCCGGATCGTCGCGTTCGGCCTGGCGGATGAAATCCTGACGCTGTGGCTCAACACGCCGTTCGAGGGCGGACGGCACCAGCGTCGCCTCGATCAAATACGCGAGGCCGAGAAGACGCGGCCCTGAAAGGGCCGCGCTACAGATCATGACGACACAAACAACTCCCGCCACCTGGCGCGCTCTCGCCGACACCGATCCCGAGATCGCCGACGCCATCCGCCACGAGCTCCA
Source organism: Acidobacteriota bacterium (assembly GCA_016195265.1). Lineage (GTDB taxonomy): Bacteria > Acidobacteriota > Vicinamibacteria > Vicinamibacterales > CAVVIG01 > SRVP-36. The sequence continues at coordinate 699 of JACPZW010000015.1, read as the reverse complement.
TCGCCAAAACAGCGGCCTCGAGCTGATCGCGTCGGAAAACTTCGTCAGCCGCGCCGTGCTCGAAGCCGCCGGCTCGGTGATGACGAACAAGTACGCCGAAGGCTATCCGGGCCATCGCGCGCGCCAAGGCGCTGTTCGGCGCCGAGGCGGTCAACGTCCAGCCGCACTCGGGCGCGCATGCGAACATGGCGGTCTACCTGACGCTGCTCAAGCCGGGCGACACGGTGCTCGGCATGAACCTCGCGCACGGCGGCCACCTGACGCACGGTCATCCGCTCAACTTCTCAGGCTTGCTCTACACGATCGTCCCTTACGGCGTGCGCAAGGAAGACGAGCGCATCGACTACGACGAGCTCGATCGGCTCGCAGACGAGCGCAAGCCGAAGATGATCATCGTCGGCGCCAGCGCGTATCCGCGCGTGATCGATTTCGGTCGAATCCGCGCGACGGCGGATCGCATCGGCGCCTTCATGTTTACGGACATGGCACACATCGCGGGGCTCGTGGCCACCGGTGTGCATCCGAGCCCGATACCGCATTCGGATTTCGTCACGACGACCACGCACAAGACGCTGCGGGGACCGCGCGGCGGTTTGGTGCTCTGCAGGGAAAAGTTCGTGAAGGATCTCGATCGCACGGTTTTCCCGGGCGTGCAGGGCGGACCGCTGATGCACATCATCGCGGCGAAGGCCGTCTGCC
>JACPZW010000063.1 GCA_016195265.1 Acidobacteriota bacterium | reverse complement strand
GAGGCACCACTTCGCCATGATCGATCCGCCGCGCGAGACAATGCCCGTCACGCGGCGCGCCGTCATCGGGATGTAGCGCAGCAGCACGCCCGCGTGGACGGTGAAGTAGTCCACGCCCTGCTCGCACTGCTCGACGAGCGTGTCGCGGTAGATCTCCCACGTCAGATCTTCCGGACGGCCGCCGACTTTTTCGAGCGCCTGATAGATCGGGACCGTGCCGATGGGAACGGCCGAGTTGCGGATGATCCACTCGCGCGTCTCGTGGATGTTCTTCCCCGTCGACAGATCCATGACCGTGTCGGCGCCCCAGAGCGTCGCCCACTGCAGCTTCTGGACTTCTTCTTCGATGGACGACGACACCGCCGAGTTGCCGATGTTCGCGTTGATCTTCACGAGGAAGTTGCGGCCGATGACCATCGGCTCGAGCTCGAGGTGATTGATGTTGGACGGAATGATCGCGCGGCCGCGCGCGACTTCATCGCGCACGAAGTCCGCCGGTAATCCCTCGCGGACGGCGATGAACTCCATCTCGGGCGTGATCTCGCCCTTGCGCGCGTAGTGCAGCTGCGTAACGGCCTTCCCCGATTTCGCCGCGGCCCGCCGCGCGCGCACCCACGGCTCGCGCAGCTTTGGGAGGCCGGCTTTGACGTCATGGCCCTGCGGACCGCTCGTGTCGTAGACGCGAATCGCCGACTGGCCCCGCTCGAGCGCGATCTCGCGCACGGGCACATGGACACCCTGGGCGCCGTCGATGAAGACCTTCCGAGAATTGGGAAAAGCCGTGGAGAACTCTGACATGTCCGCGCTCCCTCCGCCGGTTTCAACCGGGTTCCGCCTCCGCCTGCGGCTTCGGCGAGACCCCGCCAGAGCGCTTGGCGCGCAGGCGGGTCAGGTTCCAAGGGTGTGTCTCAATCCCGGCTGACGGGGATACCCCTGGCGGTAAGAGTCGACTATATCAAAGGGCAAAGGGCTGAGGGCAAAGGGCTGAGGGTAAAAGACCGGGCAAAGGGCTGGTCAATTGCCGTAGACCGCAAGCTCCGCGAACGCCCACAAGGCGAGCGGATCCTGGCCGAGCTGACGAAGCCGGATATAACGGGCGGGCACGCCGTCGAGCCGGAACGGCATCGGCACCTCGCGCGGCCGCAGACGCGCGGCGCCAATCATGACCGTGAGCGGTGACAGCGTCGGGCGCGGTTTCCAGTCGACGCCATCGGCGGACGTGTCGATGGCAAGCGCGCGCGGAAAGCCATCGAAGAACCGGCCGAGACCCAGCGTCACGCCCTCCACGCGACGCACGTCGCCAAGATCGATCGTGATCGCCTCGTCGCCGCGCTGTGGCGTCGGGCTGAGCCAGCCGGTGGCGGGGTCGTCGTCGATGAGCTGCCGGAGGTCGACCGGCGTGGTATTCGTCGTCACGGCCTGCATCGGCAGCCGTCGCGCGGAGAAGTCGTCGAGCTGCACGTGCGGCGCGGGCAGCGAGAACACGCGCCGGCCGGCTTCGCCGCCGATCTCGGTGCCGCCGCCATGGAGTGCGACGAGCGTCGCCCACTCGGCGCCCTCCGGCGTGCGCGTGTCGACGACGACGGTCAGCGCGGTGCCGAGCCCCGCCAGCGCCGCGACCGCCTCCTTGCGCGGCGTCTTGAACACGAACCTCAGCAGGTCGTAGTGCACGGGAAAATATCCGCTCCATCCGTTCACGACCGGATGGCCGTGGTACATCGCGCGATACATCGCCGCCAGATCCGGAAGCGGTTCGCCGAGCGGCAGTTCGAGAATCGGCGCGTTGCCGGGCAATCGCTCTTCGACCGCCAGGCGATCTGGGATCGGCACGATCGCAAGGCCGTGGATCCAGCTGTCGGCAAGGATGCCCGCGACCACGAGCGCGGCGGCGAGACGGACCCGCGGCTTCGGCAGGCGGGACACGAGCGCGACGAAGCCGAGAGCGGCCGCGGCGGACAGACACAATGTGACGAGCATCGCGAAACGCGCGGGCACGCGCACGCCGTTGAAGCCGGGCAGCGCCGTCATCCAGCGCCACGGTCCCCAATAGAAGACGCGCGCGCCGAGAACGGCGGGATCCGGTCCCATGCACAGCACGAACAGCCCGACGGCGGCGGCCGCGTAGAAGATGAACGTCGAGCGCTCGCGCACGAAAGCGACGACGTGCCGCCCGTCGAGCAGCACCACGACGGCGCCGAGAATCGCGATGGACAGCGGCTTGAAAGGGGCGCCGAGCGTCGCGATCGTCCAGCCGCCGATGGCGATGCGCCACGGCCCGATGGCCGCGGTCAACAGGGTCAACGCCGCGAAGCCGACCGCCGTCGCCGCCGCGACCGCGCGTACGCGCGGCCATGGCGCCGGCCCGCGCGGCACGCGTCGCGCGTCGGCGATCAGGGCGAGCGCAGCCACGACCAGCGCCGTGAGCCCGAAGAACAATTGCCGTTCGCTGTTGGCGCCGCTCGATCGAAACGACCAGAGCGCCACCTCCGGCGCGGCCCATGTAAGCGAGAGCAGGTCCGCGCTGAACACCCGCATCTCGCCGAGGCCGCGTGCGAGTCCGTACCCGGCGTGCAGCCGGCGATACGCGAGCAGGATCGGCGCCACCGGCGCGAGCGCAAGCGCCAGCGCGACGCCGATCTGAAGCAACCGGCCGGATTCGCGGCGCACGTCGAAGGACCAGACGGCCCACGTCGCAATCAGCACGGGGAAGAACATCAGGAAATACAGGTTGCCCAGGCTCTGTCCGAGCACCATGACGGCGAAGAGCACCAGCCACCGCACGCGCCGATCGTCTCGATAGGCGTGCAGCGCCATCAGCCCGAACGGCATCCAGAACGACCAGATCACCTGCAGATGCGAGAGCTGCGAGGTCCGGTACGGATTGAAGCCGTAGATCAGCCCCGCGATGAATGCCGCGTCGTGACGCCGCGTCAACCGCAGCGCCAACGCGTGCGCGCCGATCGCCGACAGCGGAAATGTGAGCAGGAACGCCGCGTTGTACGCCGTCACGGGGCCGGCGCCGAGCCACTGCAGCGGCGTCGCGAGCAGGCTGATGCCGAGCAGATGCTCCGCGAACGCGGTCACGCCGTGCGTCGGCCAGAAGAACGGGGCGTTCCACCACGCCTCCGTCAGCGGCGTGACGTGGGCGTTCCACCACAGGATCCACGTGACGAGAAGCGGATCGCCCAGGTCGTGCGGCAGGCTGGACGACATGCGAGCGGCGAGCGGCCACGTGAACACCAGCGTGAGCGCGACGTACGCTGCGGTCGACGCGACCCACGGCGCCAGCCGGCTGACCCGCGAAGTGGTCATCGATCCGCCACGCGAATCACGAACTTCTCGGCGGTGTGCGTTGGGGAAAAGCTGACGACCTTGACGTCCACGAGTCCCGCCATTTTGCCCGCGGCCATCACGGCGCTCTCGGAAATCTCCGGGCGGCCCTTCGGACGAATCACCCACAGCGCGCCGTTGGGCTTGAGCGACGCCTTCAGCGTTGCGATCCGATCGAGCTGCGCGGCATTCGTCGCCCCGAGGAAGATCGCGTCGCTCTCTTTCACCACACGTCCGATCGACAGCAGCGCGACCGCGCGCTTCAGCTCTTTCAGGAACGCCGCATCGTCCAGGCCGATCGCGGACGCGCGCCACTCGGGCCTTGCACCGAGCTTGTGCAGGCGCGACGGCGGATGCTGAATCTTGTCGGCCCATTTCGCCGCGGCCGGGCCGAGGTCGAGCGCGACGCGACCGTCGGGGCCGACGACGGTCAGCGTGCCGCCGCGCGCCGTGATCGCCTTCATCTGTTTGAAGGGAATCGCCAGCCGAAGATCACCGCCGCGAAAATGCAGGACTTCGGTTTCGAGCCGCGCCTTCCCGGACGTCCGGATCTTCTTGAATCGCGCGGTGCAGACCGCCTCAGCGCCCATGTCGCGTGACCTCCAATAATGTCCGGCGCCTGGCGGCCGGAAACCGCTCGATCGCGTAGCGGAGCGTCGTCCGCGGAATAGACGAGCCGTGCGCGCGGAGGTAGCGCTCGAGCCGTGGGGCGTCCATCTTCCCTGCCTCGCGCAGCACCCAGCCGACGGCTTTCTGAATCAGGTCGTGCTCGTCGGCATGCAGCCGGCGCGCGATCTCGTACGCGAGGTCGAGCGCGAGCCCTTCACGAACCGGCCGGATCAGGCTGACGATCGACGCGCGACGCACCCACATGTTCCGGTCACGCGACCACGCGCGCATGCGCGGGATCAGCGCCGGATACTGCAGCAGCAGCGGACCGATCAGCGAGCCGCACATCGAGTCGGTCGTCGCCCAGTTCGCCGAATGATTCCGCGCGAGCCAGCGCTTCCATCGCGGCAACAGGCGCGGCGCGAACCCGCGACGATAGCGTGCGACCACCTCGATGCCGATCGACTTCACTTCGAGAAAACGATCGACGATGAGGACACCGGCGAAGGTCATCGCGTCGTCGACCGTCCACTCGGCGCGGTGCGACGCGTGAATGGACCTCGCCAGCGCGCGCATCGGGCCCGTGCCCACGTTGTAGAAACCCAACCCATGCTCGCCGCGAAAATAGCGGCTGGCGTCGAAGCGCCCGACGGGCCGCGCCAGGCGCTTCAACGCGCGCTTCGCATCGCGCGCGGCAGTGCGCGGAGTCATTCGCGTCATTCGACTTTTCGCAGGATGAAACACTTCAGGTAGTACGTCTCGGGCACGCCGAGCAGGACCGGATGATCGCGACCCTGCATGCGTTTCTCGACGACGGTCACGTCCACGTGCGCGTCGACGGCGGCCTCGTAGACGATTTCGGCGAACGCGGCTTCATTCACGTGGTACGAGCAGCTGCACGTGACGAGCGTGCCGCCCGGCCGCAGCAGCCGCAGGGCGCGCAGGTTGATCTCCTTGTAGCCGGCCCGCGCGTTCGTGATCGCCGCTTTGTTTTTCGCGAACGCCGGGGGATCGAGCACGATCGTCTCGAACTGCTCGCCGAGGCGTTCGAGGCCGCGCAGCTCGTCGAAGACGTTGCCGACGCGCGCGTCCACGGCGACGCCGTTGCGCGCGGCGTTGGCCTTGACCCTCGCGACCGCCTCCTCTGACGCGTCGAACGCGATCGTCTCGTCGCATTTCCGCCCGAGCACGAGCGCGAAGCCGCCGTTGTAGCTGAAACAGTCGAGCATTCGGCCCTTCGCGTATCGCGCCGCCGCCTCGCGATTCTCGCGTTGGTCGAGGAAGAGCCCGGTCTTCTGGCCTTTCCGCAGGTCGACGTCATACGTCACGCCGAGCTCGGTGACAACGACCGTCTCCGGGACGTCGCCCGCGAGCAAATCGACACGCTGCTCGAGCCCCTCGAGCGTCCGCGCGCGCGGATCGTTGCGGGCGAGGATGCCTTTCGGGTGCAACAGGTCCGTCAGCGTCGCGATGATCGTCGGCGTCAGGCGATCCATGCCCTGCGACAGCGTCTGGACGACGAGATAGTCGCCGTAGCGATCGACGATCAGCGACGGCAGGAGATCGGCTTCGCCGTGGACGAGACGCCAGGCGGTCGCGTCGATCGAGAGCGACTTGCGAAACGCAATCGCCGACGCGATCCGGCCGCGGATCACGCCTTCGATCGCCCCGGGCGCCGCATCCGCGTCTGGCCCGGCCGGTCTGCGGCTCAGCACCCGCAACGCGATCTGCGATCGATCGCTGTACAGGGCCAGGCCGAGCGCGCGGCCGCGCGATCCGCGCACGACGACCGCATCGCCGCCGTTCGCGCGGACGTCCACGACGTCGGCGCGGTAGATCCAGGGATGACCGGCGCGAAGACGGTCCTCGCCGCGGGAAGAGATGACGACAGTCGGGTTCAAGGTTCAGGGTTCAGGGTTCAACCAGGAACCCTGAACCCGTCATAGTACAATCGTTCTCCGTGCGAATCGCCATCGGCGCCGATCATGCGGGCTTTCTCCTCAAAGAGCATCTGAAGCAGACGCTCGCGCGGCTCGGGCACAAGGTCGACGATCACGGCACGCACAGCGAGGCGTCGGTGGACTATCCGCCGATCTGCGTCGCCGTCGGCAAGGCGGTCGCCGACGGCCGGGCCGACCGCGGCATCGTCGTCGGCGGCAGCGGTCAGGGCGAGCAGATCGCGGCGAACAAGGTGAACGGCGTCCGCGCGGCGCTCTGCAACGATCTCTATACGGCGCGCCTCTCGCGCGAACACAACAACGCCAACGTCCTCTCGATGGGCGGCCGGATCGTCGCGTTCGGCCTCGCCGATGAAATCCTGACGCTGTGGCTCAACACGCCGTTCGAAGGCGGACGGCACCAGCGCCGGCTCGATCAGATCAACCAGGCAGAACGATCGCGGTCCTGAACATGACCACTCAAACCACTCCGTCCACCTGGCGCTCGCTCGCCGACACCGATTCTGACATCGCCGGCGCCATCAAGAACGAGCTGCACCGGCAGAACAGCGGCCTCGAGCTGATTGCGTCGGAAAACTTCGTCAGCCGCGCCGTGCTCGAAGCCGCCGGCTCGGTGATGACGAACAAGTACGCCGAGGGCTATCCGGGCAAGCGGTACTACGGCGGCTGCGAGTTCGTCGATGTGGCGGAGCGCGCGGCCATCGCGCGCGCGAAGTCGCTGTTCGGCGCCGATCACGCCAACGTGCAGCCGCATTCCGGCGCGCAGGCCAACATGGCGGTCTACCTGACGCTGCTGAAGCCGGGCGACACCGTGCTCGGCATGAACCTCGCGCACGGCGGCCACCTGACGCACGGTCATCCCCTCAACTTTTCCGGGATGCTGTACACGATCGTCCCGTACGGCGTCCGCAAGGAAGACGAGCGCATCGACTACGACGAGCTCGATCGTCTGGCCGACGAGCGCAAGCCGAAAATGATCATCGCCGGGGCCAGCGCGTACCCGCGCGTGATCGACTTCGCGCGCATTCGCGCGGCGGCGGACCGCATCGGGGCGTTCATGTTCACCGACATGGCGCACATCGCGGGCCTCGTCGCGGCCGGCGTGCATCCGAGCCCGGTGCCCTATTCGGATTTCGTCACGACGACGACGCACAAGACGCTGCGGGGGCCGAGGGGCGGCCTGGTGCTCTGCAAGGAGAAGTTCGTGAAGGACCTCGATCGCACGGTGTTCCCCGGCATCCAGGGCGGACCGCTGATGCACATCATCGCGGCGAAGGCGGTGTGCTTGAAGGAAGCCGCAGAGCCCGCGTTCGCCCAGTATCAGCGCAAGGTCGTGTCCAACGCGAGGCGGCTCGCGGCGGCCTTGACGTCGGCCGGCTTCCGTCTGGTCAGCGGCGGGACCGACAATCATTTGATGCTCGTGGACGTGTTCTCGAAGGGCATCACGGGCAAAGTCGCCGAAGCCGCGCTGGGCAAGGCGGGCATCACGGTCAACAAGAACGCGATTCCCTTCGATCAGAATCCGCCGATGGTCGCGAGCGGCGTCCGCGTCGGCACGCCGGCCGTCACGACGCGCGGGATGGGCGACGCCGAGATGGACACGATCGGCGCGCTGATCACGCGGGCGCTCGAGACACCCGAGGATGACCGCGCGCTCGGCATGGTCCGCGCCGAAGTGGAAACGTTGTGCCGGAAGTTCCCGCTCTACCCCGAATAGCATCATTCGATCAACGGTTCTTGAGATGCGGCGCACATTGCGCGCTGATTGCCTGAAGGCGCTCGTGGTGGGAATAGCGGCAATCCGCGCCGACAACGTGGCGGCGACGGGGCCCCTCGACTCCGCCCGGGACAATCAGGACAGGCCGGTCACGTTCGCCAGGGACGTTGCGCCGATCATCTTCGACCGATGCGGGACCTGCCATCATCCGGATGGCGCCGCCCCGTTCAGCCTGCTCACCTATGCGGCCGCCAGACAGCGCGCGACTCTGATTGCAGCAGTGGCGAAGAGCCGCTTCATGCCGCCGTGGAAATCGGAGCCCGGCTACGGCGAATTCATCGGACACCAGCCGCTGAGCGACGCCGAGATCGGCGTGATGCAACAGTGGGTCGCCGATGGAGCTCCCGAAGGCGACCCCCGGGATCTTCCACCGCCGCCGCAATGGACCGAAGGATGGCAGCTCGGCAAGCCTGACCTCGTCGTGACGCTGCCCCAACCGTACGTGCTGCGGGCAGACGGGACAGATATCTCTCGCGTCTTTGTTCTCCCGGTTCCGGTCCGCACGATGCGCTACGTCAAGGGACTGGAATTCCGACCCGGCAATCCGAAGGTTGTGCACCATGCAAACATTCGGATCGATCGGACGCCCGCCTCGCGCGAACTCGACGATCAGGATCCTGCCCCGGGCTACGACGGACTGCTCTCACATTCTGCCGTGTACCCGGATGGCCATTTTCTGGGCTGGACGCCCGGCCAGGTCGCGCCGCTGCTCCCGAAAGGTTTGGCGTGGAGCATCAGCCCGGGCACGGATCTCGTCGTCGAAGTGCACATGAAGCCGACCGGCAGGGCAGAAGTCGTCGAGCCATCGATTGGTCTCTACTTCGGCGACGACCCTCCCGAGCGAACACCCGCGATGCTGAGGCTCGGGCGCCAGAGCATCGACATCGCGGCTGGAGAAAAGGACTACGCCGTCACCGACTCCTTCGTGCTGCCCGTCGACGTCGAGGTGCAGGCGGTTCAGCCGCACGCGCACTACCGTGCGCGGGAAGTTCGCGGCATGGCCACGCTCCCCGACGGCGCGACGAAGTGGCTCATCTACATCAAGGATTGGGACTTCCGGTGGCAGCACGTGTATCGCTACGTCACGCCGTTCGCGCTGCCGAAAGGCACGACTCTCTCGATGCGATACACGTACGACAATTCGGCGGAGAACCCGCGCAACCCTCAGCAGCCGCCGAGGCGTGTGCGGTGGGGTCAGTGGACAAAGGATGAGATGGGCGATCTGTGGATTCAGGTGCTCACGCGAGATGATCGCGATCTGCAGATTCTGAACGACACCTATCGACCCAAAATGATCGCGGAAGACATCGTCGGCTACGAGACCATGATTCAAGGGGAGCCTTCGAGAGTCCAGCTGCACGATGACGTCGCAGCGCTGTACCTGGATCTGGGTCGGGAGCAGGAAAGCGCCGCCCATTTCGAAGCGTCCGTGAGATTGAAGCCCGAATCATCCGCCGCGCACTACAACTTCGCCACCGCTCTGACCCTGGCTGGAAGAATGGACGAGGCGATCGGTCAATATCAGCAGGCGCTGCGGATCAGACCGGACTACGCGATCGCGCACAACAACCTCGGCAGCGTCCTGTTGCGGCTCGGGAATCCTGGCGAAGCGCTCCAACATTTTCGTGAAGCGCTCCGCCTCGACCCCGCAAATGCCGAAGCTCATTACAACGTGGGCAGTGTGTTTGGCTCGCGCGGCAATTTCTCTGAAGCCATCGGTTCATTTCGGGAAGCCGTTCGGCTCAAGCCCGACTGGATACCTGCAGTGACGAGCCTGGCGTGGCTCCTCGCGACGGCTCCTGACGCCGCGCTCCACGACGCGAATCAAGCCGTCCGCCTGGCCGAGCGCGCCGTGGCTCTGAGCGGGCGGAAGGACGCGCGCGCGCTGGACGTCCTCGCCGCGGCGTACGCCGCGGCGGGCGAATTCGATCGCGCGGTCGCAGCCGCGCAAGCGGCGCTCGGATTGAAACCAGCAGATCCTGACGCCGCTGCCATCCGCCGGCGTCAAGAGCTATACAGGCAGCGCAAACCCTACGTGTCGCCGCCGGACCGTCGCTAGAACTCGAAGTTCACACCCAGCTTGATGAGTAGGCCACGCTGGATACTGCTCACTCGGCCGTAGGTCGGTCCCAACTGGGCGATGCGACCCAGGATGGTGGCGGCGTTTGTGAGGTTATACAAATCCAAGCGTGGTTCGATGGACTTCCCGTTCATCTTGAAGGTTTTCCTGACGCTCATATCCAGAGAACTGACGGCGGGTAAGCGTGTTGTCCCGCGGGGCTCGACGGTCAGAGTCTGCGTGCCCTGCGTGAGCGCGACCGTGTTGTTGCCGACCGAGACGGTCGTCGTCTCCGGGAACCCCTGGTAGTACTGCCCCGTCGCACTAAGCCAAATCTGATAGGGCAACTCATACACACCTGAGAGCCTGTACGAGTACGGAACATCGTTGCCGACCACGCCTCCGCGGAACGTGTTGTTGGGATTGTTCAGGTCGACCGTGCTGGCCGTGGCATAAATGTCGCCAACCGTTCTGCCGAAACTCGCGCCACCGGTCAGCGACCAGTGGTCGCTCATGCGCTTGTTGACGGTGATATCCGCGCCGTTGAAGTCGGTGTCCAGCTCCGGGAAGTTGTCCCACAGGTTGTCAATCTTGCCTCGCAGCGCCGGGGCCTGATTGAAAACCGTCACCTGCTTCCCGCTGTTCACTTCCGTCACCTGAAGAGGAATATAGCTCTCCAGTGGAACCGCCACGTTCCTTGAACCGATGTTCCGCCGCGTTTCGCGGCGCGTATAACCCACCGAGACGACCACGTTCCCCGGAATCTGGCGCTGCACCTCGATGTTGTACTCATTCGACGCCGGCCATTTCAGATCCGGGCTGTATCGGTTGTTCACCCCGAACGAGAAGCCGCTCGAGACACCTAGTTCGTTCAACTGCGGGATCAGATCGCCATTGAGGTCACAGCCGGATTTTTGACCCGCCGCGCAGACAGTCCACGCGCGGGTGTCGTTCGTGATCCCGAGCGGGTTGAGCCGTTGAACATTGCTGAGGACGATTGGCTGGTCGTAACGACTGGCGGAGAACTTCAGCGCCGTCTTGCCGTCGCCGAACACGTCGTACACGGCCGATGCTCGCGGAACCACTGCCTTGAAGTCGGGAGCCCCTTGGATCTCGGGGAAGCACTGACCCGCGACGAACGTCGTATCCGGCCGGCACGTCGCGGGCAGCCAACCATAGGTGGTCTCGAACCGCAATCCCAGATTCAGCGTCAGCTTGGGGGTCGGCGTCCATTTATCCTGGACGTACAGCCCATGATCCCGGGCCCAAGGCTCGAAGGCCACGGGGATCCTCGAGGAGGTCGACGTAATAGGAACGTTGTACGTGTTGACCGAATCAGGACGACCGTTGCGATACACGGCCCGCATTCCGGACGTCGACCAGTTGGATGATTTTTCGCCGCCATCCACGAACTGGTAGCCGAACCTGATGTCGTGCCGTCCGGTCACGTAGCCCACGCCGGCGAGAAACTGGTCCCTGAACATCGCGTTGTCCCGGTACGTCGGCAAGGCCACCGTGTAGGTGTTCGTCACTGCGTCGAACCGTGAGATGTCGCCAGCGCTGACTTCCGGCTCCTGGCCGAATTTGTCGTCTGCACGAAAACGGCTCCACGAGACGTCGACAACCGCTTTCGATCCAAACGTCGACGTGAACTTCACCTGGTGCACATCCGGGTACTTGTCATTGAGATTCCTCGCACGACTCTCTGCAAACGTTCCCCCGCCGTTGCGGTGACCGATCAGCTTGTATTGCAGGTTGTTGAAATAGGAGAGCTGAGCGGTGCGGGTCACCTGCCACGCCACCTTGGCCGAGGTCGTCCACATCAGATTGTCGTCCAGCACCTGCGTGCCGTCGGGGTTGTAGTTGCCCAGGAGATATTGGTCCAACCGCTGGTCGTGCGCCGAGATCGAGAACCACAACTTGTCGCGCACGATCGGTCCCGCCAGCCACGCCCCCGTATCGTAAATCTTCAGGATGTCCGCGCCGGGCACGATGTTGGGATTGGCCGCCAGCGCCACGGCGGGAACCGCGGCAAGCAAATCCGTGCGCACCGCCGCCGAGTAGTTCGCGAACCCCATGGCGTGACTCGCGCCACTGAACATCGCCCCGCCGTGCAACTTGTTGGTGCCCGTCCTGGTGACCATGTTGAAGAGGAGGCCGCCCTTTTGCGAGACAGCCGTGCCGCCGCCGCTCAACTGGTAGTTGGTTTCCTGGAACGCATACGGATCGAGATACAGGACCGCGCCTGTTCCGTTGCCATCCAGATTCGAGACGTCCATGCCGTCGATCAGGTATCCGTTCTCGTTGTTGCTGCCGTGCACGGTGGCGGTGGACTGCAGAAAGGATTCCGATCCGCCTACGTCAACCTTGCTCAGCACGACGCTCGGGATCACGCGCGCCACTCCCCACACGTCAACCCGGTTCGGCAGGCTCTCCAGCATCTCGCGCGACACGACTGTCTGTTTCAACGCGGACGTCGTGTCAAGCAGTGGTGATTCTCCCTTCACGGTGATGCCTTCCGCGAGCGTGCCGATCTCCAATCTCACATCGGCGCGCGCGGTCACGTCGGCATTGACGACGATGTTCTCCTGAACAGCGGGTCGGAATCCCTGCAGCGACACCTTCACGCTGTAGGTCCCCGGTACGAGCCTGATGAACTGAAACGCTCCCCGCTCGTCGCTGACCGCCTCCTGATTGCCACCGATCGAGCCCAGCGGGTTGGAAAGCGTCACAGTCGCTCCGGGAAGCACGGCACCGGACGCATCCGAAATGGTGCCGCCGATCGCTCCGACTCCCTGCGCCATCGCGGGCAGCGTGAAACATGCCCACAATGACAGCGCGCACATGCTTCGCCCGACGAAGTCTCTAGCGCTCACGATCCACCCCCTCTTTTGCCTACTCCAGCGCCCGGGGTTTCATTTTGTTTTCGGCCGACGCGGAGCATAACACCCAATCTCTCAGCGTGAGCGGAAAGACAAGAAATGACACGCCGCAGTAGACTGGCGTCGCCGTGTCCTCATCCCGCACGACGCCGAGTTTCGCCGACGTCATCCAGTCGGTCTTCGCCTCCGATGGTCCACTCGCCACGGCGATGCCGGATTTCGAGCCGCGCCCCGGCCAGGTGGAGATGGCCGCCGCCGTAGCGCGCGTCTTCGAAACGGGCGGCGTGCTGCTCGCCGAGGCCGGCACCGGCACGGGCAAGACGCTCGCCTACCTCGTCCCCGCCATCCTCAAGCGCGAGCGCGTGCTGATCTCGACGGGCACGAAGAACCTGCAGGAACAGATCTTCTTCAAGGACATTCCGGCGCTGCGCGCGGCGCTCGACATCCCGTTCACCGCGACCTACATGAAGGGCCGCGCCAATTACCTCTGCCTGCACCGGCTCGATCAGTTGAACGACGGCGCGGGACCGGCGGTGCACGACGTCTTCCTGCCGATGATCCGCGACTGGTCGACGCGGACCGAGACGGGGGATCGCGCGGAGCTGAAAGACCTGCCCGAGGACGTCGCGTTCTGGAACGAAGTGTCCGCCACGGCCGAAACATGTCTGGGCACCGAGTGCGCGCGCTACGACGACTGCTTCGTCACGAAGATGCGCCAGCGCGCCGCAGCGTCAGACGTCGTCATTGTCAATCACCATCTGCTGTGCGCCGACGCGGCCGTGCGGCAGAGCGCCTTCGGCGAAGTGATTCCGACGTGCAGCCGCGCGATTCTCGACGAGGCGCATCAGCTCGAGGACGTCGCCACGCAGTACTTCGGCTACAGCCTCAGCAACTACCGGCTCGAGGAGCTCGCGCACGACGTCGAAAGGCTCGTCGCCGTCGGCGGATTCGAGGGCGACGCGCGAACGGAGATCGAGAAGGCGATCGAGCGCCTCCGCGATCGCGCCAGGACGTTCTTCGCCGAGCTGGCGTTCGCGCATCGCGGCGAGGGAAACGAGAGCGGAAGGAGACCCGCGCGTCTCAAGAATGAAGAACGTGTTCGAGCCAGCGTCGAATCGCTCGGGCAGACGCGCGACGCCGCGGCACACCTCACCGGCGCCCTGGACGTGCTGCAGGCCACGCTCGCATTGGCGCGGCCCACCTCTGCCGCCACGGATGACGAAGGCGCGGGTGACGCCGAGGAAGGGCGGCAGGCGCTCGAACGCCGCGCGGGCGAGATCCGCGACGAACTGCGCTTCATGCTGCGCGCCGGCGACGACCAGTACGTGTACTTCGTCGAGTTCCGCGGCCGCGCCCTTCGACGCGCTCAGGGCGCCCCGAGCCTGTCAAGGGGCGGCGTGTTCCTGCGTGCGTCGCCGATCGACGTCTCGACGATAGTCCGCGAAGTGCTCTTCGATCGCATGCACACGACGGTGCTCACCTCGGCCACGCTGGCCGTGGACGGCGCGTTCGAGTACATCCGCGCGCGGCTCGGCATCCGCGAGGCCGCCGAAGTCCGCCTGCCGTCGGAGTTCGACTACGCGCGGCAGGCGCTGCTCTACCTGCCGCCGCGCATGCCCGACCCGCGGTCCGGCGACTTCGCGCTCGCGGCCGGCCGCGAAGTGATCGAGATCCTCCGGCGCACGCGCGGGCGCGCCTTCGTGCTGTTCACGAGCTACGCGACGATGCGCGCGGTGCAGGCGATTGCAGAGATGGCGCTGGACTATCCGATCCTCGCGCAAGGCACGGCCCCGCGCTCGCAGCTGCTGAATCAGTTCCGCGCGACACCCCACTCGGTGCTGTTTGCGACGTCGAGTTTCTGGCAGGGCGTGGACGTCGTTGGCGAGGCCCTGAGCTGCGTCATCGTCGACAAGCTGCCGTTCGCGTCACCAGGCGATCCCATTACGGCGGCGCGCATCGAAGCCATCCGGGAGCGCGGCGGCGACCCCTTCGGCGAGTACCAGGTGCCGCTCGCGATCCTGGCGCTCCAGCAGGGCCTCGGCCGTCTGATCCGTCATCGGCGCGACCGCGGCGTTCTGGCCGTCCTCGATCCGCGCCTGCGGACGAAGGGCTACGGCCGCCGTTTCGTGGCGTCCTTTCCGCCCGCGCCCATCGTGCACGACCTTTCACAAATCGAGGCGTTTTTTTCGGAGTAAACTATTCCTTACGTGAAAGTTGCTCTCATGCTTCAGGAGGATTCCATGATCCGCCGAATGAACGGCCGGCAGCTGTGGCTGATCGCGTGCGCCGCGGCGCTCGCGCTGGCGATCGCCCTGCCCGCCGCCGCCCAGTCCACCGGAATGGTGCGGGGAACGGTCCGGGACGCGTCCGGCAAACCCGTCGAAGGCGCGACGATCAAGATCGACGCCGACGGCAGCTCCCGTCACTTCGAAACCAAGTCCGACAAGAAGGGCGAGTTCGTCCAGATCGGCCTGTCGCCTGGCGCGTACAAGGTCGTCGCCGAAAAGGACAAGGTCCCGTCCAACGTCGTGCCGGTTCAGGTCCGGGTTGCCGGACCGGCGTCCGCCAACCTCATCATCGGCGCCGGCGCGGGCGGCGGCGTGTCTCCCGAAGTCGCGGCCAAGACCGCCGAGCTGAAGAAGACGTTCGAAGAGGGCGTGGTGGCGAGCCGTGCCAACAATCACGACGAAGCGATCGCGAAGTTCACGGCCGCGGCCCAACTGAACGAGAAGTGCTTCGACTGCTACTACAACATCGCCTACTCGGAGTCGCAGAAGAAGGATTACGACAAGGCCGAGGCGGCCTACAAGAAGGCGATCGAGATCAAGGCCGACTACGCCGAGGCGTACAGCGGCCTCGCCAACATCTACAACGCGACGCGCAAGTTCGACCAGGCGCAGGCCGCGAGCGCCAAGGCGGCCGAGCTCGCCGGCGGCGCGCCGGGCGCGCTGGGCGGCGGCAACGCCGACGCGATGTTCAACCAGGGCGTCATTCTCTGGAACGCCGGCAAGATCGCCGAGGCCAAGAAACAGTTCGAGGCGACGATCGCGGCCAAGCCGGATCACGCCGAGGCGCACTATCAGCTCGGCATGGCGCTGGTGAACGAGGGCAAGCTGCCAGAGGCCGCGGCCGAATTCGAAACCTACCTCAAGCTGGCGCCGACCGCTCCGAACGCGGCGACCGCGAAGGGGATCCTGGGTTCGCTGAAGAAATAGTGTCCGCGTCGCCGATCCGCACACGGCTGGCCGAGGTTCGCGCGCGCATCGTGCGGGCCGCCAGCCGGGCCGATCGCGATCCCGCCTCCGTCCGGCTCGTCGCCGTCTCCAAGACCTTCCCCGCCGACGCCGTTCGCGAAGCCGCCGACGCCGGCCAGATCGATTTCGGCGAAAACAAAGTCCAGGACGCGCTGCAGAAGATGGACCAGACCGCCGGTCTGCCGATCCGCTGGCATCTGGTCGGGCATCTGCAGTCGAACAAGGCGAAGAAGGCCGGGGCGCGCTTCGACGTCGTGCAGTCCGTCGATGGCGCGGCGCTGATTCCGATCCTGGACGCCGCCGCCGCGAATGCGGGACGGCGGCTCGAGGTCCTCGTCCAGGTGGACCTCGCGGGCGAGGTCACGAAGTTCGGAGCGCCGGAAGACGAGCTGCCGGAAATCTTCGCGGCCGCCGCCGCCGCGCGCGCCGTCGCCGTCGTCGGGCTCATGGCCATTCCGCCGGCGGTCGAAGACGCCGAGGCCGCGCGTCCCTATTTCAAGGCGCTGCGGGCGGTCCGCGATCGACTCCTGGCCCAAGGCGTCAACCCGGCCATGCTTACGGAATTGTCGATGGGCATGAGCCATGATTTCGAAATTGCGATCGAGGAAGGCGCCACCATCGTCCGGGTCGGGACGGCCATCTTCGGCGCCAGGTAGGTGACGGTGACAGGTAGGTGACAGGCACCTGCCTGTCACCGGCTCACATTCCTGCGGGCTATTGCACCGACAGGCTGCGTCCGATACACATGAGCGGGGAGAACGCTCACCATGAATGTCAGCCCACTCGACCTTCGCCAGCAGCGCTTCCGGCTCGCCTTTCGCGGCTTCGATCGCATTGAGGTCGCCACGTTCCTGGCGGCCGTCGCCGAGGACTACGAGCACGCCCTGCTCGAAACCGACCGGCTCCGTCAGGATCTGATGCGGATGGAGGCCGTGCTCAACGAGCATCGTGAGCACGAGCGCAACCTGCAGAACACGCTGACCACCGCGCAGCGCGTGTCGGAGGACATCAAGGCCGGCGCCGAACAGGAGGCGCGGCGGATCATCCGCGACGCCGAAGGCCGATCCGAGCTGCTGCTCGAGAAGACGCAGTCGCGGCTCGAAGACGTCCAGCGTGAGATCGACGGGCTGAAGCTGAAGCGCCGCGACGTCGAAGTGTCGATCGAGTCCACCATCCAGACGCTGCGCAATACACTCGAGTTCGTGCGCGAGCAGGAAACGCGCGAGCGCGAGGACAAGATCCTGTTCCACCGGCCGCGTCACGCCGACGCCCCGGCGCCCACCACGTCCGAGCCGCTCGAGGTGCGCCGGCTCGGGTAGCGGCCTGCTTGATCAAGGAGACCGCGGACGGCGTCGAGCTCTGCGTCCGCGTCATACCCCGCGCCAAAAAGACCGCGTGCTCCGGCGTCCGCGGCGACCTCCTCGTCGTCCGGCTGGCCGCGGCGCCGGTCGAGGGCGCCGCCAACGACGCGCTCATCGACTTCTTCGCGGAGGCGCTTGGTCTGCCTAGACGGGCCGTCCGCATCCTGAGCGGCGAGCGCTCCCGAGAAAAGCGCGTGGCGATCGCCGGCGCCACGGCCGCGCAGATCACCTCCCTGCTGTAACCCTCTACAATTGTTCTCGTGCTCGCCGACTTCCTGATCCGCAATACGTCTGAAGTCCTGACCTGCGCCGGCCCGGCGCCGCGCATCGGGCCGCGGCAGGCCGACGCGGGATCGATCGCCCGCGCGGTCGTCGCGGCGCACGAAGGCGTCATCGTCTTCGTCGGGAGCGAGGACGACTGGCGCCGCGACGGCGCGCTGACGGACGCCGCGGTCGTCGTCGACGCTGGAGGGGGCGCGGTCGTGCCCGGTTTCGTCGATCCGCACACCCACGTGATCTTCGCGGGCGATCGCCGCGACGAACTGCGACGCCGGCTCGCTGGCGCGACCTACGCCGACATCGCATCGAGCGGCGGCGGGATCGTGTCCTCGGTCACCGCCACGCGCGCGGCAACGGAGACGGCGCTCGCGGACGCCACACGCGCCAGGTTCGACGAGATGCTCCGCTGCGGCACCACGACGTGCGAAGCCAAGAGCGGCTACGGCCTGACGACCGCCGATGAGATCAAGATGCTGCGGGTGCTGCGGACCATCACGGCCGTTCATGCCATCGACGTGTCGCCGACGTTCATGGGCGCGCACGAAGTGCCGGTCGAGTACCGAGACCGGCGCCGCGCGTACGTGGACCTGGTCATTCGCGACATGATCCCCGCCGTCGCGCGGGAACGGCTCGCGGAATGGTGCGATGTCTTCTGCGAGACTGGCGTCTTCACGCCGGACGAATCGCGGGAGATTCTCGGCGCCGCGCGCGACGCCGGTCTGAAGCTGCGGATTCACGCGGACGAGATGGGGCCGAGCGGCGGATCGCGAGTGGCGGTGGACATGCGCGTGCGCTCGGCCGATCATCTGATCTTCGTCGACGAAGCTGGCGCCGACGGTCTGGCCGCCGCCGGCGTCGTCGCGACGCTCCTGCCCATCGCCTCCTTCTATCTGAAGCTCGGACGCTCGGCGCCGGCGCGCATGCTGATCGATCGCGGCGTCGCCGTCGCGCTGGCGACCGACGTCAATCCGGGCGGCGGCTTCTCGCCGTCGATGCCGTTCGCGATGGCCCTTGCCTGCTTCACGATGGGCCTCACGTTCGAGGAGGCGCTGGTCGGCGCGACCATCAACGCCGCGTACGCGCTCGACCGGCACGCGGACGCAGGCAGTCTCGAGCCCGGCAAGCTGATGGACGCCGTCATCATCGGCGGTCCGGCCGTGGATCTGATCCGCGTCGGCGCCGAGCCCATTCGCGCGGTCGTCAAAAGAGGACGTGTCCGTCATGCTCGTTGATCGTTCAACGCGGGATCTGATCGCGGCCTTCGCGTCTCCGGACCCCACGCCCGGCGGCGGATCGGCGTCGGCGCTGGCCTCGGCTGTCGGCGCGGCGTTGCTGCAGATGGTGGCGGGCCTGGCGAAAACCCGCACGGGCGCCGATGACGAGCGGGCCGCGCTGACGGAGGCCGCCTTGGCGCTCGGCGAGCTGAGCCGGCAGTTGACCGACGCGATCGACGCGGACGCCACCGCGTACGATCGGGTCGTCGCGGCGTACAAGCGGCCGAAGGCGTCGCCCGACGATCAGCAGGCGCGCACGGCGGCGATCCAGGGCGCGCTGCGCGCCGCGACGGGCGTGCCGATGGACGTCATGCGTCTGTCCGCGCGCGCGCTCGCGCAGGCCGAAATCGTCGCCGCGCACGGGCACCGTGGGGCGGCCAGCGACGCGGGCGTCGCCGTCGCGCTCCTGCGCGCCGGCCTGCAGGGCGCGGGCCTCAACGTCGACATCAATCTGGGCAGCGTCTCGGATGTGAAGTACGCGGACGGCGCGCGGAACGAGCGCCGCGGGCTGACGACGGACGCGGCGGCCAGCGCGGAGCGGGCGGAATCGCTACTTCGGCGCAGCTAATTCGTTGAGCTTCGGCGGCTGCACGTACGCCGTGTCGGTGTGCCACGTGAACGTGTAGTGATAGGCAAACCCCGGGATGATCTCGATCGGCTGCGTGTAGGCCCCATCGATGATGGTGTGCTTCTCTTCGCGTTTCAGCGTGAAGCCCTCGGCGGTCAGCGGCACGTCGTGTTCGGCTGCGATCGCCAGTACCTTGGCTCGCAGCTCGTCGTCGGGCTTTTCCCAGCCATACAGAGAGGCCGCTTCGATCGCATCCTTGAACTTGAAGTGGGCCGAGTACGGCACGAACGCGTGCCAGACGGCGTTGGCGATCACCGCCACGATTGCGAGTTTGAGGAGGCCTTTAATCACGTACCGCTCGCCACTTCTGAAATCTGAAATCTGAAATCTGCAATTCTCAGTGAATCTGGTGGAACATCCGGTCCCACCGCGTGCGCGTGAAGAAGTGGACGAACACCGAGCCCAGCCCCTTCAGCGTCGCGCCCGTGCTCTCGTCCAGGTAATCCTCGCGTTCTGATTCGTACGACCAGTAGATCACGAGTGCCTTGCCTTTGACGTTTCCGCGCGGCATGAAGCCCCAGTAGCGGCTGTCCTGCGAGTTGTCGCGGTTGTCGCCCATCATGAAGTACTGATTGGAGGGCACCGTGACGGGCCCGTACCGTTCCCGCACGTCGAACGACGTCACCTCGGACAATTCGCCGCCCGTGTTGGGCGCCTGCAGGAAGTGGACGTACGGCTCGTCGAGGGGCTTGCCGTTGATGTAGACCTTCTTCTCGCGCAGTTCGAGCGTTTCGCCGGGCAGGCCGATGACACGCTTGATGAAGTCACGATCCGGCTCGACCGGGTACTTGAAGACGAGAATGTCGCCGCGCTTGATCGTCTCCACGGGCAGCAGCGTGTGCTCGATCGACGTCGCCGTCGGCCCCATCGCGAACTTGTTCACCAGCAGGTGATCGCCGATCAGCAGGTTGTTCTCCATCGAGCCGGTGGGAATTTTGAACGCCTGCACGACGAACGTGCGGACGAAGAGCGCGAGGATGACGGCAATGACGATCGACTCGAAATACTCGCGCGCGGTCGATTTCCGGTACGTCGTCCCGGTCATCGCGGCGGCCTTCGGCGCGTCTGCCTTCTGCTTCTTCACTTTTCAGTTCCCACTTTTCAGTTTTCAGTTTTCAGTTCTAACTTTCCGTATCCGTGCCCATTTTCAGCACGGCCAGAAACGCCTCTTGCGGAATCTCGACCTTGCCGACGCGCTTCATGCGCTTCTTGCCTTCCTTCTGCTTCTCGAGCAGCTTGCGCTTGCGCGAGATGTCGCCGCCGTAGCACTTGGCGAGGACGTTCTTGCGCATCGCGCTCACCGTCTCGCGCGCGATGATGCGGCCGCCGATCGCCGCCTGAATCGCGACCTCGAACATCTGCCGCGGAATCAATTCGCGCATCTTCGACGCCAGCGCCCGCCCGCGCTCGTAGGCCGAATCGCGGTGGACGATGATGGAAAGGGCGTCCACCGGATCGCCGTTCACCAGGATGTCGAGCTTGACGAGCGGCGACTCCCAATAGCCCGTCACATGATAATCGAGCGAGGCGTAGCCTCGTGAAATCGTCTTGAGCTTGTCGTAGAAGTCGAGAACGACCTCGTTGAAAGGCAGCTCGTAGGTAATGAGCACGCGGCTCGACGACAGGTACTCCAGCGTCTTCTGGACGCCGCGCTTGTCCTGGCAGAGCTTCAGGATCCCGCCCACGTGCTCGGCCGGCGTCAGCACCATCGCCGTGATGACGGGCTCTTCGATCTTCTCGATGCGGCCGGTGTCGGGCAGCTTCGCCGGGCTGTCGATCTCCTGCACCTTGCCGTCGGTCGTCGTCACGCGATACAACACGCCCGGCGCCGTCGTCACCAGGTCCATGTCGAATTCGCGCTCGAGCCGCTCCTGGACGATCTCCATGTGCAGCAGCCCGAGGAACCCGCAGCGGAATCCGAAGCCCAGCGCCACCGACGTCTCGGGCTCGTAAAAGAACGACGCATCGTTCAGCCGCAGCTTCTCGAGCGCGTCGCGCAGTTCCGGATACTCGTGGCCCTCGACCGGGTAGAAGCCGGCGAACACCATCGGCTTCAGCGGCTTGAACCCGGGGAACGGCTCGAGCGCGGGCCGGCTCACTTCCGTGATCGTGTCGCCGATTTTCGCGTCGCTGATCTTCTTGATGTTGGCGACGAGGAAGCCGACTTCGCCGACCGCGAGCGAATCGACCTCGATCGCCTTCGGCGTGAAGATGCCGACCGACAGCGACTCGTAGTCCTGCCCTTCCGCCATCAGCCGGATCTTCATTCCCGGCGTCAGCAGTCCGTCGATGACGCGGACGACGATCACGACACCGCGGTAGGGGTCGTACCAGGAGTCGAAGATCAGCGCCTTGAGCGGCGCGTCGGGAATTCCGGCCGGCGGCGGCAGGCGGTGGACAATCGCCTCGAGGATTTCGTGGACGCCGGTGCCCATCTTCGCGCTCGCCAGCAGCGCGTGCTCGCCGTCGAGGCCGATGATGTCCGAGATCTGCCGGCGGCACTCCTCGGGCTGCGCGCCGGGCAGATCGATCTTGTTGATGACCGGGATGATCTCGAGGTTGTTCTCGACCGCGAGGTACGCGTTAGCCAGCGTCTGCGCTTCGACGCCCTGCGAGGCGTCCACGAGCAGCAGCGCGCCTTCGCACGCGGCGAGCGATCGCGTGACCTCGTACGAGAAGTCCACGTGGCCCGGCGTGTCGATGAGATTCAGGACGTACTTCTGGCCGTCGGTCGCCGTGTAGTGCAGGCAGACCGGATGCGCCTTGATGGTGATGCCGCGCTCGCGCTCGAGGTCCATCGCATCGAGGACCTGCGCTTCCATCTCGCGCGCCTGCAGCGCGCCGGTGATCTCGAGAAAGCGGTCCGCGAGCGTCGACTTGCCGTGGTCGATGTGCGCGATGACCGAGAAGTTTCTGATGTGGCTGGGATCCATGTGTGGCGAGGCGTCGAATTTCCATTATATCTGGCGTGGCGACAGAATATGTCGATGAATCGTCGAAACGTCGACACGTTGAGGTAACATGTCGACGTCATCGACATGCCAGCGAACGCACGCCGTTTCGACCCCCTTCGCCCCTATAACGATCTCCCCCGGCTGCCGCCGCGAGCCGACGTGGACACGCGCGACGTGCTTCGTGCGTGCATCGAAGCGCGAGCGGCGGTCGCTGCGCTGAAACAAGCCGGTCACCTCGTTCCCAACCAATCGATCCTGATCAACACCCTGCCCGTCCTCGAAGCGCGTGCGAGCTCGGAGATCGAGAACATCGTCACGACGACGGATCGACTGTTTCAGTACGCGCAGGACGAGAGGCAGCCGGTCGACGCGGCAACGAAGGAAGCGCTGCGGTACCGGACCGCGTTGAGGCGCGGGTTCGATTCGCTCGCCAATCGTCCACTGACAACAGCAACAGCCGTTAACGTCTGCCGCACGCTGCGGGCATCAATCTGGACATTCGGAAGGTGCCTGGCACCACGCTTACCAATCAGTCGACGGGCGCGATCGTCTACACGCCGCCACAAGGCGCGACGCTACTTCGCGATCTGCTCGCGAACTGGGAGCGGTACCTGCACGATGCAAACATGATTGATCCGTTGATCAGAATGGCTGTCTGCCACTACCAGTTCGAGGCGATCCATCCGTTCACCGATGGCAACGGCCGCACGGGCCGCATTCTGAATCTGCTGTACCTCGTCGAACAGGATCTGCTCGATTTGCCAATCTTGTATCTGAGCCGCGCCATCATTCGCAACAAGACGGAGTACTACGCGTTGCTGAATCAGGTCACCTCAAACGATGCTTGGGAGCCGTGGCTGCTCTACATGTTGGCGGCCGTCGCCGAGACGGCGCTCTGGACCACGGAGAAGATCCACGCCATCCGCGAGCTGCTGCGCGAAACGACGGCGTACGTGCAACGGAAGGCCGCGTCGCTCTACTCACGCGAGCTCGTCGAATTGATTTTCGTCCAGCCCTGCTCGCGCATCTCGAACGTCGTCGAGGCCGGAATCGCCAAACGGCAGACCGCTTCCGAGTACCTCAAGGAGCTGGTCGATATCGGCGTGCTGAAGGAAATGAAAGCCGGCCGGGAGAAACTGTTCATTCACCCCAACCTGATGACCGTCCTCAAGTCAGAAGACCACGTGGTGCCAAATTACAGGGCATGACCAAGGAAGCGCCCGGCAACTGGGACCTGGCACGGCACCCACCACCCGGCACCCGGCACGCAGCACCAGGCACCCAGCACCAGGCACCCAGCACCAGGCACCCAGCACCAGGCACCCAGCACCAGGCACGGCACCCAGCACCTAGCCCAAGTTCGTCACGGAAACGGCGACACCGCGAGAAAGTCTAAGAAATCGGCTCACGCAGTCACAAAGTCTGCACTACATTCGGCATTCCATTCGAGGTGGGTGGGGATGGTGATGTCGAGCTGATCGAGCAGTAG
>JACPZW010000062.1 GCA_016195265.1 Acidobacteriota bacterium | reverse complement strand
GCGCTGGGCCAGGCGCCCGAGGCGCCAGGCTCGCACGACTACTGCGAGACCTGCGGGACGAGCGCGCCCCTGCGCATGGTCATGATGCCCAGAACCGAAGTGAATTGCCTCACGCGTTCACGATTCAACCGCGCCCGCGTGCAGGTCCTGCCCGATCGGATTGTCGCGCGCACGGTCGAAGTCGAGGAGAAGTCGCCGGAAGCCGCGGCCGACGTGCTGTACGAGTTCACGCCGGACCTGAAGCTGATCCGCGCGTCGTTCAGCGCGAGTTACTGGGAGATTCACCGCGCGCTCGAGCACGAGGGCAAGCTGACGCACGGCCGCGAGACGTGTCCGGACCGCGACGGTCCGCGCGAGATCCTGGTGTGGGATCCCGAGACGAAATGGGAGCGCGTGCCGATCCCGGCGTCGCGCGGTCCGGAGTGACCAGCCGTCAGGCGGGTCCGAAAGGACCCGCCCTACGCATCTGCTAGCCGGGGCAGACTCCTGCTAATTTTCCACGCACTCCAGCAGCGGTTTTCCCGGGACCCGGCGGTCATAGTTGAAGGTGGACTGATCCGAGCACCAGAACACGTTCACGTCGAAGTTGATCGGCGTCGTGCCGATCCACGTGCCGGCGCCGGAGCGGCCCACGGCGGTGATGCCCAGATTGCTGAGCGGCGTCTCGCGCGGATCCGTCGCGCAGATCGGGATACTGCTTGCGCCTCCACCCGAACCCGACGTCCGGCAGAACGCGACCGTCGTCATGGGCGCCGAGCAGCCGGTGTTGAGAGCGAACAGCGAGTCGTCCGAATGGAAATAAGAGCCGTTCGGATCGGGATGGTTCTTCAGCGTGATCGAGTTGGCCAGACACAACGTGCCGAAGTGTGTCGTCGGATCGATCCCGCGTGACGACAGCGGCGTCCCTGTCCGCCCTCCGATCCATGACGCGCTGACCCAGACCGCCGGGAACGTGCGCTTACCCGTCGTCGTCGTCGTGCTATTCGCAAGCAACGTCACGATCGGTCCGCCGTAACTGAAGCTGTTACCGTTGGCGTCAGTGCCGCTCCAGGTCGTCTGTATCGTGTGCTGGCCCGCCGCGGACAGGCACCAGTTGAAGTTGAAAGTGGTACTGCCATGCGCCGAGATGGCAGAGTTGACCGTACCCTGGTTGAGGATCGACCGACCGTCCAGGACACTCACCCATTTCGTCAACGTCACGGCCACGCCGGCGGTTTCCCGGATCGTTTCGGTATAGAACCAGGTATTCGGGACGCCCACGCACGCGGTGGCAGCAATTGGCGTCCCGCTGAATGGCACCGGATTCGGCGTGACTGTCACTGAGATCGCTCCCGCCTGAAGCGCGACCGTCGCGACGATTTCGTTCGAAGGCGCGCTCTGACCGAAGGCGTTCGCCGCCGCGACACGGACGTAGTAGGAGCCGTTCCCGATGTCGGTCGCGACAAGGCGCGTCACGTTACCAACGTTGCTGTTGGCAAGCGCGCTCGATCCTGGTGTCGATCCGGCTTGCAGGATGAAGGACGTCGCCGGGCACCCGCCGCTCGGCGCATTCCACGTCAGCGTGATCGTGCGGCCCGTCACCGTGCTCGTGAGTCCGGTCGGGGCGCCCGGCGGGGACGCGCACGCGGCCGCGCCGACGACGAGCGTCGCTTCGTTCGACGCGGCGCTCGTGCCCGCCGTATTCTGCGCTTTGATGCGCACGTAGTACGTGCCGTCGGGCACGCCGCCCGTCGAGAACGTCGTCGCGGTGTCGCCGGTCGCGAAACTCGCCAGGTTGGAGAGGCCGGGGCCCGATCCCGCCTCGATGATGTACGTCGTGACGGGATCGCCCGACGCCGGCGCACCCCACGTCAGCGTGACGGTGTTCCCGCTCGCCGTCGCGGTCAGCGTGCCGGGCGCAGCAGGCGCCGTCGCGCCCGCCGTCACCACGCGCATCACCGGCCGCGCACCGGTGAAACACACGGCGTCGCCCGACGCGTGCAGACAGCGCACGAAGTCGGCGACGGACGCGCCGAAGATCGACGGCCCGCCCGCGGCCGTTACGCTGATGGCCGTCACGCTCGGCGGCGCGCTCACACCAGGCCGCGCGGCGGACGGCGTCGTGGGTGACGATGATCCGCTGCCGCACGCCGCGGCCAGCAGACATCCGAGCGGGATGGCACACGCGGACGGTCTCCTCATCACGAGTCTCCGTCTACTGACGATTCAAGGTCATGACCGCGCCCGTGAGCAGCGTCCCGGGCGTCAGCACCATCCGCGTCGCCGTGAACGTGCCCGTGTAGGTGGAGGTCTGGCCCTTTTCAACGGTGACGGTCAGCGTCACGGTCCCGGCGCCGGCCGTTCCGGCGACCACCCACGGACCGTAGACCGCCCCGACCGTGTCGCAGGTTGGGCGGGCGGGATTCACTTTTCGAATCCGCTCGGTGAGCGTCCCGGTCAACGCGCTGCCGGTTTGCGTCAGGTCCAATTGAATGTCTTCCTCGATGTCGCAGCTCCCCGTCGAGGCATCGATGATCAGCCCGTCGGGCGACAGGCCCAGCCACCGCCCGGTCAGCGACGCGCTCGTGGTCGATCCCACCGTCACCACCACTTCGTTCGACGCCGGGCTCAGGTTGGCGCCATTGGCGGCGCGCACGCGCACGTAGTACGTCCCGTTGGCCACGTTGTTCGCCGAAAACGACGTGAGCGTGCTGCCCGTCGCCACGGTCGCGAGGTTGCTCGCCCCGGACGAAGACCCGGCGTCCAGCTCGTACGTCGTGGGCCGGCACGTGCCGCCGGGCGCCGTCCATGTGAAAGTGACCGACGACCCGGACACCGTCGAGGTCAGACCACTTGGGGCTGCTGGCGTGCACGGCGTGCCGCCCACGGTGACCACGATTTCATTCGACGCCGCGCTCACGCCCGCGGTGTTCTGCGCGCGCACACGGACGTAGTACGTGCCCACGGGCACGTCGGTCGCTACGAGCGACGGCGTGGTGTGGCCCGTGTTGGAGTTGGCGAGGTTGCTCGTGCCCGGCGTCGATCCCGCTTCGACAACGTAGGCGCTGGCGGCGTCGCCGGTGGCCGGCGCCGTCCAGCTGAGCGTGACTGTCGTACCGCTGACCGAGGCAGCGAGATTCGACGGCGCGTTCGGCGCGGTCAGCGCGGCGGCGGCACGCGCGGTTGCAGACGCACCGGCGCCGCAACCCGGCGAGGTCAGGCAACTCCACGAGACGCTGACCGGCGCCGCGGCGCCCCCGACAGCGGAGAACACGCCGGCGCCGTTTTCCGGCCGCGACGATGGCCCGACGGGATTCGATCGCGTGCCGCTGCACGCGGTCACCGCGATGAGCCCGAGGCTGGCTGTCATCAACGACGCGAGTCGAATCGATCGGTGTGGCATCACAATCTCTCCTTAGAGCCGCGGGGCCCTCACCGGGTTGATCAGTATCAGGGTTCCCGCGGGCGCGCCGGACGCATCGAGCGTGCCCGTAATCCGCGTGTACGTGAACGTACCGGTGAATGTGATTAGCCGGTCTTTTTCGTCGGTGAAGCTGAACGTCAGCGTCCCATCTCCGGCGGTCCCCGTCACGGCGAGTGTGTAGCTCGAACCGAATGGGGCGCACCCGGGAGGGGTAGACTCGGCGTACTTCTCTTGAAGCGTGCCGGTGACCGCGCTGCCGGTTTGGGTCAACTGCAGAATCACGAATCGCTGCGTGACGCAGACGCCGGGGCTGGGCGTGATCAGCCATCCGCCGTCCGGCGGACTCCCGTTCCATCCGCCGTTGAGCGGGCCCGTCGTCGTGGTCGTCGATCCCTTCGTGATGACGACTTCGTTCGACGGTGCGCCGGGGCTGGCGCCACGCACGCCGCGCACACGGACGTAGTACACGCCATTGGCCAGCGTGGCCACGTTGTAGAACGTGTTCGTGTTGCCGGTGTTGAACACGGCGAGATTGCTGGCGCCGGGCGACGAACCCGCATCAATCTCGTACGAGGTCGGGCTGCACGAGCCGCCCGGCGGCGTCCAGTTGAGCGCGGCGCCGGGGCCGCCGAACACCGCGGTCAGCGTCGGCGCCAGCGGCGTGCAGCCGCCGGTGCCCACGCTGACGATCACTTCGTTGGACGGTCCACTGCGACCGACGCTATTCACGGCCTGGACGCGCACGTAGTACGTCCCGTCGGGCACGCCGGTGGCGATGTAGGTGGTCGCGGTGCTGCCCGTGTCGGCATTCACCAGATCGTTCGCGCCTGCGGCCGAACCGGCCAGGAGCCGGAAGGAGGCGGCGGCCGAATCCGGACCGGCCGTCGCGTTCGGAACCCACGTCAGCGTCACTGTGCGGCCGCTCACTGACGCGCTCAGCGTGGGCGGGCTTGGCGCCGTCAGCGCAAGAATCGCGCGCGCGCTTCCGCCGCCAGTCGACGGCGCCGCGCAGCCCGGCGTCGTCAGGCAACTCCACGTGATACTCGCTGGCGGCGCCGACGCCGTCGTCGCGGCGATCGCGAACGTGCTGCGCGATGCCTCGATCGGCGACGACGGCGCCGCGGGACTGGTCCGGCCGCAGGCGGCCGCGGCGATCACGGCCACGCCGGCAACGATTCCTCGAGCGATGGTGATCGCGCGTTGATTCATACCTCTCCCTGATCTGCCGACTAGCTCTTGTTGACCAGCAGTGTCCCCGCCGGCGTCCCGGGCCCTTGAAGCGTTCCGCTGATGGAGGTCGGCGTGTACGTTCCCGTAAACGTGATGAGGGCGCCTTGTTCATCCGTAAAGGAGAAAGTCAGCGTCCCATTCCCGTTAACCGCGGTCCCCGCCGTTCCAGTGAGCGCAAACGTGTAGCTCGCGCCCTGTGTCGCACAACCCGGTCGCGACAGGATCGTGAATTGTTCCAGCAGCGTGCCGCTCACCGCGCTGCCCGCCTGCGTCAGTTGAAGAATGACGGCTCGATTCACGACACACGCGCCGGTGCTGCCGTCGATGGACCAGCCGGCGTTGGGAGGCGATCCGCTCCATCCGCCTGACAGCGGTCCGCTGGTCGTCGTTGTCGTCGTGTTATGGGGCAGCGTGACGACGACTTCATTCGACGCGGCGCTCAATGCGCCGCCTCGCGCCGCGCGCACTCGCACGTAGTACGTCCCATCGGCGATGCCGGTCGCGGCATACGTTGTAATCAGGTGGCCGATATTGAACGCGGCGAGATCGCTGCTGCCCGGCGATGAACCGGCATCAATCTCGTATGACGTAGGCGTACACGTACCGCCGACCGGTGCGGTCCAATTGAGAGAAAATGCGCCGGCGGTGAGCGCGTAGAAGACCTGGAGCCCACTCGGCGCCGCGGGCGCGCACACGCCGGAACCCACGACGACGACCGCTTCATTCGACGCAGCGCTGAAGCCGCCGCCGTTCACTGCGCGCACGCGCACGTAATACGTGCCGCTGGGAACGCCGGTCGCGATGTAGGTCGTCGCTACGCTGCCCGTGTCGGCCTTCGCGATGTCGCTCGCGCCGGACGACAAGCCGGCTTCCAGGCGGTACGAGGTAGGGGCGTCATCGGGGCGGCCGATATGGCTCGCCGTCCACGTCAGCGTCACGGTGCTGCCGCTGACTGAGGCGGCGAGATTCGAGGGCGACTCGGGCGCCACGAGAGCAAGAATCCCTGGCGCACGGTCCGCGCCCGTTGACGGAACGCAGCCAGGAGTCGTGAGGCAGCTCCATTCAACAACGGCGGGCGATGCCGCACTCGCGGCGACGGCGAACGCGCCGCCGCTGCTCCCGGCGCGCGCCGACGGCGCGGCGGGGTTCGATCGAGTGCCGCTGCAGGCGGCAGCTATCGCGGCTACGGCGAGGATGAACGCCGACGCTCTCACGAGGCGGGTCATCAGTCCCTCCAGCCTGAAGAGCCCTGTGGAGGGTGGCATAATACCCGAGACCCTTTTGCTTCTCTTAGTCATTTCTTATGTCTGAGGCACTCATGATCCGCTCCCGCACCGCGTTCATCGCTGCCGGTCTCGCCCTCGCATTCACGCTCGCGACGACGGCCGCCGGCTCGCTCCAGACGCCGGAGCAGTTCCTCGGCCACAAGGTGGGCGCCGATAACAAACTGGTGCGGTGGGACAAGATCGTTGAGTACATGAAGCTCGCCGCCGCGAATTCGGACCGCGTCCGGTTTCGCGAGCTCGGGCCGACGAGCAACGGCAACCCGTTCATCGCGCTCGAAATCGCGTCGCCCGAGACGCTGAAAAATCTGGATCACTTCAAGCAGCTCGAGCAGAAGCTCTACTTCCAGGGCGGCGCGCCGACCGACGCCGAGCGCGAGGCAATCTTCCGCGAAGGCAAGCTCGTCCTCGTCATCACCTGCAGCATTCACGCGACCGAAATCGGCGCGTCACAAATGACGGTCGAGCTCGTCCATCGGCTGGCGACGGAGGATTCGCCGACGGTGAAAAAGATCCTGGACAACGTGATCTTCGTCCTCGTCCCCAGCCTGAACCCGGACGGCCAGATCATGGTGACCGATTGGTTCAACAAGAACGTCGGCACGCCGTTTTCGAACAGCCCGATCCCGTACCTCTACCATCCGTACGTCGGCCACGACAACAACCGCGACATGTACATGTTCACGCAGAAGGAGAGCCAGCACACGGCGCGCCTGCTGTGGCACGACTGGTTCCCGTCGGTGTGGCTCGACGAGCACCAGATGGGCAGCAACGCCGCGCGCATCTTCGTCATGCCGGCCACCGATCCGATCAACGTGAACGTCCATCCATTGATCTATAGATGGAACGGCATCCTCGGCCAGTCGCAGGCGGCGGCGCTCGAAGCGGCCGGCAAGGAAGGCATCATCTACAACTCGACGTACACGAACTTCTGGGAAGGCGCGATGGCGTGGAGCGGCTGGTGGCACAACCAGATCGGGCTGCTCACCGAAGTCGCCAGCGCGCGCGTTGCGGCGCCGATCGAGCAGCAGCGGGCGATCCCCGGACGCGCCAACGCGCCGGCCGGCGGCCGAAGCGGTGAAGGCGGCCCTTCGACAGGCTCAGGGCAGGCGGGGCGCGGTCAGCAGTTCAGCGACGCGCCGCTGGCGGCGCCGACCGACATCAACCCTCGGACGGAATATCCCCGGCCCTGGATGGGCGGCCGCTGGACACTCGGCGACATCGTCGACTACGAGCTGATTGCGACGATGGCGCTGCTCGAGACGGCGGCGGATCGGCGCGAGACGATCAACCGGAACATTTACGAGGTGAACCGCCAGACGATCGAGGACGGGAAGAAAGGCAATCCATCGGCGATTCTCGTGCCCGCGGATCAGCACGACGCACGCGAGGCGGCGCACCTCGTCGACCGGCTGAACATGGGCGGCGTCGAGATCTATCGCGCCGACGCGGCCTTCGAAGCGGACGGAAAGAAATACGGCGCCGGCACGTACGTGATCCCGATGACGCAAGTCTTCGCGCGCTACGCGAAGGACATGCTCGAGAAGCAGATGTACCCCGAGGTCCGCCGCGCGCCGAACGCGCCGCCCGAGCCGCCCTACGACGTGACGGCGTGGTCGCTCGGCATGCTGCTCGGCGTGGACACCGTGTTCGTGAAGACCGCGCTGCCCGAGTTCAAGATGACGAAGATCGACAGCCTGCCGGCCATTGCGGGCGACGTCACCGGCCCGGGAAACAATGCGAGCGCTGCCGCGCGCTTCGCGTTCGACTACAAGGGTCCGGATACGGCGATCGCGATCAATCGGCTGCTGAAGGACGGCGCGAAGGTCACGTTCGACGGCGCCTCCCGCGTGGCGATCACGAATACCACGCGAGCCCGAATGGAGTCGCTCGCGAAGGACTTCGGCTTGAGCGTAAAGGCAACCGAGGTACGTAGGCCGGGTCCTGTGGACCCGGCAACGGTCGCCTTCCATGCGCCACGTGTTGCCATGTATCAGCCGTGGACGGGCGGCAACATGGACGAAGGCTGGACGCGCTGGGTGCTCGAGCAGTACGAGTTCACCCTCACGTCCATCCACAACGCCGAGATTCGCGCGGGCAAGCTGCGCCAGAAGTTCGACGCGATCATCATCGCGGATCAGGATCCGCGCGGCATCATCGACGGCTTCGACGCGCCGGCGATTCGTCCGGAGTACCGCGGCGGCATCGGCGACGGCGGAGTGGAGAACCTCAAACAGTTCGTCGCCGACGGCGGGACGCTCGTGACGATGGGCAACGCGTGCGATCTGGCGATCGAGAAGCTGCCGATCCCCGTGCGCAACCTGAAGAAGGGCCTGACGCGCGATCAGCACTTCGCGCCGGGCGCGATCCTCCATGTCGAGGTGGACGCGCAGCATCCGCTCGGGTACGGCGTCGCGCGCGACACGTTCGGCTTCTACATCAACAGCCCGTTCTTCTCCGTCGTCGAAGGCTTCAACTCGCAGCGGACCAGCGTCGTCGCGCGCTACCCCAACACGGGCGTCCTCGCGTCCGGCTGGCTGAAAGGCGAAGAGCTGATGTCCGGCCGCGCGGCGGTCGTCTCGGTGGACCTGCACCCGGGGCACGTCGTGCTGTTCGGCCTGCGCCCGCAGCACCGCGCGCAGACGCACGCGACATTCCCGCTGCTGTTCAACGCGTTGTACTTATCCGCGTCTGAAACTGAAAACAGAAAAGAGAAAACCGAAAACTAGAACCGTCCCCAAGTGCGGGCGGCTCATCGGTCTCCACTTTTCAGTTTTCTCTTTTCAGTTTTCAGTTTCTCTGCCGGAAATCCGGCGCGCGGCAGCGGCTCTCCCTGCCGGATTGCCGAAGTACCGGCTCGTCCGGCTACAATCCAGTCAGTTACCTACTGATTCCTTTTGGCGTCGTCTTTGCTCCTGGAGGGCCACATGACACGACTACTCACGCTCGCGTCCGCCATCATTGCTGCCGTATTCCTATACTCGTCGCCGGCCGCCGCGCAGGACAAAGTCACTATCGGCACCGGGCTGATCAGCTCGCAAAAGTGCATCCTTTGCCACTCGATCGGCGAACGCGGCAATAAGAAAGGACCGCTCGACGGCGTCGGCAGGAAGCTGAAGGCGGAAGAGCTCCGCCAGTGGCTCACCAACCCCGAGGAGATGCGGGCGAAGACCAAGGCGACGCGGACCCCGGCCATGAAGGATCAGAAGCTGACGCCGGAACAGCTCGACGCGCTGGTCGCCTATCTCGAAACCCTCAAATGACGGCGGACTTCGACCGCCGCGCGTTTCTCGACGGCCTGCTCGCGGTGGGGTTCGTCTCCACCGCGGCGGCCATGGCGTACCCGGTGGCGCGGTACCTCGTGCCGCCGGTCAGCGGCGAGCCGGAGACCGCGAGCGCGGTCGCGGCCAGGGCCGCCGAGCTGAAGCCGAACTCGGGGAAGGTCTTCAAGTTCGGCAACAGGCCGGGGATCGTCGTGCGCACGGCCGAGGGCGAACTGCGCGCGTTCAGCGCCGTCTGCACCCACCTGGACTGCACGGTGCAATTCAAGGCGGACACGTCGCAGCTCTGGTGCGCGTGCCACAACGGCACCTACGACCTGGGCGGCAACGTGGTGTCCGGCCCGCCGCCGCGCGGCCTCGAGAAGTTCGCGGTGAACGTGCGCGGTGACGGCGCCGACGCGGAGATCGTGGTGTCGCGGCAGGCCTGAAGGCCTGCGCTACGGCGAGAGCCGGCTGATTGCGCGGGAGGTAGCGCAGCCCTTCAGGGCTGCCGACAGCGAGAGGTAGCGCAGGCCTTCAGGGCTGCCGACAAGCGTGATGCTGCAAAAGACCATCGACTGGCTGGACGAACGCGTCGACCTGAGCGAGATCCGGCACTTCGTCGCCGAGAAGGGCGTGCCGGTCCACACGCAGAAGGTCTGGTACTACCTCGGCGGCATGACGCTGTTCCTGTTCGGCGTCCAGGTCGCGACCGGCATCCTCCTCCTCCTTTATTACCGGCCGAGCGCCGCGGAAGCCTACGAGAGCGTTCAGTTCATCGTCACGAAGGTCGAGTTCGGCTGGCTGATCCGCAACATCCACAGCTGGTCGGCGAATCTGCTGATCGCGCTGGCCTTCGCGCATTTCTTCAGCGTGTTCCTGCTCAAGTCGTACCGCAAGCCACGCGAGCTGACGTGGCTGAGCGGCATCCTGCTGCTGTTCCTGATGCTGGGCTTCGGCTTCAGCGGGTATCTCTTGCCGTGGAACGAGCTGTCGTTCTTCGCGACGAAGGTGGGCACGGGCAGCGCCGGCGCGGTGCCGGTCGTGGGCCACTTCATGCTGCGGCTGCTGCGCGGCGGCGACGACGTCACCGGCGCGACGCTGTCGCGCTTCTACGGCCTGCACGTGGCGATTCTGCCGGCGATGGCGACGGCGCTCGTCGCCGGACATCTGCTGCTCGTGCAGCGCCAGGGCATGAGCGTGCCGCTGTCGGTCGAGAAGAAGCTCAAGCCCGGCGAGACGCTGCCGCAGATGCCGTTCTTCCCGAACTACATCATGCGCGACGTGCTCGCGTGGTACGTGCTGCTGGCGATCCTCGCCGCGCTCGCGGCGTTTTATCCGTGGGAGCTCGGCAGCAAGGCGGATCCATTCGCCGTCGTGCCGCCCGGCATCCGGCCCGAGTGGTACTTCCTCGCCGTGTTCTACACGCTGAAACTGATCCCGAGCCACATCATGGGTTTCGAAGGCGAGCAGCTCGGCGTCGTCGCATTCGGCATCGTGGCGATGGTGCTGGTCGTCGTGCCGTTTCTGGATCGGAAAGCGCTCAAAGGCGAGCGCAGCCCGGCGTTCACCGTGCTCGCCGTGCTGGGGCTCGTATATCTCGTGACGTTCACCATCATCGGTCAGTACGCGAAGTAGGCCGCCATGTCCTTCATCGAAAGCGACCGCGGAGATCGCAGAGGGCGCAGACGAGATGTGTACCGCTCACAGCTCCGCGTTCTCAGCGAGCTCTGCGGTTGCTTCTTTTCTGTACTGTTCTTCGTCACGCCGGCGGCCGCGCAGAGCGCGCCTGCGGCGAATTCGTGCCTGACGTGCCACACGACGCAGCAGGACGCGCGCCTCGCCACGCCCGCCGCGCTCTTCGCGCAGCAGGACGTCCACCGTGAGAGAGGCTTCGCGTGCGTGGACTGCCACGGCGGCAATCCGGCCGCGACCGTCAAGGCGCAGGCGCACGACGCCGCGAAGGGCTACAAAGGCAAGCCGGCCGGATCGCAGGTCATCGCCGCGTGCGCGCGCTGCCACAGCGACGCCGAGCTGATGCGCCGCTACGCGCCCAAGCAGCGCGTCGACCAGGCGGCCGAGTACGCGACCAGCACACACGGCAAGCGTCTCGCGTCGGGCGACACCAACGTCGCGACGTGCGCCAGCTGCCACGGCGCGCACGGCATCCGGCTCGTGTCGGACGCGAAGTCGCCCGTGTTCCCCACCAGCGTCGCGACGACGTGCGCGAGCTGCCACGCGGACGCGACGCGGATGGCGGGCTACAAGCTGCCTGATGGCTCGCCGCTGCCCACGCATCAGCTGGCCGACTACCAGAC
Organism: Acidobacteriota bacterium; assembly: GCA_016195265.1. Lineage (GTDB taxonomy): Bacteria > Acidobacteriota > Vicinamibacteria > Vicinamibacterales > CAVVIG01 > SRVP-36. The sequence goes on along the minus strand of JACPZW010000062.1, from coordinate 71,465 downwards.
GAGCGTGCACTACAACGCGCTGACGAAGGGCAACGATCTGTCGGCGCCGACGTGCAACGACTGCCACGGCAACCACGGCGCCGTGCCGCCGGGCGTCGGCGCGATCGCGAACGTGTGCGGCTCGTGCCACGCCGTCTTCGCGGAGAAGTTCGCGACGAGCGTGCACAAGCAGATCTTCGACAAGGGCTGCGTCGAGTGTCACAGCAATCACGGGGTCCAGAGGCCGTCGGACGCGATGCTCGGCGTCACCGGCAAGGGCATCTGCCAGCCGTGCCACACAGCCGAGGACAAGGGCGACAAGGGCGCCGCCGCCGCCGAGACGATGCGCACGCAGTTCGAGCAGCTTAAGACCGCCATTGAGCAGTCGCACGCGCTGATCGCCCGCGTCAAGAACGCGGGGATCGAAGTCAGCGATCAGGAACTCGCGCTGCGCGAGGCGAACACGAAGCTGACCCTGGCCCGCACCGAGATGCACGCGTTCGAGCCGGCGCTGGTCGCGCCGATCATCAAGGAAGGCACGACGATCGTCGCCGGCGTCGATGCCGCCGGACAGAAGGGCATGGGCGAGCTGAAGTTCCGCCGCGGCGGCCTCGCGATATCGCTCGGCGCGATTCTGATCGTTGTCGTGGCTCTCGCCCTGAAAGTCAGGCACATCGATCAACGACACCGAATTTGAGGATATGAGGATGTGAGGATCTGAGGATGTGAGGATCTGAAATGGTGCAGAGTCGCTGGATTCTTCCCTTCTTCAAATCCTCACATCCTCAAATCCCAAAATCCTCAAATCTTCTATATGGACGATCGGCTCGCGCGCGCTGAATCCGCCATCCGCGAGCTTGAGGGCTCGCAACGGGCCCTCGAACAGCGCATCGCTGTCCTCGAACGCGAGCGGAGCATCCGCGCATCGAGCGCAGTCGAGCCGGCGGTCATCGACGACGACTCCCGGTCGCCGATCGCGCGCGACGAGTTCGTCACCCTCCTGTCGTTCATCGGCCGCACATTCGTCGCGCTCGGCGGCGCGTACCTGCTGCGCGCGCTGACCGATTCCGCCATCCTTCCGCAGGCGGCCGGCATCGCGCTCGGCCTGGCGTACGCACTGTCGTGGCTCGTGTTCGCCGACCGCGCCGGACGGCATCCTCTCAACGCCGCGTTCCACGGCGTCGTGTTCGCGATCATCGCGTTCCCGCTGCTCTGGGAAGCCACCGTCCGGTTCAAGTTCCTCGGACCGGACGCCACGGCCGCGGCGCTGACGCTCGTCACCGCGGTCGCGCTCGCCGTCGCCATTCACCGGCGGCTGCAGGCGATCGCGTGGATCGTTGTCGGCGCGGCGCTGCCGATCGCGCTCGCCCTGATCACCTCGACCGCCGTCGTTGTGCCGTTCGCGGTGTTTCTGACGCTCCTCGGCGTCGCGACACTGTGGCTGGGCTACGCACTGGGCTGGGTCTGGCTCCGGTGGCCGGTCGCGCTGGTCGCCGACGTCGCGGTGTACGCGCTGACGCTGCGCGTGTCGAACGGCGCGTGGGCTGAATCGCCGCTGCGCGTGCTCGGCGTGCAGATGCTGCTGCTGAACGGGTATCTCGCCAGCATCGTCGTGCGGACGCTGTTTCGCGGACGTGACGTGATCGGATTCGAGATCGTGCAGACGATCGGCGTGCTGGGCGCCGGATTCGGCGGCGCGGTCTACGTCGCACAGTCCACCGGATCCGGCGTCGCGACGCTGGCGCTCATCAATCTCGCGTTCGGCGCCGGCTGCTATGCGGTGGCGTTCGTCTTCATCGCGCGGCGCCAGGGACTGCGCCGCAATTTCCATTTCTACACGGCGCTCGGTCTCATCCTGATCCTCGTGAGCAGCCGGCTGCTGCTTGGCGACGCCGCGCTCGCCGCCGCGTGCGCCGCGCTCGCGCTCGTCTCCACGTGGGGCGCGCGGCAGGTGGATCGCGTGTCGCTCGCGATTCACGGCGCGATCTACCTCGTCGCGGCCGGCGCGATCTCGGGCCTGCTGACGTCGGCGGGCTACGCGCTGGCCGGCTCGGTCGCGGACGCCTGGCCGCCCGTGACCGCCGCCGCCGCGATCGTGCTGGCGACCTCGGCCGTGTGCTGGCTGCTGCCCTCACCCGGCGATCGCGCGTACGCGCGGCTGCCGAGACTGATCGTCGCCATCGCGTGCGTCTGGGCCGCCGGCGGGACGCTGGTCGCGCTGCTGACGCCGGAGGTGTCCGGCGTGCCCGGCGCCGGCGCCGACGCGGGCGTCGTGGCGACCGTGCGCACGACGGTCCTCGCGGGCGCCGCCGTCTTCCTCGCCTGGACCGGTCGCTACGAGCGCTTCCACGAATCGACGTGGCTGCTCTACCCGGTCCTGGTGATCGGCGGCCTCAAGCTGCTCGCCGAGGATCTGCCGCGATCGCGCCCGGCGACGCTCTTCATCGCGCTCGCGCTCTACGGCGGCGCGCTGATCGCCGCACCGCGCTTGATCCATCGCCGCGCGTGACGTTGACTAGATGTCCATTCGCGTCTTCGTCACCGGCGGCACCTTCGATAAGCAGTACAACGAACTCACCGGAGCGCTGGTCTTCGGCGGCACGCACCTGCACGAAATGCTGCGGCTCGGGCGATCGCGGGTGGACGTCGCGATCGCGACGCTGATGATGATCGACAGCCTCGACATGACGGCCGCCGATCGCGCGCGCATCGTGCAGCACTGCCGCGACTCCGCGGAGCCGCGCATCGTCGTCACGCACGGCACCGATACGATGGTGGAGACCGCGGCCGCGATTGCGACCGCGGTCCCGGCGCTCGGCACGAAGACGATCGCCCTGACCGGCGCGATGGTGCCGTACGCGTTCGGCAGTTCGGATGGATTGTTCAACCTCGGGAGCGCCCTGTCGTTCGTGCAGGCGCTGCCGCCGGGCGTCTACATTGCGATGAACGGACGCTGCTTCGTGTGGGATCGAGTGCGGAAAAATCGAGAGACTGGTGTGTTCGAGGCGCTATGACCAAAGAGCGAAATGAACCACGAAGGGCACGGAGGATAGGAAATGTGATCGCCCCCGTTCCGGCTTTCGTATTGGCTTCTTCCCTATTCATTTCTTCCTCCGTGTCCTCTGTGTCCTCCGTGATTAATCTCTTCGCACAGGCGCCCGACGAAGTGACGCGCCTGCTGCAGGAGTACGTCCGCATCGACACCTCGAATCCCCCTGGCGACACCCGGGCGGCCGCCGACTTTCTCGCCGGCGTGCTGGAACGCGAGGGCATCCGGGTCACGCGCTACGAGTCCGAGCCGGGCAAGGCCATCGTCTACGGCCGCCTCAAGGCGACCGTCTCCCCGCCCGCGGGCAAGGCCCTCGTGCTGCTGCATCACATGGACGTCGTGCCGGCCGACCGCGCGCAGTGGAAGACGGATCCGTTCGCGCCGGTGGTTCGCGACAACGCGCTGTGGGGCCGCGGCGCGTTCGACATGAAGGGCCAGGCCGTCTCGCAGCTGATGGCGTTCCTGATGCTGAAACGGCAGCGTGTGCCGCTCGCGCGCGACGTGATTCTGCTCGCCGAGCCGGACGAGGAGGTCGGCGGCGCCACCGGCGCGCGATGGATGATCGCGAATCACTACGCCGAGCTCGATCCCGAGTACGTGATCGACGAAGGCGGGTTCGGCAGCCGCGAGATGTTCGCGCCGGGCAAGCTCGTCTACGGCATCTCCGTCGCGGAAAAGAAGATCGTCTGGCTCAAGATACGCGCCGAGGGCGTCGCCGGCCATGGCAGCCAGCCGATCGAGCAGAACGCGAACGATCATCTCGTCAACGCGCTGCAGCGGCTGCTCGCCGAACCGCCGGGCGCCCGCACCGTGCCGGCGAAAGACAGCATCGTCGAGATCATGCGGACGCGCGTCGGCACGCTCGCGCAGAACAAGTTCACCAACGCCATCCAGCGATCGACGATTTCGCTGACGTGGTTCAAGTCGGGCGTCGGCGATCCGCCGAAGATCAATGTCATCCCCTCGGTCGCTGAAGCGGGCCTCGACTGCCGGGTGCTGCCGGGCACCACGCGCGATCAGTGGATTGCGGACGTCCGGCGGCGGCTCGGCGATCCGCCGCTGAAGATCGACGTCGTCAACGAATCCGACGATCCGATCGTCACGTCGCAGGATTCCGCGCTGTACCGCAATCTGGAAGCGGCGATCATCCGGCGTCATCCCGATGCGGTCGTGACGCCGATGCTGATTCCGTACGGCACCGATTCGAACGCCTTCCGTCCGAAGGGCGTGAAGAGCTACGGCATCTTCCCCGCGATCGTGCCAGCGGACGTCGTCTCGCAGATGCACGGCGACGCCGAACGCGTGCCGCTCGATGCCGTCGCCGAAGCGGCGCAGGTGCTGTTCGACGCGCTGCGGGCGACGCTGGAACCGAAATGACGTGGAGCGGCCGGCGCGCGTGCTGCCTTGCGGTCCTCCTGCCATCCTGCCTCGCGATGGCGTGTGGCAAGGCTCCGGACACGTTGCGGCCTCATCCGAATGTTCTGCTCATCACGATCGACACGTTCCGCGCCGATCGTCTCGGCGCCGGATTGACGCCGGCGCTCGATCGCCTCGCGGAGGCCAGCGCCCGTTTCGCCAGCGCGCGATCGGCCGTGCCGCTCACGCTGCCGTCGCATACATCCATCCTCACTGGGCTGCTGCCGCCCGCGCACGGCGTCCGCGTCAACGGCACGGACGCGCTCGCCGGCGCGCACCCCACGATCGCGCGACTGCTGAAGGACCACGGCTATCAGACCGCGGCGTTCGTCGGCGCGTTCGTCCTCGACCGGCGCTTCGGTCTCGCGCAAGGCTTCGACGCGTACGACGACCGCATCCCGCGCGATCCGAACGCGACCGAGCGTCTCGAAGCCGAGCGCCCGGCATCGGCGGTCGTCGACAGCGCCCTCGCCTGGCTCAATGGCCGTCTCTCCCCACCCGCCTCACCCGCCCTTCCTGCTGTACCCGACCCACCGTTCTTCGTCTGGATCCACCTCTACGATCCCCATGCTCCGTACGCCGCGCCGGCGGAGTTCGTGGAACGCGCCCGCGCAGCGCGATCCCGGTCACCCGGCCTCCGCCCGTCGACAACGCCAGCGAGCTACGGCCAGGCTCGCCGAAGCGCCGGAGGCGCGAAGGCGGCAGCCACCGGTCACCAGCCACTGGTCTCCAGTCCCCAGCCACCGGCCACCGACAATGCGATCCGGTACGACGGCGAAATCGCCTACACCGACTCGCAGATCGCGCGCGTCTTCGACTGGCTGCGCGCACGGCGCGTCATCGATCGCACGCTGGTCGTCGTCGCCGGCGATCACGGCGAGGGTCTGGGCGACCACGGCGAGCGCACGCACGGCATGTTGCTCTACGACTCGACGCTGCGCGTGCCGCTCATCGTCTCCGCGCCAGGACAACGCGCCGAACGGCACGACGAAGCCGTCAGCCTCGTGGACATCGCGCCGACGATTCTCCGCGCCGCCGGCGTCAGGCCGCCCGTCGAGATGAAGGGACGCGATCTACTCCATCTGGTCCGCCTGAAGGCGGACACCACGACCGGGCCCGATCTGTATAGCGAAACCGAGTATCCGAGCGTGGCCGGATGGAGCCCGTTGCAGGCGCTGACCGACGGGCGGTGGATGACGATCCGCAGCGGCGCCGCCGCCGAGCTTTACGATCTCCAGAACGATCCGCAGGAACAACATGACCTGGCCGGCGCGCGGGCGGGCGTCGCGGCCCCAGCGAGCACCGCGAGCGTGATCAGCGCGATGACCGGGCGCCTCGCTTTGTTGCACACACCGGCGTCTGCCGCACACGCCGTGTCGGCCGAGACCGCCGAACGCCTGCGCTCGCTCGGGTACGTCGCGAGCTCGCCGCAGGCGCCGCCGGCCGCGGGCGCGCCCAATCCCGCGACACGGATGAACGCGTGGACGCGCTTCGAAGACGCGCTCGCGGCGCTCAACGCGCGGCGGTCGTCGGCCGTCGGCGATCTCCAGCAGCTCGCGCGCGAATTCCCCGACGCACCGGTATTCACGACGACCTACGCGCGGGCGCTGAAGGATGCGGACCCGACGACGGCGGCCGTGGACGTCTACCGCGCGGCCGCGCGTCGCTGGCCGACCGACGGCACGCTGCTGCACGACCTCGCGGCCGCCGTGCGCGAGGCGTCGAACACGGCGACGGGATCCGCCGCGCGCGCATTGCGCGACGAAGCCGCCCGCGCCGAGCAGGCGGCGCTGGCGCTCGCGCCCGGCAGCGCGCTGGCGCACAACGGTCTCGGCCTGCTGGCCGCCGACGAGAATCGTTCGCGCGACGCCGCCGCCGAATTCGAACGCGCGACGGCGCTCGATCCCAACAACGCGCCATACTGGACCAACCTCGGCAACGCGCGCCGCGCGATGGGCGATCGGCCGGGCGCCGAGCAGGCGTATCGCCGCGCGCTGGATGTCGATGCGGGCGCCGCCGACGCCGCCAACGGCCTCGGCGTGCTGCTCGTCGAGAGCGGCCGCGCGTCCGACGCTGCGCCGTGGTTCGAGCGCGCGCTCGCGGCAGCGCCCGATCTCGTCGAGGCGCGGCTCAATCTCGGGATCGCGCGGCAACAGAGCGGCGATGGAAAACGCGCCGCAGAAGCGTATCGAGCGGTGCTCAACGCCCCCGGTCGGCACCCGAAGGAAAGAGACGCTGCGATGAAGTTGCTTGCAGGGCTGGGAGCGGCGCGATGAATAGGGCTGAGGGCGTAGGGCTGAGGTCTGCGCTGAAGTTCTGTGCCCTCAGCCTTCAGCCCTTAGCCCTAGTAGCCCTATTAGCCCTCAGCCTTCAGCCCTTAGCCCTCGCGGGATGCGCGCGCCCGCCGCAACCGCAGCCGCGCGCGCGCAACCTCGTCCTGATCACGATCGACACGCTCCGGGCGGATCGCGTCGGCGCCTACGGCTGGACGCGCGCCCGCACGCCGGCGCTCGATGCGCTCGCGCGCGGCGGCGTGCTGTTCGAGCGCGCGTACGCGGCCGCGCCCATCACGCTGCCCTCGCACGCGACGATCCTCACGGGGCGCTACCCACCCGGCCACGGCGCGCGCGACAACGGTCTGCCGGTGACCGAGTCGGTGCCGACGCTCGCGACGCAGTTGCACGCCGCCCGATTCAAGACCGCGGCGGTCGTCGCGGCATTTCCGCTCGACCACCAGTTCGGGCTCGCGCGCGGCTTCGACGTCTACAGCGACCGCATGCCGCGCGGGTCCGACGGCCGCCTCGCGAACGAACGCCCGGCTTCGCAAGTCATCGATGAAGCGATCGGCTGGCTGACCAGCGACCAGCACCTGGCACCCGGCACCCAGCACCCGTTCTTCCTCTGGGTCCACCTCTTCGAGCCGCACGCGCCGTACGGCGATCCCGCGTCGGGCGGATCGACCGGCGATCGCTACGACGCGGAGATCGCGACGGCGGATCGCGAGATCGGCAGGCTGCTGGCGGCGCTCGCGCCCGTGCGCGACCGGACGCTCGTCATCGCCGCCGGCGATCACGGCGAAGCGTTCGGCGAGCACGGCGAGTTCGCGCACAGCATCTTCGTCTACGACACGACGCTGCGCGTGCCGCTGCTCATGAACGGTCCCGGCGTTCGGGCCGCCGCCCGCGTCACGGATCCGGTCACGCTCGCCGACCTGGCGCCGACCGCGATGCGCGCGTTGGGCCAGACGATGAGCGATGTGGACGGGATCGATCTGGCGCCGGCGCTCGCGGGCACGCCGCTGCGGGCGCGCGAGCTGTACGCCGAGTCGTTCGCGCCGCTCGTGGAATTCGGCTGGGCGCCGCTGCGCGCGCTGCGGTCGGGAGCGTGGAAGTACATCGCCGCGCCGAGCGCCGAGCTGTACGACGTTGAGCACGACGCCGGCGAGCAGACCAACGTCATCGCGGCGCAGAGTACGGTGGCGCGCGGGCTCGATCAGCGCGTAGGAAAGTTCTCGCCGGCGTCCCCCCCGTCGCTGTTTCAGGGGATGCAAGCGGAGCGGGGCGCAGGCGCTCCCGCGGGGCGCGTCAGCGGGGCAGGGGCCCCCGGAGTAGACACTGACGCGTCGGAGCGCCTGCGTGCCCTCGGCTACAGTTCCGGCGGCGACTCCCAATCCGCACTCCGCAATCCTCAATCCGCAATGTCGCGCCCCGATCCGAAGGATCGGCGCGAGATGGCGGCCCGCATCGCTCAAGTCACGTCGGGTGAACTCACGGGCGCAGCGCTCCTCGCCGCGCTCGACGGCCTGGTGCGAGACGACCCGAAGAACGGCCAGGCGCACCTGCGGCTCGCGTACGCGCGACTAGAGGTCGGCGACTGCGCGCGCGCCGAGCCGGAGTTTCAGAAAGCGATCGCGACCGGGCTCCCCGGCGCCGACGCGCACGTCGGGCTCGCGACGTGCCAGGGCCGGCGGCAGGATCTGAACGGCGCGCAACAGTCGCTCGAGGAAGCGCGCCGGCGGGCACCGGACGACCCGATTGTCTCGGCCAACTTCGGCATCCTGAAGGCGGCGCGGGGCGACCTGCCCGGGGCGACCGCCTCGCTGGAAGCGGCCCTGGCGGCCGATCCGGGAATGGACGAAGCGCGGTTCAACCTCGCCCTGGTCTACGCAAAATTGAACAAACGTTCAGAGGCGGCCGCCGCCGCGCGGGAGCTCCTCCGGCGACTGCCCCCCAACGCCGCACAGCGGCCGGAAGTGGAACGCCTACTCAAGGCGGTTCAGTAACTTCCGTCTGACGCCGGGCGCAGGTCGGCGCAGAAATTTACCCTTAATTGTCCGTAAAGAAAAGGGTTCCCTCGATCACATCAATCGTCATAAACTGTGACGTTTCGGTCCTGGTCACCGTCCGGTATCTGGACGGTGCGTGGCCATTGGTTTCCTTACTTTTTGGAGGCATAGATGAGACGGCAATTCCTGGGGACAGTCCTGCTGTTCCTGCTCGGCTGCGCGCCGGCGATCGCGCAGCAGACCTCGGGCAACATCACCGGGCGCGTGCTCGACCAGCAAGGCGCGGCGGTGCCTGGCGCGACGATTACGGCCAAGAACGCGGCCACCGGGTTTTCGCGCACAGAAGTCAGCGACGCGGCCGGCCTCTACCGATTGAACGCGCTGCCGGTTGGCATCTATGAAGTGACGGCGACGCTGTCGGGCTTCGCCACGGTCACCAAGCGTGACGTCGACGTCAACGTCGGGCAGGTCCAGGCGATCGACTTCAGCCTGAGAGTCGCCGCCGTCGCCGAGACGATCAACGTGACCGGCGCGTCGCCGCTCATCGAGACGACGAACTCGTCGGTCGGCGGCATCGTCGATCCGAAGCGGATCGAGAGCCTGCCGCTCAACGGCCGTCAGTTCGCGAACCTCGCCGCGACGATTCCCGGCGTCGGCCTCGCGTTCCACACCGACCCGACCAAGAGCACGCAGTACTCGCCGCAGATCAACGGTGGCAACGGCCGCAACGTCAACTACCAGATTGACGGCGGCGACAACAATGACGACACGGTCGGCGGGCTGCTGCAGATGTTCCCGCTCGAAGCGATCCAGGAGTTCAACTTCCTGACGCAGCGCTTCAAGGCGGAGTACGGGCGCAGCAATGGCGGCGTGCTCAGCGTCGTCACCAAGTCGGGTACGAACACGCCCTCCGGCAGCTTCTTCGAGTTCTTCCGCGACAAGTCGATGAACGCGTTGAGCGAGACCGAGACGCTCTCGGTCCTCGGCACGACCGCGTCACCAACCAAGGGCGACTACCGCCGCAACCAGTTCGGCGGCAGCTTCGGCGGTCCGATCGCGAAGGACACGGCGCACTTCTTCGTCGCGGCGGAGCGCACACAGCAGGACACGACGCAGATTGTCGACACGGCGGGCCTCTTCCCCAGCAAGAACGGTGTCTTCGAGGTGCCGTACCGCGAGAACCTGGTGACGGCCAAGATGACCGCGAACCTCAACGCCGCGCAGTACCTGTCGGTCCGTTACGGCCGCAACAGCAATTCGGCCCCGTACGGCGCGGGGCCCAAGAGCACGTTCGACAACTGGGGCGACTCCGTCAACACGCTCAATTCCATCAACCTGAACCACAACTGGGTTCTGGGCGGCGCGAAGCTGAACGAGTTCATCTTCCAGTACGCGGATTTCTCCAACAACATCGCGTCGCGCAGCTCCGCGCCGTCCGAGAGCTTCCCGAACGGCGTGAGCATCGGCGCCAACGGCAACACGCCGCAGACGACCGAGCAGCGGAAGTACCAGTTCCGCGACGACTTCTCCTGGCACGTGACGGGCCACGGCGGCCTCGGCCACGACTTCAAGGTGGGCGCGAACTTCATCAACGAGCCGCACTTGTTTATTACGTTCAACACCGGCAAGGGCGCCGTGTTCTACACACACCTGACCAACGATCTGGCCGGGCCGATCAGCACCGTGTCGATCAGCGACGGCGACGCGGCGGCGAACATCCCGACCAAGCAGTTCGCCACGTACTTCCAGGACGACTGGCGCGTGAGCGACCGGCTGACCGTCAACTTCGGCGTGCGATACGACATCGTCGACGGCCTCAGCAACATCGATGAGTCGAAGAACCCGAACTACCTGCTCATCAAGAACGCGGCGATCGCCGGAAAGTTCAACTCATTGCCGGCCCCTGTGGCCGCGCTCATGAATGACTTCGCGTCGGATCCGCAGATCGACAAGAACAACATTCAGCCGCGTGTCGGCGCCGTGCTGGACGTCAACGGCAACGGCAAGGACATCATCCGCGGCGGCTGGGGCGTGTACACGGACTTCGGGTACACGAACTCGAACGTCCTCTTCGCGGCGGCCGACAGCAGCGGGTCGGGCTTCGGCAACGTGTTCAACGTGAACCAGGCGGCCGGGATCAGGAATCCGAACGGCACGTTCTTCACGGTCGGCCAGCCGCTGAGCAACATCCAGAGCCAGAATCAGGCGGTCGTGGTGCCGGGCACGTATCCCCTCTTCGGCCAGTGGGTGGATCCGAAGCTCCAGCAGCCGTATCAGATTCAGACCAACGTCGGCTGGTCGCACGAGCTGACGTCGGACACCGTCCTGAGCATCGACTTCGTCGACTCCATGGGCCGGGACCTCAACACGCGTCCGCGCGTGAATCAGCGCATTCCGGGCACGACGACGCGCCGGATCTCGGCGCTGCTGCCGACGGCGCTCAATCCGAACACCACCGGCAACCGCCCGGCAGCGAGCGTCGGAGAGAGCACGTACGATGCCCTGATCTTTGCGGCGCGGCGGCGGCTGTCGAAGGGCGTGGACTTTATTGCCTCGTACACACTGGCGCGCTCCAAGAGCACCATCGGCTCGGCGGTTGATCAGCTCAACGCGGCGAACATCCAGGACCCGAACAACCCGTTCGACGATCCGCGGCAGAACGGTCCCACGACGGACACCGATGCGCGGCATCGCGTGTCGCTGTCGGCGGTCTTCGAGCTGCCGGGCGGCGTCAAGGTGGCGCCGATCTACATGTTCCGCTCGGCGCTGCCGGTCGCGCTGGTGGATGGCCGCGACCTGAACCTCGACGGCGACGCGACGGAGATCCCGACGAAGGCGTACGGCGTGGACACCTTCGACGCCGACAAGGGCGTGATCACGTTCAAGGAACTTGGCGCCTGCGAGACCGTCAACTGCGGCCGCGGCATGCCGCAGCAACAGACAAACGTGCGTGTGTCGAAGGTGTTCAACCTCGGCGGACGCGCCCGCGTCGAAGCGATTGGCGAGATCTTCAACCTGTTCAACGACATCAACCCGAGCGGCTTCCGCACCCGCGTGGTTGTGCCGTCGAGTGGTGCCGCAGACACGACTCTGCTGCAGCCGACGAGCTACTCCGGCGATTTTCGGCGTCCGGAACAGCGCGTCGGGCAGATCGGACTGCGGTTCTCGTTCTAGAAGAGGGTGAGTCGGGCAAGCCGGGGCAGGTCAGGTAACGCTGGGTAGATCGTGTAAGTCGGGGGAGATCAGGAAAGTCAGGGTGTCACGGGGCAGCACCTTGCGTCGATGGCTTCGATCTGCGTGAGGTGATGGATCTCGTGCCCCGCGAGCTGATGGACGATCCAGTCGACCGACAGCGCGCCGTACTCGGGATGCGCGAGCGGCGTCGCGCGCTCAGCCGGCGAGAGCGATTCGAAGAGCGACCGGTTCATCGCCACGAGCGCGAGGAACACGTCGAGCGCGTCGCGGCCGCTGAGGCCGCGCTCGAGCGCGACCCACGCATCCTGATCGAATGCCTGCGCGACGTAATTCGGCGTCGCGAGCGCCATCCGCGCGCGCGTGCCGAGCGCGAGCTCGGTCTGCGCGAGATGGATCAGCACCTGTCGCGCCGTCCATTTGCCTGGCGCGTAGCTGCGCTCGAACTGCGCCGGCGACCAGTTGCCGGCAATCGCGCGGTAGCGGGCCGACGACTCGCGCATGGCGAGAAGCGGGTCGCGGTTGCTGAGGTCGGAGGAGTAGGGAGTTGTCGGAGGCATGGGAATTAATTCCTAATTTCCACGACCGACCTCGCACTTCGGTGCCGTCGCACCATCTCCGGCAGGAGCTTCTTGCTGAGGTAGACCTTGGACTCGGCGTTGTCGGCGTTGTTGCGCTCGTACTTGACGACTTCGAACCGCAGGTGGTCGAGCGTCCCGCGCATCTCGTAGAACTTGTTCTTCGTCTTGACGACGATCTCGTCGAAGCCCTGTTCGATCGCCCAGCTCTCCTGCTGCTCGGTCAGCGCGCGGAAGAAGCCCCGGCCGCGCCAGTCGCGGCGCGTGCCGCCGATCCAGGTATAAAGGATGCGCCGGCCGGGAAACTGGATGTTGTCGCTGAGCCGGTGCACGATGTCCGCGAGTTTCGGCTCAGTCTCACCCAGCGTGATTTCGTGGGCGACCTTGAACGACACGGGCACGATGGCGCCATCATCGTCGGCGAGCGGCGCGGTGGCGAGCAGAATCAGATGGCGGCGACCCGAGAGACGCTGGACGATTTCCGCGGCGGTCTTTTTTCGGGGAAACTCGCCGAAGAACTCTTCGATGTACTGGATCTCGAGCGCGCCTTGCTCGAGATCGTATTGCGTGATGTGATACTCCACGGGGAACGGGAATTGTACAACGAAGGGTGGACGGAGCGACTAGGAAGATGGCATGACTGGGTAGATGAAATGACGGGGTGGATGGAGTGACGGGGTGAATTGGACGCGACGACGGTTTCTGCAATTTGCGGCGCTCGGTAGCGGCATCCGGCTTCAGTCGGACCCTGCCCAACGCTCAGGAAAGCCGCGCGCGTCGGAGTTCGTCTTCGCGCGTCTGCGCTATGAGTCCGGCGACTGGGACTACAACCCCAAGGTCGCCGCCAACGTGCTCGACTCCGTCGTTCAGTACACGTCGATCCCGATCTACAAGGAAGAGGTCGTCATCGCGGCATCCTCGACCGAGCTGCTGTCCTTTCCGTTCGTCTTCATGACGGGCCACACGCTGGTCCGCTTCAGCGCGGCCGAACGCGAGAACCTGCGCCGCTTCGCCGACGCGGGCGGGCTGCTCTTTTCAGACGACTGCAACCACGACGTCAACGGTCTCTACGCGAAGTCGTTCGAGCAGGAGATGCGCGCGACGTTCCCGGACGCGCCGCTCGAGAGGCTGCCCTCGTCGCATCCATTGTTCAAAAGCTTCTTCACGTTCGCGGGCGGCCCGCCCCAGACGTCGCACGAACTGAACGGCTGGGGCGACAACCTGGTCCACGAGTACCTGAAAGGGATCGAGCGCCGCGGCCGGCTCGCCGTGCTCTACAGCAACAAGGATTACGGCTGCGAGTGGGACTACGACTGGCGGAACAAGCGCTTCCTGCGCGAGGACAACACGAAGTTCGCCGTGAACGTGATCGTCTACGCGATGAGTTGACGAAGAGTCGGGGACAGGTCTCGGAAACTACGCAGGCCGAGACCCGTCCGATCATCACCGGACGAAGGCGGCATCCGGCGCCGGCGCCGGCGGGCGCCGGCCGACTGACGAACTCCGAGTCAAGGCAGCAAGGTCGCGCTGGCCGCAGCCGGAATGATCGTGCCGCTGTGATCGTTCGGATCACGATGGGCTCGCACGCCCGTGATTCTCCACGTACCGGTCGCAGTGCCGACCGATATGTCATGCGTTCCCGTCTCACCTCGTTGCCAATTCTCGACCACTTCGTCGGCCGTGCCTCCGGGCCGCCGAAACCTGACATCAAAATAGGTTTGTGCGGACAGGTTGGCGCCGGCAAATGTTGTCGTGACGGAACCGGTCCGGAGCGTTGCCGGACTGAAGACGACGCTGTTGACTGCCAGGTCCGCAGTGGTCGTTAACGGGCTGACGTCCGAAAGAAATGTCCCAATGTTGTCGCGTCCGGACGGCCAAAACAGCTGCTGGCTCACACCAGGATAGCGAAAGGCACGAATCCGCCCCTGGGTCGCCGACGAATCAAGGTACCTTTGGAGCGCGACTGCGCCTGCGACATTCACGCCCGCAACCTTGTCCGGATTCACGACCACGGTCATCATCAGCCGCTGCATCAACGGATCTTCCGCGGCGATCATTTCGAGACGGGAATTTGTGCTCTCTCTGAACTTGAGAAAAGGAATGATTCCCCAAAGAACATAGGCCTCCAGTCTCTCCGCAGACTGAATGACCGTCTGGTCTCTCAATCCCGTATCGGAATACCAGCCAGCCGGATCCGGCCGCCCGGCCGCCTGCCACAACACTTGTCCCAGATATTTCTCGGTGGCCGCATTGTTCACCAGGAACAATGACCTGGTCTCGGCGATACGCCGAAACGCTTGAACGGCATCCTGCATGCCGCGGACACCCGCAGGATCCCTCGAGGGACCGAGAAGCACAGACTGATTGGCAAAGACAGCGCGGGGCCAGAACCCAAGGCCGTCCGCCATGAAATCGTCCATGCCGGCATGGCCGTAATGTGACAGGACCAGGTCCGCGGCGCCCTGCCTTGCCATGTCGTACACCAGGTCTCCCGACTTGATCACGTCCACCCGAAATCCGGTGGCCTTCTCGAAATCCGGCAACAGCGACGCCAGCAGACCGCTGTCCACGGGGACGTTCACGGCCTGCAGGCGAACCACAGAAGACTGTGCGACCGCAGGTCTCGGACCGAGGATCACGAGACTGAACAAAAGAAACCAGCTGGTCAGACGCATGGTGTGCCTCCTCTACGAGGCACAGTAGGCGAGCGCTGTGTGAAGTGCTTGAGGGGAGCGTTAAGACCCCGTGACGTTTTCGTTGAACCGGTAGCCCACGTTTCTCACACTCTGAATGCAGGCGGGGTGCTCGACATCGTCTTCGATCTTCTTTCGCAGCGCGGCCACGTGTGTGTCGACGGTCCGATGCGTCACGTAGACGTCCTCGCCCCAGATCTGCTTCAGGAACTCGTCGCGCGTGATCACCTCTCCGGGCCGCGTGAGCAGCAGCGCGAGCATCCGGAATTCCGTATCCGTGAGCTGCAGCGCGACATCACGCTTGAAGGCGCAGTGTTTGCGCAAGTCGAGCTTGATCGGCGGCACTTCGACCACGTCGCGGTCGTCGTGTGTCTGCGAGCGTCGCAACACCGCCCGAATGCGCGCCACAAGTTCTGCGAGGCTGAACGGCTTCGTCACGTAATCGTCGGCGCCAAGGGCGAGACCGCGGACCTTGTCGACCTCTTCGTTGCGCGCCGTCAGCACGATGATCGGCGTTCGAATGCCGCGGTGTCGAAGCTCCTGGCAAATCTGGAAGCCGTTTCGTCCCGGCAGCATCAAGTCGAGCACGATGAGCGCCGGCTCGGACCGCAGAACCGCAGCCAGCCCGGTCGCGCCGTCCTCAGCCAGCTCGACGTCGAAGCCCTCGAACTCGAGCTCATCTTTGAGCGCAAGGCGGATGCCGGGCTCGTCCTCGACCACAAGGATCCTCGTCGACATGGCTCAGCCCTCCGCGTTCGGGAGATGCAGCCGGAACCGGCTGCCGTCGCCCGGCTCGCTCTCGACCGACACAGACCCGCCGTGGCTTTCCGCCACGTGCTTGACGAGCGCCAGCCCGATGCCGACGCCCTGTACGTTCAGGCCGGCCGCGTGGTGGCCGCGATAGAACTTCTCGAAGATCTTCTCCTGTTCCGCGCGCGGGATGCCGATCCCGCGGTCCTGCACTTCCACAATGTTCGAACCGTTGGCTGAGGAGCACGTTACAGCGATCGGCGAGTCCGGCGGTGAATACTTGATCGCGTTCTCGATCAAGTTCTGGACGCAGTGCCGCAGCGCCGTTCGGTCGGCACGGACCCACAGCGGCGCCGCGTCCGCGCCGCAGAGCCGGACGCGTGCCTCGCGAGCCGAGTAGCGGCACGCCTCCAGCGCCTCGCGCGTGATCGCCACCAGCTCCACGCGCTCGAGCGCATAGCGCATCTTCCCATTTTCGATCTGAGCGAAATCCAGCAGGCGCGTCACCAGCGCGCTGAGGCGGCGCGCGTCGCGACGGATCACGTCATGGTACTCGGCGAGCTTTTCCGGATCGCGGATCCGCGCCGATTCCAGCCGCTCCAGCAGGGCCAGCATGGAACTGAGGGGCGACCGGAACTCATGCGAGACCGCGGACACGAAATCGGTCCGCAACTGGGAGAGCCGCGCCTCCTGCGACACCGTGCGATACACCAGAACGCTGCCGAGGATGGCCACGAGCACGAGGAACGCCATCGAGTAGGCGAACGCGTACTGCCGGAAGTCTGTCGGGCTCGCCACGCCGGCGTCGTAGAACACGACTTGGAAGAATGAGAATCCTTTGAGCGCAAACGCCCCGGTCGCCGACGCGGACTCCTTGTCACGGACATCGCCGATCCAGAGCGAGCCCTTGAAACTCGTTCCCGCGCACAGTTCTGCGAGCCGCCCGTTCGCGCGATCGATGACCTGTTGCGCATCGAGCGCGTACCCCTGAGCGCCGCCGGGCAGCAGCACGATGAGCGATTTGAGCCGGAGAAAGTACTGGGCGCCCGACTTGAAATCCCGGAGATACACCAGAATCCGCGGGTAATAGAAATCGGTGATCACCTGCGCGGTGGGACGCTCGGACAGCGGCGTCGGCGCCGGAGGCCGCGGGGGCGACGCGTTGACCGGCAGCGCCAGATCGAACTCGGGAAAGACGATGCGGTCGCCTTCGAGCCGGAAGCTGAACAAGGCTGTCGCGACCGCCGCGTCCGGCTGCGTGGAGAACAGCCAGCGGCTCAGGTCTTCCTCGAACAGCCGGACGATCTGCCGCTGGCGATCGGCCCTCTCCTGTGCGGCCTGCACCCGGTCGCTGCGCACGGCGCGGATGATCAGGACGCTGAAGATCCCCGCCGGGAGCAGGACCATGAGCGCGAAGAGGAGGAGAACTCTCCGGCTTCCGTGGATATCCACTGGGTTCCACATCGCCCGGAAGTGTAAGGGGGCGGTTGCCGGCTGATTGTCAAGCTTCTGTGAAGCCTCGGTCAAGCTCGTGTCGGGATCGCCGCGGTTCTATAATTCGGCTTGATCTCATGGAACGCACTCCCGCCTGACCCGTGCCGCTGGATGCCCCTCGTGCGGCGCACGCCGAGCGACGCCTGACCGTCGAATACGTGGCGGCGCGGGCGCTCGCCGAATCGACGACGTTGGCCGAGGCGGGGGGGCGCGTCCTGCGCGCCATCTGCGAAACGCTCGGCTGGGACCACGGCGGGTTGTGGCACGTGGACGCCAGCGCTGGTGTCCTGCGCTGCAAGGACACCTGGCATCGGCCAGCCATCGACCTGGCCGAATTCGAGGCGACCAGCCGGCGCATCACGTTCACGCGGGGCGTCGGCCTGCCCGGACGCGTCTGGGCCAGCGGCGAGCCCGCGTGGGTGCCTGACGTGGTCGAAGATGCGAACTTCCCCCGTGCGGGGGGCGCCAGGCGCGGAGGGCTGCACGGCGCGTTTGCGCTGCCGCTCCTGATTCGAGGGAATGTCGTCGGCGTCATGGAATTCTTCAGCCGCGACATCCGCGAGCCCGACGAATACCTGCTCGGGATGCTGACCAGGGTCGGCGCGCAAGTCGGCGCGTTCATCGAGCGCCGGCGCGTCGAAGAAGAACTGGATCGGTTCTTCACGCTGTCGCTCGACCTGCTGTGCGTGGCCGGATTCGACGGCTACTTCAAGCGGCTGAATCCGGCCTGGGAACGGGTGCTCGGCTACACGAGCGACGAGCTGCTCGCGCGGCCCTACCTGGAGTTCGTGCACCCGGACGACCGGGCCCAGACGACGACCGAGGCGGACAAGCTCAGCGGCGGCGGCCAGGTGCTCGCATTCGAGAATCGCTACCGCGCCAAAGATGGCGCGTATCGCTGGCTGGAGTGGGCCGCCGTGCCGTACCCGAGCGAGCAGACGATCTACGCCGCGGCGCGCGACATCACGGAGCGCAAAGACGCGCAGGCGACGATCGCGCGCTACTCACGCGACCTGGTGGCGGCGCGCCAGGCGCAGGCGGAGGACGCGTCGCGCCTCGCCAGGCTCGTCAGTGAACTGGAGGTGCGCAACCTGCTGAACGTGGCCCGGGACGCGCTGCAGGCGTCCGACGCGCCGGCGGCGATCGAAGTGATTTCGGCGCGGCCCGACTGGGTCGAGCTGCTCATCCCCTGCACGCGCGAAGCCGCGGAACAGATTCAGCCCGTGGTCGCCCGGCTCGGCGCGGACCTGCCGGCCGACGTGATTGATACCGTGAGCGACGCGTTTCGCGAGCTGCTGCTGAACGCCGTCGAGTGGGGCGGCCAGCTGGATCCCACCCGGAAAGTGCGCGTCTCGTGCGTGCGCACGAACCGCGTCCTCATCTACCGTATCGCGGATCCCGGCCCGGGCTTCCAGTTGAAGGATCTCGACCATGCCGCGATCGCGCACCCCGAGGATCCGATCGAGCACGTGAGGATTCGCGAAGAGAAAGGTCTGCGCCCGGGCGGCTTCGGCATCCTGCTCGTTCGGGCGAAGGTCGATGAGCTCGTCTACAACGAAAAGCAGAACGAAGTGATCTTCGTGAAGTACCTCAACTGAATCCACGCTAAATCAACGCTAAATCCTTATCGCAACGGCACCCTTACGGCCCGCTGCACGCTTTCATCACAGAATAGCTTCGTTAGGTTTCGTGTAGGAGGTTAGGATGTGACTTCGTCGCACGACGACGGTCTAACTTCTTGCTGGGGGGCACCGCGTGCATACAGTACGAAGCTGGTTCTGCGTCCTAATCGTGGGGCTGTTGACGGTGGCGCCTGCCGCGCCGGGGCCGCCGATCCAACCCCGGGGGGTTCGACCCTCCATCGTGCTCGTCGTGCTCGACGCCTGCCGCGCCGATCACCTGTCGGCGATGGGCTACCGGCGCCAGACGACCCCGAATCTCGATCGGCTGGCGGCGACAGGTCTGCTGTTCACGCAGCACTACAGCGGCAGCAACGGCACGGTTTCGGCCGTCTCGCAGCTCTTGATGAGCACGCTGCGTCCCCACGCGCTGATCTCCGCGCCGGAAGGCCCAGAGCTGCCCAGTGACAACGCGCGGGGCTCGCTTCCAAGCGTCCTCGTCGAAGGAGGCTACCAGACCGCGTTGTTCGCAGGCCATCCGTACTTTCATCCCCGACTGTCTTCGGTCACGCGCGTCTTCGACCACTACTCCAACGTCGCCTCGCTGAAGGCCGAGGGCGACAAGGCGAATCTCGACGACATCCTCGACAAGTTTGAACCGTGGATCGCCGCGCAGCAGACGCCGTTCTTCGCGTACCTCCACGCGATGGACACGCATTTCCCGCATCCGCTGCGAAGCGAGGCGCCCGTTTTCGTCGATCGGCGTTTCCGCGCCTCGTTTGCGAACGGCGCGGCGCCGGAGCAGGCCGCACAGCTCAAGGGCGCGGTGGAACGCCAGTACGTCGTCGACCTGTACGATGAGGATCTGCACGAGGCCGATCGCTCGGTCGGTCGCTTGATGGAAACGCTTGGCCGGCTCGGTCGCCTCGAGAACACCGTCGTCATCGTGACCGCGGACCACGGCGAACAGCTGTACGAGGCCGGGTATGCGGGACACGGGGGCGGCATCGGGAATCTCCCGGACGCGGAGATCCATATCCCCCTGATCGTCAGCTACGGCAGTCACGTCCGCCCGGAGCAGGTCACCGGCATTACGCGATCGATCGACGTCGCACCGTCAATTCTCGCGCTCGCCGGAATCCCGATCCCGGCGTGGATGATGGGCAACGCCCTGATCCGCCGGGAGGACAGGCAGGTCGTCTTCGATCCGCGCAGCGCGTCGCCGTTCGCGCCGGTCTTCAATCAGGACCGAGACCCGGTGCGCGTAGCGCTCCGCTTCCCGCGGATGAAGTTCTTCACGCGATGGGCCGCGGATCCAACAGCAGCCGTGGCGGCGGATGACGTACTCGTGACCGTGGGCGACGGCGACACGGTGATTCCCGCCGGCGATCCGCGCTTCGCGGAAGCGCGCGAAGCATGGCGCAGACTGGCCGGCCTGCTGCGGCGGCCGTCGCACGTCACCGATGACACGCTGCGGCGGCTGCGCGAACGCTTGCGGACCCTGGGGTACGTCAGCGGTTAGCGTCGGGACGAGGCGCGAGCGTGTAGTCGCGTGGCGGCACGCCCGCTATGGAGAACGTGCCGTCGGCAGCGACGTCGCCGAAGCGAGCGCGCATGCATCACGGGACAAGCGCGATGTCCGCACGCCAGAACGCGACCTTCTGGCCGTTGGGATTCAACACGGTGACCTGGCACTCGTATCGGCCTGGTGGAAAACCGCTCAGCGGAACGCTGAATCGCAGCGGGACCGCTCTCGTCTTCGGATCGAAATTCCCGGTCACGGCGAGCGGCGCCGTCTCGAACGCCTTCACGTCGCCGCGATAGAAGCTGACGAACGCGACGAGCGGCGGCATCGCGGGCTCGGTGCGCTCGTACGCCTGCAGGAAGACGTAGAGATCGCGGCTCGTGCTGAAGACGCGCGTTACGCTTGGAATCAGCTTCGAGCCGTCGGATACGAGCGGATCGACCGATGGCGCCGCGCCCTTCTTCACCGAGTACAGCGCGCCTGACATCGGCACGCGCTGGCTGCTCAGGACGACGGAGCTGATCGGCACGCGCTTCAGCTCACGATTCAGATTCGGAATCGTGAACGCCGACTGGTACGTCCCGATGCGTCCGGTCTCCGCGTCGCGCGCGAGAAACTTGATCACGTACTTGCCCGGCAGCAGCGTGAAGCCGGTTTCGTACTGAATGGGGCGCTTCGCAAGTTGCGCCGCCGTGTCGTCGCTCAACTTGATGTCGAGCTTGTCCCGCACGTTCTGGATCGTGATCCCGTAGTCGTCTTTCACTTCACCGATGAAGTCGATCACGGTCCGCGCCGCGCCGCCGCGCCTGGCGAGCGCGAGCTCGCTGCCGGGAATCTTGACGGCGACCGGCACGAAGTACTCCGCGCGGTCGAGCTGGAAGTAGTTCAGCTCCATCGCGATAGTGATCTCGGTGACCGGATTCTCGAGCATCAGCGCTTCTTCGAGCTGGCGCTCCTTGTCCGCCGCCGTGAACCTGGCGAACTCCTTGTCGGCGAAATAGCCCTGACGGAACGTCAGCTCGGCCGATAGCCCGCCGGTCAGCGTGACCCTGACGCGGCGGAACTTGCCGTCGCGCGCCGTGTGCGTGCTGTAGTAGCCGACGATGTAGTAGCTGCTGACCGACTCCGCGGCCTGAACAATTCCCAGTGACAAGTCGTTGTTGTCGAACAGCGCCTTCCCGCCCGTGTCCTTCGCGAGGCTGTAGAGCGTGTCCTGCGAGCGCTGGAAGTTCGTCTGAATGCCGGCGGCGGCGGTGCCGGTGAACATCGCGAGGCCGCCGGGCGATGCGACGGTGGCGTCGCCGAGCGGCGCCTGCGCGACCAGCCCGCGCGCGTCCACGGGAAAGATCGACACGTTCGCGCGGATCGCCGCGTTCGTCGTCGCGCGCAGCTGCGCCTGGTTGTCCACGCCGTTCAGCCGCAGGCCGCTCGCGAAATACACGAGCGACTTCTGCTCCGGCAACGGCCGGAGCATCGTCACGGCCGTCTGGAGCGCGGACAGCTGACGGTCGGTGTTCAGGATGTTGAACTCGGCATCGTCCTGGCCGAACGCCGTTCCCGAATCCGGCGTGACGTCGGGGATGCCGTCGCCGTCGAGGTCGTCGCCGTAGATGAGGCGCAGAAAGACTTCTTCGAGCTGCTGGCGATCGTTGGTGAAGTCGTGCTTCACTTTCACCGCGCCGCCCTGGAACGTCATGATCGCGATCAAGTCCTGCGGCTGCAGCTGATCTTTGATGAACCGCCGCGCCGCCGCGTACGCGCGCGTCAGGTCAGGCGGCGGCATCGCGGTGAGATCGAAGTACAAAACGATGAGCCGGCGATCCCGATAGCGGGTGTCGCCGGGTGGCGGTGTGGAGATCTGGTACGCAACTGCCGGCGGTGCGCCCGGCGTCGTCGGGGGCCGACCAAGGTCGGCCCCTACGGCCTCTGCCGTAGCGGCGGAGCCTGCTCCGCCCGGAGCGCTTTCCACCTTCTGGAACTCGACAAAGCTGATCGCCTGCGGCACGCCGTCTTCGGTGACGTTGAAGTCCTTCGCTGTCAATCCCTCGACGACCTTGCCGTCCTTGTCCTTGACGGTCACCGTCTCGACGATCAGCTGCGCGCCGCTGCGGAACGCCGGCCGCGCGGGCGGCATCTGCTGCGCGGCAAGACGCGCCGTGGACATCGTCGACACCGCGCAGAGCGTCGCGGCAATGGCAGCGCTCACAACCGTGAACGTACCCATCCTCCTCCGTGCCCCCCGTGTCCTCCGTGGTTTCATTTCTTTTCTTCGCCTGCCTTCAGAACCGGACGCGCAGACTGCTCTGCAGCTTCCGCATCGCGTTCGCCTGATTCGGCAACCCGAACTGCGGACTGCCGACGATTGTGTTCACCATCGAGTACGTCACACGATTCAGCACGTTCGTCGCGTCGATCCTCCAGTCCGCCGTGAAACGATCGCCCCAGAGAAACGACCGGCCGACGCTGCCGTTCAGCGAGAACTGCGCGGGCCCGCGGATCGAATTGCGCCCGGCCGTGCCCCACTGCCCCGGCGACGGCGCCGAGAACGCGGACGGATTCGCGTAGAAGCCGTCGGGCATCGACGACGACGGGCCGGTCTCGCTCGCGCGAATCGTCCCCGTCACGCCGGTGCCGGCGACCGACGTCAGATAGATCGGCGTCAATGGCAGACCGCTGCCGGCGGTCATCTGCGTCGTGATCGTCCAGCCTTTCAGCAGCGATCCCTTCGCGCCGTCCATCAGCGCGCCGCCGCCCATGCCGGCGCCGGACGTGTACTGAAACTGTGCGGTGAACACGTGCCGCTGATCGAAGCTCGACGGTCCCTGCTCCGCCCCGAGATTCCGCCAGTCCTGGGCGATCGAGGCGCCGTTCAGACTTGCCCCGGTGAACGCCGCGGGCGCATCGTCTGTCGCTTTGGATAACGTGTACTGGATCATCGCCGTCAGGCCGTTCCGCAGCCGGCGGCGAAGCTGCAGCTGTCCTGACTGACGATTCGAGGCGCCGTTCGACGTCAGGTACGCGAATCCCGCGGGGCAGTTCGGGCACGGATTCGCCGCGCCAATCGGATTCGTGTTCGGCAGGAACTCCTGCATCAGGTGACTGCCCGCGGTTCCGAGATACGTCGCGGTGATCGTGAGCGAGGCGGGCAGATCGCGCTGCGCGAGCACCTGCCAGTTCTGCGCGTAGCCGACGCGGAAGTCCGGATCAACCGCGAACGTATTCGCGACGTTCGGGGTCGCGCTGAAGCCGTTCGCGAGCGTCAGCGGATTCTTCGCGCTGCTCTCGACGCTGAGCGTCTTCGAGAGCGGCGGCTGCTGCGCGAGCAGCATCGCGATCGACTGGTAAACCGACGTGTTGCGATAGACGCCGTAGCCGGCGCGAATCACGAGCGACGATCCCGGCACCGGTCGCCAGGAGACGCCGACGCGCGGTTCGAACCCGCGTGTGTCGCCGCGGATGAGCGCGTCGGGGTAGCGCTGCCCCGTGACATTGCCCACAGGGCCGACGGGATTCGACGCGAGCACGGCGCCCGCCGACGTGAAGTCCGGCGCGACGTCGAGGTTCACGAGCCGGCCGAGCTGCTCGGTCAGCGGCGACTCGTATTCCCATCGCACGCCGATGTTCGCCGTGAACGTCGGGCTGACCCGCCAGTCGTCTGTGATGTACGCGTCAGGCGAGATGCCGCGGAAGTTCTTGTTCGCGTTCCCGAATGCGATCGCGCTCGTGTGCGGAAGGCCGAGCAGGAAGTCGGCGAGATCGGATCCCGTGGCCGCGCCGTTGAAGCCGAACGTGCCGCGCGCGTCCTGCTGCGAGAAGACGTCCAGCCGGCGGATCTTGATGTCGCCGCCGAGCGTGAGGTTATGCCGGCCGCGGCCCCACTGGCCCTCCGCCATCCAGCCGTGCGTCGCGTCCTGATTTGATGCGTACTGCGCGCTGCTGAAGCCGGCGACGCCGCTCGAGAAGATCAGATTCGGCGGGCCCCAGTTCACCGGATCCTGGTTGGTGCCGGCGATGCCCGCCGCGCCGGCGATGTCGACGAGGCCGGCGAAGTTCGGCGTGACGTTCGTCGCCAGCCCCGTGTACTGGTAGCGCGTGCGCAGCGAGAAGAACTGGCTGAAGCGATGCGACCAGTTGATCGCGGCGTCGAGGCCCGACACGCGATTCGAATCCACGAACCCGAACACGTTCGCGTTGTCGGTCGCCGTGCGCTGGAACGCCACGTTGCCGAACAGCTGATTCTTCTGGTCGATGGCTTCGGTCACCCGCGACTGCATCGCGTCCTGATGCGTGGTCAGGAGCACGGGCGTTTGATAGTTGTAGCGGCTTGCGCCGTCCACGTTCGGCGCCGGGTAGTAACCGAGGAGCGACGCCGCCTGCGGGCTGATGCGCTCCGCCGGAATCACGCCGCCTCGAAACGGCTGCCCCGTCGTCGGATCGACGATCTTGATCGCTCGCCCCGTTGCGTCGACACTCTGCGAGAAATCGCCGCTCCGCTCGAGCGCCGACGGCATCAGCGCCGACTGCGCCGTCGCGTTGTGATTCGCCGTGTGCTGGTAGCCGAGAAAAAGATTCGGCGCGTTCTTGAACACTTTCGGAATGCGGACTGGACCGGCGAAGCTGGCGACAATCTGTGCGTCGCTGTAGACGGACTTCGGGGCCGGCTGGCCCGTGAACGAGAACGGGCGCGTGTCGAACGCCGAGCTACCGAGCGTGATGCCGACGCCGCCGTTGTAAAGCGCGCGCGCGCCGCGGCGGTTGTTGCCGAAGGCCGCGAGCTGCGCGAACGGCGACGAGGCGCCGTTGTTCACGCTGCCGTTGATCAGGAATCCATCGGCTGCGTCGGCGGCGTTCGCATCGGATCCGCCCGAATCTCCCGTGACCGCGGTCCCGCCCGACGTCGCGCTGACGGCGGCGCGCTGAAAGCCGCCCTGGGCGCCGGCCGGGGCAGGCGTACTACCCGCGCCCGGCGTTGCCTGCGCTGAAGCGTTCGTCCCGGTGGGCGGTGCCGGCGGTGAAACGTCGACCGGCGTGATCCCGGCCGTGATCTCGCTGAAGCTGCGTAATGTCAGCGCGAAGGTCGGAGGCGGCGCGCTTGACGGGATCGTGACGTCCCGGCTCGCGCTCGCGAAGCCCAGCATTTCGACCTTGATCGTCCACACGCCGTCATCGAGATTCGCGAAATGATAGACACCCTGTTGATCCGTGACCGTCACGCGCTTCGTCGCGCCCTGCGTGGCGGTGACCGATGCACCCGGCACCGGCAGATCCGCGAACGTCACGCGCCCGTACTGATCGGCCGCCGCGAATCCCGTCTGCGACCAGAGCGCAATGATCAGCACGGGCAGGACGAGCGCACGGACGACGTACCACGCAGAAACCGCAGAATGCGCCGAGAGACTCGACCCGTCGAGCGTGGGATCACCAACTATCGCTCTCCGTGTCCTCCGTATCCTCCGTGGTGGCATTCCTTCTCTGCGTTTCCGCGAGTTCTGCGTTGATCGTCGTCTGCCGTCTGTCTTCAGTCCGGGGTCGGATGCTCGGCCTTGTCGATGACGAGGACGTCGACGGGCCCTCGCTGCGAATCGAGCTTCAGCCCGAGCTGCTCCTGGATCGCCGTGAAGATCGACGGACCGTTCGGATCGATCGGGCCATCCGGCGCGCCCGGCGGCCGCTGCGGCATGTTGTCCGGCGTCCACGTCAGGTTGAGATCCCACCCGCCTGTGAGGCCGGTCCGGTCGAACACGAGGCGGCCGACGAACATCCCCAGGCTGTTCGCGAACTGCGTGAGGCTCGCGCCGCCCATCGTCAACGTGCCCATGCCGATTCTGATCCCGCACGGCATCGGCTGCCCCGGCCCGGACGGCCCACCCGGCGGCGGCCCGCCCGGACCGCGGCCCCGGGCGGCAACCGCGGTGCAATCGATCTCGGACTTCTTCATCTCCGGCCCGAGCTTGCCGTCGCTCCGCGCGAGGATCAGCGCGTAGATCGGCATCTCTCGCGATTCGTTGTGGACGACGAGATTGAAGCGCTCCGCGAGCATCGCGCGGATCATCATCTGCACCGGCGTCGGGCCGCCGCCTCGCGCCTGCGCGACAGACGGGGTCTCCAGCTGCGATCCATCAGCCTTCGCGACGATGTCGTAGTGATCGTCGTTGAGCCAGCTGGGTCCGCCGACGATCTGGGAATCCTGGAGCTGATACGCCTGACGAATCAGCAGGCGCAGCGTGACGTTGGTCGCCGTGAAGCGGCCGCCCGGCTGATTCATGATCTGCACGCGGCCGTCGCCCGAGTTGTTCGGCTTGACCGACGCGACTTCAAAGGTGGGACCAGCGGCCGGCGTCTGCGTCTGCGATCGTCCAACGGCCCGCAGCGGCGAAATCGTCAGCGCGAGCAGACCGACGAGGCCGGCGACGCTCACGGCTCTCAGGAGTCCCGCGCGCCCGCGGGCCTGACGGCCGTCGAGCAGCGCTCTGACGCGCGCGGCCAAATCGCTGCGGCCCGCCATCGAGAGCGCCGGCTGGAACGAGTAATGTGAAACGCGCGCGGCGAGCGTGACCAGCTGTTCCGCGTAGTCCGCGCTCTCGGCGCTCCTGAGCACCGCATCGTCGCACGCACGCTCCGACTCGAGGCACAGGTGCCGCCACGCGATCCACGCGAGCGGGTGGAACCAGTAGAGCGCGCAGACGCTGCGCGCGGCGAGCTGGACCGGCCAGTCGGCGCGGCGGACGTGCTCGAGCTCGTGGACCAGCGCGCGCCTGACGTCGGTGTCCGACCACGACTGCGCGTCGACGGGCATCACGATTGCGGGCCGCACGCATCCGCACGTCAACGGCGTCGCGATCGTCTCGCTGAGAAGAACGTCGATCGGCCGAAGGACGCCGGCGTGCCGCGCGATCATGCGCGCGACCGGCGTCGCCGGCAGCCACGGCGCGGCGCGGCGGCGGAGCCTTCGCAGCCGCCAGAGTGCCACGCCCACAGGCGCAAGGAAGAGGAACGCGCCCGCAGTCCACGCGACGCGCAGGAGCGCCGAGAGCCGCGGCGAGGGGCCCGCGAGCGACGGCGCGGACACATCCTCGACGACGTTCGAGTAGTACACGAGGTCGTTTCCGCGTATCGCTTTCACGCGTACTTCCCGGTGAGCGGCGGCGGGAGCCGACGCAACGGTGACGGCGAGGGGCGGCAGGAGCATCGCGATGGCCGGCAGGGTCAGCAGGACGCCGAAGGCCGACGTCAGCAGCACATGACGCACGGACGCGCGCGCGCGCCGCGCGGCCACGGCCGCGACGAGCGTCAGCGCCAGCACGATGGTCGCCTTCACAATGAGGGACAGCTCGTCTGAGTTGCTGACCGCCAGAGCCATCCTTGCCAACATATCCGTCATGACTGTTTCCTTCCCTTTCGTGCACGGTCGATTTCGGTGCGAAGCCTGTCAAGCTCTTCGTCGGTCCACGCTTCTTGTCTGACGAGCGCGGTCATCATTTGGCCGAGGGATCCGTCGAAGAACACGCGGAGGTACTGCCGGAGGGCGGCGCGTCTGGCGGCGGTGTGCGACGTGGTGGCCGAGTAGACGTAGCGGACGCCATCCTCCTGGTGCCGGAGGTAGCCTTTGGTCTCGAGGCGGACGAGCATCGCGCGGACGGCCGAGTAGCTGGGCGGATCCGAGAGTCGCGCGCGGATGTCCTCCACGGTCGCGCGGTTCGCCAGCGCGAAGAGCGCGTTCATGATCTCGCGCTCGCGGCGCGTCAGTTTATGGGCAGGCGGTGTGCGCATGTTCAGGTGCTACAGGCGCAGCATCTTACTGCTACAGGTGTAGCATGTCAACCTTAGACGAATTGGGGACGTGAATAGTTGGGTAATTTACCCAGTTACCCAATCACTCAACTACCCGATTCGCCTCTCCTCACTCATCTGCTCAAGCGCTCTGACTCCTGACCGCATCGACGTGAGCCAGATTGTCAAGCTGACGGTTATCACTCCACCGAAGCAGAGCGCCATGAGGAACAGCTGTGACCCGCTGAGCGGCAGGTGACGAAACTGCGCGAGCACGTAGACCGACGACGGCCAGCCGAGCAGCGCGATCGTCACGATGATGAACAGCACGGCCTGGACCATGAACGCCACGCCGCCGTAGGATCCCGCGGCTTGCGTCGCGTCCGCACCGAACCGTGGATAACGTGCGCCCAATCCGGTCGCGAGGCCGACGAGCGCGAGGCTCATGAACACGATCGCGATCGCCGCCGTTCCTTTCATGAACGGATCGACGCCGAGGAACTCATTCGCGACGATCGTCAAGCCCTCCGTCAGGACGAACACGGGCACGAAGCCGGTCCAGAACTTCGACCACAGGAAGTCGCGGAGCGAGATCGGCGCGGTCCGGATAATCCAGAACGCCGCGCCCTCGGCGGACACGGCGGGAAACACGAAGCGCACGGCGACGGTCGCCATCACGAAGCCCGCCATCCCGAGATTCACGAACGCGTACGTGTTCTTGATGAACACGCTCATGTACGGAATCTTGTCGAGATCCAGGACACGGAAGTTATAGAGGTAGACGAGCACCAGCGCGAGCAGGAGCAGCAGCTGCGACCACTGACCGACGTCGCGCAGGAAGATCTTCAGATCCTTTATCAATAGCTGCCGACGCACGGTCGACATCGGCAGCGCGCGCACGCCGGCGTCGAGCATCCGCAGCTGATTGAACCGCGCTTTCGACGCCTCCTGCGATCGGCTGTAACCGGTGAAGTACCACCGCTCCCCCGCCATCCGCAGCAGCACCACCGACCCGACCGCCGTGGACCAGAGCGCCGCCGTGTGCAGCAGGTCGCGTTCGCCGCGCAGCGTCGAGAACAGCATCTCCCCCGCCCAGAACGACGGCAGCATCGGCGTGATGGGCGACTGCAGCGTCGCGAAGAAGCCCGTCAAGTCCGGCAGCGACTCGACGCGCAGCAGCTGCTCCGGCCGGATGAAGCGCAGCAGGATCACGATGCTCGCCGCGAACAGCAGGCCCATGAGCATCAGGAGATCGCGCGCCCGCCTCGCCGGAAACGTATTGACGAGCAGCAGCGTGACCGCCGAGCCGGCCGCGACCGGGATGACGGCGAACGGCGCGACCGTGAATATCGCCATCGCGTAGAACGACGGCCCCGCGCACCGCGCCCAGCCGATCCCCACGAGCACCGGCGCGAGAAAGATCACGACCATCCACGACGCCTGGACGAGGGTGCGCAGAAACCGCGCGTGAAAGACCCGGCGCACCGCGACCGGCGCCGCGAGCAGCAGCCGCAGATCGTCGGCCAGAAAGAACGTAGACAGCGCGGTCACGACGCCGCTGAACGCGAGGAACGACAAGAACGTCAGGAACAGCCACGACAATCCCATCCGCAGCAGGTAGTCGCCCAGCTCCGCGTAATCCTCCAGCTGGCCCGTCAGCCACGATGCGCCCTGGAATAGCGCGACAAAGACAGCGACGCCGATGCCGCCGAACAGGAAGCCGCGCGTGAGGTCGCCACGCTCGCGCCGCTCGGCGCGGTTGCGCGCGGAAAGGAAATGGGGACGGAGCAGAAAAGTGAAATCGTGAGTCATGCGTCGAGAATCGACCGTCCAGCCACCAGCCACCAGCCACCAGTCACCTTCATCAAATGACCTCGTCGATCTCCTGCAGGCCCGATCCGCCGGTCAACTTCAGGAAGACTTCGGTCAAGTGGACGTCGCCGCCAGGGCCGCCGCCGGCCAGCGCGCGGAGCTCATCGACGGTCCCGCGTGCGATGATCCTGCCTTTCAAAATGATGCTGATGCGATCGCACATCTCCTGCGCGACCTCGAGCGTGTGCGTGCTCATCAGAATCGCGACGCCTTTCTGGCTCATTCTGCGGAACACATCTTTGATAAGCCGCGCGCCGCGCGGATCGAGTCCGACCATCGGCTCGTCGACGACGACCGACTGCGGCCGATGGAGAAACGCCGCGCTCATCACGAGCCGCTGCTTCATGCCGTGCGAGAAGGCCTCGACGAGCTCGTTCTCCCAGCGGCCGAGCTCGAAGAGATCCAGCATCTCGTACACGCGCTCGCCGACGCCGTTGCCGTCGATGCCGTAGAGCCCGGCGTGAAAACGCAGGAACTCGCCGGCCGTCAGCTTCTCGTAGATGAACGGCCGATCCGGAATGAACCCGAGCGACGCCTTCGCCGCCTCCGGCTCGGCCGCGAGATCGTGCTCGTTCACGACGATGCGGCCGGATGTCGGCTTCAGCAGACCGGCAATCATGCGGAGCGTCGTCGTCTTGCCCGCGCCGTTCGGCCCGAGGAAACCGTGGATTTCTCCGGGCGCGACGTCGAGGCTGACGTCGTCGACCGCGGTGAACGCGCCGTAGGTTTTGACGAGATGCTGCAGAGAGATCATCGGCCTCGCACCGGACGCTCGGGTGGTGCCGGTTTGCAGAGGCAGCACGACTCGCGTTTGGGAATGGGAATCGCCAGCGGACCGAGATCCGCCGGCGGCTTGCCGACGAGGATCGGCGTCGAATTGGGCGCCATCTCGAGACCCATCACGCGCATCCGCAGCTTCCCGATGAGCGGCAGGATGATCGTCTGCTTGTCGAGGCCGCCGCGCGCGAGCCGCAGGTGCGTGCCGTCGGCCGGAAACTGGTTCAGCGTCGGATCGACCGGCAGCCACAGTCCGCGATTCGATCCCTCGTCGATGTACACCTCGGGCCACGCGTGGTAGTAGTACGCGCCGTGGATGTAGACCATGCCGACGGCGATCCGCGCGGGGATCTTCTGCGCGCGCGCCATGGCGACGTAGAGCGCCGTGTGCTCGTTGCAGTCGCCGACGCGCGTCCGCAGGACTTCACGCGCCGACGGCAGGCTGACCGTCGGCTTCTTGTCCAGAATCGCGTTGACGTACCGCGTGATCTTCTCCGCGCGATCTCTGACGTCCGTCGCGCCGCGCGCGGCGATTTCCGATTCGGCGATGATTTCCGGCGCGTCGCTCTCGATGAACGCTTCCGGCGCGAGGTACTTCGCCGCGTCGGGATCGGCGCGCTCGGCCTTGAGACCCTGCGGATCTCGGATCTCGACGATCGAGTCCGTACTCGAGAACGTCTGCCCGACGCCGTTCAAGGCAAAGCCGGAGAGATCCGCGTTCGACAACTGCAGGCGGATCCGCCGAACGTCGCGCGGCTCGTCGATCCGCCGCGCCCCAATCGGCACGATCGCCGCCGCGCGCAGCATGTCCACCTGCGTGCGCCGCGAGACGGCCATCGCTCTCGCGGCCTCGGGCGTCTCGCGGACCGTGATCATCCCCATCGGGCTTTCTTCGCGCAGGACTTCCCCGGTGTCCGTCACCCACGACGTCGTGCTCAGGCCGGCGTATTCCATCTCGACGTGGGCGGCGGGAATCGGCGTGTTCACGCCCGGCACGAACTCGCGCTTGCCGACGCGGACGATGACGGGCGCGTTGCGCAGCGTGGCCGGATCGAAGACGGACCATTCGTAGCGCGCGCCGGTCACGAGTCCGCCGTTCGCGAGCTTGCGCGACAGATTCAGCGACAGCGCCGGCGGCTCCGGCAGATCGCGTTCCTCCATCCGCGTGCCGCTCGGCGTCGTCGTGCTGAGCGTGAGGCGGCGATCGTTCACCTGACCGCGAACCGTGACCGGGCCCGTGCCCGGATCGAGCGAGAACTCGAAGCTGTGCAGCGCGAAATTCGCATCGACGCGCGCGACCGTGTGAATCGTCGCGGCCGTCGTCGCGCCGAGCATCGCCATCTGCAGCCGGCCGTCTTCTTCCAGCTCGAAGCCGTCATCCTTCTGCAGCGTCTGGCTGACCGTGAAGCCGATCTTCTCGCCGCGGTAGTACACGCCGTGCCACTGCGCGCCTGAGCCGTACCGCGCGAGGTCGGTCGCAAGGGTCGCGGACGAGGCCTGGATGTACGACCGGTTGACGAGCACGGCCAGGACGGCGACCCAACCGACGAGGATCAGGATGGAAACCGGCCGGGTGACGGCCCGGGGAAGAGGCCTGAAGAGCATCCTTTTATATATATCGGTTGAATTGGGTAAGTGGGTAGTTGGGTAATTGGGTAATTGGGTAATGGATCAGACGCTCGGCGCCGATTGGCAGTCGTTTGCGCGTGTTAGGATCCCGCGCGAACCGGAGGCCGGCGATGATATCGCGGCGCAATGTGCTCGTCGGGGCGGCAGCGGCCGGCGCGGCGGCGTTCGCAGGACGCGCCGCGTCGGCGTTCGCCAAGGCGTCACAACCGGCGACACAGGTCAGCTTCGACGTGCCGCCGGGCGCGTGCGATTGCCACACGCACATCTTCGGAAGTTCGGCGCGCTTTCCGTTCGCACCCGATCGCACGTACACGCCGGAGCCGGCGTCGGTCGCCGAAATCCGCGCCCTGCATCGAGCGCTGCGCACGAGCCGCGTGGTCATCGTTCAGCCCAGCGTGTACGGCACCGACAACGCCTGCACGCTCGATGCGCTCAGGCAGCTCGGCTCGAGCGCCCGTGGCGTCGCCGTCATCGACGACAGCACCACCGACCCGATGCTGGATGGAATGTCTCGCGCGGGCATTCGAGGGATCCGTCTCAATTTGGAAACCACGGGCGTCACGGATCCCGCCATTGCCCGGCAGCGTTTCCAACGCGCGGCGGAGCGGATGAAAGCTCGCGGCTGGCACATTCAAATCTATACGCGGCTGAGCGTGATCGAGGCCATCAGCGACCTCGTCGCCGGCGCTGCCGTTCGCGTGGTGTTCGATCACTTCGGCGGCGCGCAGGCGTCGCTCGGCATTCAGCAACCCGGCTTCGCGACGCTGGTGAATCTCGTTCGCACGGGTCACGCGTACGTCAAGATTTCCGCGCCGTATCTTTCATCGACGCAGGCGCCGGACTACCCGGATGTCGCGCCGCTTGCGAAAGCGCTCCTCGCGGCGAATCCGGAGCGTCTCGTCTGGGGGACGAACTGGCCGCATCCGGGTGCTCGGGTGATTGGCGGCAAGGTCACAGACATCACGCCGCTCCGGCAAATCGACGACGGCAGAGTGTTCAACCTGCTTCCGACCTGGGTGCCGGACGCCGCGCAGCGCAGGACGATCCTGGTGGACAATCCGGCACGGCTCTACGGCTTCTGAGCGCCGGAGCCATTACCCAATTACCCACTTACTCAACTACCCAATCAATCACACCGATCGAACTGAGTAAGTGGGTAATTAGGTAGTTGGGTAGTTGGGTAGTTGCTTCAGCGCTGTCCAGCGCGGCGGCGCATCCACCACTCACCCGCCAAACAGGCGGCGAACGGAGCGATCCACCAGGCCGACCGCATCGGATATCGGCGGACGGTTGTCGTCGGGGCGGCGACCGTCGCGCTTGCCCACCGCTCGATCGCGTCGATGCGATCGGGCGTGACGTCGATGCCGCCGTGCGACGTCGCGAGCATCGAGAGCGCCGCGCGTAGTCCGGGATCGACGCGATGCGCGTCGTTCTCGACGACGATTGTCGCGGACGCGGACTGCGGACTCGTGCCGTCGACGCGAACGTCGACGCGCGAAAGGCCGGGCGTGTCGCGCGCGATGAACGTGCTTCTGAAAACGCCGGCTTCAGGATCGGGCCGCAGCCGGATCGGTGTGCCGTCAACCGCCGCGCTGACAGGCGGGGCGTCGCCCACGGGGCGCGATCGGAGGCGGACGATGACGTCGCCGGTCTCGCGCGGCTCGAGAAACGAAGGCTCGACGCGCACATCGATCGGCGCGGGCGCCTGCAGCGCAAGCCCGGCAATCGTCGACTGCCAGAACCGATCGAACGCGCCATCGTCGTTCGCGCGGAAGCGCCACGCGTCCATCGCGCCGGACCACACGAGCCGCCCGTAGCCGCGCGGGACCGACACGACGACCGGCGCGGCATCGTCGCCGGTCGTGCTCGCAATGATCTGCTGGGCGGGTCGAGTGCTCGCGATCGTGTCGAGTAGGCCGGGTCCTTTCGGACCCGGCAGTCGAGTCCCGATTTGTAGGCCGGGTCCTTTCGGACCCGGCTGATCAGGCGGGTCCAAAAGAGTCCCGATTTGTAGGCCGGGTCCTTTCGGACCCGGCTGATCAGGCGGGTCCGAAAGGACCCGCCCTACGTATCGCGGATCCTGATCAGGCGCGTCCGAAAGGACCCGCCCTACGTACCGCGGATCTGGAACCAACAACTCCGACGCCTCGAACGGGGGCGACGGCGCCCTCGTCGCGAGCTTCGTCGGGCGCTCCAGCAATCGCTCCTTCAACTCGACGGGGATCAGATCGCGCGCCGGACCGGCGTCGAGGCGCGCATCCGGAAGGAGCACGACAGCGCCGCCGCGCTCACGCATGACGCGATCGAGGGCCCGGGCGTCCGCGGCGGTCAGCCGATCCAGGCCGCCGATCACGACGACGTCGGAGGCGTCGAGCCGGGGATCGGCGAGCGACACGGCGTCACCCGCGCGGGACGCGATCCCGCGCGACGTCACGCTGACGCTCGCGACCTGAAAGCGCGGGTCGGCCTCGAGCGCCCGGCGCACGAACGTGGACGCCCACGACGGCCGCGGCTCGTAGACCTCGACGCGCAAGGGCCGGCGGCGTGCGTCGACCACCACCGCGCGGACGTCGTCGCCAGCAACGCGGACGACGTACGGCGGATCGCCGACCGGAACGGCGTCGAATGATGCGCGCCATCGCTCGCGCGCCGCCGTCCACACGTGCGACGCGCGGCCCATGTCAATCCCGGCGATCGAGACGCGCACGTCGCTTGTCCGGCCGGCGACGCCGGAGCCCTCGATCTCGGCCACGATATGGATCGCGGTGCCAGGCGGAACCTCAGGCGGCGCGTCGATCCTGACAATCTTGACAAAGGGCACGCCGATGGCCGCCGGTGCCGTCGTCACGGTCGCGACGCGCAGCGCATCGGGAACGGACTCGCGTGGATACCGGTCGCCGACCACGATCGCGGCTGCCGCATCCGACGTGATCTGCGGAACGATCTCGAACGACGAGCTAAGGTCACGCGAGAGCCGATCTCGGGCTCGAGTGGCGGCATCACCTGGACCCGCCGGGTCAGCGGTGGCATGTAGGGCGGGTCCTTTTGAACCCGCCGGGTCAGCAGTGGCATGTAGGGCGGGTCCTTTTGGACCCGCCGGGTCAGCGGTGGCATGTAGGGCGGGTCCTTTTGGACCCGCCGGATCCAGCTGGACAATCGCCAGGCGCGCGCGTGTTGAGCCGGACAGAGTGATCGCGGGATCGACCAGGCCGGCGACGGCGATGGCGATGGCAATCGCGCGCGGAACCAGACGAGTCATCGCTTCACGCTCGGAGCGGTCCGGCTGGAGCCGGACGCCGCGGGATTCAGCGCATCGGCGAAGGCGCCGCTCAGCGCCGGCGCGACAATGGGCGTCGCGAGCGTGCCGCCGGCGTGCGCCCGGCGCGCCTCGTCGGCGGCCGCGGTCGCAGCCGATGCGAGCGCGCTCGAGCGGGCGGCGTCGGCCGCGTCTGCCGCGCGCTGCAGGTCCGTCGCAATCTGCCGCAGCGATGCCGACGCCGGATCGATGCGCAGCGCCTGCTCCGCCAGCACGAGGGCGCGCGATCGCCAATCGCGCGCGTCCGCCGCCGCAGCCAACTCGGCGATCCCGCGCAGCAGATCCCCGGTCTGCGCGAGACGCCGGTCCGTCGCCGGATCCGGCGGGACGCGACGCCAGTCCGCGGCCTGCGACAAGTTGCCGGTCAGCCGCCGCGTCTGATCGAGCTGACTCCTGGCGCCGAGCGCTCTCAGGATGTAGCGGTCCTTCGAGAACGCCCGCTGCAGCGCCGAGACGGCCGCGCGCTCGGCCGTCAGCGCGTCCGTCGTGTTGGCGCCGGTCAGCAGCTTCTCGGCCTGACTCATCGCCACGGTCGCCGCGCGAAGGTCGCGCTGCCCGCGATTCTGCAGCCGGCCCTCCTGCAGCTCGTTCGACCGCGCGGCCTCGACGTCCTCGTCTTCGACCTCACCGCCGAGCATAAACACGAACTCCGCGCGAATCATCCGCTGCTCGACGGCCAGATTCCGCGCGGCCTCGCCGAAATCGCCGGACGTCATCGCGGAGCGCTGATTCGTCAGGCGTTCGGTCTTCATGATCAGCATCTGCTGGCTGAGCGCGTACTTCGTTTCCTCTTCCGGCAGCGTGAACGCATCACCGGCTGCCGCGCCGAGCTTCGAGATCTCGATGAAGAACGCGTCCGAGCTGGCGCTGCCGTCGCCGGGCCGCGCGTCCGACGCGACCGCGCGGTAGACGAGCATGTCGCCGTCTTTCAGATTCAGGTCCGCGAGCGATCGCGAGACGCTGCCCGTCCAGTCGCGCGCGTTCGTCCGCGTCACACGGAGCGGCAGCTCGCCTTCCTCGAAGTCGAACTGCTCGCCTGAACCCGACACTTTCGTGTAGCGCAGCGCCAGCGTCCGCAGACCGAAGTCGTCCGTCGCGCGCGCCTCCATGGCAATGTTCGTGAGGCTCGGATTTCCAGACGCGTATCGCAGATCGCGGCCGGGCGCCGTCAGCTTCACCGCCGGCAGCGCGTCCGGCGAGACGACGACCGGAATGAGCCGGCGCGCGCCATCGTCGCCCGTGATGAGGAGATAGCCCGTCTTCGTCAGCGCCACGCGATCGGCGAATCGGCCATTGGACGCGCGCGCGAGCGGGCGCGAGGCGCCGTCCTGCTCCAACGCGAGCGTGGCCGCAGGCGACTCAATAGAGATCGTGAGCGTGCTGCCTTCGATCGCCTGAAGCTGCGCCGGATCGACCAGGGTCGTCCCTGCCAATCCGGTGTACGCCGGCGGTTGAATCGTCGTCGTCACGCGCAGCGCACCGGGCGCGACTGTCGTGAACGCTGAGGACGCCGACTGATCGAAAAGCGTCACGCGCGATATCGGCCTTCGCGCGGCCACCACGATCCACACCACGGACGCGACCGCCACGGAGCGCACGAGCGGCGTGAACGGGAACGCGCGACGGAGATCGACCTGCCGCGCCCGCGCGGCGGCGTCGGCGAACACACGGTCGCGGATCTCCGGCTTGACGTTGGAGAGGTTGCCGGGTCCGAAAGGACCCGGCCTACCGATCACACCGCTCGCCAGCTCGTCGGCGGTGATCAACAGGTTGCGGGCGTCAGGATGAGTGCGCTCGAGCGCGCGGACGACGGCAGGGCGTCCAACCGATCGCGATCGCCAGAACGCGAGGGCCAGCGCAACCAATGCGCCGCCGATGGGCCAGATCGCCGCGACCGCCGCTCCCCAGGCGGCCGCCTCGGCTGCGGCAAGCACACCCGCGCGGCGCCGTGCGGCGTCGATCGTGTCGCGGATGAGGCGCTCGTCAGGCGACACGAGCCACGTCCCCGGCGCCGCCGTTCACGTCCGTCGCGCGTGCGCGTCGCATCCACCCCTCGAGGGCGAGAAGCGCGAGCGTGGCAGCCCAGAACCACGGGCGATCGTCGCTGACGTCTTCCAGCGAGGGCGAGTCCAGCCGCGGCGCGGCCGGTGGAGGTGCGGGACGCGACCACGCGCGAAGCTGCGAATCCGAAATCGTCACGACTTCGGCCTGCCGCAGATCTGGCAGGACGGCGAGGCTGTTGACGATCGATCGCAGCAGCACCGGCGTGACGATGTCGAGCGGGCTTGCCGCGCTGACGACAAGCAGGTCGGACCCCGAGGCCGCCACGACGATCAAGGGCGCGGGCGGAGCAAGCTCCGCCCCTACGTCGTCAGACACGGCGACCACTTGCCACGGGGGGGCCACGAAACGCGCGTCGAGCGAGATGCCTGTCGTGTGCGACGCCGCCGTCCGCAGGTCAGAATCGCGCGACATCCGCGCGATGGCATCCGCCATCCACGGCGCGTTCGCCGGTGTGACGGGTGGCGTTGGCCTTCCGGCGATCACCAGCCTCGCCCGCCGGCCGGCTGGCGGCGCCCACACGCGCTGCGACAAAACGGCGGCGATCGCCGCGTCGAGGGCGGGCTTCGCGCCGGGTGGCGCGTCCACCTCAATTGGGAACGGCTCGCGCTCGGCGGCCCGAGCTTCGCGCACGCTCGTGCGCGCGCCGGCGAGCGTCAGTTGCCTCGACAGGACCGCGCCGCCGTCGGCCAGCACACGCGTATCGGCGGTCGAACGCGTCTCGGGCAGCGCGCCGATCCGTTCGAAGCGAAGGCCGATCGACGTCGGTACAGCGGCGATGTCCGCGGGCGTCAGCGATCCGATCGGGAACGCCGACGCGACGACAATTTCCCGCCGCGCCGGCGGAGCATGGCCGAGCGCGGCGACGGCCCGCCGCAGACCGTCGCGCAGGTCGGCACCGGCGACGGTCTCGCGCACCACGCGCGCGTTCCAGGCGCGCTCGCGCGCGGACGTGATCAGGAGCGGCGCCGCCAGCGCGGCGATCGCCGCGCCAAGAATGGCCACGCGCACGGCGAGCAGCGGCACGTCGTCCAGCATCCGCCGCCGCATCGACGCGAGGCGCGCCGGCTGGATAAAGCGGAGCGTCGGGAACACCAGCCGTTCGGCCCGCCGGTGCACGAGCAAATGAATCAGGACGGGGACAGTGACGAGGAAGACCGCAAAGAAAGCCGTGGGATAGAGAAACGTCATGACTAACGGAAATTGAGAATTAAGAATTCAGAATCAAGAATGAAAGAACGGTTGCAATGCATAATTCCTAATTCTCAATTCTCGATTCCTAATTTCCCCGTGCGAGCAGAACACTTCGAAGCGAGCGCTCAATTGGCGTGTCCGTGACGATCAGCGAATACTGAAAGCCCTCTGCGCCGGCGCGGCTGCGCCAGCGTTCGAGAAACGCCGCCACTTCATCTCTGTACTTGCGTCGGGCGACGGCGGCGTTGACGGCGACCGACCGTCCGGTCTCGAGATCCGTGAACTCGAAATCGCTCTTGTAGGGAAACTCGATCTCGTCACGGCTCAGGATCTGGAACAGCACGACCTCGTGTCCCATCCGCGCCGCCCGCCGCAACTCCGCGAACGCGCGTTCCTCGTCGTCGTAGAAGTCCGAGAGCACGAGCAGCAGGCCGCGGCGGGTCATGCGATCGGCCGCGCGGCGGATGGTCTCCGTGCCGTCCCACGCGAGGGGGCCGGATTCCGTGGGGCGGGTCCTTCCGCCTCCGCGTAAAGCTTCGGCGGACCACCGTAGCCTTGGCGA
The DNA here is from genome assembly GCA_016195265.1 of Acidobacteriota bacterium. Taxonomy (GTDB): domain Bacteria; phylum Acidobacteriota; class Vicinamibacteria; order Vicinamibacterales; family CAVVIG01; genus SRVP-36. The sequence continues at coordinate 31,704 of JACPZW010000062.1, read as the reverse complement.
AGGCGGTCTGGACCCGCCAAGATCGCCCAGCGCGGCGAGCAGCCCGCGCAGGTGCTGGCGCCCGGTGCGCGGCGGGATGAAACGTCCGCCGGCGGCGACGAGTCCGACGGCGTCGCCCTGCCTCGAGATCAAATGTGCGAGCGCGGCGGAGGCGAGAACGGCATAGCGAAACTTTGTGAGTCGTGCCGGGTCCGAAAGGACCCGGCCTACGTACGGAAAGTCCATCGATGCGCTCGTGTCCACGACGAGCGTCGCCGCCATGTTCGTCGTCTCGCGGAACTGTTTCGTGTAGAAGCGATCGGTCCGCGCCGCCAGCTTCCAGTCGACGTACTTGAGATCGTCGCCGGGCCGGTAGTGCCGGTACTGGCTGAACTCGGCGCTGTAGCCGTGAAACGGACTGCGATGCAGGCCGGAGACGAGACCTTCGACGATGATTCGCGCGACCAGCTCGAGGTCGGCGATGCGGGCGAGCAGCGCGGGGTCGAGGGCGCTCGCGGCGGCCGCGGTCGTCGTGACGTTTTTCACGGGGCGGGGACCGCTTCGAGCAGGCGGCCGACGATCTGATCGGCGTCGACGCCGTCGGCTTCCGCCTGGAAGTTCAGCAGGATCCGATGCCGCAGCACCGGCGGCGCGACCGCGCGGATATCGTCCGGCGACGCGACGCTGCGTCCGTCGACCAGCGCGCGCGCCTTCGCGCCGAGCACGAGCGCCTGACCCGCGCGCGGACCCGCGCCCCATTTCACGAACTGTCGCACGCTCTCGGGCACGCCGTCGGCGGCGCCGCCTGCCGGCCGGCTCGCGCGCACGATTCGCAGCGCGTAGTCGATGACGTTGGACGCCGCCGGCACGTCCCGTACGAGATGCCGCATCGCCTCGACCTCCGCGGCCGTCGCGACCGGCGTGATGACCGGTTCTTCGTCCGTCGTCGTGGACGCGAGGATGCGGTGCTCCTCCACCGGCGAGGGGTACTCGATGACGACGTTGAACATGAAGCGGTCGAGCTGGGCTTCCGGCAGCGGATACGTGCCCTCCTGTTCGATTGGATTCTGCGTCGCGAGGACGAAGAGCGGCCGGTCGAGCGCATAGCGCACGCCGTTCACCGTCACCTGATACTCCTGCATCGCCTCGAGCAGCGCGGCCTGCGTCTTGGGCGGCGTGCGGTTGATCTCGTCCGCGAGGATCACGTTCGCGAACACCGGCCCGTGAATGAACCGGATCGTCCGGTGGCCGGTCGCGCGATCTTCTTCGATGACTTCCGTGCCGATGATGTCCGACGGCATCAGATCGGGCGTGAACTGGATGCGGCTGAACTTCAGGTGCACGGCCTGCGCGAGCGTCTTGATCAGCAGCGTCTTCGCGAGACCGGGCACGCCGCGCAGCAGAACGTGCCCGCCGGCGAAGAACGCGGTGAGGATCTCCTGGACGACGCCCTGCTGGCCGATGATCGCGCGCCCCATTTCCTCGCGCAGCCGCGCCGCCAGCCGCGCGGCATCGTCGAACGAAAGCGATCGGGCGCCGTCCATCGCACAGATTCTACTTCCTCTATAATCGCGGCTCCCGTCACCCATGACCGCCTTGCTTCTGGCGATGCTCACCGCCTCGACGCCTGCGTTCGCGGGCACTCAGCAACCCGCCTCGACGGGTACGATTGAAGGCGGCGTCGTCTCCATGCAGCAGGGCGGCACTCCGCTTCCGCGCGCTGAAGTCGTCGTGATCGACGACGCAGACCGCGTAGTGGCGCGGCGGATCAGCGACGGCGATGGCCGCTTCGTCGTCGGCGGCCTTCCTGCTGGCACGTATCGCGTGACGGCGTCGGCACGCGGCTTTGCAACGGCGGACGCGACCGTCGTCGTGGCCGGCGGACGGACCGCGCGCGTTGCGCTCGAGCTCGCGCTCGCCGAAACGATCGCCGTCGTCGCGTCGAGCGAAGTGCTGACGACCGGCGGCACGCTCGCGCCGGAAGACGCGATGGCCAGCCGGGAGCTCGACCAGTTCGTGCCGGGCACCGGATTTCAGAGCGCCGTGCGGATGTTTTCGAGCGTCGTGACCTCGAGCGGCGTGAACATCAAGGGCGGACGTCCGAACCAGACGGGCGTCCAGCTCGGCGCGGGCACGCTGGTCGACCCGTCATCCGCGATCGCGCACGTGGCGCTGCCTGACGATGCGATCGACTCGGTCACCGTGCTGCCGAACCCGTACGGCGTCGAGTACGGGCGGTTCGCGTCGGGCGTCGTCGTCATCCAGACGAAGCGCGCCACCGACCAGTGGCACACGCAGGTCAACCGCGTCGTCCCGACGATCCGGAACGCGCGCGGCGAGCTGTTCAAGTTCAGAATCGACACGTTCGGACCGCGGTTCGCCACCGGCGGGCCATTAATAAAGGACCGGCTCTTCCTCGAGCAGACCGGGCAGCTGCGCTACAGCGCGAGCGACGTGCCGAGCCGCCCGGAGTCGGAGCTGCGGACGTCGACGTTCTTCAGCGCGTTCAGCCGCGCCGACGCGACTCTGTCGCGGCGCCACTCGCTCGTCGCCACCGTCGGCGTGTTTCCCAACCGATCGACGTCCACGAACCTCGGCACCTTCACGTCCCCCGACGCGACCGTGGACGTGCACGCCTTCGCCGCGCACGCCGCGGTCACCGCGCGCACGCTGTGGTCAGGCGACCGCGCGAGCGAGACGACCGTGCAGATCCTGCAGTCGCGGACCGACGTCCTGCCGCAGGGCGCCGCGCCGATGGTCCTGCAGCCGGAGACAACGCTCGGGAATTTCTTCAACCGGCAGGCGCGCGACTCGACATCGGTGCAGCTCGTCGAGCTGCTGACGGTCCCGCAGGACGGCCCGTGGGGATCGCATCTCTTCAAGATCGGCGCCGACGTGATTGCCGCCGCCTACGACGGCGCGAGCGACAGCCGCGCGGTGCTGATCCAACGCGCCGACGGCACGCTGGCGCGCCGGCTCGACTACGCGGGCCCGAGCCGCCAGTCCACCGGCAACGTCGATCTCGCCGTCTTCGCGCAAGACCGGTTCGAGCTGACGCCGCGGTGGGACGTCGAGCTCGGCGCCAGAATCGATCGCGACGGGATCGTCGATCGGGTCAACGTCGCGCCGCGGATGGGCACGGCCGTGCTGCTGAATCGCTCTGGCAGCATCGTGCTGCGCGGCGGCGTTGGTCTCTTTCACGGCCGCACGCCCTCGGTCGTCGGCGCGTTCGGTTCGTTCACGAGCGCGGTGGACGCGCGTTTCGCGGCGAACGGCGTCACGCCGATCGCGTCACCCGTACGCGTCACGCCCGTGGCGGGGCCCGCACTGGAGACGCCGCGCAGCCGCGCCTGGGACGCCGGCGTCGAGTACCGGTTCAGCGATCGGTGGACGTTCCACACCAACGTCGTCCAGCGCGATGGACGAGGCGAGTTCGTCGTGCAGCCGGCCGTCACCGCGAGCGCCGGCGAGCTGCGGCTGTCGAGCGACGGCGGGTCGAGCTATCGCGACCTCGAGATCGGCGCGCATTACACGCGCGGCACGATCGCGGACGTCGAGGCGCTGTACGACTGGTCGTCGGCGCAGGGCGATCTGAACATCGTGACGAGCTTCTTTGATGCGGTGATGGCGCCCGTCGTCGGCGCGAACGCGTACGCGCCGCTCAACGTGGACGTGCCGCACCGGCTGTTCGTGCGGGGCCGCATTCTGGCGACGCCGCGATGGCTGTTGCTGGGCGCCGCGGACTGGCGGACCGGCGTGCCGTACTCCGCCGTCAACGAGATGCTGGATTTCGTCGGCGCCCGCAACGACCGCCGGTTTCCGACCTACACGCGTCTGGAGCTCGGGTTCCAGTACCGGGCGGACGTCTTCCGTTGGAAACCCTGGGTGGGCGTGCGCGTGACGAACGTCTTCAGCGCGTTTCTGCCGGCCGACGTGCAGGCAAACACGGGCTCGCCGTTCTTCGGCACGTTCTACAACTCCGAGGACCGCCACGTCCGGCTGCAGCTGCGCTTCGAACGGTGATTTGTAGGGCGGGTCCTTTTGGACCCGCCGGTTCAGCCGGGTCCGAAAGGACCCGGCCTACTTCCTCACCTCGCGGGCAGATATTTCTTATCGATCCCCGCGATGACGACGTAATTCGGGTCCACCATCTCGACGAGATGGATCTTCGCGACCTTCGACAACAGCTCGTAGGCGTCGAGTTCGGACAATCTGTAGTCGCTGTGAATCCAGCCCACCAGCTCCGTGAACGCGATCCGCAGCGCATCGTCGAGCGGACGGTACGCGCCGACCGCCATCAATGACGCTTCGTTCTCAAACCGCGGCCACGCGATTTTCTTGCCCTTGATCAGATCGACCTGCAGCCGCACGCGCAGCGGGACTTCGATCGCCGTGCCGGCGACTTCGCCGTCGCCCTGCGCCGCGTGGCCGTCGCCGATGTAGAGCAGCGCGCCTGGCGCGTTCACCGGCAGGTAGAGCGTGTAGCCCGGCCGCACTTCCGGCGCGTCCATGTTGCCGCCGAACTCGGCGGGGACGATCGAGCTGCGGGCCTCGCCACCCGCGGGCGCGACGCCGATGCAGCCAAGAAACGGCTGCATCGGGATGTTCACGCTGAAGTTCGAGTCGTGCGCGTGGAAGGTCGCCTGGTTCTTGCCGCGGTCGATGTCGTAGAACCAGATGCGCTCGGGCAGACTCGGGTTCAGCATCGGCGTGTAGGACGTCGTGTTCAGCGCGCCGAATCCAGGCGCGAGCGCGCCCACGCCGCGCGGCGAGTCCACGACGAGATCGAGAATCTTCACGACGAGCGTGTCGCCCGGCTCGGCGCCGGCGACGGCGAACGGTCCCGTCAGCGGGTTGTCGCCCTTCACCATCGCCATCGTGTCGCCGGGTTTCTGGATCACGTTGCCGAATGCGTCCACGGTCTTCGTCTCGAGCGTGTCGCCCGGCTTCAGCGTCGCCACTGGAGGGACGGTTGCATAGACGTACTTGAGATCTGTGTCGCCGGGCTCGTAACGGACAGTCTGCTGGGCGAACGCGACGGGTGCCGCAACCGCCGCCGCCAGAGTGAGAGCAATCAAGCGTGTCTTCATGCGCTGGAGTGTAGCGCGGATGTCGGACCTCGCGCGAGGGCTTTCAACCGAGCAGACTTTCATGAGACATCATGATGGGTAGTGTGATACATATTTATGTATGAAGACGACAGTGGAAATCGCCGATACCCTGCTGACCGCAGCCCGCCGGGTTGCCGCGAAGGAAGGGACGACCGTCCGGGCCCTTATCGAGGAAGGTTTGAGGAAGGTCGTCGACAAGCGCGCGCAACGGGGCGGCTTCAAGCTCCGCCGCGTCACGTTCGGCGGCAAGGGCCTGGCGGCCGATCTGTCGCACGATGACTGGAACGCGATTCGCGATCGCGCCTACGAAGGACGCGGCGGTCGATGATCGCAGTGGACACCAACGTCCTGGTATACGCGCATCGCAAGGACTCGCCCTGGCATGAGCGGGCGTCTGCTCGCATGGCTGAACTGGCCGAAGGCACGGCGCATTGGGCCATCCCGGCGGCGTGCCTGCACGAGTTCCTCGCGATCGTGACCCACCCGCGGATCTACCGCCCGCCAACGCCTCTGCGGGTGGCGCTCGATCAGGTGGATGCGTGGCTGGAATCGCCGAGCGTTGTGACGTTGGCGGAATCGGACGGCTACTGGGCCGCGCTCCGCGGCGTGCTCGAGCGATCGAAAGCGACGGGGGGCGTGGTACACGACGCGCGCGTGGCCGCGCTCTGCATGCATCACGGTGTGAGAGAGCTGTGGACGGCCGACCGGGACTTCAGCCGGTTCGCCGGCCTCAAGACAATCAATCCGCTGGTTGGGTGACGCTGTGCCGGGGCCGAAGGACCCAGCCTACACGTCATTCGCGTTCGTCAGCAGGATCTGCCCGTTGCGGCCGATGAACTGGCACGTGGTACGTAGGGCGGGTCCTTCCGGACCCGCCGAAAGCAGTACGTAGGGCGGGTCCTTTCGGACCCGCCGGACAGCCGGGTCCAAAAGGACCCGGCCTACGTACCAAAGGACCCGGCCTACATGTCAGAACAATAACTTCGCCGCGAGCTGCACGTTGAACGGCTCGCCCGATCCGATGCCGGGCGCGTTGGTCGCGTTGCGCGTGTTACTCATCAAGCCGAACGTCGTCGAGCTGGCCATCGACGCGCCGGGATTCGCCCAGTTGACAATGTTGAACACGTTGAAGATCTCGCAGCGCAGTTGCAACGACATCCGATCATCGAGCTTCGTCGTCTTGAAGACCGACACATCCACGGTCTTGAACCAGGGTCCGTAGTACGCGTTCCGCGCGAGGTTGCCGTAGGTGCCCGCCGCCGGCACCGCGAAGGCCGCCGGATCGAACCACCGCACGGATGTGCCCGTGGCCGGCTGCACGACGTTGGCGAACGGATCGCCGACGAGGTTTGGACGGTCCTGCCGATCGCCCGTGCCGTCGGTGTCGGCGCCGGTCGTGATGTTGAACGGCGAGCCGCTCTGAATCGTCGAGATGACGTTGAACTGCCAGCCGTCGCCGAGCCGGCCCCTGCCGAGCGCCGGCAGCGAGTAGGTGAAGCCCGCGCTGATCACGTGGCGGATGTCGAACGCGGCGTTGCCCCAGTCCGCGTCGATGTCCGACGAGTTCATCGGCAGCGTGTTGCGCGCCTCCGACCCGTTGTCCATCGCATGGCTCAGCGTGTAGTTGAGCCGCCCGGACATGCCGTGCCACGAGCTCTGAATCAGCGACATCTGCAGCGAGTTGTACTCGGAGCTGCCGATCGAATCGAGCTCGTTGATCGCGGCGAGCGTCGGGTACTGCGCGTTGTAGGGCCGCGCCGCCTGCGACACGCCGCCGACCCGCGGCGCCGGCGCGTTGATGTCGCGCATCAGGCCGAGACGATGGCCGCGCGTGCCGACGTAGCCGATCTGCGCGATCATCGTCGGGGCGAGCTGCTGCTGGACGTTGACGTTGAAGTTGATCACGTACGGCAGCTTCAGGTCCTGGCTGACGGCGAACGCGCCGTACGGCGGATTCGGCGTCGCACCGAATACCGGGGCGCCGTTCACGAGGTTGAACTTGGTCTGCGTGATCGAAAACACGGGAGAGGCGCCGCCGGGATTGTTGCCGACGCCGAGCGCACCGCCGTTGGCGAAGCCCGTGTTCGCGGTGAAGAAGTTCACCGCGAACATGTCGTAGAAGAGCCCCCAGCCGCCGCGAATGACGGTCTTGCGGCTCTCGGTCGGCGTGAACGTGAACCCGGCGCGCGGCGACAGGTCCGTCTTGTCGGCGGGATAGAGCGTGTCGGTCGAGACCATCCCCTAGCTGGGAATGAACGTGGTGAGCGGGCCGTCGGTGGCGCCGAGCACGCCGGGATACGTGTAGCGCAGACCGAAGTTGAGCGTCAGTTTCGGGGTGGCCGTCCAGACGTCCTGCGCGTAGACGTCCCACGAATTCTGGATGTAGTCGTGATGCGTGTTGCCGCGCACGATGCTGCCCGTCGCGACGCGGCCGGACATGAAGTCCGCCAGCGCCTTGAGCGAGGAGCTCGCCTGCGCCGCCGGCAGCGCCGCCCACGGGCCGACGGTGCCGTCGAAGGTGAACGTGCCGCGCTTGTTGCTGTCGTAGAAGATGAACAGCTTGGCCACGCGGAACTCGCCGCCGAGCTTGATCTGGTGCGCGCCGGTCGCGTACGTCATTGAGTCGGTGAACTGCAGCGTCTTGTCGATCCGCCCGAGCGGCTGCGTGCCGCCCACCGCGGCGAAGCCGCTGATGGTGATGTTCGGCGGCCCGACCAGCGTCGCGTCGTCGCTGACGCCCGTGTTGAGCCCCATCGCCAGCGGATCGGCCGACGTGTCGAACGAATTGAACTTCTGGAGGAAGTAGTTGTAGCCGACGACCAGCTGGTTCACCAGATGCGACGTGAGGACGCTCGTCGTCACCACCGAGACGTTGTGCATGCGGCTCGGCACCGCCTGGAAGTAGGCGAGGTAGGGCGAATTGGCCTGCGCGACCTGATCGCCGCCGCCGCCGAAGTACCGCGCGGAGATGCTGTGGACCGAGTTGAAGTTGTGATCGACTTTGACGATGCCGTTGTAGCTGCTGTACGTGTTCTGATCGCCGCTCACGAAATTCAGGGCGGTGGCCGGCCCGATCAGGCTGTCCGCGGGCCAGAGGGCGAGCAGCTTCGTCGCCACGGGATTCACGGGGACGGCAAACTGATTGAGGAGGGCCGTGGCGCCCGCCTGCCACGCCGGTGACGGCGCCGTGTCCGGGAGGGAGTTGCCGGCGGTCAGCTTCTGGACTTCGAGCGTCGAAAAGTAAAACGTCTTGTTCCTAGCGATCGGTCCGCCGAGCGAGAAACCGTACTGGTTGTTGCGAATCTCGCGCTTCGGCGCGCCGGCCGCGGCGACCGGCGAGTTGGCGGCGAGCGCTTCATGACGGTTGAAGTAGTACACGCTGCCCTTGGCGCTGTTCGTCCCGGACTTCATGACGAGGTTGATCGTGGAGCCGGCGTTGCGGCCGTTCTCGGCCTCGCCGCCCGACTGCACGGAGAACTGATCGATCGCCTCGATCGGCAGCAGCGTGCCCGCGATGCCGGAAACGCCGCCCTGGTTGACCGCGGCCACGTTCTGGAACGCGTCGTTGTTGTCGGCGCCGTCAATCTGGTAGTTGTTGCCGCGCGTGCGCACGCCGTTCACCGACGTCCCGGCGACGCCGGGTGAGAGCTGCAGCATGCGCGTGAAGTCGCGGCCGTTGAGCGGCAGGTCCTGCACCTGTTTCGGGTTGATGACGTTGGCGAGCGCCGTGGACTTGGTGTCCAGCGTGATCGCCGTGGCCGACACGGTCACCGTCTCGGCGACGTTCGACAGGCCCAGCTTCATGTCGAGCGTCGAGATGCGCGAGACCGTCACCTCGAGCGTGGCCGTCTGCGTCTGGAAGCCCTGCAGTGTGAATTCCACCTTGTAGACGCCGAGCGCGAGATCCGGCAGCGAGAAATCACCGGTGTCGGACGTCGTCGTCGTGCGGCCGACGCCGGTCGCGGTGTTGGTCGCGGTCACGGTCACGCCGGGCAGCACGGCGCCCGTCGAATCGGTCACTCGTCCCGAAATTCCGCCGCGAAATGTCTGGGCCCCGGCGACCGAGGCCGTAATCATGAGCGAGAAGACACTGAACGCCGCGACGAACCGCTTCAGGCAGGACATGCGCACCTCCGGGTGTGCGACGAATTTATGGCCCGCTTGTCGCGGTGTCAATGGATCAAGACGCGATCGCGTGGTGATTTGCGAAGACGCTACGGGTGGATGGATCGCGAAAAGGCAATCGCGTTGTTACAAACGTGTAGGGGCGGAGCTTGCTCCGCCCGTCGCGGGGCCGACCAAGGTCGGCCCCTACGTCGTCCGGCCGGAGATCTTTGCCCAGGTATCCCGGAGTGAGACGGTCCGGTTGAACACGAGCGCGCCGGGTCGGGAGTCGGGATCGACGCAGAAGTAGCCGAGCCGCTCGAACTGGAAGCGCGCGGACACCGCGGCCGACGCAAGGCTCGGCTCCGCCTGGCATCCGCGCAGGACTTCGAGCGAATTTGGATTCATGAAATCGAGGAAGGTCTTGCCGTCTGGAACGCTCTCCGGATCTTCCGACAGGAACAGCCGGTCGTACAGCCGGACTTCCACCGGGACCGCGTGCGCGGCCGAGACCCAGTGCAGCGTCGCCTTGACCTTGCGGCCGTCGGGCGAATCGCCGCCGCGCGTTGCAGGATCGTAGGTGCACCGCAGCTCGACGATGGCGCCGGACGCGTCCTTGATGACGTCGGTGCACGTGATAAAATACGCGCACCGCAGCCGGACTTCCTTGCCTGGCGAGAGGCGGAAGAATTTCTTCGGCGGGTCTTCCATGAAATCCTCGCGCTCGATGTAGAGCACGCGCGAGAACGGGACCTTGCGCGTGCCGGCGCCGGGATCTTCCGGGTTGTTGATGACGTCGACGTCTTCCGCCTGGCCGTCCGGGTAATTCGTGATGACGACCTTCAGCGGCCGGAGGACCGCCATGACGCGCGACGCGCGCCTGTTGAGATCCTCGCGGATGCTGTGCTCGAGCTGCGCAACGTCGATGACGTTCTCTTTCTTGGCGACGCCGATGCGCGCGCAGAAATCGCGGATCGCCTCGGGCGTATAGCCGCGCCGCCGCAGGCCGCTGATCGTCGGCATGCGCGGATCGTTCCAGCCCGACACGTGCCCCTGCTGAACGAGCTGCAGCAGCTTGCGCTTGCTCATCACGGTGTAGTTCAGGTTGAGCCGCGCGAATTCGTACTGGTGCGGCTTGTCGCCCCCTTGATTAATGTCCAGGTGATCGATCAGCCAGTCGTACAGCGGCCGGTGATCCTCGAACTCCAGCGTGCAGATGGAGTGCGTGATCTTCTCGATGGCGTCCGACAGCGGGTGCGCGTAGTCGTACATCGGGTAGATGCACCAGGCGTCGCCGGTGCGGTGGTGCGACGCGTGCCGGATCCGGTAGAGCGCCGGATCGCGCATGTTCATGTTCGGCGACGCCATGTCGATCTTCGCCCGCAGTACGTGCGCGCCGTCCGGGAACTCGCCCGCGCGCATCCGCGCGAACAGATCGAGGCTCTCCGCGATCGGCCGATCGCGGTACGGGCTGTTCCTCCCCGGCTCGGTGAGCGTGCCGCGATGCGCGCGGATCTCGTCGGCGTTGAGGCTGTCCACGTACGCGAGGCCGCGCTGGATCAGCGCGACGGCGAACTGGTACAGCTGCTCGAAGTAGTCGGACGCGTACAGCTCGGCGCTCCACGTGAAGCCGAGCCACGTCACGTCCTCCTTGATCGCGTCCACGTACTCGACGTCTTCCTTCGTCGGGTTCGTGTCGTCGAAGCGGAGGTTGCAGATGCCTTTGCGCTCCTCTGCGATCCCGAAATTCAGGCAGATCGACTTCGCGTGCCCGATGTGCAGGTAGCCGTTCGGCTCCGGCGGAAAGCGCGTCGCCACGCGGCCGTGATGCTTCCAGGACGCCAGGTCTTCGTCGACGATGGCGCGGATGAAGTCGGTGGGAGGTGCTGACGCTTCCGGGTTCATGGTTCAGGGTTCAGGGTTCAGGGTTCTGAGTTTTCAGTACTCAGTTTTCAGTTTTCAGTTTTGACTATCTTAGTGCGGCAGGCGCGGACGCAGAAGGCCGTAGAGCCATGTGCCCGCGAGCGCGCCCGCGAGCGCGACCACCATCACCGGCACGCCTCCGCCTATCAGCGCGACGAGCGGTCCGGGGCACGCGCCAGTCAGCGCCCAGCCAAGGCCGAAGATCGTTCCGCCGGCGAGGTAGCGGACGCCAGTGCCCAGCCTCTTGGGCGCGAGCGCGAGCGGCGATCCGTCCGGCGCACGGAGGCCGAGCTTGGCGATCGCCAACAACGACAGTCCGGCGACCGCGACCGCCGATCCGATGATCCCGTACATGTGGAACGCGTCGAAGCGGAACATCTCCTGAATCCGGAACCAGGAGATGACTTCCGCTTCCATCAGCACGGCGCCGAACGCAGACCCGATGAGGAAGTACGGAATGAGCGACACGTTATCTATCCCAGCAGCCTCGGAAGGATGACGAAGGTTGTCGTCAGACCGCCGGCGAAGAATCCGATCACCGCGAGCAGTGACGCGAACTCCAGATTCGCGAGCCCGGCGATCGCGTGGCCGGACGTGCAGCCGCCGGCGTACGCCGTGCCGAAGCCGACGAGAAATCCGCCGACGACGACGCAGACGAACCCACGCAGCGTGAGCAGCGACGCCCACGTGAAAAGTTCCTGCGGCACGAGACCGCCGGTCCAGTGTAATCCGAGCCCGCGCAGCGTCTCCACGGTGTGCGGCGCAATGGCGACGGGCGGCGGCGCCAGCCATCCGGCGAGCGTCGCGCCGGCGAACACGCCGGCGAGAAACACCAGATTCCAGAGCCCCGTCCGCTTCCAGTCGTGGCCGAAGAACTCGAGGCCGCACGGCGCGATGGCCGCGCAGAGATGACGAAAGTTGCTCGAGATGCCGAACGATTTGTTGCCGAGGAGAAGCAACGCGGGCACGACGAGTCCGATGAGCGGGCCGGCGATGTACCAGGGGAGGGGATGCATAACTTATGGCTGATGGCTAAGGGGCTAAGGGCTGAGTTTCACTTTTCAGTTTTCTCTTTCAAGTTTTCACTTTAACCAATAATCGTAGGCCGCCCTGGCGATTTGCGCGATCGTCGCCTCGCGTACCGCGAGCGGCTTCGACGACGTGGCCACGAACACGGCGACCGCGACGTGCCGGCCGTTCGGCAGCGTAATCAGGCCGATGTCGTTCGTCACCGAGTTGATGCCGGCGACGTCCGGTCCGGTGCCCGTTTTGTGCGCCACGACCGTGCCGGCCGGCAACTGGCCCTTGACGCGCGACGCCGGCGTCTCGGTCTCGATCATCCATTTCAGCAGCCGGTCGTGGCTCGCGGGCGTGAGCTGATCTTCGTTGCGCGCGATCTTCGCGAGCAGATCGACCGCGGCGTCCGGCGCCGCGGTGTCCCGCAGGTCGTGCGCGTAGCGGGCGAACGCCGCGCGCTGTTTCGCCGGCGTCGGGCCGCTCAGATCCAGGCCGAGCTCACGCTCGCCGCGATCCACGCGAATGGCGCGAATCCCCAGGTCTATCAGGCGGTGCGTGACGGCGGCCGGGCCGCCGGACGCGGCCATCAGCGCGTCGACTGCCGTGTTGTCGCTGTTGGACACCATGCGGCGCAGCAATTCTTCGACGCTCAGCGTCACGCCGTCCGGCCAGCGCGCGGCGATGGGATCGATCCCGCCGGCGCCGCGCAGGTCGGCCTTGGTCAGCGTGATCTCACGCGACAGCTGGACGCGGCCCGCATCGGCTTCGTGCAGCACGTGGAGCGCGACCGGCAGCTTGAACACGCTCTGCATCGGGAAGCGCTCGTCGCCGCGCAGCGACGCGCGCTCGCCGGTTTCGACGAGCATCGCCGCCGCGCCGACACGTCCGCCGGCCGGCTTCGCGATGCCGGCGAACTGCCGGGCGAGCGACGTCGCTACCGGGGGCTTCGCCGGGGCAAACGGTCCGAGACTGAAAAGCGCGAGGGCGATCGCACTGAAGACACGCGTCATCAAAGACCTACTAGTCTAGCCAATCTTTCGAGCGTCAGCTCGCCGGCGTGGGCCACGCGGAGATCGGCGGCGCTCAGATCGTGCCGCTCGGTGAGCCAGTGCGGAATCGCCACGGTCTTCATGCCGGCCGCGCGCGCCGACGCGATGCCGGGCGCCGAGTCCTCGACCGCGATCGACCGCGCGGGATCGACGCCGAGCCGCCGGGCCGCCTCGAGATACACGTCTGGCGCCGGTTTGCGCCGCTCCACATCGTCTCCGGTCACGACGGTCGCGAATCGCGCGCGGATGCCGAGGCGCTCGGCCGCCGGCACGACCCAGCGCGACGTGGACGTGGACGCGATCGCCAGCGGCACGCGCGCGGCCGCCAGTGCGTCGAGCAGATCGACGATGCCGCGCATCGGCTCGCCCGGCACCAGCGCGTTGAAGACGCGCTTGCGCTCGGCGTCGAACGTCTCGCGATCGGGCGGGGCCGGCGACTGCGCGCACAGCCGCATGAACCACTGCGTCTCGTGATCCACGTGGTAGAGGCCGACGTGGCGCAGATAATCGTCGAGCGACAGCGGGACGCCGAACATCCCGAAGACCTGCTTGTGCGATTCGTACTCGGGCGTTTCGCTGTCGAGGATCACGCCATCGAAGTCGAAGATGACTGCGGCAAGCACATCTCGATCATGACGTCTAACCGCGGAGAACGCAAAGCACGCTGCTGTCAGCCTACTCCGCGCGCACCGCCATCTCGCGCTGACGCACGTAGCGCGCGACAACAACAGGTTGGCCACGTTCGCACACGCAATCAGGAGCACAAGCGTCACGGCGCCCATCATCGTCATGACGATCAGGCGGATGTCGGAGGGCACCTGCTGGTCGCGGAGCGTGCGCGCGTCCGCCTTCCAACCTTGATCGTCGTGTTGTTCTCTCGCCAGTTGATCGCCGACTGCCGCGATGTCACGCCGCGCGTCGGCGAACGTCACGCCGGGCCTCAGGCGCGCCATTACCTGAAGGTCGTGAACAGTGCGGGGACTCACGTACTCGATCGGCGAGCGTCGTGTAGGCGGCGTGCAGAATCCAGAAGCGCGACATCCCGGGCGGCGCGGGATCGTGCGGGACGAAATCGAGCTCGCGCCCGAGCGAGACGATCGCCGGCGTCAGATACGCGAGCATCACGACGACGACCGCCAGCATCGCGATGACGAGGCTGGCGGGTCCAAAAGAACCCGCCCTACGAATGGATATGTAGGCCGGGCCTTGCTTTGTAGACCCGGCAATCAACCAGAGGACGAGTCCGCCGATGACGAGCTGCGCGACGTTCCAGATCCTGAAGTACAGGCGATTGAGCTCCGACGAAAGGTACCGCAGCAGCTCTCGCGTCTGCGGATGGCCGAGCGTCTGGACGTCTTTGGAGAACTGGACGTTCGTCGACGCGGCCAACATGCGGTCGACGGTGTAGAAGTTTTCGGTGGCCACGACGGACGTGGCGATCGTGCCCATCAGCCACATCCCCATCACCACGAGCGCCCACCGCAGTTTCACGTCAGAGCCTTTCGACATCATCGAGCCTGAGGTCGCGAGCGCGCACGGCGTCTCTTGACGTCGCGCCGCACGCCCTCTTTCAGTTCCGCCAGCGTCGGTGCCTTCGGCGACCTGGTGTCGCTCTCCTGCGGGCCCGACACCATCGAGATCAACGGCTTCGGCTGGCGATGGACGATCAGCTCGAAGACGTCGGGCCGGGCGTAGTGGCCTGCGACATCGAGCTGCCCTCTAGGCCCGGAGATCATCGCGGGATCCACGTCCGCGTAGAGGATCGTCTCCTGCTCGCGCGCGGGGCCCGCGATGATTTTGCCGTCTGGATTCACGATCACGCTGTCGCCGGGATTGATCCATCCGTCGACGCCGCTCATGAAATCCTTCTTGAACGCGAATCGATCGGGCACATCGTCTTTGCGCATCGCGCTGCAGCAGCCGACGACGTAGCACCGCATTTCCTTCGCCGAGTGTCGCATCGTTGAGAGCCACGGCTCGCCGCGGTCCCACGTCGGCGCCGCGAGAATCTCCGCGCCCCACGCCGACAGCGCATAGCGCGCGAGCGGCATGTAGTTCTCCCAGCAAATCAGACCGCCCACGCGGCCGACCAGCGTCGGATAGACGGCGAGATCGCTGCCGTCGCCCCAGGCCCACACGAGGCGTTCGCCGCCGGTGGGGATCAGCTTGCGATGTTTGCCGAGGATGGCGCCATCGGCCCGGATATAGAGCAACGTGTTGTAAACGGTTGTTCCGCTCGCCTCGGCGTTCAGCTCGTTGATGCCGATGGCGACGGTGACGCCCGCCGTCTTCGCGGCCTGGCACAGTCGATCGGTCGCGGCGCTCGGAACGGTGACGGCGTTGGCGACGAGCTCCGCGTACATCGTGCGGAGCGCGTGGGTCTGGCCCGCGGGGACGAACCAGGACCAGACCGGATATCCCGGGACGAAGGCTTCGGGAAAGACCGCGAGCGAGCCGCCCGCCGCGCCGGCCTGCGCGATGAGGTCGCAGGCCTTGGCGACCGTCGCGTCGCGATCCATGTACACCGGACACGCTTGGACGGCTGCGATCTTCACTGGACCATGCAGTGCAACGACGAATCCTGTTTGCCCGACTTTAGGAAATAGTCTACGGCCTCGTGCGCCAGGTTCTCAGGAACGAACAATTCTGAGGGCCATCGTTCGAGCGCTTGCCCTCCGAGATTGATTTCAAGCGTAGGAGGCCCGCAACGGGGAGCAACCACAAGAAAGTCGCTCCGATTCAGTTTCGCCTGCGACGAATGAAATCCGGAGCGGATGCGTTGAATCGGCGCTCATGAGCACTCCGGTTGTTTGTTCGCGACGCCTAACCGTGGCGAACAAGGCGCACGCCGGCACGTTTTAGCGGCGCGTCGGCTCCATTCTCGGGTTGGCGCGCAGTTCGCCTGGTATTGACCTGGAGTAGACCGCTGACTTGGCCCGCGCGTAACAACGACTCGCGTGATCGACTGACTGATCCTCTATCACGTACGCGCGCGGGATGTTATCACCCTGCAAGTCGCCACGCGACGCCGATATTAGCCCGCGACCGCGAGCGCACGCGTCTTATTGCACGGCCAGTCGTTACAACACGACACCGGTGCGGTGCCTTGCGGATCCTCGAAGAGCGCGAAGTCGATGACGTTCGGAACGTGCGTCGGTGGGATGAGCACGCGGCCGCCGGCGGCCACGACTTTCTTCACGGCCGCCTCGAGGTTCTCGACCTTCATGTAGAGGACGCGCTCGGGCTTGTCTTCCTGGCGGAATCCGCCGGCCAGGCCCGCGCCGGCGCCGGCCATCACTCCCTCATCTTTCCCATCGCGACCGACATCGACTGCCGGCCGGTCGCGGGATCATAGACGATCACGGGCATCATGCGGCCGCGGATCGGGCTCGGGTGCGCGCGCGCGTAGCCCATCAGCGTCTCGGCCAGCGCCCGCCGTTCGTCATTCTTCGGATCGCCGGCCGGCACGCCGGTCAGCAGATCGTTCAGCGTCAGCGGCCACGGCTCGCCGCGCAGTAAGGCATCCACGACCGTGCCCTTGAGCACGTTGTGCGAGAAGTTGAAGAAGAACGCGAGCGGCGAATAGCCCTCGTCCTGCGGACGGAACCGCTCGAACTCGTCCAGCAGCGCCGACCGATGTGTCCGGAACAGATCGCGAAACGCCACGCGATCGGCCTCGGACGTCAGCAGCGACGCGGGCGGGTGATCCCCGACAAACGCCCGTGCATCGGCTGACAATCCATTCAGCAGCGCTTCGACGACCCGATCGCGCTCGACGCCCTGCACGCCGGCGTCCTGCATGCGCGCGTACTCGCGCATGAGCGTCGCCAGCGCGAAGCACAGCCACGGATAGTCGGCGACGTTGTCGTCGCGGGTCTTGGTCGTATCGCGGGCGTAGGTCGCCTCGAAGCCGAAGCGCAGATGGCTGCCCATGCTCGGCGCATGGCCGAGCGCGATCTTCACGCGATGCGCGTGATTCAGCGTCTGCACGCGCTCGAGCAGCAGATCGTACCCGCGCTCCTCGCGCTCGTAGTGGCACGTCGCGATCAGGATCAAGGACTCGGCGTCCGCCGCGAACGGCTGGCCGCTGCCGTTCGGCCCCTGCAGATCGCCGAGCAGCGACTGCAGCCGGTCGAGCTGTTCGTCGGCGCGCCCTTCGTCCCACACGCGCAGCGAGAGCAGCGCGAGGATGTGCACGAAGTAATAGTCGAGCAGGATGGCGAGCGCGACGCGATCCGGCGCGACGTCGCTGCCAGGGCCGCGGTTCGCGATCAGGAAGTTCAGGACGTCGACTGGAATGGTGTCGGCGTTGACGACGTGATCGGCGAGACCGTCCCAGTCGTTGAGGACGTGAAAGCCTTCCTGCCGCGTCTTCGTGTCGTACCTGTTGACGATGGACGTCAGGTTCAGAGGAAGCGCGCCCGCCGTCCACGCGTGCGCGCGCATACCGTCGCGCAGGTGGACGAGCGCGTGACGGAAGTCCGCCGCGGACGCCGCGTGCTCGACGATCTCCTGGCGCGTCGCGCCGGCGATCGCGGTCTCGAGCATCGCGCACGCCGCGTCGAAGCCGACCGCGTGTTTGCCAGCGCTCACTGGGAAGGGCCGTCAGTACGCGATCAGCAGGCGGGCCGCGCGCTCGATCATCGTCTCCGACGGCAGATAGCCGTCTTCGAGCGCGGGCGAATACGGGACCGGCGTGTCCAGCGCGCCGACGATGCGGATGGGTGCGTCAAGGGATTCGAAGGCTTCTTCCTGGATGATCGCGGCGAGACTCTCGCCGATACCGCCGGTGCGCGCGTCCTCGTGAATGATGAGGACGCGGTGGCAGTGCCGCGCGAGTGCGAGCACCGCAGGACGATCGAGCGGCGCGAGGCTGCGGAGATCGAGGACGCTCGCGTCGATCCCGTCCGCCGCCAGCGTCGCCGCGACGCGCATGCCGACGTGGACGAAGGCGCCGTACGCAATGATCGCGAGGTCGTCGCCGGCGCGGCGCAGCGCGGCCTTGCCGATCGGAATCGGCGCGGGCGGCGCGTCGGCGATCGCCTGCTTGACGCGCGGATCGCGATACAGCGCGATGTGCTCGTAATACAGGACCGGGTCGGGATCGGCGACGGCTGAGGCCATCAGCGCGCGCGCGTCGTGCGGCGTGGACGGCGTGACGATCTTGAGGCCGGGCGTGTGATAGAACCACGCCTCGGTGTTCTGCGAGTGGTACGGCCCGGCGTGGCGCAGCCCGCCCCACGGCATGCGCACGACCATCGGCGTCCCGCCGCCCCAGCGATACCGGTTCTTCGCCGCGTTGTTCACGAGCTGATTGAATCCCGTTGCGACGAAGTCGTTGAACTGCATTTCGCCGATGGGCCGCTGGCCACAGATGGCCGCGCCGACGCAGACGCCGAGCACGCCGCTCTCGCCGATCGGCGAGTTGATCAGGCGGTCGCCGAATTCCTCGAGCAGCGGGCGCAGGAGCAGGAACGCGTTGCCGTAGCGGCCGCCGACGTCCTAGCCGTAGACGAACACGCGCGGGTCGGCGCGCAGCGCGTCGCCGACGCCGAGCATCACGGCTTCGAGAAACGTGCGGCCTTTCGGATCGAACGGCGGCGCGACGTCGACCTGCCCACGTTTAACCGCGGAGCTCGCAGAGATCGCGGAGCCGTTTTTCTCGTCTTCATCTGCGCTTTCCGCGGTTAAACGTATCTCCGGATCGAGAACCTCGACATGCACGCGCGTCGGTTCGTTCGCGAAGACGCCAGCGCCGGCATTCGCGGACTCGGGCCACGGCGCGTCGATGATCGCGCGCGCTTCTTTCTCGACGATCGCCTCGGCTTCCTGTTTCATGCGATCGAGCTCGCCGGCTTTCAGCAGTCCATCCGCGGTCAGCTTCGCGGCGTAGCGCGCGATCGGATCCTTCGCGGCCCAGTACTCGTAGAGCTCAGGGTTGGCGTAGCCGGGGCCGTTTTCACCAAGAGCGGGCGGCAGGGGCGGCACGTCCCACGTCGTGTGCGGATCGCGGCCGAGATAAAGCATGTCGTCGTGGTGCGCGTGGCCGCACAGACGCATCGCGACCAGCTCGATGAGCGTCGGGCCGAGTCCGCTGCGCGCGCGCTCGGCGGCCCAGCCGAAGGCGCCCGCGATCGATTCGGGATCGGTGCCGTCGAGCGTGATGCCGGGCACGCCGTACCCCGCGGCCTTTTCGGCGAAGACGCGCGCGGCGGACTGATCGGCGACCGGCGTCGAGAGCGCCGTCTGATTGTTCTGGACGCAGAAAATCATCGGCAGCCTGCGCGCGGCGCAGAGGTTGATCGCCTCGTGCCACTCCCCGAGCGACGATCCGCCTTCGCCGATGAACGAGACCGTGAGCCGGCCCGACGACCGGGGTGGGGACCCCGGAGTAAGAATGTCGCGCGTGAAGGCCATCGCCATGCCCGCGAGCGTCAGCGTCGCGATGGTCAGCGGCGACGCCGGGAGCAGGATGCCGTGGTCGAGATCGCCGTAGCCGAAGTCCTTGCCGTCGGTCGGCGGGCCGGACTTGGCCATCTGCGAGTTGAGGATCATGCGGACGGTCGCGGCATCCGACCGCATCGCGTACGCCGCGCCGAGATCGCGAATCATGGGCCCGATCACGTCCCCGGACCATTGTTGATGGCGCTCGCCTGATCGGCTCGCGCCCGCCGTCGCCACGCAGTACTTCTCTCCGCGGCGCAGTCGCACGCACGCGCCGTAGATGGCTTCCTGGCCGAGCGACCGGAATCCCTTGCCTTGAAACGCGGTGGCGCCGTACCGGACTTCGCCGCCGAGGAAGAAGGCCTTGAGCCGCAGGTCCGTCGCGCGCGTCAGGACCATGCCGCGGAGGATCTCGAGGCGCTCGTCGCGCGTCAGCGACGTCGAGATCGCGGCGCGACGAAGGAAGCCATCGCAGGCGTCGAGGAGTTCGGCGTGCGCCTGTTCGATTCGCCTGGCCGCGGTGATGCGCGGCGTGGCGTCCGGCAGACCCGGCGGCAGCGGATGGGCCTGGAGCCGGCGCGTCAGTTCCCGCCGCAGCGCCGGGCGCAGCGCGTCAATCCCCGCCTCGTCGCGCGGCTCACGCGCGGGCGCAACCGCTTCGAACGCCGCCAGCGCGTCCGCCAGTGCGAACGGATGCCGTTCGGCGACGAACGCGCCGAAGCGGGCGGCGATCCCGGTCAGCTTCTCGAGCTCCGCGTGTTTCGGCATGTGAGGTCAGATCGTATCAAATGCGCGGCGCATTGGCTGATGAGCCACGACGACGGCCACGAAGTCACGAAGACACGAAGAAGAACGAAGAGGAACAAGCCACAGAGGCACGGAGGCACAGAGATGTTCGACGCGGGCGGCCTGCCAGGCAGGCCGCGCAGCAGGCGAACGACGGAACGAAACGAACGATCCTGAAACGCTGACCTGGTGTCGTTCGTTTCGCTCCGTCGTCCGCCTGAGACGCCGCTTCGCGGCGCCGCGTCGAACACGATCTGCGGAGCCTCTTTTCTCCGTGCCTCGGTGTCTCTGTGGCTAATTTCCCTCCGTGTCCTCGGTGTCCTCCGTGGTTACGCTCTTCTTATCTCTCCTGAGCGTGTGATCGACAGCCGCTCGCCTGTTTGGAGCAACGCGAAATCCTCCGCATCGAGGGCAACGACGGGAAACGATCGGGCGTACATCAGCTCGGCCACGATCGACGCGAGCGCGAAGAACGAGTCCGGACCTGTCGTGATGATGGCGGCCGGCGCCGTCCCCGCCCGCACCGCCTCGAGCAGCACGGCCGTCGTCGTCGACGATCCCTTGCTGAACGGCACCGCCAGGATCCGGCCGGCCGCGCGGACGCCGGCCAGCGGATGGTGGCGGTCGATGATCTCGCCGCTCTCGAAATCGTACCCGCCCCAGAACGACAGCGCATCGCGCGTGACGAGCGCCTCCCCCTCGGCCTCGCCGGCGACCACCGCGCGGCCCGCGATCACGCGTTCCATACACGCTCGTCGCGCACCACGCGACCCTCGATCGCCGACTGCACACAGTCGTCCAGGCTTCCAAACGTCACGCGCGTGTTCAGCAGGCTCGGTGCGTAGTACGCGTACTTCGCCGAGTTGGTCATCAAGGTCCTCACCTCCGGCGGCAGCATCGGCGACGCGAGGATGCACGTGTCCAGCGTGATCTGCGCGCCGAAGTCCACGATGGGTGCAAGGACGCCGGCGCGCGCGGCGTCTTCTTTCATGAGCCGGCTCGACGTAATCAGGAATTTCACGCGCGGATGCGCGCGCCGGCCCGCGACGAGCGGCGCGAGCTGCGCGAACTCCGCCAGCGAGAAATGCGGGCTGCCGAGAATCACCATATCCAGTTCGCGGCCGTCCGCCGTCGTCAGTGCCGTGCGCGCCGCGCGAAGATCCGCGGTCGTGATGTCGATCGCGCGCTCTGGCGCGCGACCCTGAAAGGCGGCGCCGAGTGTCGGCGCTTCCGGGGTCACGCCGATCATGTGGAACAAGGCGACGCGGCCGGACGAGGCGACCGCGGCCGAGAATGCTTTCAGCTCGTCCTCGGCCGGCGTCACGACGATACCGTCGATCACCGGGATGTCGGCGTCCGCGAGCGTGCCGACCAGGTGCCCGAGGACGGCGAAGAACTGCGGGTCCCGCTGCAACGCGACGGGAACGTCGATCAGCCGCAGCAGAAGCTGTCCGGCGCGATTCTCGGTCAGGTGCAGACCCGACGCGGGCACGCGGCCCGTGATCGCGCAGCAGATGTCGAGGAGATCGGGATAGCGCTCCGTCCGCGCGCCGATGACGGAGTTGGCGAAGGCGATCGCGTTGGACTCGCCCCAGGCGATCTGCTGACCGAACACCGGCCGCGACTTCGTTTGATAGGGCGCGCAGGTCCAGGTGGGGATCGTGCCCATCTTTTCGTAGGCGAGCATCTGCCGCGCGGCCTTCGCGGCCCACTCGGGCTTGACGGCCCAGTCTTTCCAGCCGCACTCGTCGACGCCGCTGACGTTGAGGCTCGTCGGGACGGCGACCTTGGCGCCGAGCGACGCGAGCGTCTCGGCGAACTCGAGCGTCGCGTCGCCCAGATAGATCGTGCTGTCGATGTGCGCCTGCGAGATATCCATCAGCTCGGTCGCGCCGTAGACCTCGGCCATCTTCACGAGAATCGACATCGCGAAGGCCGGAGCCGGACCGTGACGGCCTTCGAGCATCGCTTTGTCTTTGTCGGAGAGACGCATCATCTCAGTAACGAAGGCGGAACCACAGAGGACGCGGAGGCTGTCTCGGCACGCTCTGCGTGCTCTGCGGTTTCTGCGTTCATCGTCGTGCGGTCCTGGTCTCCGCGAGGCGTGTCCTCACTATAATGCGCCTCATGAGAACGAAGCTGCTGCTCGCGCTTGCTGTGGTCACCCTTCCAGCTCTGATCGGCGCGCAGGCGCCGGCGGTGCCGGCGATCACCCTCTTGAAACCGGCGCGCGTGTTCGACGGCGACACGATGCACGAGGGCTGGGCCGTGCGCGTGCGCGGCGAGCGCATTGACGCCGTCGGGCCTGAAGCGAGCGTGTCCGCGGCCGGCGCGAAAGTCATCGATCTCCCAGGCTCGACGCTGACGCCGGGCCTGGTCGAGGGCCACTCGCACATCCTGCTCCACGCCTACAGCGAGACGTCGTGGACCGATCAAGTGTCGAAGGAAGGTCTCGCGCTGCGCGTGGCGCGGGCGACGAATCATCTGCGCGCGACGCTGCAGGCGGGCTTCACGACCGTGCGCGATCTCGGCACCGAAGGCGCGCAGTACGCCGACGTCGAGCTTCGGGACGCGGTGCGGCAGGGCATCATCCCCGGCCCGCGCATTCTCGCGTCGACGAAGGCGATCGTCGCGACTGGCAGCTATCAGCCGAAGTTCATCGCCGAATGGAACGTTCCGCAGGGCGCCGAAGAAGCCGATGGCGTCGACAGCCTCACGCGCGTGGTGCGCGATCAGATCGGCCGCGGCGCCGACTGGATCAAGATGTACGCGGACTACCGCTGGGGCCCGATGCCCGGGTCGCGGCCGACGTTCTCGATCGAAGAACTGAAGCTCGCCGTCGAGACCGCGAAGAGCGCCGGCGTGCCGGTCGCGGTGCATTCGAACACGGCTGAAGGCATGCGGCGCGCGACGCTCGCGGGCGTGGAGACGATCGAGCACGGCGGCGAGGGCACGCCAGACGTGTTCAAGCTGATGGCCGAGCATCACGTCGCGCTCTGCCCGACGATCACGGCGGGCGCAGGTCCGTGGCCGCCGGCGAATCCAAACTCCCCCGCGCAGCTTCGCAAGAAGGAGAGCTTCAAGGCGGCGCTGGACGCGGGCGTGACGATCATCAACGGCAGCGACGTCGGGACGTTTCCCCACGGCGACAACGCACGCGAGCTGGAGGCGATGGTCGCCTATGGAATGCCGCCGGCCGCGGCGGTCAAGAGCGCGACGTCGGTCGCCGCGCGCGTCCTGCACATGGAGAATCAGATCGGATCCGTGAAGCAGGGACGCTTCGCCGATCTCGCCGCCTTCGACGGCGATCCGACGAAGGATATTTCAGCGCTGCGGAAGGTGAAGTTCGTGATGAAGAACGGAGTGATCTACAAGCAGTAGTGGCTGGTGGCTGGTGGCTGGTGGCTGGTGGCTGGTGAAGAAAGCTAACCGCAAGAACGCGTGCGGAGCAAGAGAGGTAAAACCGTACTGGAGAATCTGCAACGTTGTGCGGGACGTGCAAAAGCGGCAAGAGCGTAGCCCCCAGCCACCAGCCCCTAGTAATTCAACCAATACGCGATTTTCACCAGAAACACGTTCGTCGAGGGCGCGCCGAAGATGTCGTGGAGATCGCGGCCGGCGCTGAAGCCGCCGGGAACCGCGTCGTTCTCGCGCGCCTGCTGCCACACGACGAACAGCGTCGACCCCGGCTTGTATTCCCACCGCAGCACGTTCGTCGTCCGGAATGACTTCACGTTGAAGTTCGGATCGCCGTTCGCGATGGTGTCGTAGATGTACGGTGTGAACCGCGCGTAGTAGTCCGCCGCGCGCGCGTCGGCGATCTGGCGGAACTGCCTGTAATCCCCCGCCGACACGAACGGCTGGGCGTACAGCTGCAATGAAAGATTCGGCGTCAGCGTGTAGTTGAAACGCCCCGTCAGCGCGACCGTCGTCTGCTCGAGGTGGCCGAACACGTAGTGGCTCGCCGAATCCGTCACGTGTCCGACCCACTGCGTGTCCGTGACGTTCCGCCCGAACCTGATCCCGGTGGTCACCATCAGCGACGGCACGGGCCGGAAGACGATATTCGGGCTGAAGTCAGCGCCGATCGATCCGTGCGGATCGGCGAAGTAGCTGCCGAAGTAATCGAGCGCAACGGCGCGGCGGTTGTCACTGTTCACGTAATACCAGACGCCGTTGCCGTTTTCCTGGTAGACCGCCGGGCCGCCGCGCGTGACGCGGTCGTCGAGACCAAGTCCGTTGACGTTGTAGCCGCCGCCGATCGACCAATTGTTGGTGAAGGTCCAGTGCGAGTTGATGTTGGCGCCGCTGTACAACCGATCCCCGTCCGAGTTCCATCCGGCATACTGGTTGAAGTTGATATTGCGACTGCGGAACCAGCGGTTCGGCGTGTCGCTGCGGAACTGGATCCAGTTGCCCATGTTGCGCGTGTCGGCACGGCGCAGGAACCCGACGTCGTTGGTGTCGAAGCCAGGCGACTTGAACCCGACGTTTGAGTTGAAGCGCACGTGCTCGCCGCCGATCTTGCTGATCCCGAGCGAGCCGGCGTCGCCCGAGAGCGACGTCCGCGTCGGGTCCAGCGTCACGCTCGTGAGATCGGGCCGCTGGAAGTAGTGGCGGCTGTTCTCCTGCAGCGCCTCGATCGCCGGCGCGTCGCCACGGACCGTGCTGCCGGCCCAATACCCCGTCACCGAGTAGAGCTTCCTGAATCGCAGATCCCAGTCGATGCCGCCGGTGCTCGCGCTGGACGGCAGCAGATCGACGAGGTTGCCGACCGTCTGCCGCTTCGTGTTCGTCAGCATGAACCCGATCGCCGACTGGTTCGAGAATTCCCGGCGCACGCGGCCGACCGAATAGCTGGTGAGCGGCTCGACGGGCTGCGTCGAGAGCGCGGACCCGGTCTGCACGCGCGCCTGCGCTTCCTCGCTCACGGTCTGCATGACACCGACTGAGTAGTTGCCGACGCGTCCCGTCAGCTTGGCCGCGCCGAGGATCTTCGTCTGCGACGGCACGTCGGTGTAGACGTTGTCGCCACCGGGCAGATTGCCGGCGCCCTGCGGCGCGCGGCCGATGCGGCGTGAGTAGAACATCCCGCTGCACGAGCCGTCGTTGCAGTCCAGATTGAAATTGAAGTTGCCGGACCCCTCGACGAAGAAGGGGCGGCGCTCGTTGAAGTACGTTTCAAACGCCGACAGGTTGACGACCGCTGGATCCGCCTCCACCTGCCCGAAGTCCGGATTCACCGTCGTCGTCAACGTGAGGCCGGGCGTGAGCGCGTACTTCATGTCCAGCCCGAACGCACCGCCGGGCGCCGCGCTCTTCAGCAGCGGGTTGCCGCCGGTCGGCTGCGTCGTCAGGTTCGCTACGGTGTACGGTGTGATCTCGAGCTTCTTCGGCGACGCCGACATCGCCAGGCCTCCCAGCTCGCCGAACGATGACACGTAACCCGTGGCGTGACGCGACAGCAGCGGCCATGTCGACGTTTCGTTCAGCCGCCCGATCTGCCGGGCGACCGCGAAGCCGAACGTGTTGGCCTGCGACGGATTGAACCGCAGTTGTGAAAAAGGAATTCTGAATTCGGCCGACCAGCCCTCGCTGTCGCGTGAGACCGTCACGTCCCACACGGCATCCCAGCTGTCATCGCGGTTGTTGTCGTTGAACCAATAGCGATCGAGCTTGACGCCTGACGGGTTGACGGCAAACTCGTAGGCCGTCCGCCGGTCGTGGTACGAGTCCACGAAGACGTGAATCCAGTCGCAGGGCGAATCCTGATCGCGCCGCGTGAGATACGAGACGATGCGATCCGGCTGGCGATCGTAGGCGCGGACCTTCACGAACAGCGTCGTCGCGTTGTAGGCGACGCGGAATTCGGTCCGCTCGCTCGGCTCGCCGCCGTCCAGCGGCTCGCGCTGCACGAAGGCGTCGACCGCGGCGGCACCGCGCCAGACGTCGTCGTTAAGTTCGCCGGTCACTCGAACGGCATTTGGCCCAGACACGGCGACCGCGTCGACGCGGGCCATCGTGGCTCCGTCGTGCAGCGGGCCGGCAAGCGTCGAGAGCGCGAAGAGGGCAATGGCTCCAAGCATCGGGGAGTGACTTGCTTAGACGTGTACCCTGCGCGCTTGGTTGGCAGAATCGCCGGGCAGCGATGGTATCGTACGGCCCATGGCGTTCACGACCCTGATATCGACCGATGTCCTGGCCTCCCGCATCGCCGATCCCACATTCGCGATCGTCGACTGCCGCTTCAAGCTCGACGATCCCGCCTGGGGCGAGCGGGAGTGTTCGGCAGCGCACATTCCGGGCGCCGTGTACGCCGACTTGGATCGCGATCTTTCGAGTGCAAAGACGGGCACGAACGGCCGCCATCCGCTGCCGGACGCGCGCGCGCTCGCCGGCACGTTCAGCCTGCTCGGGATCGCGAGCGGCGTTCAAGTGGTGGCCTACGACCAGAACCACGGCATGTTCGCGAGCCGGCTGTGGTGGCTGCTTCGGTGGCTGGGTCACGACGCGGTCGCGGTGCTGGACGGCGGCATTGCCAAGTGGATCGCCGAAGGCCGCGCGACGAGGACCGGCGCGGAGCATCGCGCGCCGGCGGCGTTCACCGGATCGCCTCGTGCGGACATGGTAGTGGACGTGAACGGCGTGGCGGCGCTCACCGGCCGGACGGGCTGGCGGCTCGTGGACGCGCGCGCGCCCGAACGCTTTCGCGGTGACGTCGAGCCGCTCGATAAGGTCGCCGGGCACATTCCCGGCGCGCGGAATCATTTCTTCCAGGGCAACCTCGACGAGCACGGTTCCTTCCGCACGCCCGAGGCGCTGCGCGCCCAGTTTGCGGCAACGCTCGGCGACGTCCCCGCCGACCACGTCGTCTGCTACTGCGGATCGGGCGTGACCGCGTGTCACAATCTGCTCGCGATGGAACACGCGGGCATCAAGGGCGCGAAGTTGTATCCCGGATCGTGGAGCGAGTGGAGCGCGGAACCTCAGAGACCTGTCGAGACCGGGGGCTAGAGGCTGGTGGCTGGTGGCTGGTGGCTAAGAATGAGGATATGACTCACAAACCTGTACAAGCAGCGAATCTCCCCAAGCCCGCGGGTCCGTACTCGCCGGGCATGGGCTTCGAGCGGCTCGTGTTTGTCTCCGGTCAGGGCGCGACCGATCCGGCGACGGGCCGTCTGGCCGCCGACGACATCGAGCGGCAGACCGAGCAGGTGCTGAAGAACGTCGAGGCGATTCTCAAGGCGGCGGGATCGAGTCTGCAGCACGTCCTTCGCTGCGGCGTGTTTCTCCTGGACATGAGCGAGTTCGCGAAGATGAACGCCGTCTACTCGCGCGTGTTCGGTGCGCATCGGCCCGCACGGACCACGGTGCAGGTCGCCGGCCTGCCCGGCGCGGGGCTGAGAGTCGAGATCGATGCGATCGCGTACGTTCCCTGACGACAGTTAACCACGGAGGACATGGGGGACACGGAGGAGAAGTTGTGTCCTCCGTGGTTCCATCTTTTGCATGAGCGAGATCGATACTGCTACGCCGTCGACGCTGTGGACGACCGTCCGCGAATCGATCGCAGGCTCGCACCGCGGCGAGTACACCGACGGCGCGATCGGGCGCGCGATTCTGCTGCTCGCGATCCCGATGGTCCTCGAGCTCGTCCTCGAGTCGGTCTTCGCCGTCGTCGACGTCTTTTTCGTCTCGCGCCTCGGCGCCGATTCGGTCGCGACCGTCGGCGTCACCGAATCGATGCTCACGATCATCTACGCCGTGGCGATGGGCCTGAGCGTCGGCGCGATGGCCACGATCGCGCGCCGCGTCGGCGAGCGCGATCCGGACGGCGCCGCCCGCGCGGCGGTGCAGGTGATTGCGCTCGGCGTGATCGTCTCCGTCCCGGTCGGCCTGTTCGGCTTCTGGTTCGCGCGGCCGCTGCTCGGCCTGATGGGCGCCGGACCGGACGTCCTCGCGCACTCGTCCTACACCGCCATCGTGCTCGGCCTGAACGGCGTGATCCTCATGATCTTTCTGATCAACGCGGTGTTCCGCGGCGCAGGTGACGCGGCGGTCGCGATGCGCGTCCTCTGGATCGCGAACGCGTTCAACATGGTGCTCGATCCGTGTTTCATCTTCGGGCTCGGCCCGTTTCCCAGACTGGGCGTGACGGGCGCGGCCGTGGCGACGACGACCGGGCGCGGGATCGGCGTCCTCGTGCAGCTCTACGTTCTCTCGCGAGGCCAGGGCCGCATCACCATCCATCGGGAGCACCTGCGGCTCGATCCGCGCGTGATGCTGAACATGCTGCGGCTCTCCGGCACGGCCGTGTTTCAGATCCTCATCGCGACGACGAGCTGGATCGGCCTCGTCCGGATCCTTGCAGATTTCGGGAGCGACGCGCTGGCGGGCAACACGATCGCGATTCGCATCGTCATCTTCGCGCTGCTCCCGTCGTGGGGATTTGCGAACGCCGCCGCGACGCTCGTCGGCCAGAATCTCGTCGCCGGGAAGCCCGACCGCGCGGAGACCAGCGTGTGGCGCGCTTCCTTCTACAACATGGTGGCGCTCGCCGGCATCGGCCTGCTGTTCGTCGTCTTCGCGGACGCCATCGTCGCCGGCTTCACGAGCGATCCCCGCGTCGCGCCGATCGCCGTACGCGGTCTGCGCATCATCAGCGCCGGCTTCCCGCTGTTCGCGTACGGGTACGTCATGACCCAGGCATTCAACGGAGCGGGCGACACCGTCACGCCGACGTTGATCAACGTCTTCTGTCTCTGGCTTGGCGAAATCCCGCTCGCCTACGCGCTCGCGTGCTCCGTGGGCCTGGGACCAACCGGAGTGTATTGGTCGATCTTCGTCGCGTTCTCGGCAATGTCGCTCGTCAGCGCGCTTGTGTTTCGCCGCGGAACCTGGAAACTGAAGCGCGTATAATCCGCGCATTCAAGAGGGCGTCATGACCAGAGCTCGTTGTCTACTCATCCTCTCCCTCACGGCCGCACTTTCGATTCCGCTGGGCGCTGGCTCCGTCCCCATCCGCGCGAAGAACGGCATCGTCGCCACGCAAAGCGAAATCGCGTCGCGCGTCGGCGCCGACGTGATCAAGGACGGCGGCAACGCCGTGGACGCTGCGGTCGCGACCGCGTTCGCGCTCGCCGTCACGCATCCGACCGCCGGCAACATCGGCGGCGGCGGCTTCATGGTCTACCGGCCTGCCAACGGCGAACCGGTGACGTACGACTTCCGCGAGAAGGCGCCCGCGAAGGCGTCGCCGGGCTCCATCTCGCATGGAAGGAACAGGGCAAGCTAGCGTGGAAGCGGCTCGTCGATCCCGCGGTCGCCCTCGCGCGCGACGGCTTCATCGTCTCGGACAATCTCGCGCGGTCGCTGAAGAGCGCGCAGCGGACGATGCAGAAGTATCCGGCGTCGGTGGCGTCGTTCACGAAGAATGGCGCGCCGTACGAAGCGGGCGAGACGCTGAAGCAGCCCGACCTCGCAAAGACGCTTGAACGCATCTCCACGCAGGGCCCCGCGGGCTTCTAGGCGATCGAACGACGTCGCGGCGTCCCGAGCACGCGGCTGTCGGGCCTGCCGCTCCGGCAGGTCGGCGCGTGCTTCGACAGCAGGTCGATGAACTCGACGACGAAGTCCGCGCGCGCGAGATCCTTCGGCGTCACCGCGCGCCACTCGCGATGCAGGCCGCGGGCGGTCAGCGGCCGCGCGACGATCGTCTTCGCGTCGATCATCGGCTGCACCGCCCAGCGCGCGAGCGCCGCCACGCCGAGACCGGCCTTGACGAGCTCGATCATCGCTTCCGTCAGCTGGACCTCTTCGACGCGCGCCGGCGTGACGCCTATCGGCTTGAGGACCTCCTCCAGCATGGTGCTCTCCGCCTTCGGCGGATAGACGAACAGCGTCTCGTCGCGCAGCTCGGCGAACCGGACGTGCGGCTGCCGCGCCAGACGATGGTCCGGCGACAGAATCAGGACGACCTCGTCCGTGAAGACCGGGCGCGTGACCAGCCGCCGATCGGTGACGGGCTGGCTCACGATCCCCAGATCGATCTTCCCCTCGAGCAGCTTCTCGATCGGGTGGTGCGTGGAGTCCACGTCGATGCGGACTTCGACGCGCGGGAACCGCGCCCGGTAGCGCTTCAGCA
The DNA here is from genome assembly GCA_016195265.1 of Acidobacteriota bacterium. GTDB lineage: Bacteria > Acidobacteriota > Vicinamibacteria > Vicinamibacterales > CAVVIG01 > SRVP-36. The sequence continues at coordinate 1,147 of JACPZW010000062.1, read as the reverse complement.
GCGGCGGCAGCCAGTGATAGCAGGTGTAGCACTCGGTCGTGATCCGCAGAATGCCGGCGCGCTCGGCGCCCATCTGGCGGATCTCCTGCTCGGTGTGCTGCAGCTGGGCGAGCACGTCCTTCGCCGACGCGAGCAGGCGCTCGCCCGCCGGCGTCAGAACGAGGCGCTTGCCCACGCGCAGGAAGAGCCGCGCGCCGAGCCGCGACTCGATGTCGCGCAGCTGGTGGCTGAGCGCGGACTGCGTGAGGTGGAGGCGGTCGCCCGCGCGCGTGAGGCTGCCGAGGTCGGCCACGGCCGCGATCAGCTGCAGGTGGCGGATTTCGATATCCATGCTAATTATTTTAGTTCATCATCATGATGATGACAAAGAATTTTTCTCATCGATTGCGCCGGTGCCTAGCATGCGGGAATGCTGCTGTCACCGCTGTTCCACCTCGTCATCGCCTTCGCCCCCACGCCGGCCTTCCCGCCGGCCGTCATGGCCGCCGCCATCGTCGAGGCCGAGAATCGCGATCTACACGGCCGACGTGTCCGCCTTCATCGAGCACGCTCGCGTCCTGGGTGCGAGCGAGACGCAATGGCCGCGCGCGATGCGCGAGCGGATTTTCGGTCGCGTCATGGGCCGCGTGCTGGCGCACGAAATTGGCCATTTCGTCCTGGGCACGCCGGGCACGCGCCGCACGGACTCATGCGCGCCGCGCAGCGCGTGGACGATCTGGCGGCCCCGCGCGGCGGCGGATTCGAGCTGACGGAGGAGGAGATCGCGCGGCTGCGCGAGAAAAACAAAGGGCCGGCACATGTGGCCGGCCCTTGAGTGACGCCCGGTGCCGCTGCCTGAGGGCGGCCCGATGGCGTCTAGTGGACCTGCACCGGGAGCTTGATGTTCATCGGCGTGCGCGTCCCACGCCAATCGACGTCGAGAATCGCATACAACACCTGGTCGAGATAGGTGCCGTTTCGGAGGAACGACTTGCGCAGGATGCACTCCTGCACCGCGCCCATCTTCAGCCGATCTTCGTCACGGAAACGGCGTTTGCGGCGAGTTTCGCATCGCTCGTGGCTGCAAGTCCTTGATCCTCAATCGCGCGTGATTCAATTCGCGATGTAGTGCAGACCGACCCCCTTGCGGCCGTGGATCGCGCGTGCG
>JACPZW010000061.1 GCA_016195265.1 Acidobacteriota bacterium | reverse complement strand
GGAAACCCGAGCGGTCGATCAACGTGCAACACGCGCGGTGGCGCCACCCGCTCGGTGATTTCAGGAAGCAGCGTGATCGATACGGTTGGTATTCCGGCTCTCTCAATCACGCTCTGGATCAGTCCGACCGACTGATGACATAGCGGTCACACCGGCGTCAGCAGCACGCCGTCAACGCCATCGTCACGCAGCAACTTCGACACCTCCGGCGCGGTGCCCGACACGAGGCGGCCCGGTGCGGGAATCGAGCCCATGAAGCTGAAGTGGCGCGCCGACACCGAGCCGATCCGTCGCTCGCGCGCGAGCTCTCTGAGCCGATCGAGGGGCAAGGCCAGATTCTTGTCTGCCTCGATGCCGCGGTGGTCGAACGCGTCGCTCCGATGCGCGATGCCCAGGGTGCGCAGATTGGTGTCCATCGGGATGATGCGATAGGACACGTCTCCGCCGCGGACAGATTCGTCGAAGGGGATCTGGTCCGGTGTGTAGAAGGCCGCCGTCGTAATCGCGGCGATGCGCGCCTGAAACAGCGGGGTCTTCAGAACGGCGCCGGGCCTCCAGTCGACACTCCGGTAACGATATGCCCTCATGAAGAGGCGGTACCTCAGCGGAAGGTCGGCCAGGCGTGCCATGGGCTCAGCTCGCCGCGTTCGTTAGCGCCCCGGGGCGGTGCTTCCGCGAGGCGAGCCCGGCGGAGAAATCCGACAGGCTGTCGCGGAGCATCAGGTGTCCCCGGTGGAGGCGCGATTTCAGCGACTGCTCCTTGATGGCCAGCACCGCGCCGGCCTGCGCGGTCGAAAGGCCTCGCAGATCCCGCAGCACGACCGCCGTCCGGTAAGCGGCCGGCAGATCGAGAATGGCGAGACGCAGCCGCCGCCGAAGCTGCGACCGATACACGCGCGTGTCTGGCCACGCGGCATGGTCCACGATCTCGCGCACTCGGAGACCGACGCGCGTATTGGTGCCTTGGGCGTCACGACGTTGACGACGCTGCCGCTCGGTCGCCCGGCGGACGCGTGTCATCGTCGCATTGAACGCGATGCGGTGAATCCATGTCGCAAGCGCGGCGTCTCCACGAAACGCGGCTGACTTCCGCGTAATGGTGAACAGCACATCCTGAACGACCTCCTCCGCATCTTCGCGGTTCCGGAGATACCGGAACGCGATCCGATGGATCTTGCCGGAGTACCGCGCGGCGAGCTCGGAGACGGCGCCTTCGTCGCCGGCCTGGATCCGTTCGATGAGCAGTGAATCGTCCACGACGAGAACCTCGCCTCCGGCTTAGGCGCGTGGCATGGCGTCGGCCACGAGCGCGTTCTCAGAGTGAGTGCGCGGAGCCGTCGTTTTCTTACAGCCGGTGCGCAAGAAACGTATCAGCCATCCGCGCGAGATCGTACCCGCAAGCGGCGTGCGTGCGAGCAGCGCCAGCCCCACGGCGCTCCAGAACAGCATCCGCGCCTTTCGAACCAGCGCGAGCGTGATGCCGGTCGGCATTCCAAGGTCCAGCCGCGCGGCGAACACTGCGGCAGCCGCCTCATCGACACCCACGCGCATCGGCAGGAACTTGAACACCATCATGACGACGCGGCCCACGGTTTCGAGGATAACCGCCGACACGATCTTCGGCGGAACCGGGCTGATGAACCACAACGTCACGTACACCTCGGCGACGCCGAGGACCTGAAACGCCGTCTCGAGCAGGCCGATCGGCAGCAGCTGTTCGGGATGTCGCCGCGCGAACCCGAACGACAGGTTCTCGAGCCGCGCCAGGCGCGCGACCGTTCGTGTCATCGCGCTGGTGGCTGAAGCGCGACCGGACTGCTCGGGCACCGGAACGGGGACGACGCGCGTTCGAATGAACCGCACTGTGGCAAAGCCGCCGCCGATCGCCAGCGACAAGGCTGCAAGGATCAACCACCGGCTGCTCGCGCCCATCTGCCCGGTCGCCAGGAGCGCCAGTACGCCGGTCGCGAGCAGGACAAACAGCGAGCAGATGTAGAAAGCGAACTCGACCGCGATTGCCGCGAAGGCCGTCGCAAATGGAAGTTGCCAGCCAACCTGCAGCGCCTTCGCGGGCTCGCCGGCCAGGATGCCCATTGGCAGAAGCGTGCTCAGGGCTTCGCCGGCCAGCCGCGCCCTGAACGCGTTCGCGAAGCCCAAGCGGGTCGGCCCTTCGACTGACCGCATCCACGCCAGCGTCCGCGCCACGTCGCGGGCGCCGGACAGCGCCAGGATGATGGCGAATCCCCAGCCCACACGAGCGAGGCCGTCAGTGATCCGATCGGCCCCCAGCGTCTGGACCGAACGAACGAACAGTCCAACGCCAACGGCCAGGGTGGCCGCGACGAACACACCTCGCCATAGCGGCGCGCGTCTCATTACCCCACGACCGTCGGACGCGATGCCACGGGACGCGGGCCGGCCCATGCCTGACGCGGCCCCGTCCGCGTCGCGCGCGCCACCGTGTAGATGCGGCGATGGCGACCGTCCATGTAGATGCGCGTGAGAAGCTCGGCGAGCAGACCGAGACCGATGAGGACGATGCCCGTCTGCACGAGCACCGCGCTCAGCAACAGCAGCGGTCCATGGACCAGGAAGACCGGCGCGTGCGTCACCACCTTCGTCGCGAGCACCCACGCGCCGCCCGCGGATCCGAGCGCGACGCTGGCGAATCCGAGCGGCCCGAACAAGTGCAGCGGCCGGGTGACGTACCTGAGCAGAAAACGGACGGTGATCAGGTCAGCCAGCACGCGCCACGTCCGCGACAGCCCGTAATGCGACTGGTTCTGCGGTCGCGGGATGTTGGCGATCGGCACCTCGGCGATGCGCGCGCCGCGCCAGCTCGCCAGCGCCGGGATGAAGCGATGCAGGTCGCCGTAGAGCCGAATGCGTTTGATCACCGGAGCGCGATACGCCTTGAACGTCGTGCCGAAATCATGGAGCGACACGCCGGACAGCCTGGCCATCAGCCAGTTCGCGATTTTCGACGGAACCCGGCGCGTCCACAGGTTATCGACGCGTTGCTCGCGCCACCCGCTGACGAGGTCGTAGCCTTCGTCGAGCTTGGCGAGCAGCTTCGGGATTTCCTCCGGCGCGTGCTGCAGGTCGCCGTCCATCGCGACGATGACCTCGCCGGCCGCCGCGTCGAAACCGGCCGCGAGCGCCGCCGTCTGCCCGTAATTCCTCGCCAGCGTGATGACCCGCGTGTCCTGGGAACCGGCCGCGACCGCCGCCAGCGCTTCGCTGGTTCCATCGGCGCTCCCATCGTCCACATACACGATTTCCGAGTCGAGCCCGAGCAGCATGAGCACACCGCACAGGCGCCGGTGCAATTCGGTCACGGTCGAGGTTTCATTGAACAGCGGCACCACGATCGACAGCTGCCGCCGCCGGGGCCGCTTGTGACGCAGACTACGAGACATGACGCAGGCTCCTTGTCATCGAGAGAGTGAGATCGTGCCGAACGAGATCGATGCGCTCGCGGGCGAGCAGCGTGCGGACGCTGGCGTCGCACAGCAGCTCGACTTCCACGCCGCGTGATTCACGCAGCCGCGTCTTGACCGCCGCGAGCTCGCCGTCGAAGTAGCCGGGATGGACCATGAGTTCCGTGAGGCCCGCCGGCAGGCCGCGCAGTATCGACTCGATCGTGTCCGCGCTCAGCAGGCCGGTGTGCACGCGGCCCGCGAAGTTCGGGGTTCTCAATCCGTTCTGCAAGGCGATTCGGGCGTCGCGGCGCGCCCAATACCATAAGGCGGCGTTCTCGAGCGCCTGGCGTCTCGCGGTCCGGCGCCGGTCGCGCTCGCCGGCGATCGGCGGCACCCAGCGCTCGAACGGAATCCGCACGGCCGGTATGCCGAAGCGCCTTGCCAGACGCGCGACAATCGCGAAGATCGGTGGATACGCATGTGTGTGCTTGTGCGCGTCAAGATGCGTCAGCGTGATGCCTTCGCTGCGCAGCCGATCGATCTGCGCGGTCAGCTCCTGCTCGACCTCGTCCAGCGACACGCGCCCTGTCAGGCAGGCGACGATGAACGGCTTCCACGACTGGTGAAACCGTCCATCGTCGGTGATCAGAGTCGGCACGCGGCGGGCCGGGAGCGTCGGCTGGCCGTCGACGAGCGCCAGATGGCACCCGATCCCGAGCGACGGGCGAAGCCCGGCCCGAAACACGGCGTCGGCGGTTGCCGGCGCATTCGCGAACAGGCTCGCGCTCGTGAGGACGCCATGGTCGTGCGCGTCGAAGATGCCGGCGTTGACGCCCTTCGTCAGGCCCAGGTCGTCGGCGTTGATGACCAGTGTGCGCAGCATGATTACCGTCCCTCGATCCGGAACACCTGCAGGGCAACGGCGTCACCCGCGCGAATCTCGCGCCACGGGATCAGCCGTTGTCGCAGCTGCTCGACGACCGCCTGGTTCTCGAAGTAGATGTGTTCGTCCTGCACGACTACCCACGACTCACGCGCGCCGTTTGGAATGCCTTCGCCCGACAGCGAGCGGACGGCGAGATCGGGCCGGTTGCTGCGGGCGAGGTAGTGCGCGACCACGTCCGGCACGTCGCTGACGATCACGGCCCCCGACTCCGCCGCCCCGGCGATCGCGGCGACGGCCTCGCGCACGCCGTAGTCGTAGGTCTCTTCCGAAAACGTGGCGCCGGGACGCGCAAGGCGCTCCCCCAGCGCGTTCTGGTAAAGGGAATAAAACGGTGCGCCTGAAAGCGGCGCCGACACGAGCGTCGCGAGAGAAACGGCCAGCAGGCCGGCCACCGTCGCGACACGCGCCGGCTCGGACAGGCGTGAATGCCTCACGCGCTCGATCACGGCGACCAGCCCGATAGCCGCGATGAGGTCGACGACCGCGTGCACCGGGAGCATGTAGCGAAGAAACTTCGCGGCCAGCAGCGAGTACAACACGAGCTGGATGACGAGCAACACGCGAAGCAGCACGAACCCGCGCTCCTCGCGGCGCCGCACCAGCTCGACGAGGCCGACAGCCGCGGCGCCCAGGACGACCAGCGGCACTTTCGTCGCGAGGTACTGCAGGTAGAAGGTCACGGGAAGCCCGAGCGGCGAAATAGGAATGTTGGTGATGTACATCCGCCCGGCGAACAGCGAGCCGTGGTGCGCCAGCATGCCGCCGTCCATGTAGATTGCTACGTACCGCCACGTGCTCGGCATCAGGATCACAGGGTTGGCCGCGAGGAACGCGAGCAGCGCCGCGCCCGACATCCAGAACCAGCGCGGGCGATTGGCGCCTGGCGCGCGATCGGTGACAGCGTTGAACACCGCGTAGGCCATGAGGGAGACCGGCATGTACTTCGAGGCGAGCATCAGACCGAACATCGCGCCGCTGCCGGCATACCAGCGCTGCGCGCCCTGCGGATCGGTGTCGCCCTGCCGCTTGGCCCGCTCGTAACACCAGACCGCCAGAAGGAAGAACAGCAGCAGGAGCGTGTCTTCCTTTCCGATGCGATTGGTGGCGATCGCGTTGACGTCGAGCGCCCAGATCACCGAGGCGACGACCGCCACGCTTGGTCCGAACAACAGATCGGCGACGCCGTACAGCGCGAACGTCGTCGCGGTGCCGGCCACGGCATTGGGCAGACGCACGGCGGTTTCCAGCGCGATCGCTCGATCGGGGCTGGCGATCCGGTTCCAGGCGCCGGCCAGCTCCACGCTTCCCCACATGGCCAGCTTCATCAGCATCGGGTGCTCGGCATTCGCGACGAAGTGGCCGGCGCGGTACTCCTCGATCGCCTCCACCTTGTGAATCTCGTCCTGGCTGAAGCCGTACGTGGAGAGCGCCGTGATCCTGAACGCGAATGCAAGGGTCAGCGCGAGCGCCATGGCGGCTACGCGCGCCTGCGCGCGCGTCAGGCCGAGGATCGACCATCCCGACCAGGCGGACGCCCGCGAACCAGTGAGGCTGATCGTGTCCATATCAGAAATCGATCACGAACTTGCCGCGAAACGTGCGGCTGACACCATTCGAGAACTCACCGAACCGGGTACTGACCAGGTTGCCGTCGAAGTCCCGCGGGTTGAAGTGGTCCGTGAGGTTAAACACCTTGATGCCGACCCGCGCCTTGAGTTTCTTCGGCCACGGCAATACCACGTGCTTCCACACCTGGGCGTCCAGCGAGAAGAACCGCGGGAACCGGCCCGCGCGGTTTCTCTCGCCGACGAAATCGTGGTTCTCGTCGAAGACTGACAGCGGGAATCCGTCACGCACCTCGACGAGCGGGGCGACGCCGAACCCCCGCGGCAGGTCGAACTCGCCCCAGATGAGAAACCGGTTCGGCGCGTCCGACGGCAGCCGCGACGACTCGTTCGGGCGGATGACAGGATTCTCGACGTTGGCGAAGAATTCGTTGACGTTGTTGAGGTCGCCGGTCGCCGCCGATCGGACGTACGACGCGACGAGCTGGTTGCCGGCCGCGTGATAGCGTCCCGTCAGCTCGAGCTCGCGGTAGCGCGAGTCGCCCGCGTTCGCCAGCAGCAGCGCGCCCTGCCCCCCCGGGCCGGTGCGCGGATCGACCAGGAGCTCGCGGCTTCCCTCGCGCTGCTGATACCCGACCCGCAGCACGAGGCGGCTCGTCAGCTCACGGTCCACTTCGAGATTCCAGGCCACGCTCTCGGGATCGCGCAGCCGGCCGCCCTCGATCACGGGGCGCTCGACGAGCGGCGGCCCCACGACGGTTCGCCCGTCCAGCCCGTAGCGTGTGACGACCTGGGCCGGCAACTGGTCGAAGGTCGCGGCGTTGAGCGTGATCTTGTCGTAGAACAGCCCGGCGCCGCCCCGCACGACCGTACGGTTGTCCGCGGTCGGCACGAGCGAGAAGCCAATCCGCGGCGCGATGTGGTGGGCGCTCGCCACGGTGTCGTGGTCGTACCGCACGCCGTAGTCGAGCGTCAGGCGGCTGGTGGCCGACCAGGCGTCCTGGATGAACGCGAGCACGTCGGTCTTACCCAGCGACAGCGCCGCCGGACCGGAGAAATCGATCCGCTGGGCGCGCGAGCCGTTGGCCCTGACGATCACGACCGGACGGCTCTCGGTGTCACCGTCGTACGAGTCGTGGCTCACGCCGGCGCCGGTCTTCACGAAATGCGATCCGCCGAGCGCGGCGGGCATCACGCTGTATTCGCCGAGCCCTTCCCACCGGCGGCTGTCGCGCCGCTGGTTGTTGAAGTAGCTGCCGGCGTTCGTCACGGGTGCGAGGGTCATCGAGGGGCCGGCGGTGCTCGGAAAGACATCGGTGTCCAGCTGTTTGACGCTGACGTGGGATTCGAGCACCGAGTTGGCATTCAGCACCCGCCGTTCGGTCGCCGTCCAGAGAAAGGCGCGCTGATTCAGATTCGGCGTCACAGGCTGAGGACTGAACGTGCTGAGCCCGAGGAATCCTCGTTTTTGCGGAAATACCGCGGCCGCCGTGCTCAGACGATCCGCGGTGCTCGCGGTCCAATCGATCTGCGTGAATGCGCTGACGCTCTCGAGCTTCGTGTCGCCCTCGAGTTCCGGGAGTCCCTCGACGAGGTCCTTGGTGAACTGATATTCGACCGATTCGAACAGTGTCACCTTCCGCGGCACGAGCGGGCCGCCCACCGCCACCCGCGGTGTCCACGACTCGATGCCGTGGATTTCGCCGCCACGGAGCCGGATGCGCGGCTCGATGTCCTGCGCCTGGAATTTCCACTGGTTCGTTCCGGCGGTCGTTTCGATCTTCGTGATGCCCCCGCTCACCTGGCCATATTCCGGCGCGTACGGGCTCGTCACGAGCTGAATCGACTGGACCGCCTCGATCGGCAGGCGGAAACCGAACTCGCCAGTGACCGGGTCGGCCACGTTGGCGTTGTTCACCTTCAGCCCGCTCTGGCTTTCGCGGGCGCCCTTCACGTTCAGCAGTCCGTCCGCCCCGCGCACCACGCCGGGCACGAGCGGCAGGGCGTCCTGAAAGTGCTCCGAGGCGATGGGCACTTGCTGCATCGTCTGCTGTTTGATCTCGGCGGGCGGCGCCGTCTGCCGCTCCTGTAGCCCGCCGTCCACCGAGGCGGTCACGGTGATCTCTTCATGGATGGTCGCGAGCTGGAGCTCCACGTTCACGGCCACGTTACCGCCCGGCCCGACGGTCACGGTCGCGACGAACGGACTGAACCCGTCGAGTTGGGCCTCGAGCGTGTAGCCGCCCGGTGCAACATCGGTGAACTCGAACTCGCCGCGATCGTTGGAGACCAGCTCGATGGGCGCCCCCGTGCCGGCCGCTGGAGCCAGCCGCACGCTGACGCCGGGAATCCGAAACGGCTGGCCGTCCGGGCCCGCGCCGCTGACGGCACCCTGCACACGCGCCGGGGGTACCGGCTGGGCGTGAGCCGCTTCCGCGGCGGTGAGCCCGATGAAGACGATCAGCCCGACGATCAGCCGCCCGCGCAGGCTCATGATGCCGGCTCCGCCTCGGCACGCGGCCGTCTCGCCGCGGGCCGCCGCTGTTCGATCGCGGCGATGGCGCGGCGCGCGCGCGCGCGGATCGTCTCGTCCGGATCCGTGTTCGCGACGGCACGCAGCGGTTCGAGGGCCCGCGCATCGTTCAAACGCTGGAGTGAATCCACCGTGTTCTGCCGGACGACGGCGTCGGGATCCGTGAGACGCGCGATGAGCGGTAGAACGGCCTGTCGATCCGCGAGGAAGCCCAGCGCGTAGGCCGCGCCACGCCGAACGACGTCCTTGCCGCTGTTCAGCGCCTTGATGAGGGGCGGCACGGCCTCGGCATCGCCGATCAGCACGAGCGCGACCGCGACGTTCTGGCAGTTGTCGGGAGTGTCGTCGCTCAACTGCGCGAGGAGCGGCTGGATGGCCTTCTTGTTCTTCAGATGGCCAAGCGCGAGCGCAATCGACATGCACGCCCGGTGTTCCTCGTCGTGCGGGAGCGCCAGCAGCGGCTCGACCGCACGCGGATCGCCGAGGCTCCCCAGCGCGAGGGCGCTGCCCATGCGAACTTCGAGGTCGGGGTCCTTCAGCGCCGCAATGAGCGGATCGACGGCGCGCCGATCGTGAATCACGCCGAGCGCGAATGCCGCGGCGTTTCGCGCGCCGGGATCGCGGCCCGTTTTGAGGAGATCGATGAGGGCGGGCACGGCCGCCGCGTCGCGAACCTCCCCGAGCGCGAGCGCGGCGGCACGTTCCACCCCGGTGTCTGGATCGCGAAGCGCCGATGTGAGCGCGCCAACCGCGCGCCGGTCGTGCGTCTGTCCGAGACGTCCGGCCGCCTCAACGCGCAGCGCCGGCAGGGGCGCGTCGCGGAGCTGCGCGACGATCGTCTCGAGTTGCGCGGTCGCCAACCGGGGGCCGCGCTGCGCCGTCAGGGACGCCGATGTCAGCACTGTGGCCACGACGGCGGCCGCACGACGGACGCGTACATGAGCAATCATTTGTCTATCATCCCGTTCGTCAGGGCCGGTCCGCGGCCGGGTTCCACGAGGAGTGACTCGTCTCACACCGGCAGGTCGCACGTCGCGCATGCCTGTTGGTCTTCCGCGGAGGGCGATCGTTACAGTGGGCGCTCGCAGGTCTCGTCAGCTCGCGGCCCGCCCCTCGCCGCGCAGCAGGTAGACGCCGCCTGGCGTCTGCATGAGAAAACGGGACTGCACGAGGACGCCGAGTATCCGGTCACACACGGTGCGATCGAGCGCCCAGAGCCGCGCGGCCTGCGCCGCCGTCAAACGCATCCCGGGCATCTCGATCCACTCGGCGCGCATCCGCTCCAAGAGCGACCGGTCCTCTGAAGGGATGAACGCCGTGAAAGTCATCGTCATGGTGCACCTCTGACCGGATCGGTGACGGCGCCGAACGGACCGCACGAAGCGCGGCGGGACGCCTGAGCCGGATATTGTCGCGAGTCATTTCCACGAGGCCGCGCGCCCGCAGGTCGCGCAGCACGACATTCACGGTCTCTCGCGCCAGGCCGGC
>JACPZW010000066.1 GCA_016195265.1 Acidobacteriota bacterium | reverse complement strand
GTCCTCCCACGCGCCCAGAAAGCCGGACGGCGATTGTCGACGTTCGCTTGGGGAATGGCTCGACATCCCCAGCGTAAGTACCGATTTCCGGAGAAATGTACAAGAGGAATCTCACGTCAGCGAATTTCCGAAAGGCATTGATGTTAGACCGCGTGTGATCTTGTCGCTCAGCTACGAGGCACTTGCCGCCGCCTGCCATTCCGGCGCCCATTCTCTTTTCAACAATAATTCTTCGATTCGATACGCGTGAAAGAAGTCGTGCAAGGCAAGATGACGAAACATGATGAGGACGGAATAGTGGCTGTACTCGCCGTGTTCGGCGGTCCGATTCCACTCGCGATCCGACAGCTTACGAAGTCGCTCGACCAACCGACCGCGATCCTCAACGTATTGCTTCAGTGAAGTATCGAGGTCCATCTTCAGCAGCCGGTCGTCCGGATCGCTTTTGCCTGGATCGTACGGGGTGATGATCGGCGTTGGTGCCACCAGGATCTGCTCCAGCCGATCGAAGAAGAGTCGATGAACGACGGCCAAGTGGCAGGCATGTTCGTGAGCCGACCACTTGGTTGGAGCAGGGCGCCTCTTGAGCAAGGTGGACGGTACTTCTCGAACAAGGGGGACAACAACGCTCGGCGCCCGATCGAGCGCTACGATTACGGCCGTCGTTGTTTCCATGAGTTATCCGGTTGTTCGTTCCGCGGTCTAACGCGACGCATCAGCCGCGCGCGTGTTGCCCTACACTTCTTGTCTGACGTCGGGCGCGCGTTGGCTGCATGCGTTGTTGGGCCGTCGTCGTGTTCGTCAGATCGTGAACTGCTTCGACCCGCGGAACACCGTCGCAATCTCAACGGTTCCGGCCTTGCGCCGGTAGACGACACGGTATCGGCCCACAATGACTTCGCGGATATCTGGAGCGTTTCGTTCGGGTACGATGCGACCTGATTCCGGAAATGCCTTGAGGCGCTCCACCGCCGCCACGACTCGCCGAACGGTCAAATCCGCATACCGCGGTGAATCGAGGGCGATGTACGCGCGGATGCCTTCAAGATCCCGAAGAGCCTGCGGTGCCCAGACCAGCTCCGTCACACGCCAAGCCGCCGCCTGGCCTCATCGTGCGGTATGCCTTCGCCTCGATCGAGCTCGGCAAGTCCAGCCTCGATCTTGGCGAGAAACACCAGGCGCTCGATGGCATCGTCAACCGTCGCATCCGGGGGGAGTTCCCGCAGTGCCTCGATCATCCGGTCGCGAGAATTTATGGCAGACATTTCAAGGTGATTGTAGCGCCGTTTGTTTTCGACGCCGTCAATTTCGCTTTTGGTTACCGTCATTGGCCTTCGTCGGCCCAACGCTCGCGGCTCACCCGCGGCCTTCAGTGGCAGATTGGCCGTCGGGTGCAGCCGCCTGTTGGGCAGCATGTCGTACAGACATAGGAAGCGCTTTTCGCAGGACGTACTCGAGCTTTCGTACGTTCCTGCGCTCGCCCACGAGCGGCGTGAAGAGCACCACGATCAAGATCGCATCAGGAAATTCAACGAGACCGGTGAGTTCGGCGGTTGGATAACTGGGCACGTCGGCCCGTCGGATACATCCCCGCCAGCCAATGTCGCCACCCAGCTCGCGAACCGAGATCGTGACGTCCGGCGAGACTTCTCGGAGCTGTCTCGCCTGTTCGTCCAAGAGGGCTTCGAGGGAGTCGACAGGAGCGCGCCTGTCCCAAATGTTGACGTACATGAACTCGCAATTCCCTACGGCCCCCTCGAATGACAAGCCTCGCCGGTAGAGGCGTGCCAAGGTGCCCGGGCGACGCTGGCCGTCGATGATCCATCCCAGTGGCGCCGAAAGAACAATGCCGTTCCGGCCGGCGTAGGGGATGGCAGCCTCCCCTTGCCACTGTTTGAGCTCGGCCAGACTCAGCACGTCGAGGTCGAGATCGACGTCGTCGCTCCACGCTCGCGTCATGGCGGCTGCAGTGTAGCCTTTGGCACTCACCATCAGCCCCCGATCAACACCGACGTCTCGCAGGAGTCCCAGGAACGATTCGACTTCCTTGACATCAATCGGCCGACCGTGGTGTTTGGCATCCACGGCGGTGACCAGGCGCTGCCCCGCTAATCTTTCCTCAACGAGCACGTCGACTTGTCGCTGCGCATTCGAGAGATTCCCAGGAAGCCTGACATCGTGGCGAATGTGCGACTCTGGATAGAGTTCGACAAGTTGACTATGAACCTCGCGTTGGTACTTCAGCCAATCCGGTTCATCAACCATCGCACCAAATCCGTTCGTCTGCCCAACGTTACGCATCACCAGCGGCGCGCGGGACGATTCTTGGATGGCGCGCCGTCTGGTGCATGCGGTGTTAGACGGCAACGTTTCATTTCTTGGGTTGGCTCGTCGGGTACTTGTAAGCAAGGAAGGCCGCCACTTCCTCGACGGCAATGGCCTCACCAATCATGACTTGAGCCATGTCGCGCAGGGACCCGACAACTTCAGCAACGACCTGTGACTCGACCATCGTGATCGGCTTACCGTCGGCGCCGGTGCCGGTAAAGACAACGCCTGACCTATTGTTGGCGAAGGCCTGCACAGCGGACTGCACGAAAGGGCTGAAAATCGGGAGCGCCTTACTGACGACGACTCCTACGACTTCGTTCTCGGCCTTCGCAAACAGCGGCCCACCAGAGTTCCCTGAGTTGAACGCAGCGTTGACGATCAAGTGTTTGGTGATTCTCGACTTGTCCGATGGAGAAGCGCTGAAGCCAGACAAGTAGCCGACGGACAGCAACGGGGCCGGGCCATTGTAGCCAAGCGGATAGCCCCATGTTCGGACGACAGTGCCGACCTCGAAGCTGCTGCTGTTTCGTGCGAGCGCGAGTCCGCCTGGAATTGCTGGTAATGGCGACAGCCCGGCAAGATCGCGCACTGCGTCGACCCTGACGGATGAGAACGCGATTCGCTCTCCGAACGACGAATCGGCATAGAGCTCGGCCGCGGAGCACCCGTGAACCACGTGCTCGTTCGTAACGCCGTTATCGACGAGAAAGCCGGAGCCCTTCATCGACGTCTTCGGGCACACGATCATGTAGAGAGACTTGACGGCATTTCTTCCCGTTGGCCCTACTGCATCCAGAACCCACTGAGTCGTGACGGGCGCCTGCTTGCGTTCCTGCCCTCGAGCCGACGGCACTAAAGCGTCAGAAAGCGTGAATGCCACAATTAACGCGATCGTGATGGATGAGGATTTCATGTAGTCACTCTTGTCAGAAGTCCTTGCCGTCTAACGACAAGTCGGGCCAACTCGGTAACAGCGTGCGACCGACTGTCGCTGCAGTGTAGTGAAACGCCCGCAGGTGTTCAATTCTTTCGGAACTGCCCATCGCGCCATGGCTTGCCCCCGATCGGGCGGGAGTGGCCGGCCACGATAGACAGCCCTGCGTAGCGCGGCCGCACGTGCGAGGCTCGTCGCATAGCGCGGTCACCGGCGAGGGCCTGGACCGAGCTGGTCGAGCGGACTCCGCACCCCGCGCCCGCCCTGGTTCAGCACGTGCGTGTAAATCATCGTCGTACTCACGTCCCGGTGCCCGAGCAGCTCCTGAATGGTCCGGATGTCGTAGCCGGCCTCGAGCAGGTGAGTCGCGAAGCTGTGCCTCAGCGTGTGACACGTCGCCGGACGCGCAATGCCGGCGGCGCGCACGGCATCCTTCACCGCACGCTGCAACACGGACTCGTGCAGGTGATGCCGCCGCCGTTCGCCCGTCTCCGAGTCCACATAGAACCGCGTCGCCCGAAAGACCCACTGCCAGGCCCACTCGGTCGCCGCGTTGGGATACTTCAGCCTGAGCGCCCCGGGCAGAGCCACCGTCCCGCGACCTGCGCGCAGATCGGCGTCATGCTGCGTCTTGACGCGCCTCAGATGTTCGACGAGCGGCTCCTCGATCGAAGCCGGCAGCATCGTCACGCGATCCTTGCCGCCCTTGCCATCTCTCACGATCAGCTCCCGGCGATCGAAATTGATGTCCTTCACCCGAAGCTCCACGCATTCGAGCAGCCGCAGCCCGGCCCCGTACATTACCGATGCCATCAGCCACGCGGTACCGTGCAGCTTCGACAGCAGGGCCGACACTTCTTCGCGAGACAGAACCACCGGCAGCCGAATCGGCCGCTGCGCCCGTACGATCCCATCCATCCACGGTAGCGGCTGGCCGACAATCACCTCGTACAGGAAGATGACGGCGCTCAATGCTTGGTTCTGCGTCGAGGCGCTCACCCCGCGGGCCGCCAGATGCGACACGAATGCCGAAACCTCCGGCTCGCCGAGATCCCGCGGATGACGCTTCCCGTGAAAGACGATGAAGCGCCGAATCCAGCTGACGTAGGCTTCCGCGGTGCGAGGACTGTAGTGGCGGGTCCGAATGGCCGCGCGGACCCGATCGAGCAAGCGTGGCGCGGGCAAATTCTGCTGGGGCCCAGAAGGTGAAGTTGGCAGTTTCTGCAACGGCGTGCCTCCAAACGACTGACCGCGCGAAGGCGGCAACGGTCGTCACAGACATACGCACGAGCGATGCCAAGCGACCAAAATAGTCGTCTGTTCGTTAGTCGTGGGTCGTCGTCCTACGGGGCAGGCGTCAGCCGCGCGCGCCATCGGCGCGCGTCTTCAAAGACTTCGGCCAGGCGCTCGCCGCCCTTCAGGTCAGCGCGCAATTCCTGCAGCAGTTCGATGAGCGCATCGAGCGCGGACGCGAGCTCGTCTGCGTTCGTCGCCGCAATGTCCTTCCAGATCTCCGGCGGGCTCGACGCCAGGCGCGTCGTGTCCGCGAGCCCGCGCCCCGCGAGCGTCAGGCCGTCGGCGCCCACCGCGTCGCCGACCACCCGCATCAACGCGCTCGCCGTCAGCTGGGGCAGGTGGCTGAGAAACGCGACCAGACGATCGTGCGCATCCGCGTCGATCGCGCGTGGGCGCGCGCCGAGCGCGCGCACGAACGCGGACAGCTTGTCGGCGGCCGCACTCGCCCGGTCGCCTGTGGACGTGATCAGCCAGGGCCGGCCCATGAACAAGTCCGCCTGCGCGTGCTCCAGACCGCCGCGCGCGGCGCCCGCCAGCGGATGCCCGCCGACGAACGTAAACCGCGGAGGCAGATCCCGCGCCGCGGCCTGGATGTCGCGCTTCGTGCTGCTGGTATCGGTCACGATGGCCGGCTGCCGGACGTTCTCGTCGAGCTCCGCCAGCAGCGCGATGTTCTGCTTCACGGGCGCCGCGAGGATGACGACGTCGGCTTCGGCCAGCACGATAAGATCGTCGGCGGCCACGTCGATCGCGTGCAGCCGCATCGCCGTTTCGAGCACGTCCTTGTTGTCCACGCCGATGACCAGCGCCGTCGGCCAGAGCTGGCGCGCGGCGAGCGCGATCGAGCCGCCGATCAACCCGAGCCCGACGATGCCGATCTTGTCGAAGATGACGGGCTGCGGCTCGCGGCGGCCGAGCTGCCTGGGATCGATGACGGGAAGTTCCATAAAAGGGCTAAGGGCTGAGGGCTGACTCACGAACCCCAGCCCCGCCTGGTGACCGGCTCGAGACAGATGCTGCGCCCGATCGCCGGCGCGATGATGCGCAGCTCGGCCATCAACCGGTCGAATTGCGACGGGAACATCGACTGCGCGCCGTCGCTGAGCGCGTGATCCGGGTCGGTGTGCACCTCGATGATGAGGCCGTCCGCCCCCGCGGCCACCGCGGCGCGCGCCATCGGCGCCACCATGTCGCGGCGCCCGGCGCCATGGCTCGGGTCGGCGACGATCGGCAGATGGCTCAGCTTCTTGACGACCGGAATCGCCGAGATGTCGAACGTGTTCCGCGTCGCGGTCTCGAACGTCCGGATGCCCCGCTCGCAGAGGATCACGTCGGTGTTGCCGCCGCTCAGCACGTACTCGGACGACAGCAGCCATTCCTCGATCGTCGCCGAGATGCCGCGCTTGATCAGCACAGGCTTCCGCGCGTGGCCGAGCTCGCGCAGCAGGGTGAAGTTCTGCATGTTGCGCGCGCCGAGCTGGAAGATGTCGCAGTACTTGTCGATGACTTCAATCTGGCTGATGTCCATCACTTCCGTGATGAGTTTCAGGTTCTCGGCGTTGGCCGCGTCGCGCAGGAGCTTGAGGCCCTCTTCTCCCAGTCCCTGGAAGCTGTACGGCGAGCTGCGCGGCTTGAACGCGCCGCCGCGCAGAATCTTCGCGCCGGCGCGGCGTACCGCCGACGCCGTCGCGCGCACCTGCGCTTCCGTCTCAGCCGAGCACGGGCCGGCCATGACGATCACTTCGTCTCCGCCGATCCGGACGTCGCCGACGTTGACGACGGTCCCTTCCGGCTTGAACGTGCGGCTGGCCAGCTTGTACGGCTCCGAGATCCGGACCACCTCGTGGACGCCGTCGAGCATTTCGATCAGCCCCTTGTCCGCGTGTCCCTGCCCGACGGCACCCAGGACGGTGCGCGTCACACCGGTCGACCGATGGACGTCCATGCCCATCTCGACAAGCCGCGCGACCACCTGTTCGATCTGAGCTTCGGTCGCCCGCTCTTCCATTACTACGACCATGGCTTCTGTCGCCTCCAATGCATACGATGTCATTTCGGCCGGCCGTCGCCGTCCGGACCTCTGTCTTCGCCGTGAACCACTCGGCGCTCGAGGCGCCGCGCTTCGTCGATGATGCGCTCGAAGAGCCGCGCGATCGCGTCCGCGCCGAGCGGCCCTTCCGCCGCGATGCCGCGCACGTGCGCGAGAACCTGCTTCTCGCGCTCCGGCTGGTAGACCTCCACGCCGAGCTGCCGCTTCAGCTCGCCGATCTCGCAGGCGACGCGCGCGCGCTCGTTCAACAGGCGCACGAGCACCTCGTCTACGCGGTCGATGTCGCTTCGAAGATCGTCAAGCATGCGCATGCTGCGTGCGTCCTTCGGCGGCTCCCCGCAACCAACGAACGTACTGTTCGACGCGATCGACCAGATCGGGCGCTGTGCCGGCCTCCGCGATGACCGAAACCAGCGCGCTTCCCACCACCGCCGCGTCGGCATATACGCCGACCTCGGCGACGTGCTCGGGCCGTGAGATCCCGAAGCCGAGCGCGATGGGCAACGACGTGTGCGCGCGGATCCTCCGCACCAGATCTGCGGCGCCCGACGCCACTCGATCCCGGGCGCCCGTCACGCCGAGGCGCGAAATGCCGTACAGGAACCCCGATCCCAGTTCCGCGGCTTTCCGGATTCGTGCTTCCGTGGTCGTCGGACTCAGCAAGAAGATCGTGTCCACGCCCCGGGCGGCCAGCGTGTCGCGAAAACCGCCCGCCTCTTCTATCGGCAGATCCAGGGCCAGCACGCCGTCCACGCCGGCACGGGCCGATTCCGCCGCGAAGACGTCCAAGCCCATGCGAAGCAACGGGTTCGCGTAGCTGAAAAGGACAACCGGCGCCGAAATCTTCGGGCGCACCTGCCCGATGAGCGCCAGCGCCGCGCGCAGACTGCTCCCGGCGGCCAGCGCCCGCTCGGCCGCGCGCTGAATCACCGGGCCGTCCGCGAGCGGATCCGAGAACGGGACGCCGACTTCGAGCACGTCCGCACCCGCACGATCGAGCGCTTCGAGAATCGCGGCGGACCGCGCGAGGTCCGGATCGCCGGCGGTCGTGTACGTCACGAGCCCGGGCCGCCCCTCGGCCTTGATACGGCGAAACGTCTCTGCAAGTCGAGACATCAGGATCGGTTGTCCCCACAGAGATTTCTCCCTCTGTGTCCTCCGTGTCCTGCGTGGTTAACGTTCTTTGGCAATGGCTTTCTCCACGCTCTGCACGTCCTTGTCACCCCGCCCGGACAGATTCACGAGTAGTGTGGCCGACGGCCCAAGCTCGCGCGCCAGTCGCGAGGCGTACGCGATCGCGTGCGCCGACTCGAGCGCCGGCAGGATGCCTTCGAGCCGCGCCAGCCGCTGGAACGCGTCCAGCGCCTCCGCGTCGGAGACGTGCGCGTATTCCGCCCGGCCGAGCGCGCGCAGCCACGCATGCTCGGGTCCGACGGCGGCATAGTCGAGCCCCGCCGAGATCGAATGCGTCAATTCGATGTTGCCGTCATCGTCCTGCAGGATGAACGTGCGCGTCCCCTGCAGCACGCCCGCGCTCCCGCCGGCGAACCGCGCGGCGTGACGGCCGCGGATGATCTGCTCGCCGCCGGCCTCCACGCCGATCAGGCGGACGCCGCGGTCCTCGATGAACGCGTCGAAGATGCCCATGGCGTTGCTGCCGCCGCCGACACACGCGACGATCGCCGTCGGCAGCCGGCCGGCCAGCTCGAGGAACTGCGCGCGCGCTTCGCGCCCGATGACCGACTGAAATTCCCGCACCATCAGCGGGTACGGATGCG
Source organism: Acidobacteriota bacterium (assembly GCA_016195265.1). GTDB lineage: Bacteria > Acidobacteriota > Vicinamibacteria > Vicinamibacterales > CAVVIG01 > SRVP-36. Next base: position 96,743 of record JACPZW010000066.1, on the reverse strand, counting down.
GGCCGAGCACGGAGCCGAGCAGGTAGTACGTGCCGGCGACGTTGGTCACCCAGTCGCGCATCGCCTCGTTGATCGCGTCCTTCAGCGTCCGGCTTCCCGCGTCGACGCGATGCACTTCGGCGCCGAGCAGGCGCATGCGGAACACGTTCAGCGCCTGACGATCCATGTCCTCCGCACCCATGTACACGTGGCACTCGAGGCCGAGCAGCGCGCACGCGGTCGCCGAGGCCACGCCGTGCTGCCCGGCACCCGTCTCGGCGACGATCCGTCGTTTGCCCATGCGCGCGGCGAGCAGCGCCTGGCCGAGCGCGTTGTTGATCTTGTGTGCGCCGGTGTGCGTGAGGTCTTCACGCTTGAGAAAGATGCGCGCGCCGCCCGCTTCCGCGGCGAGCCGTGTCGCTTCGTAGACAGGTGTCGGCCGGCCCACGTAGTGCTTCAACAGCCGGTTCAGCTCGGTCGCGAATGCCGCGTCCTCACGGACCGCGAAGTACGCGCGCTCGAGTTCCTCGACCGGCTCGACGAGCGTCTCCGGGACATAGCGTCCGCCAAACTCGCCGAAGTACCCGCGCGTGTCCGGGTCACGTCTCATCGGAATGCCTCCGGCTGTCGGTGGGCTCTCGTCGACTTCAATGACGCGAACAGCGCGCGGATGCGCTCGGGATCCTTGATGCCGGGCGCGCGTTCCACGCCCGACGAGACGTCGATGCCGAACGGACGCACACGCGCCACCGCCTCTCCTACGTTGTCCGGCGTCAGTCCGCCGGCCAACAGAATCCGCCGCTCGGCGGCCACGGCCGCCGCAGCCGTCCAGTCAATCGTCTGCCCTGTCCCGCCCCGTGTCGCGGGATCGTGCGCGTCGAGAAGGATCGTCGTGCGTGGCGGCCAGGCGGCAAGCCGCGCGTCGCCGACGGGCATCGCTTTGATCACCGGCATCGGCAACTCGTCGGCGGCCTCCGGCGCTTCGTCGCCGTGCAGCTGCACCGCCCCCAGCCGCACAAGGCTCGCGACATCAGTAATGTACGTCGCCGCCTGATTGACGAACACGCCGACCGTCGTCACAAACGGCGGCAGCCGCGCCGCAATCGCCCGCGCGCGAAACGGATCCACGTACCGTGGACTCCCGGGCCAGAAGATGAAGCCTACGGCCGCCGCGCCGGCCTCCGCCGCGGCCTCGGCGTCCTCAGCGCGCGTGATGCCGCAGATCTTTACCAACATCGGAGTGCCCCGTTGTGTCCTTGGTGTCTACGCAACCCGCGAGCAACAGCTTCAGCTCGCCGCCAGGGTCCCTCGCCGTCATGAAGCGCTCGCCCATGAGGAAGGCGCGGTATCCCAACCGGCGAAGCCGGATGAGATCATCCGCCGTCGCGAGCCCGCTCTCGCTGACGGCGATCGTGTCCGCCGGTATCCCGGCGATCACGCCGTCAGACGCGTGCACGTTCACCTCGAGCGTCCGCAGATTGCGATTATTGACACCGATGATCTGCGCGCCAGCGTCCACGGCGATGGCCAGGTCGTGCTCGTCGTGCACCTCGACGAGCACGTCCAGTCCGAACCTGGTCGCGTGGTCGTACAGGACCTTGAGCTCGACCGGTCGCAGCGCGGCGACGATCAGCAGCACGGCATCAGCGCCCGCCGCCTTGGCCTCGAGCAGTTGATACTCGGAGATGATGAAGTCCTTGCGGAGAAGGGGGATGTCCACGGCCGCCCGGACCGCCGTCAAGTGTTCGAGCGCGCCATCGAAGAAGCTGGGCTCGGTCAGCACGGAGATCGCGGCCGCGCCGGCCTCGGCGTATCGCTTCGCGATCGCGACCGGGTCGTAGTCGGCGCGCAGGACGCCTTTCGAGGGCGAGCGCCGCTTGCACTCGGCGATGACGTTGACGCGATCGGCTCGTGACACCGCCGCGCGGAACCGTCCGCCCCGCTCGGGCGCCGCCTGCGCCCGCTCCGCCAGGGCGGCGAGCGGCTCGCGATCACGACGCACCTCGATCAATCGCCGCGTCGCGGCCACGATCGTCGCCAGAACGTCGGTTGGCATTGCGGATTGAGGATTGCGGATTGCGGATGGTGTCATGCCGGGGCTCCCGACGCGGCCTCTCCGTTTGTTGAAATCGCGATCATGCGGTCCAATGTTCGGCGTGCATCGCTGGAATCGATGGCGCGCGCGCCCGTCGCGATTCCCTCTTCGACCGACGCCGCCGCGCCGGCGATGAAGAGCGCCGCGCCGGCGTTGAGCAGTACCACGTCACGCGCGGGCCCCCGCGTTCCGGCAAGGACGCGCTCGATGATGCGCGCGTTCTCCTGCGCGTCGCCGCCCTGCAGCGATCCCGCGGGCGCCTTCGGCAGACCGACATCCGCCGGGTGCAAGTAGAACGTGTTGACCGTTCCCTCCCGGCATTCGGAAATCTTCGTGTAGCCGGTTGTCGTCAGCTCGTCGATGCCGTCGGCGCCGTGCACGACCCACGCGCGCTCGGTCCCGAGGAGCATCAACGCCCGCGCCATCAATTCCGTGAACTCGGGCCGCGGCACACCAACGAGCTGGCGGGTGGCGCCGGCGGGATTGGTGAGCGGGCCGAGCAGGTTGAACGCGGTTCGGACGCCAAGCTCGCGACGCACCGGCCCCGCGTGCCGCATCGACGGGTGGAACGTCGGCGCGAAGAAGAACCCGATCCCGGCTTCGGCCAGACAGCGCTCGACGACGGCCGGGGCGGCCGTGACCTTGATGCCGAGCGCTTCGTAGACGTCAGCGCCCCCGGCCTTGCTCGACGCGGACCGGTTGCCGTGCTTCGCCACACGGACGCCGCAGGCGGCCACAATCAGCGCCGCGCACGACGAGATGTTGAACGTCCCGGATCGATCGCCGCCCGTGCCGCACGTGTCGAACAGCGCGTCGTAGCGCTTCGACACCGGCACCGCATGCGCGCGCATCGTCCGCGCCAGCCCGACGATCTCTGCCGGCCGCTCGCCTTTCATCGCGAGGCCAATCAGGAGACCGGCGATGTGCGACGGTGCGGCGCGCCCCTCCATCACCTCGGCCATGGCGGCCGCGGCTTCGTCGGCCGTCAGGTCCTCGTGTCGGCTCAGTTTCTCGATCAGCGCCTGAAACATCGTCTTCTATCCCAGCCGGTGATCGAGAAAGTTGCGAAGCATCCTGTGGCCTTCGCCGGTGAGAATCGACTCCGGGTGAAACTGCACGCCGTGAATCGGCCGCGTGCGATGACGCAGCCCCATCACCACGCCGTCCCCTTTCGTCCTGGCCGAGATCTCGAGGTCCTTGGGCCATCCTGCTTCCGCGACCACGAGCGAGTGATACCGCGACGCGACGAACGGCTCGGCGATTCCCGAGAACACACCGCGGCCGTCGTGCTCGATCGTAGACGTTTTCCCGTGCATCGGCGTCTGCGCCCGCACGACCGACCCGCCAAACACCGCCCCGATCGCCTGGTGGCCCAGGCACACGCCGAGAATCGGCGTCGTCTCGCCGAGCGCGCTGATGACGTCCATCGTCACACCGGCGTCCTCGGGGCGTCCCGGACCCGGCGAAACGACGATGTGGTCGGGCGCCGCCGCCACGACATCACCGAGCGTACCGGCGTCGTTGCGCATCACACGCACATCCGCACCCAGTTCCCCAAGGTACTGCACGAGGTTATAGGTGAACGAATCGTAGTTATCGATGACCAATACCATTGCGGATCTCGATATCACAGCCCTTCCTGTGCCAGTTCCAGCGCGCGGCGCAGTGCACGCGCTTTGTCCTTCGTCTCTTCGTACTCCGCCGCGGGATTCGAATCCATGACGATGCCCGCGCCCGCCTGCACGAACGCTTTGCCGCGCGACATGATGATCGTGCGGATGGCGATGCAGAAATCGAGGTTGCCGGCAAAGTCCACGTACCCGACGGCGCCGGCGTAGAGGCCGCGACCGGAGGGCTCCAGCTCCTTGATGATCTGCATGGCGCGCACCTTTGGCGCGCCGGACACGGTCCCGGCCGGGAAGCACGACACGAGCGCGTCCAGCCGGTCGCGATCCTCGGCGAGCCGGCCTTCGACGATCGACGTCAGGTGCATGACGTGCGAGAAACGCTCGAGCCCCATGAACTGCGGCACGCGCACCGATCCGTACGCGCACACCCGTCCAACGTCGTTGCGGCCGAGGTCGACGAGCATGACGTGCTCGGCGCGCTCCTTCTCGTTGCGCTTCAGCTCCTCCGCCATCCGCATGTCCTCTTCGTCGTTGCGGCCGCGCGGCCGCGTGCCTGCGATTGGATGTGTCTCGACGCGCGAGCCCTCGACGCGTACCAGCATCTCCGGCGACGAGCCGACGACGGATACGCCGCCCATCCGGATGAAGTACATGTAGGGCGAGGGATTCACGTGGCGCAGCGCGCGGTACACGGTGAACGGATCGGCCGCGACGCCGGCTTCGAAGCGCTGCGAGAGCACGACCTGATAGATATCCCCCGCCGCGATATGTTCCTTCGCGGCGCGGACGTGTTACTCGAACGTCTCCCGCGTGTAGTTCGACGTGAACTCGAGCGGTGCGTCACCGCTTCGCTTCGTGTGCGACAGGCTGCGCTCGAGCTCGCGCTCGAGGAACTGGATTTTGGCGCACGCGAACTGATAGAGCGATTCGAGGTCGTCGTCCGCGGTGATGCGCGCGTTGGCGATGATCAGAATGCGATGCCGCACGTGATCGAACGCGAGGACCGTGTCGAACACCATGAACCCGGCATCGTCGGCGCCGTCGGGACCAGTGCCGAGGTCGCCGAGCACGGGTTCGAACCACGACGCCGCGCCGTAGCCGAGATAGCCGACCGCACCGCCCGTGAAGCGCGGCAGATCGGGGACGAACGGCGACCGAAAATCCGCCATCAGCCGCCGCAGCGTGTCGATGAACGGCTGCTCGCTGTCCTTCGTCACGCCGCCGCGGTCGATCGTCGTCTTGCCGTCGCGCGCGCGGAGGATCAGGAACGGATCCTTGCCGAGGAACGAGTAGCGCCCGACGTGCTCGCCGCCCTCGACGCTCTCGAGCAGGAACGCGTAGTCGGCGTGCTCGGCGATCTTCAGAAACGCCGAGACCGGCGTCAGCAGATCGGCGACTACTTCCTTGCAGACCGGCACGAAGGTGCCGCGCCGCGCCAGGTCCTTGAACTCGTCAAACGAGGTGATTTTCATTGCGCGAAAACTCCGCCAGCCGCTTCAGCGCGGCCTCTCTCATCACGCCGGGAGACGCCCGCGACCCGGTCCACCACTGGAACTGTCCCTCCGCCTGCGCCACGAGCATCTCCAGCCCGCCGATCGTCTGGCAGCCGCGCGCAGACGCCTCGCGCAACAGGCGAGTCGCCGACGGGTTGTAGATCAGGTCGTACACGTACCGGCCGGTCAGGAGATCTGCCGGTACGGGTGTTTCATTTATCCGCGGGTACATGCCAACCGGCGTGCAGTTGATCAGCAAATCCCAACTGCCGGACTCGGGCGGCCACGGTCCGATCTCAACCGGCGTGAGCACGGCGACTTCCTCGGCCTGCGCCCGCGTCCGGGCGTGCAGCCGCACGCTGCACCCGCACGACGACAGCGCCACAGTCACCGCGCGCGCGGCGCCACCGGCACCGAGAACGGACGCGCGCAGTCCGTCGAGCCGCACGCGTTCATGGAGGGGCTCAAGGAAACCGACGGCGTCCGTGTTGGCGCCGACCCACCGGCCGTCCTGCGCGCGAATCGTGTTGATCGCGCCGATGCGCCGCGCGACGGCGTCGACCTCGTCCACATGATCGAACAGCGCGATCTTGAACGGAATCGTCACGCTCGCGCCGTTGAGTCCGATCGCGCGCCCGAACGTGACGAAGTCCTCGGCGCTGGCCGCCGGCAGCGGAATGTAGATCGCGTCGAGGTGGGCGGCGCGGAACGCGGCGTTGTGCATCGCCGGCGACACCGAGTGCGCGACGGCGCGGCCGGTCAGGCCGTAGATCTCGCTCGACCCGGTCAGCGAGCGGAAGTGGTACTCCTTGATCAGCGTCTGCGGGGTCAGCTGGCCGAGATCGTTCAGCGATCCGGCGTACGTCCAGATCGATCCGAACCGCGCTGCGAGAATCCGCGTCGGCAGGCCGAACGGACCCATGCCGATCAGCGCGAGCCCGCCCTGCCGGCCGCTCTGCGCGCCGAGGTCGAGCAGCGGCACGCAGTCGCTCAGCCGTTTGGTGGCGACCGCGATCTTGATCACTTCCGCGCCCGTCGATCGCATGGCGTGCACGCGCGCCGTGAGATCGATCGGCACATCGAGAAAATCGTGCGTGGACAGCACGACGCGCCGCCCGCCGGTCTGCGCGATGAGATCCGTGAACCGCGCGCGCCACTCGATGTCCACGTACTCCGCGCCGAGCGAGAGCGCCTCCCCCAGCAGACGCCGCCGCTCTTCCTCCGACCCCTTGAAGCTCCCGCCTTCCCATTCCGGCCGGCACGTGACGATGACGGGACGGCGGCGGCCGGCGAGCGCCCCGGCGACACTCGGATCGCTTACCGAGTCCAGGCGCAACTCGACCAGATCGGCGTCGGCCACGGCGTCGCGCGCGCGGCGCAGATCGGCCGTCGTCTCGCCGGTCACGGTCACACAGAGCAGCGGTCTCGACATAAACAAAAAAGCCTCTTCAACCCGCGTGCTTCAGGGCTGAAAAGGCTTTGGATTCGGTCGCGCGCGAGCGGGTCAAGCCACGGCGGTCGCCTCTTCAGTCGTGCTCCAATACCACCGCCACGCGGCAGCGACGAACCGAAGGGTGACCGGCGCTTGGTTGACCACAGGAACCGTGACCATAACAAAACCGCTCGGCCAGTGTCAACACGCGTGCCCATTTCTCCTTGACCATCAAGCACTTCTCTCGTATAAGGGGATCAACCCATGACAATCCGCCGATTCACGCTCGCCTGTCTCGTCGGCGTCCTCGGGATCCCTGCGCTCCTGTCGGGTGCGGCCGATCAGATGCCCGTCGCCGACATTCGCCCGGGCATGGTCGGCACCGGCCGCACGGTGTTCGACGGCACGCACGTCGAGGAATTCAAAGCCCACATCATCGGCGTGCTCGAGAACGTGATTGGGCCGCACCGGAACCTGATCATTGCGAGGCTCGAAGGCGGACCGCTCGCCAACACCGGTGTCATCGCCGGCATGAGCGGCAGCCCGGTGTACATCGACGGCCGCCTCGTGGGCGCCGTGTCGTACGCGCTGGGCAGCTTCTCCAAAGAGCCGATCGCCGGAATCACGCCGATCGCAGAGATGACCGATTCGACGACGATGACCGAGGCGCGGCCCGCGGGTGCGCGCGTGCGCCTCGAGTTCCCGCTGTCGCCAGAAACACTCACGGCGGCGTTCCGCAAGGCGCTGAACTGGAACCGTCCGTTTGCCGATCGACCCGGCGATGCGCGGTTCGCCAGCGCCGTCTCCGGGCCCGGCGGCGATCAACTCGGCACCCTGGGAACATTGATGCGCCCGATCGCCACGCCGCTGATCATGTCCGGGTTCGAGCCTGACGTCGCCGAACTGTTCGGCGGCGCATTGCGCGATCAGGGATTCATTCCGACCGGCGGCAGCGCCGCGGGATTCCGCGCCGGCGAGATGCCGTTCGACGGGCCGCTCAAGCCCGGCGACGCCGTGGGCGTGATGCTCGTCGGCGGTGATTTGCAGCTCGGCGGCACCGGAACCGTCACGCACGTGGACGGCGACCGCGTCTATGCCTTCGGCCACCCCATGTACAACCTCGGGCCGACCGCATACCCGATGACCCGCGCGTACGTGTACACCGTTCTCCCGAGCCTCTTCTCCTCGATGAAGCTCTCGAGCACCGGCGACGTGATCGGCACCTTCACACAGGATCGCGCGACCGCGATCGCCGGCCGCCTCGGGCCCGGGCCGCGCACGATACCGATCACGCTCTCGCTCGAATCCAGCCGCGCAGCGAAGCGGACGTTCCACTTTACGGTCGTCAACGACCAGCTCTTCGGACCGCTGATGACGTACGCCAGCATCCTGAACACGCTCGGCTCCTACGAGCGGCAGTACGGATCGGCGACGTTCAGCGTGAAGGGCACGGCGTCGGTCAAGAAACACGACCCGATCGTGTTGGACAACCTGTTCTCCGGCGATCAGGCGACAATGGCCGCCGCCGCGTATGCGGTCGCGCCCATCACGTATCTGTTGAGCAACGACTACGAGAAGGTGGACCTCGAGGGCGTGGAGCTCACGATCGGCACGGCCGAGGTCCCGCGCACGGCGACGCTCGAGCGCGTCTGGCTCGACGATCCGCGGCCGCGCGCCGGCCGGTCGGCGCCGCTGAAAGTGCTCTACCGCACCTATCGCGGCGAGGAGATCGTCCGCACGCTCTCGATCGACATACCGGCCAACGCCAGCGGATCGCTTTCGCTGCTCGTCTCCGACGGCGCGCGGCTCGGCCAGGCCGAACAGCGCGAAGCCCGCGGGCCGCAGCCGCGCAGCGTCGACCAGATGATCAAGTCGCTCAACAAGGGCCGCCGCAACAACACGCTCTACGTGAAGCTGCTCGGCACCGAGGCCGGCGCCGTCGTGAACGGCGAGCTGCTCTCGTCGCTGCCGCCGTCGGTCCTCGGCGTGCTCGAAGGCGATCGCAACGGCGGGAGCTTCAATCCGCTGCACAGCGCGACCCTCGGCGAGTGGGAATTGCCCACCGATTACGCCGTGAGCGGCTCGCGGACCCTGGCAATCACAATCTCATCGAACTGAACGGTTGGTCCACGGTTTTCACCCTATGCTGATCACACGGCAGCGCGCGTCCGGGCGCGCGCGAAACGCACAGCGTCTGCACGCCCCCGCTCTCGCCGCCGCCGGCCTCAGCATCGTCCTCTGCGGCGTCGCCTCGATCGGCGCCTCGGCGCCCAAGTTCTTCCAGGTCGCGACGCAGGGCGACTTCCTCAAAGGTGATGTCGAGAATCTTTCGATCGACAGTCACGGTCAGTTGACGCTCGGGCCCGCGACCGAGCTTGTCTACGAGACGACCGCGCCGTTTCTCTGGTCGATGGTGCCGGCGCCCGACGGCTCGCTGTTCATCGGCAGCGGCAACGACGGCCAGGTCTTCCGCGTGGACGCGCAGGGCAAAGGGTCGGTGTTCTTCGACAGCACGGAACTCGAGGTCCACGCGATGGCCCTCGCGCCCAACGGCGGGCTGTACGTCGGCACGTCGCCGGACGGCCGCATCTATAAAGTCGATCGCAATGGAACCGCGGCGCCCTTCTTCAGCGCCGACGACAAGTACATCTGGGCGCTCGCGGTGGACGGCAAGGGCAATCTGTTCGCGGGCACGGGCGACAAGGGCATCATCTATAAGATCGCGCCCGACGGCAAAGGCGCCACGTTCTACAAGACCAACGCCACGCACGTGACGGCGCTCGCCTTCGACAAGGCCGGCAACCTCCTCGTCGGTACCGGCACACCGGGGAAAGTGCTGCGCGTCGACCCCGCGGGCAAGGCGTTCGTGCTCCTCGACTCTCCGTTCCAGGAAGTCCATGCGCTGCGATTCGACGACAGGGGCGCCCTCTACGCCGCCGCGCTCAACGGGCGCGGCACCCCCAGCGGCGGGAGCAGTGTCGATACCGGCGTCGACCGGCCCACCGTCGACACGTCGCGGGCGCCCGTGCCGTCGGTCTCCGCCGAGATCACGTCGATTTCGGTCGTCGACGTCGGCGGCCTCCAGGCGTCCGCCGGCGCTCCGCGCGAGGATCGGCGCTCCGTCAAAGGCGCCGTGTACCGCATCGCGCCCGACGGCGTCTGGGACCAGCTGTGGGAATCACGCGAAGATTCGCCGTACGACGTCGCGTTCGATCCTGGCGGCGCGCTCGTGATCGGCACCGGCAACAAGGGCAAGCTGTACCGCCTCGAAGGCGAGCCACTCCGGCCCACCCTCCTCGCGCGTGCAAGCGCGCAGCAGGTGACGTCGTTCCATCGCGACGCGCGCGGCCGTCTGTACTACGCCACGGCCAACCCCGGCAAACTCTTCCGCGTCTCGAACGAACGCGCGCCCCGCGGCACCTACGAGTCCGAGGCGCGCGACGCACAGACCGTGTCCACCTGGGGCACGATCACCTGGCACGGGACGGTCCCGGCCGGCGGTCGCGTCGAGCTGTTCACGCGGTCGGGCAACATCGACACGCCCGACGACACGTGGAGCCCGTGGTCGGCCGCCTACACGAAACCCGAGGGCTCGCCCATCACGAGTCCGAAGGCCCGCTACCTGCAGTGGCGCGCCGTCCTGACCGGTAGCGGCGCGGGTCCCGTCGTCACGTCGATCGCGGCCGCGTATCTGCAGCGCAACCTGCGACCGCAAGTGCGCTCCATCACCGTGCATCCGCCCGGCATCGTCTTCCAGAAACCGTTCTCCACGGGCGACCCGGAGCTCGCCGGCTTCGAAGATCAGTCCACGCCGGACCGCAAGCTCGCGGCCGCCGCGAGCGCACCGGCCGGCGGCTCATCGACGGCGCTGGGCCGGCGCACCTATCAGAAGGGCCTGCAGACGCTCGTGTGGAAAGCCGACGACGAGAATGAGGATGAGCTGGTCTACGACGTGCTCTATCGCCGCGAGGGTGACGCCGGCTGGAAGACGTTGCGCAAGGGCGTGACGGACTCCATCCTCGTCTGGGACACGAGTACGATTCCCAACGGCACGTACTTCGTGAAGGTCGTCGCCAGCGACTCGCCGTCGAACGCGGCGGGCGTGGCGCTGACGGGCGATCTCGACAGCACCGCGTTCGAAGTGGACAACACGCCGCCGGCGATCACGATCTCCAGCGTGCGCCTCGACCGCGGACGGACGATCGTCACCTTCGACGTGAAGGACGATCACTCGCCCGTGCAGCGCGTGGAGTTCTCGGAGGACGGCCAGCGCTGGCGCGGCGTCTTCCCTGTGGACGGCATCGCCGATTCGCGCGAGGAGCATTACGAACTGACGATTGAGGGCGAGATTGGCGAGCGGGGCGTGACGCTGCGGGCCAGCGATACGATGAACAACGTCGCCACGGCGCACGCCGACGCGCCGCGCCGTCGCTAGGCGCCCGTGAGCTGATTCAGATCGAGATTCGCCGCGCGCTTCTTCGGCGGGAGCGGCACATCGAGCGCCGGCGGCTGCTTGTTCGCCCTGACCGTGGCGTGCTCCACCAGACGCAACATGTTGGGCGTGGCCGCGCCGCCGGGCGCCGCCACCGCGTCCAGCCGCGACCGCGAGACCGCGTCGCACAGCCCGTCGATCAATTCGACCTGGCCAAGCGACGATCGACGGCCGCGCAAGCCGCTCGCGCGCAGCACCGCGAAGTTCGCAAGCCGCCCGTGCCGCGTCACGACGGCGTCGAGCGTGAAGATCGCGTCCAGCTCCGCCGACTCGTTGGCGCGCTGGAACCGTTCGGTCCACCGCGCCCGGCACCCGAGCGTGTCGTCCGCCTCGTTGCCCGACTCGCATTCGATCGGCGTGGACAGCACCGTCACAATGGCGGCCAGGGAATCCGGTCGCTCGCTGGTCGCGAACCGCATCATGCTGAGCATGATCACGACGCACACCAGCGCGGCGGCCGCGGCGCCGACGCCTGCGTACACGAGGTGCATGTCGTCGAACATCAGCCGCACGCGGGCCAGCAACGACGCATCGTCTTCGGCCTGGTGACGGCTGACGACCGTGGACGCGAACGCCTCGGCCTCTTCGTTCGACAGGACGCATCGCTGGATCGCGATCCCGTGCAGCGCGGCCCGGATCGCCTGCAGATCGGCGAGCGACGCCATGCACGCATCGCAGCCGTCCAGATGCGCGCTCACCGCGATCTGCTCCGGCACGGGCAGTTCCTGATCATGAAACGCCTGCAGACGCCGGCGCGCCGTCACGCACGAAAGCTTCTTCATGCGGGCCCCGCCTCCCGCAGGTCCTGGCGCAGCGCGCGGCGCGCGCGGGTCAGCCGCGACTTCACCGTGCCGATGGCCACGCCGAGCGAAAACGCGATTTCCTCGTAGCTCAAGCCGTCCACCTCGCGCAGCACGATGGCGGTCCGCTGATCGAACGGCAGGCTGTCCAGCGCGTGCTGCAGCCGCGCCGCCAGTTCCTTCTGCGCGAGCACGCGGTCGGGCGTCGAATCACTGGTCGATCGGAATTCGCCGTGCGCCGCGATGTGCTGATCGAGGGACACCTGATCGGCGCGATGCCGCCGGCGCCAGAAGCGATGCCGGTTGCGCGCCTGGTTCACGGCGATCCGGTAGATCCACGTGCGCAGGCTGGATTGACCGCGGAACCGCTGAATGGTGCGGAAGACGCGCAGGAAGACTTCCTGCGACAGGTCGAGCGCCTCGTCACGATCGCCCAGCAGGTTCATCGCGAGCTGGACGACCATCCGCTGGTGCTCGGCGACCAGTTCGGTGAAGGCCATCTGCTCGCCGCCGGCACACCGCTGCACCAGCAGTGCTTCCCGGCCGCCGACCTCCGCCCATTGGGCGACGCGCGCCTGCTTCACAGAGAGTTCCACTATAACAACGTTAGACCCCGTCCGGGGTCCAAAGTTCCTGCCGGCTGGTAGGATAGGGCGATGCGGCGTGCGATTGCCCTCATTGTCCTGCTAGCGGTGGGCGCAGGCGGCGTTGGGGCCGCCTTGCAGGCCGTCGCCCGCCAGCGGCACTACCGCGAGTTGATGACGCGCGGGGATGCCGCGATGCGCGCCGACCAGACATACGCGGCCATCGAAGCCTACAGCGGCGCGATCGCCCTGCGCGACGACTCGATGCTCCCCTACCTGCGCCGCGGCCAGACCTACCATCGCCAGGGGAATCTCGAGGAGGCCGCCCGCGACTTCAAAAGCGCTGCGGCGCGCGATGCCACGGCCCCGCGTCCGCTCGAGGAACTTGCGGACGTCCTCTATCAGGACCAGAAGTTCAAGGGATCAGTCGAGGCCTACGAGAGCTGCCTGCGCCTGGACGATCACTCCGCGCGGCTCCATTTCAAACTCGCGCTCGCGCAGTACCGCAACGGCGACCTGACCGCCGCCATGGCCACGCTCGATCGGGTCCTCCGGCTGGACGAGCAGATGCCCGACGCGCTCTACCTGCGCGGCGTGTGCCTGCGGGAAACCCAGCGTCCGGCAGACGCGATCCGCGCGCTGGAACGTGCCGTGGCGCTGTCGCCGGGCATGATCCCGGCGCGCGAGGAACTGGCCGATCTGTACGCCGCGGCCGGCCGCCGCGACGCCGAGTTGGAACAGCTCCAGGCGCTCGCCCTGCTCGACAAGAGCCATATCGAGCGCCAGGTGGCCGTCGGTCTCGCCCACGCACGCGTGGGGCGCTGGGACCTGGCCGTGCTCACGCTCGGCAGCGCCCTCGAGCAGCACCCGGACGCCGACGTCATCTACCGGGCGCTCGGACAGGTCTGGCTGGAACGGCCGCGCGACGACCGCACGTTCCTCAGCAAGGCGCGGGAAGCGCTCGAACGGGTCGCGTCGAATACCGGCGCGACGAGCGACGTGCTCACGCTGTACGGCAAGGCGCTCTTGCAGGACGGCGATGCCGAGCGTGCCGAGCGCACGCTTCAAGAAGCGACGAGGCGAACTCCGGTCGAGCCGTCAGCCTACCTGCTCTACGCGACCGCCGCCGAGCGGCAGAATCATTTCAACGCGGCCCGGACCGCGCTGATTCAGTACGGCAGTCTGGCGCCCGACCCGGGCGAGTTCTCCGCCCGCGCCGCGCACATCGCGCAGCTCTCGCTGAAGATGAACGACGCCGGCGCGGCGGTGGAGTGGCTGCGCAAGGCGACGCTGGCCAGCCCGGGCGACGGGGGGCTGCTCGCGCCGCTGGCGGAGGCGCAGCTGCGCGCCGGCGATCGCGAGGCCGCCCGCGCCACGATCGCGCGCGGTCTGGCACGCGAGCCGACGAATGCCGCGCTGCTCGCCCTCGCGCGGCGCGCGCGCTGAACGGACGACCGGCGAACGGCTCCACTACGGAGGACACCGGGTTTGCGTGCCAGCTCCGTTCGAGACCCGTGACCTCCGCTTTGGACACCGTGCACAGCGTCGTAGCGCCTGTGCCAGCCGTACGAGCCTACGTGTTGCGCCTGGGATCCGTCGCGTCGCGCAGGCCGTCTCCGAGGAAGTTCAGCCCGAGGACCAGGGCGGCAATCGCCAGTCCGGGAAAGATGGTCAGGTGCGGCGCGTCGAGCAGATGCGCGCGTCCGCCGTTGAGCATCGTGCCCCAGCTCGGCGACGGCGGCTGCACGCCCAGACCGAGAAAGCTCAGCGCCGCTTCGCCGACGATCGCCCCGCCCATGCCGAGCGTCGCCTGGACGACGACGGCCGGCATCGCCGCGGGAATAATGTGGCGCCAGAGAATGTGCGGGGCCCGGGCGCCCATGGCGCGGGCGGCCTGGACGTACTCGAGCTCGCGCACGCGCAGCACCTGCCCCCGCACCAGCCGCGCGTAGCCGACCCAGCCGATGATCGTCAGCGCGAAGAGGACGTTCACGAGGCTCGGTCCGAGGACGGCCACGAGCGCGATGGCCAGCAGCAGTCCGGGGAAGGCTAGCAGGATGTCGATCGCGCGCCCGATCGCGTCGTCGAGAAGCCCGCCGAAGTAGCCGGCGGCGGCGCCGAGCACTGTGCCGAGCGACGCCGAAATCGACACGACCGTCACGCCTACGAGAAACGAGATCCGCGCGCCGGCGAGGACGCGCGCCAGGATGTCGCGACCAAGTTCGTCGAGGCCGAACGGATGCGACAGGGTCGGCGCCGCGAGGCGCAGCGCCAGTTCCTGAGAAACGGGATCGAACGGCGTCAGCGCGGGGCCGAACAGCGCCGCCGCGGCCGCCAGCAGCACGATTGCACCGCCCGTCTTCAACACGTTCAGTGGTACCTGATCCGTGGATCGAGAAAGCCGTACACAAGATCCGTGAGGAGGTTCACGGCGACGTAGGTCACGGCAATGAGCAGGATGCAGCCTTGCACGAGCGGGTAGTCGCGGAAGCTGATCGACTGGATGAGCAGCCGGCCAACGCCGGGCCACGCGAAGATGGTCTCGGTGATCACGGCGCCGGTAAGCACGGCGCCGAACTGCAGCCCGAGAACAGTCACAATCGGAATCAGGCTGTTTCTGAAGGCGTGGCGAACTACCGCGCGCTCCCGGGACGCACCGCGCGCCCGCGCGGCGAGCACGTAGAGCTCGCGCAGTTCCTCGATCACGCTCGCACGCGTCGTGCGCGCCAGGACGGCCGCGAGCGGAGCGCCCAGCGTGATCGCGGGCAGCACCAAGTGCGCCAGGGTGCCGCGGCCCGACACCGGCAGCCAGCCGAGGACCACCGAAAAGACGATCGCGAGCAGTGGCCCCAGCCAGAACCCGGGTACCGAGATGCCGGCCAGCGCGACAGTCGTCGCGGCGTGATCCACGGTCGTGCCCGCGTTCACCGCGGCGATGACACCGAGCGGAATGGCCATAAGTACGGCGATCGCCATCGCCGCCGCCGCCAATTCCATCGTGGCTGGCACGCGCTCCGCAATCGCCGCCGTCACGGGCTGGTTCGTGCGCAGCGACACTCCGAGATTCGCCGTCGTCACGCCTTTCAAGAATGATCCGTACTGGACGTACAGCGGCCGATCGAGACCCAGGCGTCCGCGCATTTCCGCCACGTCCTGTGGTGACGCGCTGTCGCCGAGCATCGCCTGCACCGGATCGCCCGGCACGAGATGAATGAGCGAGAACACGAGCGTCGTCACGCCCAGCAGGACGGGAACGGTGAGCAGGAGCCGGCGAACGAAGAACGCGGTCACAAGTGGTCGTGAGTCGTGGGTGGCGGGTCGTCGCTCGCCGGTTGTTCCGCCTCAGGCCCGATCCCGAGGCGGGTCATCAGCTTCGTCAGACCCTGTCGCGTGACGCCCAGCTCTTCCGCGGCCCGCCTGCGCTGGCCGCCGCTTCTCGCGAGCGCAGCCCGGACGAAGCGCGCTTCAAACTGGCGGCGGGCATCTTCGAGCCGCGACGTCGCCAGGTTTACGTGTCCGCCACACTGCGGCGGCAGCGCCTCCGGCGGCACGACGCCGCGCCTCGGGCACCGGACCGCCACCGCGGCCAGCACGTTCTGCAGCTCGCGCACGTTGCCGGGCCAATCATAGCGCGCCAGCGCACCGATCGTCGCGGCGCCAAGCGTCGCCCGGCTGCCGAGACGCGCCGTGCACTCGCGCCAGATCTGTTCGGCGAGCACGATGATGTCTTCACGACGTTCCCGAAGCGGCGGCACCGTAATGCGCAGCACGTCCAGGCGATACAGCAGATCGAGACGGAACCGCCCGGCCGCCACTTCCTGCGACAGCTCGCGGTTGGTCGCGGCGATGAGACGCACGTCAATCCGTCGGCAGAGGTTTTCGCCGACGCGCCGTAGCTCGCCTTCCTGAATCACGCGCAGCACCTTGGCCTGCGCGCGCGGGGACAGCTCGCCCACTTCGTCCAGAAGGAGCGTGCCCCCGTGCGCTTCTTCGAACACGCCGGGACGATCGGCGACGGCGCCGGTGAAGGCGCCGCGCGTGTGCCCGAAGAGCTCGGCTTCCACAAGGTCATCGGGAAGCGCGGCGCAATTGAGCGTGCAGAAGGGCCGATCGCGCCTGGCGCCGGCGCGGTGCACGGCCCGCGCGACGAGTTCTTTCCCGCTTCCACTCTCACCTGTGATCAAAACGGGAAACGGCGCCGGCGCCGCCCGCTCGACGGCGCCGCGCAGTTCCCTCGCCGCTTCGGTTACACCGCCGATCGCGCCCACCGCCAGCGTCGGCGCCTGTTCCCGCCGTACGATCGCAGCCGACAGCAGCGGCGCCGCCGCCGCCGCGGCCAGCGTCAGGACCAGCGGCGCGCGGGACAGATCGTGCGTGCAACCCAGCACCCAGCGCGCGCACAAGGCGCCGATCAGCCGGCCGCCGTACTGGACCGGCGCCGCCGCTTCGATGCGATCGCCATGAAGATGCGGCGCGATCGCGGCACCAATCGAGAGCGCCCGCTCCGCGATCTCGGGATCGAGCCGGCCGCCGTCCCCTTCGACCATGTGCGTGCGCCCGCCCCGCGTGGCGACAAACGCCACCGCCGCGGCGTGGGTCTGCTTGCGCACCCGTGCGCAGACCGTCTTCAGCACCGCCGATTCGTCTTCGGCCGTTTGACACACGCGGAGCACGCTGACCAGTTCTTCGGCGATCGAGTCCTCAACCGCGTCCGCCTGTCCTGCGCTGCGGAAATCGGCGAAGAGCGCCAGCGCGTCCAGCCCGGACGAGGCCACGTGCTTCGTCACCACCGCACGAGGATCGCCGCCCCGCGCCAGAGCCCCGATCATCTCCCAACGAACGCGCAGCACGGGCGGTAACGCCGCCGCCAGTAAACCCATCCGGCGCAGTAACGCGAGCGCGCGTGCCGGCCGGCCTCTCCGCCGTTCGGCTTCAGCCAGCAGGAGTCGGGCGCGGACCGCGCGAAGCGGGTCGTGTCCGGCCCGCGCCGCCGCGATCGCCGCGACGGCGTGCCGCTGCACCGCCTCGAAATCACCGACGGAGAGATGAACGAAGGCGGCCGCGCAGACCGCCGCTGCCGTCAGCGCCTCCGACCCAAGCGCTCGCGCAGCCTCCATAATCTCGGTCGTCAGCGCCATCGCGCGGACGGGATCACGTTGTCCGACGGCAATGCGCGACGCGAGAGCGGCGTGCCGAACCCTCAGGCCGATGGGCGCGTCGGTCGCCGGCCCTCCCAGCACCGAGGCGGCATCGGCCCACCGGCCCCGCCAGGCCAGACCGCGCGCGAGGACAAGCGACAGCGCGCGTGTGCGCGAAACGTCGCGAACCGCCCGCGCCGACGCGATCGCCGACCCGACGACGCTCTCCGCGTCGTCCAGGCGCGCCAGATCGATCCACGCGTCGCCGCTCAGCGCCGCGAGATCGAGCAGCAGCGCGTCGCGTCCGGCGCGCCCGGCGTACTGCCGCGTCTCTTCGAGCGCCACCTGCGCCTCGCGCACGCGTCCGCGTCGCAGAAGCGCGGACGCGAGGATCAGTCCGCCGTCGGCAGCTTCTGTCCACGCGTCGCGCCGCGCGAATCCACCGATCGCGTGCCGCAGCTGGCGGATCGCCGGCGCGTGCCGTCCGCGGGAGAGTTGCTCGGCGGCGGACGTCATGCGCCGTCTGAGCGCGGCCAATTCACCCGGCGCCGGCCACGCGTGGTCCCGCTTCGGAGGAGCCACGTCGGTCGGCGGCACGGCCACGATGGCCGGCTCCGCGCCATAGGACGCCGGTTGCTCGGCGGCCCGCAGATGCCGCCGGCGCTCGCGCCGGCCGGCGCTTTCGGGCCTGAGGATTGCGGCGAAGCGGCCCGGCGAACCCTGCGCGCGCTCGGCCGCCCGAAGAGCCCAGGCCGCCTGCCCGTCGTCCGCAATGCGGGGCCGGACCGCGGCCACCAGCGTCTCCGCAGCCACCAGATCCAGCGGCACGCCATCGACGCCGCGCACTTCCCGCTCGCCGACGAGCAGCAGTGCGTGCGGCAGCGCCGTCCGCAGGACCGCGTGCAGAAGCGCGGGCCATCCCGCGGCGCGCGCATGATCATCAATGATGAAGAGGCTGCGGCCGTGAATCAGATCCGCGTAGCGCGTTTGAATCAGTGAGGCGGCGATTGGGGACAGTCCGTTCAACCGCGCGATGCGCGCCAGTTCGAGCGCGGCGGTCGACCTCCCTGCCCCGGGGCTGCCCCACAACGCGGCCACGTGCGGGCGCGGCTCCGGAGTGCTTCCGAGCATCTCCGCCAACGCGCCGACCGCGCGGCGATCGATGTGCGCCAACCCGCGTTGCCGCAGCGGGAGACTTTCCGCGTCCGGGTAGTCGGCGCCCAACGGGTAGCCAGTATCCGCACCGGGCAGCCACGCGACCGCGCCGTCACGCCCGATACGTGCCGCGTCGCCAGGGCCGATGGTGAGCCCGGCCCCGCGCAGGACGGCCGCTGCTACGTCGTGCTGCGCGCCCAGCATCTCCGGCGATCCCGTCCATGGGCCACCGCAGCCCCACGCCTCGAACCGCGAGGACTCGCCGATCGTGCCGAAATCAACAAGCGGCGCGAGGACGCGATGATGCAGACCGCGAAGCGCATCGCACCGCGCGATCCAGCGTCGCTGGTCGGAGATGCCTCCGCACGCGCCCGTCACGAGCGTGACGCGCGCGCCCGTGGCGAGATCCACCGCGCGCCCGTCGTCGTCCACCGCGAAGCGATCGGCGATCAGTTGCATGCGTCCCCCCAGTGAGGCCGTCAGCTCGTGCAAGATCATCGCCGCGCGAATCGCGCCGCGGCGCGCCGCGCCCGCACCGGACATGGCAAATACTTCGAGTAGAATGATGCCCGCATGTTGCGTTTTTTGACTGCCGGCGAGTCGCACGGCAAGGCGCTCGTCATGATTCTCGAGGGCGTGCCCGCGGGCCTCGCGCTCGACGTCGACGCGATCACCGCGGACTTGCGCCGCCGCCAGACCGGGTACGGCCGCGGCCGGCGGATGCTGATCGAATCCGATCGCGCGGACGTACTGAGCGGCGTGCGCCACGGCGTGACGACGGGCGCGCCGATCGCGTTGATGATTCCGAACAAGGATTGGGAGAACTGGCAGAAGACGATGCACGTCGAGCCGGAGATGCCGGCCGGCGCCACCGGCGCGGATCGGCCGGCGGTCACGCGCCCGCGGCCTGGGCACGCGGACCTGGCGGGCTTCGTGAAGTACGGCCAGGACGACATGCGCGACATTCTCGAGCGCGCCAGCGCCAGAGAGACCGCCGCGCGCGTCGCGGTCGGCGCCATCGCCCGCCAGCTTATCCGCACGATCGGTGTCGAGATCGCCAGCCACGTCGTGTCGATCGGGTCCGCGTCACTGCGCGATCCGCTCGCCATCACCTTCGCGCAGGTCAAGGCGATTTCCAGCGAGACGCTGCTTCACTGCACCGACCCCGCGGTCGAGCAGCGGATGATCGCGGAAATCGATCGCGCGCGCGAGGTCGGCGACACCATGGGCGGCAGTTTTGAAGTGCTCGCGCACGGCGTGCCGCCCGGACTCGGCAGCCATGTGCACTGGGACCGCAAGCTCGACGGGCGTCTCGCGCAGGCGCTGATGTCCATCCAGGCGATCAAGGGCGTGGGGATCGGCCTCGGACCGGCCGTGGCCGACGCGCCGGGGTCGCGCGTTCACGACGAGATCGTGCTCGGCGTCACGGGCGCGCCGGGGTCCCTCCCCGTGCGACGGCCCACGAATAACGCGGGTGGACTCGAAGGCGGCATCACCAACGGCGAGGACCTGCGCGTGACCGCGTACATGAAGCCCATCTCGACGCTCATGCAGCCGCTCCGCTCGGTCGATCTCGCAACGATGACCGAGAGCCCCGCCACGGTCGAGCGTAGCGACGTCTGCGCGGTGCCGGCCGCTGCCGTCGTCGGCGAGGCGATGGTCGCGCTGGTGCTCGCCGACGCGGTCCTCGAGAAGTTCGGCAACGATACGGTCGAGGAAGTCATCGCCAATCATCGAGCCTTCCGCGACCGCACCGCCGCTCGCTTCCGCTCAGCTAAGGGGGACTGACGACGATCAACGCCGAACCCGCGGAACACGCGGAAGAGTGTGCCCACCGCGCAGCTCCTGTCTTATCTGCGTTTCTCTGGTTGTAAAGTAGGATTGCTTTTCAACTTCAACGTGAAGTGGCTTCTCGACAACGGCCGAAGACGCGTCGTGAACGGATTTCCAGAATGATCCTCTCACTCTGCGCTTTCTGCGGTCTCTGCGTTGATCGTCGTCTATCCCCGACATGATTCGACCGATCCTGAAGTACGGCGAAGGCGTGCTGCACGAGAAGGCGCGGCCGGTCGAGGCGCTGACGCCCGAGATTGACACGCTCATCAACGACATGATCGAGACGATGTATGCCGCGCCTGGCGTGGGGCTCGCCGCGCCGCAGGTCGGCGAGGCGCTGCGGATCTTCGTCGTGGACATTTCGGTCGGCCAAGATCCGAACGGCTTGATCGTCCTGGTCAACCCCGAGTTCGTCGAGCGCGACGGAATGCAGCTCGAAGACGAAGGCTGCCTCAGCGTTCCTACGTTCAACGCCACGGTCGTGCGCCCCGCACGCGCCGTCATCAAGGGACTCGATCGCCAGGGCGCCGAACAGCGCCACGAGGCCACGGGACTGCTGGCGCGCGCCTTTCAGCACGAAATGGATCACCTTGACGGCACGCTGTTCGTCGATCGGCTGCGCGGGATCAAGCGCGACCTCATCGTCCGGAAGATTCGGAAGCTCACACGCGCCGGAAGATGGTGAAGACCGCGACACAGCCTGAGACGCGCCCGCACGGCGTGACGGTGCCTCCGCTGCGCATCGTATTTTTCGGCACGCCGGAGTTCGCGGTGCCAACGCTCGACGCGCTGCTCGCCGCGGCGCCGCACACCGTCGTCGGCGTTGTGACGCAACCGGATCGGCCGCGCGGCAGGGGCCAGCGCGTCTCGGATGCGCCCGTGAAGGCGCGCGCGCGCGCCGCCGGCCTGCCGGTGCTGCAGCCGGAGCGCATGAACGACGTCGCGTTTCTCGACCGCCTCGCCGCCTTGCACGCAGACCTCGGCGTCGTGGCCGCGTACGGAAAGATCCTCACCGGCGCCGTTCTGGCGACACCGCGGCTCGGCATGATCAACGTCCACGCGTCGCTGCTGCCGCGCTATCGCGGCGCGGCGCCGGTCCACCGCGCGATCATCGAGGGCGAACACGCCACCGGCGTGACGATCATGCGCGTCGTGAGAGCGCTTGATGCGGGACCGATGCTTGCGAGCGATCACCGCGCGATCGGGCCGGACGAGACGAGCCAGGAGGTCGAGCGCGATCTGGCGCGCCTCGGATCGCGGCTCCTGGTGGCCGTCGTGGACCAGATTGCCAGGGGCGGCGCCCGGGAGCGCCCACAGGATGAGGCTTCGGCGACGTACGCGCACCGATTGACGAAGGACGACGGCGCGATCGATTGGAGCTGGCCCGCGATCCGAATCCACAACCTCATACGGGGACTGCATCCCTGGCCGCACGCGTTCGTCTATCTGCGGGGACAGCGGCTGATCCTGCACCGCGCGCGCGTGGCCGGCGACGTCCTGACGCGCGGCGAGCCCGGCACGATCCTCATCGCCTCAGGCGATCGCCTCATCGTCGCCGCGGGCGACGGCGCGCTGGAGATCTCGCAGCTGCAGGCCGAGGGCAAGCGCCTGATGGCCCCCCGCGAATTCCTGGCTGGGCATCAGCTGAACGCCGGCGACCGATTCACGGCCGCGCCATGATTTCGCCGGCCCGCGTGGCGGCGTACGACATCCTCGCCGCGGTGTCCGCGGGCCACGACCTTCCGGCCGCCATCGCGGCCGTGCGCGCCGGGGTGCACGACGAGCGCGACCGCGCGCTCGCGTCGGAAATCGCGACCGGCGTCCAGCGCTGGCGCGCGGCGCTCGACCATCTCATCGCCGCGTTTGCCAAGCGGGCCATCGATCGCCTCGATCCCGAGGTCGTCGAGATCCTCCGCCTGAGCGTCTACCAGCTGCTCCACCTGACGCGCGTCCCCGCGTCGGCCGTCGTGGATGACGGCGCGAATCTCGCGAGGCGTGCCGGCAAGCGCAGCGCGGTCGGCTTCGTCAACGCGGTCCTGCGATCGATTTCGCGCGCGCGGAGGAATCTACCGTTACCGCCGCGGCCCGCCGATCCCGGCGATCGCGACGCCGCGCTCGAGTACCTCGCCATCACGCTGTCGCACCCGCGCTGGCTGGTCGCGCGGTGGTACGAGCGGTTCGGGCTCGAGGCAACCGAAGCGTGGCTGCGCTTTAACAACCAGGTGGCACCCGTCACGCTGCGCGTCAATCGACTGAAGATCACGCCGGAGGAACTCGTCACGCGCCTGGCGGGCGGCGATGTCGAGCTGCGCCCCGCGTGCTTCGCGCCCGGCGCGTTCATCGTCGAACGCGGGCATCCGTGGCGAGGCGCGGGCCGCGAGGCCGGATGGTTTGTCGTGCAGGACGAAGCGTCGCAGCTCGTCACACTGCTGGCCGGCCCCGGGCCGGGACCACACGTCCTCGATACCTGCGCGTCGCCCGGCGGCAAGACCGCGGCGATCTCGGCGGCGATGGGCGGCCGCGGACTTCTGGTCGCGTGCGACGTCCGCGACCGAAGGATGAGGCTGTTGCGCCAGACGATCGCGGCGACCGGCGCGTCGAACGTTAGGCTCGTTCAGGCGGATCTGCTGCGATCGCTGCCGTTCCGAACAAAGTTCGATTGCGTGTTCCTGGACGCCCCGTGCTCGGGCCTGGGGACGCTGCGTCGCGACCCCGACATCCGCTGGCGGCGGCGCGAGGCCGATCTCCCGCGTCTGGCCGCCGCCGAGCTGACGATGCTGCAGCATGCGGCGGCACAGGTCGCGCCGGGAGGCCGGCTGATTTACGCGACCTGCTCGAGCGAACCCGAGGAGAACGTCGGCGTCGTGGATGCCTTCCTCGCGACCACGCCGGGATTCGTACCGCTCCCCGCGCGCGCGGCGCATCCGGGACTGCCGGCGGCGGTTGTGAACGCGCGCGGCCACTTGTGCACGGAACCGCACGTCCACGGCCTCGAGGCCTTCTTCGGCGCTGTCTTCGTACGGGTACCTGTCAGGTGACTGGTAGGTGACAGGCAGGTGACAGGCACCGAAGACAATCGGGGACTTGTAGTACGATCTTCCATCCGATGCCGCTGAGCGCACGCGTTCTCACCGCAGGGAAAGTCCTGCTCCTGTTCGTCGCCCTGGTCGCCACGTATTTGCTGTTCGCCGCCGCGTCAATGCGCGTCGCCTTGCGCGCGCGTGAGGTGCAGGTGCCCAATCTCGCCAATCGCACGGCCGCGGACGCCAACGCGATCGCGGCGCCGCTCGGGCTCACGCTGAAGGTTGATGAGACCCGACGGCCCGACCCGAAAATCGCCGCCGGCCGAGTGCTGGCGCAGGAGCCCTCCGCCGGTTCCGTTGCGCGGCGGCAGCGCGTCGTGAAACTCTGGCTGAGCGCGGGCCCGCGCACCTCGTCGGTGCCGAAGCTCGTCGGCGAGACGGAGCGCGCGGCGCAGTTGCGCCTCGCGCAGGATGGCTTCACGCTGGCGAGCATCGCCGAGATCCGATCGCAGGACGCGCCGGACGTCGTCGTCGCGCAGAACCCGCCGCCCAAGAGCGGCGGCGAGCAGGTGGCGCTGCTCGTCAACCGCGGCGATCGCGGCGAGAGCTACGTGATGCCCGACCTCATCGGCCTCGTCGGCGAGCGCACCGCCGACGCGCTGCGCGCCCACGGATTTCGCGTCGCCGTCGTGGGATCGGTACCCTATCCCGGCGTCGCCGGTGGCATCGTCGTTCGACAGAACCCGCAGGCCGGATTCCAGATTGGCCCCGGTGAACCCGTTTCGCTCGAGGTGAGCCGTTGAGCGTCCTCATCGCCCCATCGATTCTGTCGGCGGACTTCGCGGCGCTCGGTGAAGCGATTGCCGCCGTGCAGCGCGGCGGCGCCGATCTCATCCACGTCGACGTGATGGACGGCCACTTCGTCCCGAACATTACGATCGGCGTGCCGGTCGTGAAGTCGATCAAGCGCGTCGCCCGGGTGCCGCTCGACGTGCACTTGATGATTCAGGATCCGGATCGCTACATCGACGCGTTCGCCGATGCGGGCGCCGGCATGATCTCGGTCCACGTCGAGGTGCTGCCGCACCTGCACCGCACCGTGCACGCGATCAAGGCGCTCGGCGCCAAGGCCGGCGTCGTCCTCAACCCGTCCACGCCGGTGCACAGCCTCACCGACATCGCCGCCGACGTCGATTTCGTCCTGGTCATGTCCGTCAATCCGGGTTTCGGCGGACAGACTTTCATCGCGCATTGCGAGTCCAAAGTCCGTGAGGTACGCGCGCTGCTCGACGCCGCCGGCAGCCGCGCACCTATCGAGATCGACGGCGGCATCGACCGCACCAACATCGCGCGCGTCGTGGCCGCGGGCGCGCGCATCCTCGTCGCGGGCAACGCGATCTTCGGCACAGGCGACGCGGAGCAGGCGACCCGCGAGCTCAAGGCCGCGGCATTGAGCGCGCTCGCCGCGACGACCGCACGGTGAACATTCCGCCGTCCGTTTCCCGCGTGCGCGTGCGCTACGCCGAGACCGATCAGATGGGCGTCGTCTACTACGCGAACTACTTCATCTGGTTCGAGGTAGGCCGCACCGACCTGCTGCGCGGCGCCGGGGGGAGCTATCGCGAGATGGAGCGCGACGGCTACTCGCTGCCGGTCATCGACGCGCAGTGCGCGTATCGCGAGTCGGCGAAATACGACGACGAGCTCGAAGTGCGGACAACGGGCTCGCTGATGTCGCCGGTGCGCCTGCAATTCACCTACGAAGTCGTCCGGCCCGCGGACGGGAAGACGCTGGCGACCGGGTCGACCGTCCACGCCTCGCTCGACCGCAACGGCCGCCCCTGCCGCGTGCCCGAGCGCGTGCGCGCGCTCTTCTCATGAACGCCTTCATCACCGGAGTCGCCGGCTTCATCGGATCGACGCTGGCCGATCAGCTGCTCGCGCAGGGCGCCGACGTCGTGGGCCTGGACTGCTTCACGGACTACTACCCGCGCGCGGTCAAGGAGCGGAATCTCGCCGGGGCGCGCGGCGCCGCGCGGTTTCGGTTCGTCGAGGCGCGGATTCAGGACGCCGATCTCACCGCGCTGCTCGCGGATCGGACGCACGTGTTTCACCTCGCCGCGCAGGCCGGCGTCCGCAAGAGCTGGGGACGCGACTTCGCGATCTACACCGTCAACAACATCGAGGCGACCCAGGTCCTGCTCGAAGCGGTCCGCGGGGTCCCGTCGATCGAGCGCCTCGTGTACGCGTCGAGCTCGTCGGTCTACGGTGACGATGTCCCGATGCCGATGCGCGAGGACGCGCGCGTGCAGCCCGTGTCGCCGTACGGCGTCTCGAAACTCGCCGCCGAGCACTTATGCAATTTGTATCACGCCAACTACGGCGTGCCGGCAGTCTCCTTGCGCTACTTCACCGTGTACGGACCGAGGCAACGCCCGGACATGGGATTTCACAAATTCCTGCGCGCGACGATCCTGGGCGAGCCGCTGACCCTCTTCGGCGACGGCGGCCAGACGCGTGACTTCACCTTCGTCGCGGACGCGGTCGCGGCGACGATGGCGGCCGCCACGCGGGGGGTCCAGGGTCGCGTGTACAATATTGGTGGTGGCTCGCGCGTCTCGATCGCCGACGTGCTCGAGATGATCGGACGCGTCGCCGGGCGCCCCCCCCTGATTCAGGGGGATTCGGCGCAGAAAGGCGACATGCGGCACACCTACGCCGACACTGGACTCGCGCGGAAGGACCTGGGCTTTGCGCCCGCCGTCGGCTTGGAAGCAGGCCTGGCGGCAGAACATCAATGGCTGGTGGGAATCCTGTGAGCAGAGATCGTCGTCCCCGTTTGCTGATGCTCGCGGCCGCGCTGGCGGCCGCCGTCGCGTGCTCGAGCGGCACGCGGGGACTCGTGCCACCCGGCACGACCGAGCCGGACAAGTTCCTCTTCGGCAAAGGCAACGCCGCGTTGAGCGCGAAGAAGTGGCTGAGCGCCCGCGAGTTCTTCAAGCAGGTCGTCGAGACCTACACGGCCAGCCAGTACCGTCCCGACGCCAAGCTCGGCATCGGCGACACCTACCTCGGCGAGGGCACGTCCGAAGCCCTCGTCCTGGCCATCAACGAGTTCCGTGAGTTTTTGAGCTTCTATCCGACCAACGCCCGTGCCGATTACGCGCAGTACAAGCTCGCGTGGGCGCACTACAAGCAGATGCGGAATCCGCAGCGCGATCAGACGGAGACGCGCGAGGCGATCAAGGAGTACGAGATCTTCGTGCTTCGCTACCCGAACAGCAAGCTGATGCCGGATGTGCGCACCAAGCTCCGCGAAGCGCGCGACCGGCTGGGCGACTCGGATTATCAGGTGGGGTACTTCTATTGGCGGCAGCGCTGGTATCCCGGCGCGATCGATCGCTTCCGGGGCCTGCTCAAGAACGACGAGGCGTACAGCGGCCGCGATGCGGTGTACTACCATCTGGCCGATTCGTACGTGAAGGTGAAGCAGGACGCCGCGGCGTTGCCCTATCTCGAGAAGCTGGTCCAGGAGTTCGACAAGAGCCCCTACCTGCCGGAGGCGCAGAAACTCCTGGCCACGCTCAAGGCGCAGGCGCAGACCAAGCAGTGACGTAGCTACGGCGCGACGCCGCGCAGGAAGCCGAAGCGGCGGAAGTAGTCCACGCCGGACGCGAGCGCCGTCAGCACGACGACCCACAAGGCGGCCTGGCCGATACGATCGAGGAAGAACTCGCGCATCTGGCCGTGCGCCAGAATCAGCGCAAGAATCGCGACGACCTGCGCGGCCATCTTCACCTTGCCGAGCGGCGACGCCGGAATCGGGACCCCACGCGCGTAAGCGACGCTGCGCAGCGCCGTCACGGCGAATTCACGGCCGATGATCACGGCCACCATCCACGCCGGCGCCAGATCGAGCTGCACGAGCGAGATGAGCGCCGCCGAGACGAGCAGTTTGTCCGCGAACGGATCGATCACCTGGCCGAGCGGCGTGACCTGCTTCCGCCGGCGCGCCAGATAGCCGTCGGCCCAGTCGGTCAGCGACGCCAGCCCGAAGATGGCCGCGCCGACGATCTCGTTGGGCACGCCGAGAATCTGCCGTCCTTCGAACTTCGTCAGCAGCACGACCACGAGAAGCGGCACAAGGAAGATGCGCGTGAGCGTCAGCGCGTTCGGAAGGTTCATTGCGGCCGTTCGGCCATGATATCATCGGTGGTTCCGTATGAAGGCGATCCTCCTCGCCGGGGGCAAGGGCACGCGCCTGCGCCCGTTGACGATCCACACGCCGAAACCCATCGTGCCGATCTTCGATCGGCCGTTCCTGCACTACCAGCTGGACCTGCTCAAGCAGGTGCCGGAGATTGACGAAGTCATCCTCAGTCTCAACTACCAGCCGCGGCGCATCGAGGAAATCTTCGGCGACGGCCGCGACTCGGGGCTCGCGATCCGCTACGTCGTCGAACCGGCGCCGCTCGGCACGGCCGGCGCCGTGCGCTACGCCGGCGAATCGCTCCACGAGTCGGTCGTCGTCTTCAACGGCGACGTGCTCACGCAGCTCGATCTCGCCTCGGTTATCGCGATGCACCGCGAGCGCAAGGCCAGGGCGACCATCGTCCTGACGCCAGTCGAAAATCCGTCAGCCTACGGTCTGGTCGAGACCGACGCGCGCGGGAACATCCAGCGGTTTCTCGAGAAACCGAAGCCCGACGAGATTACGTCGAACCACATCAACGCTGGCATCTACATACTCGAGCCCGACACGTTCGACCGCATTCCGAAGGACACCGCGTGGTCGATCGAGCGCAGCTTTTTCCCGTCGCTGATCGAGCGCGGCGAGACGTTCGTGGCACACGTCTACGACGGCTATTGGATCGACATCGGCACGCCGGACAAGTACGTCCAGGTGCACCACGACATCATGGACGCGCGCTACAAGGCCGCGCCGTTCGCGTCCGCGCCCTCAGCGGCGTGGGTGTCGCCGCAGGCGCGCGTCGAGGAGGGCGCGATCCTACAGGGACCGTGCTTCATCGACGAGGGCGCCGTCATCAAGTCAGGCGCGCGCATCGGGCCGTACACGGTGATCGGCAAGCAGTGTCACGTGGAGGAACAGGCGATCGTCGAGCAATCGATCGTGTGGGCCAACTGCCGAATCAGCCAGGACGCCGTCGTCCGGCACACGATCCTCGGCCGCCACTGCCACATCGGCCGCAACGCCAATCTCAATCACGGCTCGGTTCTCGGCGACAAGTCAGTCGTGACAGATTACAGTCGTGTGTAACGCGGCCCTCAGCCCTTAGCCCTCTGATGGCCCTCACACTCGATCCCAACGTCTTCAAAGCCTACGACGTCCGTGGCGTCTACCCCGGCGAGGTCAACGAGGACGCCGCGCGCGCGATCGGCGGCGCGTTCGTCGCCTATCTGAAGGCGAAGCGGATTGGCGTCGGCCGCGACATGCGTCTGTCGTCGCCGGCGATGGCCGCGGCCTTCATCGAAGGCGCGACCGCGCAAGGCGCGGACGTCGTCGACTACGGGATGATCTCGACCGACATGCTGTACTTCGGCGTTGCCCGCGACGGTCTGGACGGCGGCGTGCAGGTGACGGCGTCGCACAATCCGAAACAGTACAACGGCATGAAGCTCGTCCGGCGCGAGGCCCTGCCGCTCAGCGGCGATGAAGGCCTGTCGGACATCCGCGACACGATCGCCGGCGGCACGCTGCCCGCTCCGGCGGCGCGCCGTGGTCAGGTGACAGCGAAGGACGTGCTCGACGCGTATGTCGAACACGTGATGTCGTTCATCGCCCCGTCGGTCATCAGGCCGTTCAACGTCGTACTGGACGCCGGGAGCGGCATGGGCGGACTCGTCGCGCCGCGGCTCTTCGATCGCCTCCCTTGCCGCACCACGCGCCTGTGCTTCGAGATCGACGGCCGCTTTCCCAATCACGAAGCCAATCCGCTGATTGAAGAGAACCGCCGCGACATCGTCGAGCGCGTCCTCGCCCAGAAGGCCGACATCGGGATTGCGTGGGACGGCGACGCGGACCGCTGTTTTTTCGTGGACGGCACCGGCGCGTTCGTCTCAGGCGACTTCGTCACGGCGCTGCTCGCGGAGGCGTTCCTGCTGAAGAATCCCGGCGCGACCATCGTCTACGACCTGCGCGCGAGCTACGCCGTCAAGGACACGGCCGCGCGGCTCGGCGGCACGGCACTGATGAACCGCGTCGGTCACGCCTTCTTCAAGAAGCGGATGCGCGAGTCCAATGCGATCTTCGGCGGTGAGGTGACCGGGCACTATTACTTCCGCGAGAACTTTTTCGCGGACAACGGATTCATTCCCGCGCTGCTGATTCTGGAACTGATGTCCAAGAAGGGCCGGAGCCTGCGCGAGTTGCTGAAGCCGCTGAACGCGAAGTACTTCATCTCCGGCGAGATCAACACCAAGCTCGCGAGCATGGACCTCGTGCCGGCGAAGCTGGCGCAGATCGCGGCGCGATACAAGGACGGCCGCCAGTACACGATGGACGGCATCTCGGTCGAGTACCCGGACTGGCACTTCAACGTGCGGCCCTCGAACACCGAGCCGCTGCTGCGGCTGAACCTCGAGGCGACGACGGAAGCGGCGATGGCGGCGAAACGGGACGAGGTGATCACGCTCATTCGCTCGTGATAGGATTTTGTTCAGAGCGGGCTTAGTACAATGGTAGTACAGAGGCTTCCCAAGCCTCGGACACGGGTTCGATCCCCGTAGCCCGCTCCAGCCTCCGCCCCGCCGTAGCTGCCCGCGATCATCCCGCAGCGCAGGCGGGCTACGGCTGGGCAAGCCACGCAAGCGGAGGCTGTCACGCCGTAGCGCGATTCATCGCGCGAAGACGGACGCCCCTTCTCCAACGAGCCGCTTCTCCATGAGATAGTCAAACAGCACGTCAGCTTTCACGCGATTCGAGTTGCCGATCGCGTGGCCGTCGATGACGGGCAGCTGCGACGGGCGGTAGCGTGAGACCGCGTCGTACATGCTGACCGCCGGCGTGCCTCCGTCCCGCATCACCTTCAACAATGCCGCATCCACGATCGTGTTGCCGCCTGTGCAAAACCGATCCGCGCGCGGGTCCTGGTCCGGCGCGTCGTTGAGAAAAAAGACGACGCGGTAGGACGCCTCGCGGCTGATGCGCTGCAGTTCGCGGACCGCATCGGCCCACGCCCGCCAGCGCAGGCCGTCCGCAAGCTCCGCCGTGAGGAGCGCGGCCTCGCGCGCCGACGCCGCGTTGGCAGCGGGATCGCATTTCGGCACCGGGCCATCGGCCGGCGTCAGCGGCGTGAGGCGCTGCTCGGGCAGCCGCGCGACGTCCGACGTCTGCGTGAACAGGCGGTCCAGTACGTCCAGGTTCGCGAGGCGATCGTGAAACGCGTCCTTCTTTGACAACCGCCACGCCGCGGTCAATGCCACGCGCTTGTACCATTCGATCGAGTACCAGTGCTGCGCCGCAGCCGTCTCAATCGCGGCGACCTGGCGCTTCACCCATCCCGGCTCGGCCAGAACGGCGTTGTCATCGAGATCGTTGATGAAGAAACTGACGATCGCGAGGTCCGGCTGCCAGCGTGCGGCGACCTCGCGCAGCTGCGCGAGCTCCTGCGCGGTGTTGTAGCCCGGGACGGAAAGATTCCAGACTTGCCAGTCGATCGCCGGCTTCCACGCGCGCAGCCGCTCTTCGAGCAGCCGCGGATAGGTCGTCTCGAAGAGACAGCCGTGCCCGAACGTGACGGAGTCGCCGAGGATCAGGATGCGAAACGTGTCGGGGTGCTTCTGCAGGTCGTACTCGCGCGTGTCGCGGAACCCGAGTGCGTTGATGTGCACGGGCACGCCGGCGAACCAGCCGTCGTAGCCCGGCGTGAGGCGCTGCCCGCGGACAGGATCGACCGAGTACAACCCGGGCGTGCCGCGCCGCGGATCCCAGCGGAGCCGGACGACGATCTCGATGGCGATCGCGGCCACGAGCGCCGCGACCAGGAGCGCGGGCAGGCTGACGAGCGCGAGCTTCGTCCACCTACCCATTCGGATTGAAGCGATACCCCACCCACGGCTCCGTCACCAGATACCGCGGGTTCGATGGATCGGGCTCGAGCTTCTTGCGCAGCTGCCCCATGAATACGCGCAGGTACTCGGGCTGCTCCTGCGACGCCTCGCCCCAGACCGCTTCGAGCAGCGTCCGGTGCGTGATGACGCGGTTGGGATGCCGCGCCATGTAGACGAACAGATCGAATTCCTTCGGCGTCAGCCGGATTTCGTTCCCGCGCGCGATGACGCGACGGCCCTCGAGATCGACGCGAAAGTCGCCGGCGTCGAACGACGCGATTTCCGTTTCGCCGCCGCTCCGGCGCAGCGCCGCACGGACGCGCGCCAGCAGCTCGTCGATGCCGAACGGCTTGGTGACGTAGTCGTCGGCGCCGCAGTCGAGCGCCTCGACCTTGCTGCGCTCCTCGCCCTTCACCGACAGCACGATGATCGGCACGTTCGACATCGTGCGGATGCGCCGGCACAACTCGATGCCGTCCATGTGCGGCATGTACAGATCCGTGATGACGAGCTCCGGCCGCCATTCGGTGAAACTCGACAAGGCGGCCTCGCCTTCGGTCGCCGTGCGCACCTGATATCCCTGGCTGGTCAGGACTGTCCGAAGCACGCGCGTGATCTGCGGCTCGTCATCCACGACCAGAACCCGCGACTTCTCTGCTGCAGCTGTGGCTATTCCCATGTGGTCTCCCCTACTTAACGGCCATTGCGACGGGCGCGGGCCGGTCGGCCTCCGCCGTCTCGAGCGACGCTGGCAGCGTCATCGTGATCACGGTGCCGCGGTGGGACGCCGGTGCATCGATCCAGATGCGTCCCCCCTGCGCTTCGACCAGCCGGCGGGCGATCGGCAGGCCCAGGCCGACGCCGACGCGACGCGGGTCGTGCGACGCACGCGCGGGAATGCGGAAGAACTTCTCGAACACGCGCTCGCGGAACTCCGCCGGAATGCCCGGCCCCTCATCGGTGACGCTGATGGTCACCTGACGTTCGGGGCCCGCGGCGGCGCGTACCGCAATCGTCGTGCCGGTCGCCGCGTACTTGCTGGCGTTGTCGAGCAGGATGTAGATCACTTCGGTCAGCGCGGCCGCGTCCACCGACAACGGCGGGAGGCCGGCGTCCACCGTCACCGTCACATGGTGATGGCGCGTCACGGTCTCGGCGCGGATCAATCCAGCTCGCAGGACGTCGTCGATGTCGACCGTGCGCAGGTGGATCGGCGAGGCGAGCTCGGCCCGATCGGCCGCGGATAGACCTTCGATGAACCGATTCAGCCGGTCGGACTCTTCGTCGATGACGAGCAGCAGCTCTCGACGGCCCTCGACCGACAGTTCGGCGCCGGGCCGCCACACGCCCGATCCCATGAGCGCGGTCACGGCCGCTTTGATCGCCGTCAGCGGCGTCCGCAGGTTGTGGGTCAGCGCGTCGAGCAGCGCGGCCTTGAGCTGTTCGTTGCGGCGCGCGGCTTCGGCCTCGCTCGCGCGGTCGAACGCGTTCTGCAGCTCGCGGTAGAGCCGCTCGATCTCTTCACGGCCGGCCCGCGCCTCGGCCGTCCGCCGTTCGGCGCGCGACGCGAGCTCGCCCGCGATCACCGCCGTGAAGATGAAGACCACGAACGCAATCCAGTCTTCCGCGTCTTCGATCCCGAAGCCCGCGGGCGGCAGGAAGTAGTACGAGTAGGCGGCCGACCCCGCGGCCGCCGCCACCAGCGCGGGCGCCATGCCCCAGAGCCGCGCCAGGACGACGACGTCCAGCAGCATCAGCGGCGCGGCAATGCCGGCGCTGCTGATCGACGCCAGCCGGATCGCCACGACGATAAGCCCGATGCTCGCGGCCGCGGCGAGGTACTTAAGCCAGCGCATCACGTCGATTATAGGTCCCGCCGTCCGCACGATCTAATAAGGGCGATCTTTACGTTGGGCCGGACGGGGCGACGTGGATAGAATCGAACGGTGGTTCAAATCACGCTGACGGTCAACGCTGAGCCCGTGGACGCGGCGTTCGCGCCGTACAAGACGCTCCTCGAGGTCCTGCGCGAGGATCTCAACCTCTGCGGCACCAAGCATGGCTGCGAGCTCGGCGAGTGCGGCGCGTGCGCCGTGCTGCTCGACGGCCAACCGGTCCTGTCCTGTCTGGTTCTCGGCGTGGACTGCGGCGGCCGCACCGTGACGACCGTCGAGGGCCTCGCGTCCGACGGCCGGCTGCATCCGCTGCAGGAGACGTTCGCCGACCTCGGCGCGGCCCAGTGCGGCTACTGCACGCCCGGCTTCCTCGTCACCGCCAAGGCGCTGCTCGACGAGCATCCGCGGCCGACGCGGGACCAGATTCGCGACGCCCTGTCCGGCAATCTGTGCCGCTGCACCGGCTATCAGCAGATCTACGAAGCCGTGGAGGCGGCGATCGGCCAGGCGGGTCCGAAAGGACCCGCCCTACGAGACACACGTACCGACGCATCCTCCGTACGTAGGCCGGGTCCTTTTGGACCCGGCACGGATCAATCACGATGAACATCATCGGGACGCCCCGGCGGCGCGTCGACGGCCGCGCGAAGGTCACCGGCCAGACGAAGTTCGCCGACGACGTCATGCTGCCGCGCATGGTGCATTGCAAGCTGCTGCGCGCCAGCGTGCCGCACGCGCGCATCGTCCGCATCGACGCCTCGCGCGCCGCCGCGCATCCCGGCGTGCATCTCGTGCTCACCGGCGAGGACTTCCCGATCCCGTACGGCATTCTTCCGGTCAGCCAGGACGAGCACGCGCTCGCGCGCGGCATCGTCCGCTTTGTCGGCGATCCCGTCGCGGCGGTGATTGCGCGAGACGAACAGACTGCGGCCGACGCGCTTGACCTCGTCGTCGTCGAGTACGAAGCGCTGCGGACGTTTGCCGGGCCCGCCGACAGTCTCGCGCACCCCACGCCGCGCATTCACGAGTACGGCGACACGGGCAACATCCACAAACTGGTCTCGCTGCAGTTCGGCGACGTCGAGCAGGCGCTCGCGGGCGCGGACCGCGTCTTCGAGGACGCCTTCTTCTATCAGGGCAACACGCACCTCCCCATCGAGCAGCACGCCGCAGTCGCCGCGAGAGATCCCGACGGCAAGCTCGTGCTGTGGTCGAGCACCCAGACGCCGCACTACGTGCATCGGGCGCTGGCGAAGACGCTCGCGATGCCGGCGGCGCACATCCGCGTCATCGCGACGCCCAACGGCGGCGGCTTCGGGGGCAAGAGCGATCCGTTCAATCACGAGATGGTCGTCGCCAAGGCCGCGCTGGTGCTGGATCGCCCGGTCAAGATCTGTCTGACGCGCGAAGAAGTCTTCTACTGCCACCGCGGCAGGCATCCAGTACTGATGCAGTTCACGACCGGCGTGAAGAACGACGGCACCATCACCGGCATGCACGTGAAGACGCTGCTCGACGGCGGCGCGTACGGATCGTACGGCGTCGCGAGCACCTTCTATACGGGCGCGCTGCAGACCGTCACGTACCACATTCCCGCCTACAAGTTTCAGGGCTGCCGCGTCTTCACGAACAAGCCGCCCTGCGGACCCAAGCGCGGGCACGGCACACCGCAGAGCAGGTTCGGTCAGGAGATTCAACTCGACAAGATCGCCGAGGCGCTCGCGCAGGATCCGGCCGAGTTGCGCCTGCGGATTGTCGAGCAGCCGGAGACGCTGACCGCGAATTACCTGCGCGTCGGCACGATCGGCCTGTCTCAGTGCATCCGCCGCGTCACGCGCGCCGCGGACTGGAGCAACACGTTCCGCAAACTGCCGCACGGCCGCGGCGTCGGGCTGGCGTGTTCGTCGTACTTGTCCGGCGCTGGTCTCGCGATCTACTGGAACGACATGCCGCACTCGGGCGTGCAGCTCAAGATCGATCGCAGCGGAGGCGTGACCGCGTTCTGCGGCGCGACGGAGATCGGCCAGGGATCGGATGACGTGCTGGTCGCGTGTGTCGCCGAGGTGCTCGGAATCGATCCGCTCGACATCAGACCGGTGACCGGCGATACGGATCTCACGCCGGTCGATCTTGGATCCTACTCGAGCCGCGTCACGCTGATGATGGGCAACGCGGCGATTCAGGCGGCCGAGCGCGCGCGCGATCTGCTGGCCGACGCGGTCTCGCGGAAGATCGGCGTGCCGAAGGACCGGCTGGTCTTCGCGGACCGCCGCGTGTTCGACACGGAAGATGGTTCGAAGGGCGTGACGTTCAGCGAGGCGGTCTGCCTCGCCGAGGCGGCGTTCGGCACGATCGGCACGGTGGGCGCTTACACGCCGCCGAAGTCCGCCGCGAAGTTCAAGGGCGGCGGCGTCGGGCCCTCCCCGACGTACTCATACTCAGCCGCGATCGTGGAGGTGGATGTCGATCCCGACACGGGGTGGACCCACGTGCCACGCGTGTGGATCGCGCACGACATCGGCCGGTCGATCAATCCGGTGCTTGTGCGCGGCCAGGTCGAGGGCAGCGTCTACATGGCGCTCGGCGAAGCGCTGATGGAGGAACAAATCTTCCGCCGCCTGCCGCCGCGCCTCTCGGGCGCGCTGGTGCACAAGTTCCCGTCGATGCTCGAATACAAGAGTCCGACGACGCTCGACATGCCCGAGGTGTTCACCGATCTCATCGAAAATCCCGATCCGCGCGGACCATTCGGCGCGAAGGAAGTCGGGCAGGGGCCGCTGCTGCCCGTGATGCCGGCGATCGCCAACGCGGTGTACGACGCCGTCGGCGTCCGCATCGATGAGGTCCCGATCACGCCGGAGAAGATTTTGAAGGCACTCGATGCAAAGGCGGCCGGAAAGGCGCCGCGCTATGGGCCGGCGGGCTTTCCCGAGATTCCGTGGCCGGAGCCGCTGCGCGTCGCGCCACCCTGGGCGGGCGGAGACGGGACGGCGGACGACAAAGGGCTGAGGGCTGAGGGCAAAGGGCTGAACGCTGAGAGCCGAACGCCGAAAGCGACGAGCGTGCCTTCATGATGCGGTTGCCCAACTTCAGGTTCGTAGCACCGACGAGCGTGCATGAAGCCGCCGAGTTGCTCACATCGTCTTCCGGCGACGCGATGCTCGTCGCCGGCGGCACCGATCTGCTCCCGAACATGAAGCGCAGGCAGCAGACGCCGGGGACGCTCGTCGGTTTACGTCACATCGCGGAGCTTCGCGCGATCTCGAACGGCGACGGGCTGACGATCGGCGCGGGTCTGACGTTGGCCGACCTCGTCCGCACGCAGAAGGTTCGTGAGTCTTACGGCGCGCTGTGGCAGGCAGCCGCGCAGGTCGCGACGCCGCAACTGCGCAACATGGGCACGCTCGGCGGAAATCTCTGCCTCGACACGCGGTGCAACTACTACGACCAGAACTACGAGTGGCGCAAGGCGATCGACTTCTGCATGAAGAAGGACGGCGGGACCTGCTGGGTCGCGCCGTCGAGCACGAAGTGCCTCGCCGTCTCGTCGACCGACACGGCGCCCGCGCTGCTGGCGCTCGGCGCCAGCATCACGCTCGTCAGCGCGAACGGCAGCCGGCGGATCGCCCTCTCGGATCTGTATCGCAACGACGGCATCCACTACCTCACGCGGCAACCGAACGAGATCCTGACCGCGGTCCACCTGCCCGAATCGACCGGATGGCGCAGCGCCTACTGGAAACTCCGGCGCCGCGGCGCGTTCGACTTCCCTGTGCTCTCCGCCGCCGCCGCCGCGAAGATCGCCGGCGATGGAACCGTCGAGAGCGCGCGGATCGTGCTCGGGGCGGTCTCGTCCCGGCCTATCGAGGTCGCCCCGGCCGCGTCGCTGCTCGTCGGCCATGCGCTCACCGACGAGGCGATCGCCCGCGCCGCTGACGCCGCGGCTCAGCCCTCGAGGCCGATGGACAACACGGACTTCACGCTGGTGTGGAGAAAGCGGATGACGCGGGTGTTCGTGACGTACGCGTTGCGCGAACTTCGCGGCGACGATGTCCGCGACTTGCGGCGTCGCGTGTCGCGCCAGGAATTGCTCTGATCGTCACGAGCCAGACCATTCCGTCGGAGCGCGCGCAAGTGGTTCTGAACGTGGCCTGGCGCGAGCTAGAGCGGTTTTCACAACCGCGTAGCGGTATGTAGGCCGGGTCCTTTCGGACCCGGCTCGCAGTCACGGCCAGGCGGGTCCAAAAGGACCCGCCCCACGTACTACAGCGATCTGCAAACGGCACTAGATGAGGCGGAGGTCAGGCTCGTACAAGACGATGGTCGAGAGCGCGAGGCGATGCCCGCCGTCTCCCAGATCGATCGGCGTTTCGAGCGATCGCCGCGGCCGGCCGAAAGAGCAGCGGTTCGACGCGAACCGCCGCGGCCTCAGTACCCCGACGGCGTGGCCGCCGTCGTCTTCTCGCCGCGCGCCTGCTGGACGATCTTCACGCCGGCGCTCGCGCCGACGCGCGTCGCACCGGCGGCAATCATCGCCTTCATACCCTCGAGATCGCGGACGCCGCCGGCGGCTTTCACGCCCATCTCCGCGCCGACGACCCGGCGCATCAGCGCGACGTCGGCCGCCGTCGCGCCGCCGGGGCCGAAACCGGTGGACGTCTTCACGTAATCCGCGCCAGCCGCCTTGGCGAGCGTGCAGGCGGTGACCTTCTCATCGTCGGTCAGCAGCGCCGCTTCGATGATCACCTTGCTCAGGACGCCCGCGTCGCGGCACGGCCCTGTGACCGCTTCGATGTCCCGCTCCACGACGTGCAGGTCGCCCGACTTGAGGGCGCCGACGTTGATCACCATGTCGATCTCGCGCGCGCCGTCGAAGATCGCGCGCCGCGCCTCGTAGCCTTTCGTGTCGCCCGTCGTCGCGCCGAGCGGAAATCCGACGACCGAGCAGACGCCGACGCCGCTGCCGCTCAGCAGTCGCGCGCACAGCGCGACCCAGGTCGGGTTGACGCACACCGTCGCGAACTTGAACTGCGCGGCCTCGCGGCACAGGTCCTCGATGTTCTGCCGCGTCGCGTCCGGCTTGAGCAGCGTGTGATCGATCATCGACGACACGCCGGCCGGCGCGCCGCCAGTCGCGTGCAGGCCGACGCGCGTCGCGCCCGCGTCGAGCACGCCCCGCAGGCGATCGGGGCAGCAATCGTCCAGCACCGAGTGGCACAGACAGTAGGCCCGCGGCCGAGCGGTGGCCGCCGTCAGCTCGCCCACGATGACGTCAATCAGCCGTTGCAATTCCTCGTGATTCATCACTCTCTTCTGCCTTCTGCCTTCTAACTTCTTCCTTCAAGATCGCGGATCTTCGCAAGCCGCCGAATATACCGCGGCTCCCGCATCGCCGTCGTCAGCCACGTCGTGACGATGGCGCGCGCTTCGTCCGGATTGACGAGTGTCGCGCCGAGCGTGAGCACGTTCGCGCCGTTGTGCTCGCGCGAGTACCGCGCGATGAGCTCTGTCGTGGCCATCACCGCACGGACGCCCTTCACCTTGTTCGCCGCGATCGCCGAGCCGATGCCGGCGCCGTCGATCACGATGCCCGCGTCCGCTTCGCCGCGCGCCACCAGGACGGCCACCGACGCCGCGACGTCAGGATAGTCAACCGGATCCGCACTGTCGGTCCCCAGATCCTGCACCGCGAGTCCACGACCTCGGAGGAACGTGATCAACTGCTGACGCAGCTTGATGCCGGTGTGATCGCTGGCGATCGCCACCGAGCGGATGTCGGCCTTCGGCGCCAGCGACGCCTCGTCCGCCGACGCGCGTCCCTCCTGCACGACCGTCACGCGCCGGTCCCGTAGCGTGTCCTGCGCCAGCGGCGTGATGTGCCCGCCGCGCGACAACATCACCGTCTCGCCGCGCGGCAGCACGCGGGCGTCGGCTTCCGTGATGATGTCGAACTGTTTCATTGAGGTATGATGTGCCGCCTATGGCCGACCTGCGTCCGAACGAAATCCTACTATCGGAAGCACAAATTCAGAAACGCGTCGCCGAACTCGCCGCCGAGATCCGCCGCGACTTCCCCGACGACCTTCATGTGATTGCCGTCCTCAAGGGCGCCTTCATCTTCCTGTCGGATCTGATTCGCCACATGCCCGGCCACGTCTCGATGGACTTCATGGCCGTCTCGAGCTACGCGAAGGCGACGAAGAGCTCCGGCGAAGTCCGCCTGCTCAAGGATCTGGACTCGGGCCTCGAAGGCCGGAACGTCGTCATCGTCGAGGACATCGTCGATACCGGGCTGACGCTTACCTACCTGCAGGATATTCTCCGCGCCAGGAATCCGCGATCGCTGCGCACCGCGTGCCTCCTGAGCAAACCGTCGCGCCGTCAAGTGGACGTCAAGATCGAGTACATCGGCTTCACGA
The DNA here is from genome assembly GCA_016195265.1 of Acidobacteriota bacterium. GTDB lineage: Bacteria > Acidobacteriota > Vicinamibacteria > Vicinamibacterales > CAVVIG01 > SRVP-36. The sequence goes on along the minus strand of JACPZW010000066.1, from coordinate 56,704 downwards.
TCGAAGATCGCTTCGTCGTCGGGTATGGCATTGACTATGCTGAACAGTACCGGAACCTGCCACATATCGCAGTCGTCGGATGAGATTTCAGATTTAAGAATTCAGATTTCAGATTGATTGCAGATTGCAGATTTTCAGCGGCCCGGCCAATCCGTAGATCTGACATTAATCTGAATTCTGAACTCTGAACTCTGAAATCTCACCGTCCTACTGCCTCTCTCACCTTCTGCGCCAGTTTATTGGCATCTGCGATCACTCCCGCCCGATTCAACGTCCGCACCTGGCGATCCTTCATCAGCACTTTCCCGTTCACGATCGTCGTCCGGACATCATCGCCGCGCGTCACGTAGACGAGGTGCGACACCGCGTCATACATGGGCGCCTGCCGTGTGGCGTTGAGCCCCACCGTGATGAGGTCCGCGCGCTTGCCCGGCTCGATCGATCCGATCAGGCCCTCCATGTGGAGCGCCTTCGCGCCGAGAATTGTCGCCATGTCGAGCGCCGTCTGCGCGGACACGGCCGTCGGATCCATGGTCGAGAGCTTCGCCAGAAACGACGCCTGGCGCATCGCCTCGAACATATCGAGATCGTTGTTGCTCGCCGCGCCGTCGGTGCCGAGACCGACCGCCACACCGGCCGCGAGGTACTTCCGCACCGGCGCCGCGCCGCTCGCCAGCTTCATGTTGCTTTCCGGGTTGTGCGCGATGCCGACGCCGTGGCGCTTCAGGACCTCGATGTCGGCGTCGGTTACCCATACCCCGTGCGCGGCCAGCGTGCGCGGCCCCCAGAATCCGATCGATTCGAGCGCCGCCGCCGGCGTCATCTGATACTGCTCGCGCGCGACCTTCACTTCATCCTGCGTCTCGGCGAAATGGATGATCACGGGCACGCCGAAGCGTCGGCCGAGCTCGGCGCTCGCGACCAGCGTCGCGCGATCGTTCGTATAGAGCGCGTGCGGGGCGACGGCGGGGACGATGAGATCGTTGTCCTTGAATTCCGTGATGAAGCGCTCGGCGCGCGCCAGACCCTCGGCCGGCGTCTTCGCGTCCGCCACCGGGAACTGAATGATCGTCTCGCCCAGGACGCCGCGGAGTCCGGCCTCCGCGGTGACTTTGGCGATCTCTTCCTCGAAGTAGTACATGTCCGTGTAGGTCGTCGTGCCCGACTCGATCATCTCGAGCGCGGCCAGGCGGGTGCCGATGCGGACCATCTCCGGCGAGACCGTCTTCGCTTCCGCCGGGAAGATGTACTTATTCAGCCAGTCCATCAGGGCCATGTCGTCGGCGAGCCCGCGGTACATGACCATCGGCGCGTGCGTGTGCGTGTTGATGAGGCCGGGCAGGACGATCTGATCACGCGCCGTGATCGTGTCGAGCGCGCGGTACTTCACCGCGATCGCCTCCGGCGTATCGACGTCAACGATCTCAGTCCCGCTGATCGCGACCGCACCCGGCGAAAGGATCTGGTGCCGCGCGTTCTGAGTGATGACCGTCCGTCCGATGACGACGAGCGAGATCGGTCGCCGCGCCGGCTGCGCCGCAAGAGCGAGGCCCGCGACAACGACGAACACCAGGGCACTCGGCCGCTTCATGACGGCAGATTGTACCAGCCCTTAGCCCTTAGCCCTTGGCGTTCTGCCCTTCGTGTATATTCTCCCCGTGCCGGTCCACATCGTCGACCATCCCCTGGTGCATGACGCGCTCGTGACGCTTCGCGACAAGCGCACGCCGCCGGAACATTTCCGTCGCGCGGCGACCCGCATCAGCGTGATGCTGGCCGCCGAGGCCCTGCGCGACATTCCGACCAGGGCCGTGACCGTCGAGACGCCGCTCGGGCCCGCGCCCGGCGAGCGAACAGGGGCTGAAGTCGTCGTCGTTCCCGTGCTCCGTGCTGGACTGGGGATGCTGGACGCCGTGCTCGAGCTCGTCCCTGACGCGCGCGTCGGCCACATCGGCCTTCAGCGCGACGAAGCGACCGCCGTCGCGTCGCAGTACTACAGAAAGCTGCCCGCGCGCCTCGACGCGAGCTACGTCCTGATGATCGATCCCATGCTCGCCACCGGCGGCAGCGCGGTGGCGGCGCTCGATCTGCTCCAGCGCGAAGGCGCGCGCATCGTCCGCATGATTTGCATCGTCGCGGCGCCGGAAGGTGTTGCGCTCGTCGAGAGACATCACCCGGAAGTCGCCATCTACACGCCGGTCGTCGATCGCGAGCTGAACGCGCACAAGTACATCGTGCCGGGACTCGGGGACTTTGGAGACAGGCTGTACGGGACCATCTAGGGCTGAGGGCTCAGGGCTAGACTGCGGGTGTAGGCCGGGTCCTTTCGGACAGCGGATGTAGGCCGGGTCCTTTCGGACCCGGCTGCAGAGGGTGAAGCAAATGGCCAAGACCGCATCACCACCGGCATCGGAGCGCTGGCAGTCTGCGCTGACGGAAATCTCGCCCAACAAGATCCTCGTCCGCGGGTATCCGCTCGACGAGATGATGGGCCGGCTCGGCTTTGCCGAAGCCGTCTACCTGCTGCTGATGGGCGAGCTGCCGACGCCGGCGATCGGCCGCATGCTCAACGCGATCCTCGTGGCGACCATCGACCACGGTGTCTCGCCGCCGTCGACGCTTGCCGCGCGCAACGTGGCGACGTCCGGCGCGCCACTCAAGGACTGCGTCGCCGCGGGCATCCTCGCCTTCGGCCCGCATCACGGCGGCGACATCGAGTCCTGCATGCGCTTCCTGGATGCCGGCCTCTCGAAGATGCGTTCGGGCGCGACGCTACAGCAGGCGGCCGCGATGATTGTGGATGCGTGTGTGGCCCATCAGCAGGTGCCGCCCGGCTTCGGGCACCGGCTGCACACGCGGGATCCGCGCGCGGCGCGGCTGTTCCAGATGGCGCTTGAGCTGGAGCTCGAAGGTGAGCACGTGCGCTTGATCCGCGCCTGCGAACGAGCGCTCGACGCGCACAAGGACAAGTTCGATCGTGCACTGCCGGTCAACGTCGACGGCGCGATCGCCGCCATCAGCGCGGACCTCGGCTTCGCCTACGAATTGGGCAACGCGATCTTTCTGATCTCGCGCTTGCCCGGGCTCATCGCGCACGCGCACGAGGAGCGGACGCGCCAGGCGGCGATGCGGCAGATCGATCCGACCGACCACGACTACGACGGCGCGCGCCAGCGGCGCTTGCCTGAGGGGCGCAAGTAAGAGAGAATTTGGCAATTGGGTAACTGAGTAATCTGGTAATCGTTTCCCTCCCGGGCGCTTAGCTCAGCTGGTTAGAGCGCGTGCTTCACACGCACGAGGTCAGAGGTTCGAGTCCTCTAGCGCCCACCACACCTAACAGACTCCATCTCAATTACTTAGTGAACTCCGCCCGACTTGGGGTTTTCAACGAGTGGCCTCAACTGAGACACAGATGAGACACGCGGACCAACATTCGGGTCGAATACGCCGCCCGTCTCCAGCACCGTGGTCGCGTTCGCGAGCTCGTCGAGCGTGTGATGGATGTAGCGCATCGTCGTGGTGATCGCGGCGTGCCCGAGCAGCGCTTGGATCTTCGTAACCGGAACTCCCCGCTCCGCGAGACGACAGGCGTACTCATGCCGCAGGTCGTGCCAGTGGAGGTCAATTCTCTGAAGAGCCGCGCGTGCCTCGGGGAGGAGGTTCGCGGTTCCTACATGGCGCAGCGGCTTTGCCTTCGTCGGCACAACACCGTGCGCCTTGAGCACGGCGGTCGCCCAGGCGGTCCGAAAGCTGCCCATCGCTTCGCCGACTTCGTTGCTGATGAGCGGCGCAGTCACAGGCTTCGGTTTACCGATCGCATCGAACCGGAGCCACTCCACGACGGTTCGAAGGCGCAACGTCGGAATCGGCACGACGCGCGTTTTCGCGCTCTTGGTGGTCGTGCCTCTCAAAGTGATTTGATTCCGTTCGAGATCTGCGTCCTTGATGCGGATGGCCAACATCTCGCCGGCGCGAACGCCTGTATCCAGCGCGATGATGACCAGCGCCCGCAAGTGCGGGGGCGCCGCCTGAATCAGTCGCTCCTCTTCCTCGGGCGAAATGCGGCGGTTGCGTCCAAGATCTTCCTTATCCAGCTTGACGACGGCTACGCCGCCGCGCCGGAAAGGAGTCGCGGCGAGGTACTCGCGCGAGACCGCCCAGTTCAGGATCCGTCGAAGATCGCTCACGGGCCGATTGACGCTCGCTGTTGATGGCTGCCGCATCGCCCCCTGAATGAACCGCGGCCTGCGGAGCTCCGCCTGAAGATCTTCAATGTCGGAAGTTCGAATCTTCGTGATCGGCCGCGAACCAAAGTGGGCGAGCAGCGGCTTGACGCGGTATTTGAACTCTGAAGCGGTTCGTAGTCCCTTGGCTGCGACGTACTTCTTCTGGTAGTCGTCTACGAGCTGCGGGAACGTCATCGCGTCCCGGCGAATCGACACGCTTCGTCCATGTGGATTGAAGGTGCCGTCACGGATCGACGCCTTCAAGTCGTCGAAGGCGGCCTGCGCCTGGCCTTTCGTCCGAACGTCCTCGCCGTTCCATTTCGTCAGCGACACGCGCGCACGGGCCTCGCCGGGAAGTTTGTAGCTGCCGTACCACGGATGCGGGCATCGATCGCGGTCACGGCCGCGATGAGCGCACCGCTTATAAATCGCCATAGACCTTACGCCTCCCTTCTGTCGACAGAGAGCGCCGAAAAGCTCTCATCGCCCTGCTTGTACCGAGAGCGCGCGAGCAAGTCAATGGATGTCGCCTCCCCGCGCCCAACGTCCCAGCCAGTCGGCGATCCATTCTCTTCGCGTCCTGATCGGCCCGGCGATTCCGCCACCAATCCTGATGTGCCGCAGCGTGTTGCGGTTGCACGCCTCTCGGATCGTGCAGACCCCGACTCCGCCCGCGTACTCGGCTGCCTCTGCAGCGGTCATCCACTCCCTCTCTCGGGAGTGCTCGTTGCCGTTCTCACTCACACCGCCCGTTGGGTTTGCTTTGTCCATCGTGGCTGACATGAAAGACCTCCGTTCCCGCGATATCGAATTCAGTCGTACCCGAAGAAGTTACACGACACGTGTCTGTCAACGCTGCAGCTTGCGAGAATCCGCCGAAACCAATCGACGACGATGATCACGAGAACGCACGGGAGCAAAAAGCGTGCTACCGGTCTCAGGTCGCGCCCTCTGAAAATATCGATTCAGGAGTCTAGGAATTCGATCCGCTTGCGCGCGCATTCGAGAATGCGCGTGGGATCGTACTCGCGATCACGCACGCGAACTTCGTGGTCGCGAGGTGGTGCTACGGGAGTGATCTGCGCGTGAATTTCGCCGCGACGCTCACGATGACTAGATGCGATCATCGCGTGGACAAATCTCTGTCCGGCGTCACGTCGATCACACGGACGAATTGCGGCGTTGCGCGTGACTTGATTGCGACCGATCTTGCGCACAATTGGAGGGCATTCCTCGTGCCGGTCTTGTGTCAGGGACGTGGCGTGACGCTGCCTGAATCCGGACCGCGATTGTGGTCACGATTGGTGCGGGTTTGGACACCCGAACGGGCACGCCTTCGCGCGCATGGCGGGTGCTCAGACGGCTGCCTGACCATGGCAAAATGCCTCGCCACCATGGCAAAAAGCCCGACTAACTCGGGAGCGCTCGGAGCCGGATGCGGTCGTCCTCGACCACGGCGAACTGACCGGTCCAGTCGGCGCGACTCGCAAAAGCGGCCATGGCGGCTCGAACCGCATGATCTGGCGAGGTCAGCGTAATCCGAAAGAGCACCACTCCAACTGATGCCGCCAGGCCGCGCCGAAATGCCAGCTCGCCGAAGTCCTTGTCGAACGTGACCACGACGCGGCCTTCCCGTTGCGCGCGCTCCAGGACATCAGGGTCAGGGCTACCCGGAGCATCCTCGAGAATCCACGCGACGTCGTGTTCTTGCTGTCGAAGGGCGGCGACGACGGCGCCCGGAACGTTCTCGTCAGCGAGCAGCCGGGCGGCCACGTTCACCGGGAGATGAGGGGATAGACTTTTTCGGACTGCATGACCGCGCTCGCGTACTTCAGAGAGGCTTGGAGATCTTCGTGAGTCAGTCCGGGATAGTTCTTGAGAATCTCTTCTTCGGACCAGCCCTGAGCTAGAAGGTCGACAATCAGCTCCACCGCCAGGCGGGTGCCGCGGATGACCGGCTTGCCCACGAGAATCTGCGGGTCTACGACGATGCGTTCCTGCCAGGTCATTGGGTGCTCCTTGAGCTGGCTTCCATGATACTCCCTGGTGGCGTCCGCCTTCGGCCTGACCGTCAGAATGCTCTCCGCTCACGCGGCCGTCAAGGACGCTGCGCGCCGCATTGCGGTGCCCGCTGACGGGCATCCTTGACCGCCGCTTCGCTGCAGACCAGAGGGCTCTTATCGCCGAAGGCGAGAGTCCCCGCCGCGCGTTTATTGCTACTTCGGCAACAGGTCAAAGGCGGCTCGATCGTGGGGTCGCGTGAGTCTCGTGTCGAGCCAACGGAGGAGCTCGGGAACCGAGCGCATCACCGGCACGCCCTCGTGATCGATCGCCGCCAGGACCGCCCCGCCGATCAGGATCTTGCGGCGTGTGTCGCGCTTGCGCTCCGCATGACCGGCGCGTGCGATGAGGCGATTCTTCTCGGTCCGCAAACGGGCGAGGCGTTCGTCGAGCGACTGAATTCGGGCGAGGACTCTTTCAGGCTGCGGCATCGCTCACCTCCAACGACGACCGGCTGATGCAGCCGTGGTGCCACGGCGATCGAGCGTGACAGGCCAGCGGAAAAACACCGACGGCCGCGCGTGGCACATCGCCTGCAGGACGACGATAGTCGGCCAAAGGCGCACTTTGGCGTTTCTTCGAAACGGCTTCGCGCGTGCGCCTTTGGCCGACCTGAGGTTCCCGCAATGGAATGGTTCGAACGCCATCCCGACGTGCCTGGCGGCGGTCACGCGCGCAGTAGCGGCGGCTGCTACCATCTGTCGTTTCGGTCGGGCTCGCGCGCGAGCGGATCGTGCGCGAGCGCCGCGCACGACTACATCACGCGGCGCGAGGAGTATGACGACCCCGATCGTGACGCCGCGACCTACACGGAATCGGACCACATGCCGGACTGGGTCGGGGACGACGCGCGTGAATATTGGGACGCAGCCGACGTATACGAGCGCGCCAACGGGCGGCTGTATGTCAGCGCGGACTTCGCGCTGCCACGTGATCTCGATCCTGATGATCAGGTCGCCCTGTCCCGCGCGTTCGCGCAAGAAATAACGGCGGAAGAACGGCTGCCGTACACTCTCGCGATCCACGCGGGGCGCGACGCCGCCGCGCAGGAGCACAATCCGCACGCGCACTTGATGATTTCCGAACGTCACAACGATGGCGTCGCGCGCAACCGCGAGCAATGGTTTCGCCGCGCGAACAACGCCGCTCCCGAGCGTGGCGGCGCACCGAAGAGCCGCACCTTTCACGGCCACGAATGGATGGAACATGCGCGCGAGCGATGGGCCGACCTCACCAACGCGACGCTCGAGCGAAACGGCCGACACGAACGCGTCGATCACCGGAGCTACGAGCGACAAGGACTCGATCGCGAGCCAGGCCACCACTACGGACCCGCAGCCGCGTACATGGTGGCCCGTGGCCTCGACCATGACCGCCTCGACGAGGCCGTGACCCGCGAAGACCGTCGGGAACTCGTGACTGCCATCGATCGCGAGGTCGCGAACGTTGAAGACAGTGGACGAGGCGGTGGCCGAGGGATGACCGGCCACGAAGACGAGGAACCCGAGCGTCGACGAGACCATGACCGCGGAGGCCCTGACCGCCTCGATGATTGGTATCCGGGGAGATAGCCATGCCGACTGCCCTCGACACGTTTCGCGCGCAACGAGAGGCCGCTGACGGCGTCTATGCGCGTCTTACGGAAGTCTCTCAACTCCTCCACCAGCTACGCGGGCAGGCTGATGCGCTCGCGCGCAACGACAAGTTGCGCGCGGTTCTCCAGCGGGAGCAGAGCTGGCTCGACCAGGCGCAGCGCACGATTGAGGAAGCGCGCAGGTGGCGGCAGGTGGAGATGCAGCGGTTCTGGCCGGGTGTTTGGCGGCGCTGGGCGCTCGCTCTTGTCTTTGCGCTGGCGTCAGCCGCAGCGGCCGGCGCGGGCTACGCGGCCGTCACGCGGCCTTGGGCGGCGGAACTCACCGCACTCCGCGCACGGATGGACATCGCGGAGTTTGTGGAGCGACGCATCGTCACCATGACACCGGCCGAGCGTCGACAGTTCGATGCGCTGATGAGAGGGAACGCACCGCCGAAACGGTGACCGCGCAAGAATTGCCAACGCGCGGCGACTCCTTAGGAGTATCGTAGGACGCACGCAGCGCTCGAGCCGAGCTTGGAACGCGCGGTCGTGGTGACACTCGGCAAACGCCGCCAGTCGTTCGCGACCAGCGGATGTGGGTTGGAGGGAGAGGGACGATGGTCCGGACTTATGGCCTCACGCACATCAATCTTGCGGTTCGGGACACTGTTCGTGCCCTGAATTTCTACGAGCAAGTCTTTGGTCTCCGTGAGTACGGACGTGGGGATGGCCTCGTCCACACTCAGGCGGTTGGAAGACACGACATCGTGACATTTGCGGAGGATTCCACCACCGCCGGCGCCGTTGGCGGGGTGGCGCATTTCGGTTTCCGGCTCATGGACCCGAACGACATCGACCACGCCATCATGGAAGTCGAGCGCGCCGGAGGGCGGCTGCTCCGGCGTGGCGAATTTGCTCCAGGCCTCCCCTACGCGTACGTCGCCGATCCGGATGGCTATGAGATTGAGATCTGGTTCGAGTGATCGAGCACAGCGATTCAAGGAATCGGCGTGAACGGACACGTGCTTGGGTGGGCCTCGATCACCACCTGTAAACCACGACTCGTCCGACGAGGATCCCGGCAGCCGCCAAGACGCCGATCACGCCAAAGTACCAGAACGGATGGTCATGGTCGGTGACGGCCGACAGCAGCGAGAGCAACAGCACCAAGACCGCGAGGATGCGTACGTAACGCGCACTCGGTTCCGGTGCGAGCTTCACGCAGACGACGCCGGCGACCACCGCGGCCACGAAGGCGCACGAGAGATTCGCGGCCAAATAGGAGCGGGTGAGGCGACCAGGGGCGGCTTCAGGCAGAAAGAGACGGACAATGATCGGCTGACTCGCCACGACGATGGCGACCATACCCGCGTATCCCGCCACGATCGCCAACGCACCCTTGACCATTCGGCCCCCTCGTACGTCGTGCGCATTGTCGCCGAAAGTCGCAACGGCAACAAGCGAAACTCACCAACCTAGTCAGAAAGCAAAGGCTACAATCGCGCCATGACCGCGGCGACGGCCCTTCGGATTTCCGCGATCTGCCAACTGGTCCTCGCGCTGTACTTCGAAGCGATCCAGTGGTTTCGGCTCGGCGCCTGGAACAACCAACCCAGATTCGAACCACTCTGGAATCAAGCGCGCGCCGGCACGCTTTCCGCTGCGGATTTCATCATTGTTCTGGCGTTCTTGTTGCCATGCACACTCTTTATCTTGGCGTGGAGACGCCGCTGGTCATGGCTGATGTGGTGTTGCGTGGCCGGATACGGGGGCTGGCTGTTTCTGCAAGTCAGAACGTGGTGGATCAGCTATTTGTTTGGCGCATCTGACAACTGGAAAGCGGTGTACCAGCGAACCTTCAGTCACACGACGAAGATTCTCCCTTCTGCTGGGAATCATCTGGCGCCCGACGGGATGCATCTCGTGTTACAGCTGCTGCTGTTGGCGGTGGTCATCTTCGCCGTCGGAGGCCTTCTCCATCCCGAGTCGGCCGACGGCACGCCACGGGTCCGGCTGTGACGAGCCATGAGCCCCCTCAGCATTGAGTTCCTGGCGCAGAATCCGCTCTTCCGAGTTCAAGGTCCAAAGCCTCTGGGTTTCGATGCTCGGATACCTGGCTTCAAATTTCCGATAGGAGACCATCTGGTGGGATATCGATCGCTGTGCTGGTCAGTCACGACTACCGGAACCACGGGACGCAGCGTGAGCCGTCCGTTCCTGCTTTGAACAGGAATCGCGGAGGCCTCTCGGGGCTCTCGGAAAGTTCAGCGCAGATCCCAAGGCTGTCGGGTCGGATCTCGATATCGTGTCCGGATTGGACCCATTCGGCTAAGTGACGTGCCGCGTCTGCAACACCGTAGGTTCTCGCGGCGGCGTCCAGCAAGGCAGCATCGATCGGTCGATCGCGGTGTGCCCCGTCTCTCATCAGCATCCGCATGAGGTCATTCAGGGATTTTTGTCCGTCTGATGCGGACCGGATCGCCGCATTCCAGTTCAGCGCGATCAACAGGCCCCGAAGATAGGCAAGGCGTTGAACGTTCTGATTCGTGAAGTATTCTGCGGCGGCCTGCTGGTTGGGCATGCTTCGTACCGGTGAGGTCCAGTACTCATTCACCAGGTCGTTGATCTCGTCGACGAAGGTCGGGAACTGTTCGAATCCTGCAAGCAGCCTGACCACATACGAGTAGTACTCGGTGAAGCCTTCACTAAACCAAAACATCGTTGACGGAGCCTCGGCCGCTTGACTCGTCTTGAACGGAATCCACGTGTGCGCCAACTCATGGGAGAGCAGGTACATCAACTGATGATCGAGCCTGCCACCCGCACCCCTGAATGCCGCGAAGCCATTGTATCGGCCCACACCGGACACATGCCCGGGCGGCGTGTCAACTGGGAGAAGCGACACGAAGTAGAACGGAAAGTGATGGTCATCGAACAGGTTCCGCTGCATTTCCACAATGCGACTTATCGTAGTTGCGAGCTCGTGGTCGTTGAAGCCCCAGGCGCCGCGCAGAGCTACGACGAGCGGCTGGCCATCGTTCAACGTCCGCTCCTCAAACCTGAAGTCTCCCGCGACATAGACGGCCTGAAGCACGTTGCCGAGCGAAGCCTCAAACCGTTGGCGTTTCTTCGCGACGCCGAAGCTGTTGCCGATCTTCCAGCCTTGAGGTAATCGCCAGTTGAACTCGATGCGAAGCTGTCTGGTCGCGGGCCAGTTTGGGCGGACCAAGAACGTGTTACCAAGCAGATGAAGGTAGTCCTTCCGAATCACGGGACGGCGATAAACGATGCGTTCCAGCGGTGCGGACGGAAGATCTACGACGTACTGCAGGTGGCACGACCCGCTCTGGCTCGCCTCAAGCGTTCGTTCCTCCGGAGCGCTACCCGCGGTCAGCGTCACCGGACCATCAATCACTCGAAGCTTGGTAATCCAACGCCACATTTCCCCGTCGCCGCCGTAGCGGCTTGGGAGCACCAGATCGACTGGATGACCGGCGAGGACGTTGAACCGCAGGTCGACCTGTAAGACGGGCGTCGGCTGTGTGCGGAACTGGAACGTGTAGCTCAGGTCTTCGTCTGCCCGCGCCGGAGGAGCGGCGACAATGAGGAGGACTACGACAGGGACCGCACACTTGAGCCGGAGCATGGTGATATTAGAGCACGGCGCTTGCTATGTTCGCGGCCTTGTCGACGATGTCCGCTGATCGACTTCCTCATCGCGCGATCCCAAGTTGGAACCGACGAAGACGGGTGCGCCTCGCGCAAATCCTCGATCTCTTTGAAAGGACCACTCTTCTGGCGCGATCCGCGGTGAGCAAAGATGGGCGCTGGGCCGATGGGCGCGCTGGGGCCACACCCTGTTGAATCGCTTTGAACCGGGTGTTCCACATCAATGGTTCGGCTTCTCTTCTGACACGACATTGCCTGAGACACAGTGAGACTGATTGTCCCGGAAAACAGCGGCAGAGAGCTATTCAGACTCGCCGTGATCTATGTAGAATTCGAACAAAATGCGGCAGATCGACTCGCGCCGCTCCCCGTGCATCGCCTTCACACGCACGAGGTCAGAGGTTCGAGTCCTCTAGCGCCCACCACGTTCCCGCTGCTCGAACCGTTCCGTCCCGCGCGCGGTCACTTTGGCCCTGACGATGACGCCATCGTTCGCGGTGCTGCCTGACTTCAAGAACGCCGTCCGCGGGATGGCCGTCATCGCGCGGATGAGCTTGGCGGGGGTCTCGGATCGATCCGCTGGTCACGCACGGATTCATGATCGACCCGGGTCTGTTTTATCCGGCTTGACAGGGCGCGTGGAGGGCCTAAATTAGGCGGTGCGCTGTCGCGTCCGATGCTGTGAAGTTATCCGGCATAGGAGACGCTCGGGCGGCGCCGGACGCCCTGTTGGTCGGGCTGGGTTGCGGCTGGCCAGGCTTCATCGCCACCACCACCGCATTAGTACTCCCTCCGAGCACGAACTGGAGCGAGTCCCCCGTTCGGACCGTCAGGGCGTTCGTCTGTACCAGCCTTCGCTCGACGCGATGGTCTTCGAGCTTTCGGGGCCGGCAGGCGCGTCATTTCGATTTCTTGGCCTGGGCGATGAGGGCTGTGAGCATCTGCACGTAGCGGTCGTCGGCCGACGCGAACGCTTTCATGTAGTCCGCTTCCGCCATCTTCTGCTTCTTCCAGTCCCCATCGAAGATTGTGCGCACGCCGGCCAACTCGAAGGTGTCCGATCCTTTGTTCTCGTCGTGCTTCGCGTGGAGGCCGTCCGCGCCCAGATCCTCGACGAACGCTTTCGTCGAAGGCACCGACGCGCTGCTCAAGTCGATGTAGAGGTCGCGGTATTCCTTCTTCGTCAGCCGCGCATCCAGCAGTTGCGGTGCGGTGTACTTCGCCGAGACGACCAGCAGCTGCACGCCGGGGAAATACAGCGCGGCCACGAACGTGTCCGGCGCGGACGGATCCCTGGCTGCGATGCTGTCCAGCTTGCCGGCGTCCAGCGTGGCGGCAAGTTCTTTCGCGAGAGCGGAGGACTTCGATTCCTGAGCCGGGGCGGGCGCGGCGATAGCCAGCGCGGTGAGCACGACGAGCGAACCGAAGACGACTCGCTGCATGGTCCCTCCCGAGGCGAAGCGGTGTGTGACCGCTCTTTTACACCCGGGGGGCGCGCGGCGCAATGACTAGATAAAGAGCGCGTCTTCGTCTTCGGCGCGCCCCTGGCGGCGCCGGCTGCTCTGGCGCATTGCACGGACGACCTCGAACGCGGCCCGAAACGCGCTGAGAACTGCGCTGCCCGACCGCGCGGTCGCCCCGATGGACGACTGGACGGTGCTGGCGGTCTGCTCGACCCGGCTGGCGAGGCTGGCCAGCAGCTTGTCCGCGCGCTCCATCTGCGCCGTCGCCAGCGCCGTGGCGCGCGCCGCGTCACGGCCAATCGCGTCGAGGTGGCCAAACAGAGGCTTCAACTCCTGTTCCACGCGATCGACCAGCCTGGTCATCCGCCGCGCCAGAAGTCCCGCCGCGACGAAGATGCCGAGTTGCGCGATGGCGATGGACAGCGTGGCCGCCGCGATCACGCCAAGGAACACCTCACTCCACGCGCTCACGCGTTGTCCCGCGCGCGCGCCTGCTGATAGGCTTCGCGTCCCCGCTCGATCGCCGTCGCGAGGGTCTCGCGGCCCTGATTCAGGACGTCGCGTCCCTTTGCCGCCGCCTCGGCCGCGCGCGCCTTGCCCTCGCGCGCTTTCTCGCCCAGGTACTCGCGCGTTTCCTTGCCGCTGGCGGGCGCGTAGAGGAGCGCCACCGCCGCGCCGCTGACGGCGCCGAGGATGAATGCCAGAAGAATGCTGCCCGCGCCTGCGCCTTCGTCTCTCGCCATTACCAGATGCTCACTTTCACGCTGAGGTATTTCTTCGGATCGTTCTTGATCGCGGTCAGCAGCGCGCTGAAGTCCGAGACCGTTTTGTTCATGTTCTCATACAACTGCTTGTCTTTCAGCAATTGTCCGGCAGTTCCTTCGCCGTCGTTCAGTTTTTTCGTCAGCTGATCGAGGCGGTCCGTCACCGAATTCAAGCGGTTGAAGAGCGACGGATCCGTCATCAGCTTGCCGGCCGTGCCTTCGCCGTTCTTCAGGTTCTCCGTAATCGTCCGCATGTTCGAGGTCGCACCGGTCAGCGCATCCGAGAACGCCGGGTCCTTCATCAGCTTCCCGAGGCTGCCCTGCCCTGCATTGATTTGCGCCGTGATGTCCTGGAGGTTCTTGACCGACGCCTCGAGGGATTGGGCCATCTTCGGGTCCTTCAGCAGCCGGCCGATCGACCCCTTGCCCTGTTGTAATCCCTTCGTGACGTCGCCGGCGGCGGCCACGAACCGGTTCAGCTCGACGTACAGCTGATCATCGGTCACGAGCTTGCCGGCCGTGCCCTTGCCGCCGCGCAGGTCCTGCACCAGGCCCGTAATCTCGCCGATGCTCCGCGTGGCGCTGTCGGACAGGTCCGCGATCTGCGCCGGCGACCTGCCCGCGGGGACGTAGCCCCAGTCGGGAATCGGCGTTCCGCGGGTGGACGGCGTGATGTCGATCGCGGCCTGCCCGAGCAAGGACACGGACCCGAGCCGCGCCATCGACGTGCTCGTGATGATGCCCCGGTACTGCTTGTTCACCTCGAACGTGATGTCCACCAGCTCGCCCACCAGCTCGACGGCCTTCACGGTGCCGACTTCCTTGCCGGCAATCCGGACCGGCGAACCCGTCGTCAGGCCGGCGACATCGGCGAACCGCGTCTTCAGGTTGTAGCGCTGCCAGACGAGCCCGCGGCTGCCGGTGAGGGTGAAGATCAGGACGGCCGTAATCGAGACCGCCGCGATCGTCACGATCCCGATTTTCAGTTCCGACCAGGCAAGCGAGCGCGTGCGAGGCATCTCAGTCTCCTACCAGCCACAAGCCACCAGTCACGACAAGAAGGTCTTCAAGTATGGATCGGCCGACCGGCGCAGCTCTTCCGCCGTGCCCTCGAAGCAGATGAGGCCGTCCTTGAGCATGATGAACTCCGCCTCCTCCGCCTTGTCCCCCGACGCCGGCATGATCCGGACGGCGCCGTCCGGGCCGCGCTCGGCCATGTGCGTCGCGACGTAAAAGGCATCGCGGAGCTGATGCGTCACGACGATCGAGCTGACACCCTCGAGGTCCCGGAGCTTGATGATCTCGTCGTCCACCGTTGTCGCCGTAATCGGATCGAGCCCGGTCGTCGCCTCGTCGTACAGCAGGATGCTCGGCTTGAACGCCATCGCGCGCGCGATCGCGACGCGCCGTCGCTGCCCCCCCGACAGCTCCGACGGCATCTTGTCGGCGTGCTCGATCAGGCCGATGAACCCCAGCACTTCCTCGACGCGCCGGTCGACGTCCTCGAGCGGCATGGCGGTCTCTTCGTACAGCTTGTAGCCGACGTTCTCGCGCACCGTCAGCGAATCGAACAGCGCGCCCTCCTGGAAGATCATGCCCAGATCGGCGCGCACGCTCATCATCTCGTGCTCGGTCAGCTGATCGACCCGCTGGCCGTTCACCCAGACGACACCGGCGTCGGCCTTCAGCAGCCAGGTGATGATCTTGAGCGCCGTCGACTTCCCCGAACCGCTCGCGCCAAGAATGATCTTCGTATGACCCTTGATCAGCGTGAAGCTCAGATCCGCGAGAACGACCTTGTCGTCGAACGCCAGCTGCACGCGATCGAACATGACGACAGGCGCACCCGTCTCGCTCAGAATCTGTTTCGCCGTCTGCGCTTCAGAACCCTGAACCATGGACCCTGAACCCCTGACCCTCTTCTAGTACAACAGCGTCGCCAGCAACTGCGTGACGAAAAAGTCCGCCGCAATCACAGCGACAGAGCCCGCCACGACGGCGACGGTCGTCGATTTCCCGACGCCCGCCGTGCCGCCCGCCGTGCGCAAGCCGACATGACACGCAATCGTCACGATCAGAAAGCCGAACACGAGCGGCTTGATGAGCCCCATCCATGCGTCCTGCATGTAGAGCCCGTTGGTCACCGACGACCAGTACACCCCTGAATTCACCTGCAGCGTGAACCGCGCGACGACCCAGCCGCCGAAGATGCCGACAAAGTCCGCCAGGGCGGTCAAGACCGGCGCCATGCAGAACCCCGCCAGCAGACGCGGCACGACAAGTTTGCGCACCGGATCGGTGCCAAGCGCGCGCAGCGCGTTGATCTGATCGGTCACCACCATCGAACCCAGCTCGGCCGCGATGCCCGAACCGATGCGGCCCGTCAGCATCAGTGCCGTCAGCACCGGCCCGAGCTCTTTGATCATCGAGATGCTCACGAGCTGCCCGACGACGGGCCGCGCCCCGAATCGGTCGAGCGTCAGCCCGGTCTGCATCGCGAGAGCGGCGCCGGTGAACAGCCCAGACAGCAGCACTACCGTCAGCGATCCGACGCCGATCAGATCGAACTGCTCGACGACGTCATGGCGGTAGATCGGGGGCGTGAAGGTACAGCGAACGGCGGCCATCGTGAGCCGCACGTACTCCTGCGCCTCGAGGGCCGCGCCCTTCAGCCAGCGTTCGATCGCCTGGAACACGCGGGGTCAGGCCCTCCCGGCCAGGCGCGGCAAACCCAGCTCGGGATTGCGTAGGCGCTTGATGTCGTCGCGCAGCGACGCCGCTTTCTCGAAGTCCAGGTTGGCGGCCGCGGCCCGCATCTCGGCCTGGAGGGATGCGATGTAGGCGTCGAGCTCCGCCTGCGTCTTGAACCGCTCCGTCCCATCTTTGACGACGGCCGGCGTCATGTAGTCGCGCTCGTACACGCTGGACATGACCTCGTCGATCGCCCGCACGATGGACTGCGGCGTGATCCCGTGCTCTTCGTTGTACGCGCTTTGGCGCGCCCGCCGGCGTTCCATCTCGCCCATGGCGTGCCGCATCGAATCCGTCACCCTGTCCGCGTACATGATGACGCGGCCGTTGACGTTGCGCGCCGCGCGGCCGGACGTTTGGATCAACGACCCGGCCGACCGGAGGAAGCCCTCCTTGTCGGCATCCAGGATCGCGACCAGCGACACCTCGGGCAAATCGAGCCCCTCGCGCAGCAGGTTGATCCCGACGAGCACGTCGAACGTTCCGCGCCGCAGGTCCCGGAGGATCTGGACGCGCTCGAGCGTCTCGATGTCCGAGTGCAGATAGCGCACGCGGACCCCCAGCTCCTGATAGTACTGCGTCAGGTCCTCCGCCATGCGCTTGGTCAGCGTCGTCACGAGGATGCGTTCGTGGCGATCGACGCGCTCGCGAATCTCCTTCAGCAGGTCGTCCACCTGGCCCTTGACGGGCCGCACGTCGATCGGTGGATCGATGAGGCCCGTCGGCCGGATGATCTGCTCGACGACGACGCCCTGCGACTTGGCCAGCTCGTACGGCCCGGGCGTGGCGGACACGAAGACCACCTGCTTGACGCGCGATTCCCACTCCTCGAAGCTGAGCGGCCGGTTGTCCAGCGCCGACGGCAGCCGGAACCCGTACGCGACCAGGACTTCCTTGCGCGACCGATCGCCGTGATACATGCCGCGCACCTGCGGCACCGTCTGATGGCTCTCGTCCACGATGATCAGCGAGTCGGCCGGCAGGTAATCCAGCAGCGTCGGCGGCGGCTCGCCCGGCGCGCGGCCCGTCAGGTGGCGCGCGTAGTTCTCGATGCCGTGGCAGTAGCCGATCTCGTTCATCATCTCGAGGTCGAACATCGTGCGCTGGTGCAGCCGCTGTGCCTCGAGCAGGCGGCCTTCCGACTCGAGGATGCCGCGCCGCCAGACCAGCTCTTCCTTGATCGTCTCGACCGCGCGTTTGGTCCGCTCGCGCGGCGCGACGAAGTGCGATTTCGGATACACCGCGATCTTGTCGTGCCGCCGCAGCGTCTTGCCCGTCAGCGGATCGAACGTCACCAGTTCGTCGACGTCGTCGCCGAACAACTCGATCCGCAGTCCCTGCTCTTCGTACGACGGGTAGACCTCGACAGTGTCGCCGCGGACGCGGAACGTGCCGCGGCCGAAATCGTGATCGTTGCGTTCGTACTGAATCTCAACCAGCTTCCGCAGGATTTCTTCGCGGCTGATGCGCTGGCCGCGCTCAAGCGGCAGCAGCATGCCGTAGTACGCCTCTGGCGATCCGAGGCCGTAAATGCAGGAGACGCTCGCGACGATGATCACGTCGCGCCGTTCGAAGAGGGACCGCGTGGCGGACAGCCGCATGCGGTCGATCTCCTCATTGATCGTCGCTTCCTTCTCGATGTACGAGTCGGTCGACGGGACGTAGGCCTCGGGCTGATAGTAGTCGTAGTAGCTGACGAAGTACTCGACGGCGTTGTCGGGGAAGAACCGGCGGAATTCCTGAAAGAGCTGTGCGGCCAGCGTCTTATTGTGGACCATGACGAGCGTCGGCCGGTTCACGAGCGCGATGGTCTGCGCCATCGTGAAGGTCTTGCCCGACCCGGTCACGCCGAGGAGCACCTGATGCCGGTCGCCGCGCTCCAGGCCCTCGGTCAGTTCGCCGATGGCGCGCTCCTGATCGCCGGCGAGCGTGAAATCGGAGACGAGCGAGAAGCGATCGTAGACGGAGGGCATCGGAACTGGTAATCGTACCAGAGGGCGGGGAGAAGTGTGAAGGCTGAAGGTAGAACGCCGTCACGCACTGCCGCTCGCCTTGCTGAGCGCACGGCGCCGCAGAAGCGCCTTGTAGATGCGACGCATCCTTCGCGCCCGGCCGAGAGATCCCGCGCGCCACCCCTCGTAGGTCAGCCTATTCGCCCTGTCGATGTTTTCAGCAATCACCTCGCCCACCGTCACCCAGAGCTGCTCGTCCCGTTCACGAAGCGTCTGCAATCGACGATGCCATTCAGATCGCATTGCGGCCGCCGGCCGAATGTGTATGACCTCGGCCAGCGTTTCTACTCGCCAGTTCCGCGCTTCATGCCTTCGGGACGCCGGCATCGTACCCCCCGCTGTCATGCTCCAAGTCAGCAATCCGATGCCCATATTCGTCTGACACCCGGTCGAACAGGTCGCGATTGTCCCGAACGACGCCCGTCAGGCTGTCGATCTTGTCGTTGAGGCTGTCGAGCCGGCGAAACACCTCGCCAAATTGATAATCGGTCCTGGTCGCCAGTCTGTTGACGTCGTCCTTCGTCGTGAAACGCTTCAGCTCCGCCTTCAGGTCGTCCTTCGTCGCGAAGCGTTTCAGCTCCGCCTTCAGGTCGTCCTTCGTCACGAACCGCGCCAGGTCAGACTTATCGGCCTTGGTTCGCTCGAGGTGATCGAACCGGCGATCGAGGTGCTGTTTGAGTTGCGCGACGGTCATGCGGGTCCGAGGGCGGCGGATCATAGCATCGTCGCCCTTGCGAAGACGATGCCAAAGCGTCGACGCGAGGAATTGCGCCGGAATCTCAACGAGCCAGCACGAGAGGTCTCACGTTATGGCAGATTCTGCCGCGCTCTCGCCCGGCATCGATCGCAGAATCGTCAACCCACTCCGCGACGGAGTAGGAAGGGAGACGGCCGTCAGCAACCATCAGCCACTACCTCTTATACGGCGCAAAGTATCCCTTCCTCGCGCGCAAGCGCAACTCCCGGCCGTCTTTGCGCACGACCTTCACGTCGACCTTGCGCCACGATCCATCGGTCTTCTCGTTCGTGGAGAGATAACCAATCGTGTACTGCGCGCGGATCTCGGCGAGGACCTTGGCGTAGACGGCGTCCAGTTCCTTCACCGCCGTCGGAAAGAACGCCTGTCCGCCCGTGACGTCGGCGATCTGCTGCAGGAGCATGCGCTGCTGCATTTTCGTCGACTGCGATTGATGCTCCAGCTCGCCGATGGCGTAGACCGTGACGTCGGACGCCTTCAGCAGATTCATCAACTCGCCGAACCCCAGCGAGCTCTGCGTGTCGCCGCCGTCCGTGTACAGCAGCATGATCTTCCGGCCGTCCTGTCCGGCCGCGCCGTCGAGGTACGTGCCGATCGCGTCGTACAGCGCGGTGTTCCCCGAGGCCGTTTTCTGACGAATCCGCTCGATGAGCCGCGCGAACTCGCGCTGGCCGTACCGCGCCGTCCGGACTTCCGTGTCGAAGTCGACAACCGTGATGTCGACCGCGTCGCTGAGCATGTTGAGGAACTTGATCGACGCCGTCTTGCTGAAGCGCATGTCCTCGCCCATGCTCTCGCTGACGTCGAGCAGCAGTCCGAGGTGCATCGCGAACGGCGGCTCGCCGGTCGTGGGGGCGCCGGCGGAGAAATAACGGACGGTCTGCCTCCTTCCGTCCTCGCCGATCTCGAAATCCTCAGCCTTCAGATCGGTGACGAGATTCCCCTTCTTGTCCGTCACCGTTACGCCGAGATTGACGAGATCGATCCCCGTGCGAAACACCGGTGTCTGCCGCGGCGTCGGCACCGACGACACGAGGCACACCGCGGATGCGAGGGCCACACCCAGTCTCACCTCTGTGCCCTCCGTGCCCTCCGTGGTAATTTCCGCAGCGCGATCACGGAACTGCACTCTACACCGCCGCGGCATCTTCCGCCACCGCGAGGCGTATAATTTGAGGTTGGTACCTGCATGCGGTGTCTAGCTGTCTGCCAGAACGATCTCGTCATCAGGATGCTCGACGAGATCCTGCTGCCCGGCTTTGAAGTCGAGTTCATCGTCGAAGACCGGCCGCAGGCCCGGCGCCTCCTCGACGCCGGGGTCACCGTGACGGCCGGCGACCCGCGCCGCACCGACACCTACGTCAAAGCCGATCTGGGTCCCGGCACCTGCGTGATCATCGAGGACGATGGACGCCGCGGCCTGCGCAAGACGCTGGAGGCCGTGCGGGACGCCGGCGGCGCGCTGATCTACGTCCTCAGCGTCGGCGGTGCGGCCACCGCGAAACGCGCCGAGGAGCTCCACGCCGACTTCCCCGACGTCGCGTACCTCTCGATGGCCGAGCTCTTCGGCGGTCCGCTGCTGACCGAATTCAGCCGCTCGCTGACGCGCGCGCGCGTGCTCCAGTACCAGCGCTACTTCGCCGATGCCGACAAGGTCCTGATCATCCTGCACAACGACCCCGACCCCGATGCGATGGCCAGCGGCCTGGCGCTCCGCAACGTCCTCCACCGCACGCGGGCGACCGCGATCCTCGGCGCGATTCACGGCGTGACGCGGCCCGAGAACCTGCGCATGGCGAGCCTGCTCGACATTCACGTCGAAGCCATCACGCCGGAGTCGCTGAAAGACTTCGACCGCGTCGCCATGGTGGACGTGCAGCCGCACTACTTCGGCGGCCTCATCGAGCGCGTGGACCTCGTGATCGACCATCATCCCGAGCAGCCGGGCTACGCGGCCGTGTTCAAGGACATCCGGCCGGACTACGGATCCACGTCCACGATCCTCACCGAGCACTTGCGCGCTGTCGACGTCAACATCTCCGAACGCGTCGCCACGGCGATGCTCTACGCGATCAAGTCCGACACGCTGTTCTTCAACCGGCAGACCAATCGCGTGGACCTCGAGGCGTTCTCGTATCTCTATCCGCTCGCCGACGCCGCGCTGATCCGCAAGATGGAAGGCGCCGAAATCACGCTCGAGCGGCTCGACTACGTGCTGAAGGCGTTCCGCGCCGGATCGCTGCAGGATCAGGTGTTCTGCGCGTTCCTCGGCCCCTCGCCGCGCGAAGACTTCATCCCGTACGTGGCCGATTTCTACCTGCAGCTCGAAGACGCGAAATGGACCGTGATCGCCGGCGTCGTGAACGCGTCGCTCATCGTCTCGGTGAGAAACCTCGGCTACTCGAAGAACGCGGGCGAATTCGTGCGGCGCTTCTTCGCCGACATCGGCAGCGCCGGAGGCCACCGGGCGATGGCCAAAGCGGTCGTGCCCCTTCGCGCGTTCGAAAAGAAGTTCGGCGCGATCGATCCGGCCGCGATGACCGGACGCCTGCAGGCCATCGCGCACGAATTCCTCGCGCACGAACAGCCGAAGGAAGGAAGAAGTCAGAAGGCGGAAGGAAGAACTGAACCTGAAGAACTAAAGACCCGTTAGATCCTTCCTCCTTCTGCCTTCTTCCTTCTGCTTTCTAACTTTCCAACGCCTGATCGAGGTCGGCGATCAGATCGGCAGGATCTTCGAGACCGACCGAGAGCCTCAACATCCCCCGCGTGACACCCGCCTGTTTCAACTGCTCGTCGGTGTGGCCGTACTGCGACGTCAGCACGGGCATGCTGACCAGACTCTCGACGCCGCCCAGGCTCGCCGCCCGCTTCACCAGCTTCAGCCGATCGTAGCACGCGGCCGCGCGCTCGTACTCGCCGCCCAGATCGAAGCAGACCATCCCGCCAAATCCGAGCATCTGGCGCTTCGCAATTTCGTGGTCCGGATGTGACGGCAGGCCCGGATAGTACACGCAGCTGACCCGCTTGTCCTTCGCCAGGAACTCCGCCACCGTTCTCGCATTCGCATTGTGTCGGGCCACGCGAAGCTGCAGCGTCTTCAGGCCCCGGCCCAACGCGTAAGCGGGATACGGATCCATCACCGTGCCCAGAAGCCGCCGCGCTTTCTCGATCGGCGCCACCAGTGCGCGAGGCCCGGTCACGACGCCACCCGTGACGTCGCTGTGGCCGTTGAGGTACTTCGTCGCGCTCTGCATCGCCAGATCGATGCCGAGCGCCAGCGGCTGCTGGTTGATCGGGCACGCGAACGTGTTGTCGATCACCGAGAGCACGCCGCGGGCGCGACAGGCGTCGGCCACGCGCTTGACGTCCACGCAGCGCAGCGTCGGGTTGATCGGCGACTCGAACCAGACGACCTTCGTCTTCGGACCGATCACGCGGTCCAGACTCGCCAGATCCTCGAGCGAGACGAATCGCGTCGTGACGCCGAAGTTGGACAACAGGTCGTGCAGCAGATGCAGCGTGCCGCCGTAGATCGCCGACCCGCAGATGATCTCGTCGCCGGCCTTCACGTGCGCCATCAGGATCGTCGTCGTCGCGCCCTGCCCTGACGAGAAGAGCAGCGCCGCTTCCGCGCGATCGAGGACGGCCAGCTTCTGCTCGACGCTGACGATCGTCGGGTTCGCGTACCGGGAATACAGATACTTCGACGAGCGGCCCTCGTTGTACGCCAGCACTTCCTGCGCGTTCTCGAACACGAACGTGCTGGTCTCGTAGATAGGCGTCGTCAACGGCACGGCATCGCCGCGATCCGTCTCGCCTGCGTGAATGAGCTCGGTGGCTGGACCCTTCATACGCCCTCGTGAGATTTCAAATTGCAGAGGTCAGATTTCAGATTTCAGGACCGCGTCTTCACACTTCAGCCTTGAGCCTTCAGACTTCCAACTCTTTCTCCGCTCGCGCCTACGACCGGCTCGACGAACTGCTGGTACGCGTCGGCATAGCCCCGGTTCATCAACTCGTCGGGCCCTTGCGCGCGATGCGATCGATCATCGTATCCGCCGTCGAAATCAAACGGTCCAATCGGATTATGGACTGGCCGGATCGTGAAGATGCGCACGCCCCCGGTCGTCGTCGTCGCATCGTGAATGACGGCCGCCTCGGCCGACTGCATGTACTCGCCCAGCCGGCCGCGGCAGTCCAGGCGCTCGTCGGCAAGGGTGTGGGGCCCGGCGGACAGCGGCGCCGCCGACACCAGGATGACCTGCTCGACGCCGACGTCGATGAGCTCGTCGATGAGCCGGATCAGGCTCGCCGGCCGATCGCAGAGCCGATGCGTCTCGCCGCGCCAGTAGGAATCCGGCGTGAACGTGATCCGCTGCCACTCGGTCGCCAGCGGCACGGTCAGCGCGCCGGCGACGGCGCCCGCCAGTCGATCGCGGTCCACGCCCGCCAGATCGAGCACTTCCGCGCGTCGCGCCTCCGCCGCCTCGCTGGTGGATCGCCGGATCAGCCCGGCGCGACGGCTCTCATCCACGAGCGCGAAAATGAGATCGCGGCGCGCGTCCGCGTCGTGCGCCGTGATGATCAGCTCGCGAAAGCCGGGCTGCCCGATGTTCTCCGTCAGCAACTCGGCGTACCGCCGTGCGAGATCCTCCGGCGCCGGCTGCGTCACCTGCGCGGCGCCACCGACAAGGTCCCACAGCACGCGCCAGCACTGATCGATCGCGCTCGTCGCCGACAGCGGCGGACGAACGCCGCGCCACCACCACGCGCCGCGTCCGGGCTCACGACTCTGCGCGACGCCGACGCCGCACGCGACGATGCCGGCGGCACCCAGCACGAGCAGCACGAGGCGCGGCAGCCACGTCGGCAGCGCGCTGGGCGCGAACGCGGCCTCGGCCGCGCGCAGGTACGCACCGACCAGCCCCGATGCTCCGCCGAGACCCGCGGTCTTCAGAACGAAGTCGATCGGAAAGACGATGAGGCCGAGCGCGACCGCCGCGATGGGCACCGCCACGACGGCGAGCGCCGCCACGAGCGCGCCGACGACGAGGCGCGGCGCCGTGCGCCAGGCGTAGAACTGCGCGCGCTCGGGCGTCCGCCAGATGCCCTTCTCGTCCCACAACCGGTGCGCCCCGTCGATCGCGACAAATAGCGCGCCGACGACGCCGACGCCGCGGCCCGCGACGAGATCGAGCTTGACGCCCGCTTCGTGCAGCGCGCGCACGACACCGGCGTGATACGCGCCGGCGGTTCCGGTCCCGGCGAGGACGAGCGCAGTGCGACGTTGAGGGGAATAAGGTTCGGTGGGACCGTCAGCGCGATCGCTCATCCCGCCGCTTCGTCATGGATCGTCAGCAGCTTGACGATCTCGAACTCGCGCTGCCCGCCGGGCGTGACGACTTTCACCGAGTCGCCCTCCTCCTTGTTGAGGAACGCGCGGCCGATCGGCGAGGTCGTCGAAATCAGGCCTTTCTCGGCGTCCGCGTCCTCCGGCATGACGAGCTGAAACGTCATCTTCTCGCCGTGGCCGTCGACGACGTCCAGCGTCGATCCGAAGCCGGCGCGATCGTGCGGAATGCGATCGACGTTGATGAGCGCGATCTCGGCGACGCGCTTCTGCAGCATGCTGATCCGCGATTCGACGAGGCGCTGCCGCTCCTTGGCGGCGTGGTACTCGGCGTTCTCGCGCAGGTCGCCGAGCTCGCGCGCGCGCTTGATTTCCTTCGGCAGCTCGAGCTTGAGCTCGTGGTTGAGCGCCTGGATTTCGTCTTCGAACTTCTTGATCAGCCGAGCTTTCATAGTCTCCAGTGCGGCCGTTGGCCGACGACGAATAGTACCACAGCCTCAGTGCTATCCTTGTCCGGCGTGCGACGCATCACCAGCCGTCAGAATCCGCTCGTGGCGCGCTACCGCGCCGCCGCCCGCGGCGACGCCGCGACCATCCTGCTCGACGGCATCCATCTCGTCTCGGACGCGCTGGCGGCGCGCCTGCACATCCGTGACGCCGCCGTCGCCGCCCACGCCGCCGATCGAGATCGTGACATCGCCGCGTTGATGCGCTCGCTCGTCGAGGCAAAGGCGGACGTCGTCACCGCCACCGCGCCGGTCATGGCCGCGATGAGCCCCGTGCGATCGCCGAGTCCGATCATCGCGCTCGCCGATCGACCGGCTGCGTCCCTGCCGAATCTCTTCGCCGACGCCGCCCCGCTCGTCGTGCTGGCGATCGACGTGCAAGACCCCGGCAACCTCGGCGCGATCGTGCGCGTCGCCGAAGCCGGCGGCGCCAGCGGCGTCATCGTTGGCGGCGCGTCGGCCGACCCGTTCGGCTGGAAGGCGCTGCGCGGGTCGATGGGCAGCGCGCTGCGTCTGCCGATCGTCGTCGCCGAAACCGCCGCAGCCGTGGCCGAACTGCGCCTCCGCGGATGCCGTCTCGTCGCGACGGCACCGCGCGACGGACGATCGGTGTTTGACGTGGACCTGCGACAATCGATCGCCGTCGTCATTGGCGGGGAGGGCTCGGGCCTGGATCCCGCGCTGATCGCCGGCGCCGACGAGCGCGTGACGATTCCGATGCAGGCGCCCGTCGAGTCGCTCAACGCCGCCGTGACCGCCGCGCTGATCGTGTACGAGGCGAAGCGCCAGCGAACCGAGACACGCAGGGCGGGTCCTTTCGGACCCGCCTAATCAGCCGGGTCCAAAAGGACCCGGCCTACTCATCACTGAAGGGCCGGCCTGCAGACCATGGATTCTCTGTTCCCCGACGAACCCGTGACCAACGCCGCGCCGTCGCCGCTCGCCGAGCGCATGCGGCCGCGCGCGTTCGACGAGTTCGTCGGCCAGGACGAACTGCTCGCGCCCGGCAAGCCACTGCGCGAGGCCATCGAGCGCGACCTGCTGCAGTCGATCATCCTGTGGGGCCCGCCCGGCACCGGCAAGACAACGCTCGCGCGCATCATCGCGGACACGACGAAGGCGCGTTTCGTGTCGTTCAGCGCCATGCTCTCGGGCATCAAGGAGATTCGCGACGTGATGCTGGAGGCCGAGCGCATCCGGCGCACGACCGGCCGGCGCACGATCGTCTTCATCGACGAGATTCATCGCTTCAACAAGTCCCAGCAGGACGCCTTTCTCCCGCGCGTCGAATCCGGCGACATCGTGCTGATCGGCGCGACGACCGAGAATCCGTCGTTCGAGGTCAACGCCGCGCTCCTGTCCCGGTCGAAGGTCTTCGTGCTCCGCGGCCTGGCGACCGAGGAAGTGGCGTCGATCCTCCGGCGGGCACTGATCGACGTCGAGCGCGGGCTCGGCGCGCAGCGCGTGGCCATGGATGCCGAGACGCTCAACGCGATCGCCATGTACGCGAACGGCGACGCGCGGTCGGCGCTGAATCTGCTCGAGCTCAGCGTCGCGGCGGCGCCGATGGTCGACGGCGAGAAACGTGTGGACGTCGCGCGCGTCGAACAGGCGATTCAGCGCCGGATGCTGCTGTACGACAAGTCGGGCGAGGAGCACTACAACCTGATTTCGGCGCTTCACAAGTCGATGCGCAACAGCGATCCGGACGCGTCGGTCTACTGGCTCGCGCGGATGGTCGAGGCCGGCGAGGATCCTCTCTACATCGCGCGCCGGCTGGTCCGCTTCGCCTCGGAGGACGTGGGCAATGCGGATCCGCAGGCGCTCACGGTGGCAATCGCCGCCAAGGAAGCCGTTCACTTCATGGGCATGCCGGAGGGCAACACCGCGCTGGCGCAAGCCGCGCTCTATCTTGCGACGGCGCCGAAGAGCAACGCGGTCTACGAGGCCTACTCGCGCGCCGCCGAAGATGCCCAGCACGACGTCGCGGAGCCGGTGCCGCTGCATCTGCGCAACGCGCCGACCAGGCTGATGAAGGAACTCGAGTACGGGAAGGGCTACAAGTACGCCCACAACGAGGCGGACGCGGTCGCCGACATGTCCTGCCTGCCGTCGGCGCTGCAGGGCCGGCAGTACTACGAGCCGAAGGATCGCGGCTTCGAGAAAGAGATCAAGCGCCGCCTGGACGGCTGGGCCGAGATCAAGAAGAAGCGCCGAACGAGCGACTGAAAAGATCCGCAATCGCGCGCTTGCCGTTGGCCTGCAGCGTGCGCGTCCCGGTTCCGCTGATGTGCGGATGCGTGATGATCGGGCCGTTCGACGATGTCCGCTTTTCCCAGTCCTCGCCGGTCCACGCGAACCAGGCGTTCTTCTCCTGATCGAAGACGAACAGCGGCTTGTTGCACAGCTTCGCGAACTCCGCGCCCCACCCGGTCCCGCCGCGCACGGTGCCATCGTCCAGGATCGTGCCGATCACGTAGATCTCCTGGCCGCTGTTGATCTGATACCAGAGCGTCTGCAGGACTTTGCGAATCGTCGGCGAATCCGTGAACCGCCGGTGCATCAGTCTTGAGACGTACGCCAGACTGACGTCGCCCGATTGCAGCTCTTCGTGGTTGAGGACGCGGACACCGCGATGGCGGTCGATCTTGTGGCCCTCGAACGTGAAGTGCACTTCCTCGATGCCATGACGCTCGGCGCACGCGCCGAACTCCGCCTCGGCGCCCGGCGCCCCGCCACTGAAGAGAATCGACTCGCGTGTGTCCATTTGTCAGCGCTCCACGAAGCTGCGATCATAGCATCCGCCATGCACCTTCCGACGAAGCGTTATCGCGCCGGTGAATCGCTCGAGGATTTCTGTCGCGCCTGCAAGACCGACCGGATCTACACGGTCATCGTCGTTGACGGCGAGGGCCGTCCGGTTCGGGTGGCGTGCGGCTACTGCCACAGCGAGCACAACTACCGCGGCGGACCGAGAGTCGAAACCGCCGGCCCCGTCTGGAGCGCGCTCCGGGACAATCCGCCGAACGCGACCAGTGCCACCAAGCCGGCCGGCGCGTCTCGATCGCGCGTCGATCGCGAACCCTTCCCCATCGTGAGCGACCGCGAAAGGACCATGCCCCCCATGACCGCCGATTCCTCGTCCGCCGATCTCGAACTGCTGCTGCGCCGCGTGATTCGCGAGGAGACCGGCGTCACGCCCGTCCTGCCCGCCGACAAGTGGCGCGGCGGAACGTTCATCCTGCGCCCGGGCACGCCGGGGCTGCAGGAGAAGAGCTGGCCGATCGAGACGTTCTTCCACAAGATCGTCATGGTGCGGAACCGCCTGCGGACGCTCGAGCAACAGGTCAACGCCTCCGACATGCCTGATGATGCGAAGGTGAAGCTGCAGGCGTACATCAGCGGCTGCTATGGCTCGCTGACCAGCTTCAACGTGCTCTTCGCGGAAGAAGACGATCAGTTCAAAGGATCGGGCGGGGACCAGTAGGCCGGGTCCTTTCGGACCCGGCTGATCAGGCGGGTCCAAAGGACCCGCCCTACGTACCGCGGAAGGACAGGCGGGTCCCAAAGGATCCGCCCTACTTGAAGATGCTCTTGGCCAACGTGACGTGGACGCCTTTGGTCGCGTCCACGGCCTGGGTTACGTGCAAATCCGCGGCGATCGAGCACAGCACATAGGCATCGTCTCGCGACAGGCCCTTCTCGGCGACGAGGAAGTCCACCATTTCTCTCGTCGCGAGTTGCGCGGCTTCGTCGAGATCTTCGTTCAGGCCCATCGTGATGTAGTGCGTCGGCGTCTCGGCGCGCGGCCAGCGCAGACGCTGACCCTTCCTGACGCGCAGCTCGAACGTCCCGCGCAACGACGTCTCGACCGCCGTGCCGGTCACTTCCCCGTCGCCCTGCATCGCGTGACCGTCGCCGAACGAGACGAGCGCGCCGGCCACATGGACCGGCAGGTACAGCGTCGAGCCGGCGACGAGGTCCTTGTTGTCCATGTTGCCGCCGTGCCAGCCGGGCGGACGGCTTGAGATGCGGCCGACGAGCGGTGGTGGCGCGACGCCAATCGATCCGAAGAACGGTGCGAACTTCAGCGAGATGTTCGGGCTGAACTGAAGGCTGTCTGCGCCCGCGCGCCACCGCAGCAGCTTGAAGTGCGCGTAGGGAAACTCGTCCGGCAGCACACCGCCGCCGGGCGCGAACGCGACGACGCCGAAGGGATGCAGGAACTCGATCGCGAGAACGCGGATCTCGAGCGTGTCACCCGGCTCGGCGCCTTCGACGAAGACTGGCCCGGACATCGGGTGCGCACCCGGGCCGCGCTCGGTCACGCGTTGCTCGACGGCCTTCAGCGATTCCGGGATCTCCGCTTCCGTCGCGCCGGCCAGCCGCAGACGTTGCAATCCGCCGGCGACCATGGTCTCGATCCGCACGCGATCGCCGGACGCCACGCGGAGCGCCGGCGAGACGCGCGAGTCGTAGTACCCCCAGTGCACGTGATCCGGCGACAGCGGCAATTCGTGTGTCCGCGGCGCCTGCGCCGCGAGCCCGGTCACTGCGACAAAAACCAGAACGAACGCGCTGACGTTTAACCGCGGAGAGCGCCAAGAACGCAGAGTGGGATTTGTCATGTTCGTACGTAGGCCGGGTCCTCTGGACCCGGCAAATCAGGCGGGTCCGAAAGGACCCGCCCTACTCATCACTTCACGCCAGCCGCCCACACACGGATCTTCTCGCGCAAGTAGGTCAACGGTACGCCGCCGTCCTCGAGCACCCGATCGTGGAACGCCTTGATGTCGAACTTCTCGCCCAGCACTTCCCGCGCCTCGTCGCGCGCCGCGCTGATCTCGATCTTGCCGATCATGTACGCGGTCGCCTGGCCCGGCCAGACGATGTACCGATCGACTTCGGACGTCACGTCGTGCTCGCTCTCGGCCGTGTGCGCCATCATGTAGTCGATCGCCTGCTGCCGCGTCCATCCCATCGTGTGCAGGCCGGAGTCCACGACGAGCCGCGCCGCGCGCAGCGCCTGCGACGACAGCAGGCCGATGCGGTCCACGTCGCCCGTGAAGAGCTTCATCTCGTCGGCCAGCGTCTCGGCGTACAGCGCCCAGCCTTCGACGTACCCGCTGTTGAAGATGTAGCGGCCGATCGGGTGAATCTCCTTC
The DNA here is from genome assembly GCA_016195265.1 of Acidobacteriota bacterium. Lineage (GTDB taxonomy): Bacteria > Acidobacteriota > Vicinamibacteria > Vicinamibacterales > CAVVIG01 > SRVP-36. The sequence goes on along the minus strand of JACPZW010000066.1, from coordinate 26,401 downwards.
CGCTCGAGCGCGATGGCACCCTGCAGATGGTGACCGGGAATCGTTTCGTGAAACGCCGTCGATTCGTCCTCCACCCGGCTCTGCTGCTCCGCCTGATAGGCGCTGATGAAGAACACGGCCGGGCGGCTGCCGTCCTCGGCCGGCGGGTTGTACTCGTTCGGCGCGTTCTTCTCACGGAACGCCGGATACGGCGTGATGACGACATCGGACTTCGGCAGCAGCCCGAACCACTGCGGAATCGTGAGCTTCGCGCGCGCGAGCGCCGCCTGCGAGTAGGCGATCTTTTCCGCCCGGTCCTTGAACTTGTACTTCGGGTCGGTCCGCACCTGCCGGAGCGCCGCCGCGACGTCGCTCGTGCCCAACGCCTGCTGGGCAATCTCCCGCATCTGCGCCGTCAGCACGTCGATCTGCTGGAGTCCCAGCGCGTGGACCTCTTTCGCTGTTTTCTCCGACGAGCTGTGATAGAGCACGCTCGCGTCGTAGCACGCGGCGCCGTTCGGGTTCGCCGACACGGCGGTCGCCTCGCGCGCACCCGGCAGGTAGGTCTTCTCGAGATAGTCCGCGTACCGTTTGACCGCAGGGGTGATCGTGTCCGCGACCAGTGCATCGAAGGCCTTCTGGAACTCCGGCGTCTTGTCGCGCTGCGACGGCGAATCGAAGGGCGACTCCTTGACCGGTGTGGACGCCAGGCTGCGAATCTGGTCGATGACGATGCGGACGTTCTGCTTCGGGGAGGTGTAGCCGAGCTTGAGGCCCTCGCCCAGATTCGCGATTTCGGTGTCTATGTACTTCGGCAGCGCGCCCCATCGGGCCAGTGCGTCTTTGCGCGCCTCGTCGGTCCCGACGGGCTGAATCGTGACCAGGTAGCCGTCGCTCACCTGCCAGCCGGTCATCTGGCTGACGTTCCACAGCTCGTCGCGGCAGACGCGCTTGGCGACGTCGCCTTCGATCGCCTGACGGACGATGGCGTAGGTGGCGCGGAGCGGGGGCGCGCCGATGGTCCGCGGATCGATCTTCCTTATGGCAGCCAGCCACGCATCCTCGCGGGCCTCCCAGGCCTTTTGCGCGGCTACGGAATTGTCGGTGAGGCGATCGTGAGGGCGGCCGGGAACGCCGTAGATCGTGGCCTGTTCGGGATAGCGGTCGAAATACGCGGCCAGGAACGTGTCGGCGAGCTGGCGGACCTGGGCGTCGGCGGATGCCGTGGGCGGCGGCGGCGCGCCGGCCCCGCACGCCCCCGTGAACAACGCCACCGCGCAGAGAAAAACGATTACGAAGCGTCGAGCCATGCCGGATTATACTGACGAACCTTCGAAGGGCTGAGGGCTAAGGGCACAGGGCTGAGGGGCTGACTATGCAGATCTCGGAGCGCGCGGTCGGCGACGTAGTGATTGTGGATGTGTCGGGCAAGATTACGCTGGGTGACGGCGGCGACGCCATGTTGAAAGACAAGATGCGCAGCCTGATCCAGCAGGGTCAGAAGAAGGTGCTGCTGAACCTTGGTGAAGTGTCGTACGTGGACAGCGCGGGGCTCGGCGAAATCGTCCAGGCCTACGCCACCGTGACGAAATCCGGCGGCGCGCTGAAGCTGATGAACACGACGAAGCGGATCAAGGATCTGCTGTCGATCACGAAGCTTCTGACCGTGTTCGATACCTACGACAGCGAAGCGGAAGCGGTCACGAGCTTCTCGAAGCCGAAGTAGTTCATACGCCGCGTGCCTTGAGAATGCCGAGCTGCATCAGGAAGCCGCCGTAGTCGTACAGGCGGCGCTCCGAGATGATCCGTCCGTCCTTGAAGTGGAAGGCGAACGCGGTCGGCGTGGCGACGCGGCGTCCTGACGCCGGGAAGCCGTGAAAGTCCGCCTTCTGCGTGGCGTTGATCGTAAACACCAGAACGGCCTGCTGCTGCTCGACGTCGATCACGATGTCGTGCACGTCCGGTACGATGTCGGCGAACGCCAGGAACAGATCCTGATGCGCTCGTTCGATCGCCTCGCTTCCGCGCTGTGTATGCAGGAGCGGGCTGATTAGCTCGGCGTTGTCGTCATAGCACGCGAGCAGCCCTCCAGATCTTCCGCGCCCCAGGCTTTCACGAATCGCTGCACCAGCGTTCGGATCTCCTCGTGCGTCATGTCTCCTGCTCCCGTTTTCACTTTTCAGTTCTCACTTTTCAGTTTCACGGACAGCAATTCGTCCGGTCACGCGCACCCATCTCACGCGGCCGTCCGGCGCACGCACGAATTCAATCGACTGCCCCTGATCCGTTCCGCCGGTGACGACCGCCCGATCGGGACCGTAGAACGCGACCGGCATCTCCGGTTGCGCCTCGCCCGCGTTTGGCCGCACCTGCACGAAGACGCGCCCGCGATCGGCGCGTACGACGAGGGCGTTCATCGGCCGCAGGTAGCGGCCGACGTACGGCGCCGGATCCGGCTGCGTCGCGAGCGGATGCGCCGTCGGCAGCGTCTCGATCAGACCGCGATGCGCGATCGCGTGGTTCGTCGTGAATGTCGCGCCCTCGTACGATTGCAGCGCCGCGCGCTCGACATCCTGAATCAGCCGCCAGCCGTTGGACGCGTTGGTCAGGATGCCGATCGCGAAGGTCCGTTCGGGCACCAGCTCCAGCAGCAGGATATGGCCGCCAAGCGTGCCGCCGTGCGCCGCCGTCAGCACGTCGCCCACGCGGCGCAGATGCCACGGCAGCCCGATGTCATCGTCGTTGGACTGCTTGCGCAGTTGCGGCGTCTTCATCAGGTCGAGCGACGCCTTCGTCAGCACGCGCTCGCCGTTCGCTGCGGTGCCGTCGCCGAGATGAAAGCGCGCGTACGTCAGCAGGTCCGTCAGACAGAGGCCCACGCCGCCCGCGGTGACGCTCGTCGACGGCACGAACGGACGTTGCGGCGTGGCCGGATTGTCGCCGCGGTTGAAATGACCGAGCGCGAACCGCGGCGCGGACAGGAACTCCGCCGCCGTCGTGCCCGCGTGCTCGAGGCCGAGCGGCATGAACACGAGATCCCGGATCGCGGCATTGATGGACTGACCGGTCACGGTCTCGATCACGCGGCCGGCGATGCTGAAGCCGGCGTTGTTGTAGCTCCACGCCGCGCCGGGCGGCGCGAGCTGCATCAGCGTGCCCATGCCGTCGACGAACGCTTTGAGTGACTGGTCACCGCGGTCGGGAGGCGCCACCTGGCCTTCCCAGCCGCTCGTATGTGTGAGCAGATGCCAGATGGTCACGTCTCGGCTGACGGCGTCGTCCTGCACGCGGAAGTCGGGAAGGTACCTGCGCACCGGCGCGCGAAGATCGACGCGGCCTTGCTCGACAAGACGCATCATCGCGGTCGCCGCGATCGTCTTGGAAATGGACGCGATAGGAAACACGGTGTGCGTCGTGATGGGCAGCGGGTCGTCGACGTTCGTCACGCCGAACGCGCGCATCGTGACCGTGCCGTTCTCCACGATCCCCAGTGCGACGCCGGGGATGTGATAGTCGCGCATCTTCTCCGAGACGAGTGAGGCGAGCGCCTTGAAGCGCGAGTCGGCGTCCAGCTGGACACGCTCGCCTGACAGGCCCGCGCTGCAGGTCAGCGCAACCACGAGCGCGAGCAATCGGCGCGTCATTTCCAGCCCTCGACGAGCTGGATTTCGTACGGGCCAAGCCCCGTCCCGCTGATCAGGGCCATAACGGGACGATCACGGCATCTCCCAGAGAAGCGTGAGATCCAGTTCGATGGCCTCGAAGGGCTCGGCGCGGACGACGTCGGCGCCACTGCACGTGGACACGATGGTCCATCGGCCGTTTTCAAGTCGCAGCATCTCGAGCGTTCGAGCCAGCGGATCGACGAGCCACGCGTGCGACACGCGCTCGCGCGCGTACACCGCGAGCTTCTTCACCCGATCGAGCGCCGCCGTCGACGGCGACACGACTTCGCAGATCCAATCCGGCGCCACCGAGAAGTAGGCTTGCTCGGGCAAGGCGGGCAGGCGCTCCCGACGCCAACCGGCGATGTCCGGCACCACCACGTCGCGTCCACGGTGCAGTTCGGGTTCATCCAGGATGCGCCACCCGCCGGGACCTCCCCGTCCTTTGTCGAATGGTCCGTGCAGGGCGCCGCCCAGACCAGAACTCGCAGCGGCATGCCGGGGCGCGGGGCGAGGTGACGCGTAGAGATCGCCGTCGACGATCTCGGCGACAAGATGGTCAGGCACCTTCAGGAGATCGTCATAGGTGGCGGGCGGGCGACTCCGGTCTGGCTGGCCCATGGCGCAGGATAGCACGCGAGCATCGCCGACCCATCGCCCGCGCCGATGATCGCGGATGCTGACGCGTGGGTGCCGTGAGGGTCAGAATGCTGGACCACAGGCTGTCGCGACCCTGAAAGGATCGCGCTACTACGGATCTACGAGCCGCGCTACGAGGCTTTGAACACTTTCGTCAGGCCCCAGCCGGCGACAAAGATCGCGACGCCGACGGCGAACGGCTGCGGCTGCGGCCCCATCGGCCCGGCCGTAACGACATCGACGAGGAGCAACCACATACCGAGCAGCTGCCCGAGACGACCAACGTAGTAGAGCGTTTGCCTCACCCTTCCCGCCCCTCCTGCCCTTCCTGCCTTCCTACCCTCTTACCTTTTCAGATCCTGTCGAAGTTCTTCTCGATTTCGCGTCGCGTCAGCCTCAACATCACCGGGCGGCCGTGCGGACAGACCGTCGAGTACGCCGTCGCCCGCAGTTCGTCGAGGATGTGCGCCATCTTCTCGTACGTCAGCGGATAGTTCGCCTTCACCGCCGCATGGCACGCCGTCGTCGCGGCGATGCGCTGCAGCGCGTCCTGGACGTGCGCGCCGCGGTCGAGGCCTTCGAGATCCTCGGCGAGCGCGAGCAGCGCCTTGGCGCTGTCCTCCGCCTTCAACAACGCCGGTACGGCGCCGACCTTCACGCTGGCCGCGCCGAACGTCTCGATCTCAAATCCAAGGCGCTCGAGCTCGGCCGATCGGCCGACCAGTGCCTGGTGCGCGGACGGCGCGAGGTCGAGCACCATCGGCACGAGCAGCCGCTGCGACTCCAGACGCCCCGCCGTCAGCTTCTCCATCACGCGCTCGAACAGCACGCGCTCGTGCGCGACGTGTTGATCGATGATCGCCACGCCGTCGGCGTCCACCGCGATGATGAACGTGTCGCGGAACTGGCCGAGGGGGATCATTGGTTTGATCTCCGACGGCGGGTGCTGGGCGCCGGGTGCTGAGGTGCCTGGTGCCGTGCTGGGTGCCGGGTGCTGAGCTGCAGACTGCTGAGCCGCCTCAGGAATCCAGCGACTCGGGTACGCACCGCCGGCCAGGACGCCGGGGAGCGTTGCGGTCATCGGCTGCGGCGCGATCGGCATCTCGGGGCGCAGCTGTAATTGCGGCGCGCCGCTCTGGCCCAGCGCTTCCATGAACGCGCGGCGGACGACTTCGTGTACGTGCGACTGATCGCGGAAGCGGACCTCGGCCTTGGTCGGGTGCACGTTCACGTCGAGCGCGTCCAGCGGCATCTCGATGAAGAGATGCACTTCCGGGCTCCGCTCCTTGATCGACGCCTGGCTGTAGGCGTCGATGATCGCGTGGGCAATCGTCTTGTCCTTGATGATGCGCCGGTTGATGAAGACGTGCTGAGGACCGCGCGTGGGCCCCTGCTCCGCCAGCGCCGCGATGAAGCCGGTCACCTTCATACCGCCGGCATCCTTCCGGATCTCCATCAGGTCGGTGCGCTCGCCGTAGATCTGGTACAGCCGGTCGCGCAGTGAAGCCGCGGGCGGGCACTGCAGCACCGTGCGCGCCGCGCTCGTCAGCGTGAAGCCGACCTCGGGTGACGCGAGGGCGAGCTGCGTCACGATGCGCGACACCTGCGCCGACTCGCCGCCGTCTGATTTCAGAAACTTCCGCCGTGCCGGAAGGTTGTAGAAGAGATCGTTGACCTCGACCGCCGTGCCCTCCGGCGCGCCGATCTCGCGGACGGACGCGACCGCGCCGCCGTTGACGCGAATCTCGGTCCCGCTCTGCTCGCCGCGCGCGCGCGTGCGCAGGACGAAGTGCGACACGGACGCGATCGACGGCAGCGCCTCGCCGCGAAACCCCATCGTCCGGATCGCAGCGAGATCTTCGGCACGCGTGATCTTGCTCGTCGCGTGACGCTCGAGCGCCAACCGCGCGTCCTCCGCCTCCATCCCTTCCCCATCGTCCTCGACGCGCACCTGCTTCTTGCCGCCCAGCTCGATATGGATCACGAGACGGCGCGCGCCCGCGTCGATCGCGTTCTCGACGAGCTCCTTGACAACGGAGGCGGGACGTTCGACGACTTCCCCGGCGGCAATCTGGTTGGCGAGGTCGGCGGGCAGCCGGGTGATCTTAGGCATGGTCGCGATACGTCGGCCGGGTCCTTTCGGACCCGGCTGTCCGGGGGCTCTCCGGCGGGTCCGAAAGGACCCGCCCAACGTACTACGGACACGTAAACGGTGCGTCTCAGATCCAGCGTCGGCCGGCGAATCCAGCCGCGACGGTCAGCAGGCCGGATAGGCGGCCGTCAAGCGCCGCGGCGTCGAACGTCAGGCGTACGAGGTGGTCGTGCACGTCGCGGAACCGGAACGACATTTCGGTGCTGATGTCGACGAACTCGCGCCGGCTCAGGCGCTCGACGATCTCGGACTGCGCGGTGATCGTCTGCTGAAAGGCGATCGCCTCGCGCTGGACGCTCAGCACGAGCTTGAGCAGCGCGGGCGAGGCTTTCTCGAAGACCTCGTGCTCGAGCTTGTCGACCCGTTCGACGAGGGCCTCGCCCTCCTTCCGGCATCCATCGGCCACGCCGTCGACCAGCCGGTGGAACAGCGCCATCGGGCCCTCGGACATCGCCGCCGGTCCGTGACGCAGGCTGTCGGTCAGATCCGCGATCGGCTTCGACTCACGCCGATGGACGGTGACCAGATAGTGCGGGCCGACGAACGCGCTCACGTCCGAATCGGCGTCGTGGAAGATGGCGAAGAAGTAGCCATCGTACGCTTCGAGCTTCGGGAGATGGCCGCCGGCCGGCGCGGTCATCGCATCTTCCACGGCGAGCTTATGGAAGGCGAACGTTTCGCTTAGGACCAGCGCATCAGGGATCGACGGCGCCGGGAGATCCACCCACAGAAACGCGCCGTGCGGCGCGCTGATCCAGTTCCGCTCGATGCTCGTCGGCGCCTCGACGCGGCCGTCGCGATGAAGAAATATCGATATCAATCCCCCACCTTCACCGCCAGCGCCGCCTGCGCGGCCGCGAGCCGCGCGACCGGCACGCGGTACGGCGAGGCGCTCACATATGTCAGGCCCACCGTGTGGAAGAAGTGCACGGACGCGGCGTCGCCGCCGTGCTCGCCGCAGATGCCGAGCTTGATCGAGGGCCGTCCCTTCCGGCCGCGCTCGACGCCCGTGCGCACGAGGTCGCCCACGCCTTCCACGTCGATCGACGCGAACGGATCCTTCTCGAGAATCTTCTTCTCCTGATAGATCTTCAGGAACTTGCCGATGTCGTCGCGCGAGAACCCGAACGTCAGCTGCGTCAGGTCGTTCGTGCCGAACGAGAAGAACTCCGCCACCTTCGCGATCTGATCGGCGACGATGCAGCCGCGCGGGATCTCGATCATGGTGCCGACCAGGTACTTGATCTTGATCCCCTGCTCCTTCATCACGTCCGCCGCCACGCGGTCGACGATCAGCTTCTGGTCGTGCAGTTCCTTCACGATGCCGACGAGCGGAATCATGATCTCCGGCACGATCTTGACGCCTTCCTTGTTCAGGCGGCACGCGGCCTCGAGAATCGCCCGCGACTGCATCTCGGTGATCTCGGGATACGTGATGCCGAGACGCACGCCGCGATGGCCGAGCATGGGATTGAATTCGTGGAGCTGCTCGACGCGCGCCAGCAGCCGGCGCTTTTCCTTGAGGACGGCGGGCTCGTCGGCGCCCCCGGCGCTCAGTCCCCGGGCTTCCATCCGCGCGATGTCCACCATCAAGTCTTCACGCTTGGGCAGGAATTCGTGCAGCGGCGGATCGATCGTGCGAATCGTCACGGGGCAGCCGCGCATCGCCTTGAAGACGCCGTAGAAGTCGTCGCGCTGCAGCGGCAGCAGTTCGTTGAGCGCCTTACGCCGATCGGCCTCGGTCTCGGCAAGAATCATCCGCTGCACGATCGGAATCCGGCCCTCGCCGAAGAACATATGCTCCGTGCGGGTCAGGCCGATACCGCGGGCGCCGAACGCATACGCGAGATCCGCCTGATCCGGCAGGTCGGCGTTGGCGTACACGCCGAGCGTGCGGTGCTTGTCCGCCCAGGACAGCAGGCGATCGAAGCGTTGATAGATGTCCGACTTCTGCGCCGCCAGCCCGCCATTGAGCACCTGCAGAATCTCGCTGGGCTTCGACGCCACCTGCGCGAGCTTCACCTCGCCAGTCAGCCCGTCGAACGAGACGAAGTCACCCTCGCTGACGGTCTTCCCGCCGACGCGGAACCGCCGCGCGTGCTCGTCGATCTCGAGCCCGCCGGCGCCGACGACCGACGGCTTCCCCATCTGCCGGCCGACGACCGCGGCGTGCGACGTCATGCCGCCCGTCGCCGTGAGAATGCCCTGCGCGACGAACATGCCGTGGATGTCGTCGGGCACGGTCTCGCGGCGAACCAGGATCACCTTCTTCCCTTGCTGCGTCCACTCGACGGCGTGGTCCGCCGAGAAGACGACCTGGCCGCTCGCCGCGCCTGGCGACGCCGGCAGACCCCTGGTCGCCGTCGGAATCTTCTTCCACTCGTCCGGATCGAAGCCGGGCGCCAGCAACTGGTTGAGTGACTCCGGATCGACGAGCAGGATCGCCTCCTTCGGCGTGACGAGCTTCTCCTTCACCAGGTCCGTGGCGATGACGACCGCCGCGTAACCGGTGCGTTTGCCGCTGCGCGTTTGCAGCATGAAGAGCCGCTCGTCCTGGATCGTGAACTCGAAGTCCTGCACGTCCTTGTAGTGCTTCTCGAGCCGCGTCGTGATCTCGCGGAGCTGCTTGTAGGCCTTCGGCAGCACCTGTTCGAGCTCGCCGATCGGCTGCGGCGTCCTGACGCCGGAGACGACGTCCTCGCCCTGGGCGTTGATGAGGAACTCGCCGTAGAACTCTTTCGCGCCCGTCGCGGGATTGCGGGTGAAGCCGACGCCCGTCGCCGAGCGGTCGCCCGTGTTGCCGAACACCATCATCTGCACGTTGACCGCGGTGCCGATGTGGTCCGGGATGTCGTAGATGCGCCGGTACTCGATCGCGCGCGGATTCATCCACGAGCGGAAGACCGCGTTGCGCGCCATCTTCAGCTGCGCGTTCGGATCCTGCGGGAAGTCGCGGTTCGCGCGCGTCTTGACGACCTTCTTGTAGCGCTCGACGACCTCGCGTAGCGCGCTCTCGTCGAGATCGGTGTCCAGCTTGGCGTGCCGCGCCTTCTTGACCGCGTCGAACTCGTGCTCGAACGCGTCCTTCGGAATCTCGAGGACGACGTTGCCGAACATCTGGATGAAGCGCCGGTAGCTGTCGAACGCGAAGCGGCCGTTCTGGGTCCGAAGCTTGAGCCCCTCGACCGCCTTGTCGTTGAGGCCGAGGTTGAGAATCGTGTCCATCATCCCGGGCATCGAGAATTTCGCGCCGGAGCGGACGGACACGAGCAGCGGATTCTCGGTCGAGCCGAGCGTGGCGCCGGCGGCGTTTTCCAGTTTTTTGAGGTGCTCGGCGATCTCCTTGTCGATCGCGGGCGGGATCTTCGTCTTCGCCTCATAGTAGATGTTGCAGACTTCCGTCGAGATCGTGAACCCCGGGGGCACGGGCAGGCCGGCGTTCGTCATCTCGGCGAGACCCGAGCCCTTGCCGCCGAGCAGATCCTTCATGTGGCGGTTGCCGTCGGCTTTGCCGGAGCCGAAGAAGAAGACCTTCTTGCGGTGGCTGGTGGCTGGTGACTGGTGGCTGGGGCGAGACTTCGATTTCTTCGACATCAACGGCTCCGAAGGTGAATTGGGGAATTGAGTAGTTGGGTAATTGAGTAAGTGCTGTCACGCCGCTAGGAGCATCCGAGCCGTACGTGGCGTCCGGCTTTAGCCGGACCACGACCGGCGATTGTAGCGCAGACGCTACAGGCTCCTCAGGCCTGCCTCTCCTCCTGAACAACGGCCGAAGGATCGGCGAACAGCCGAATCTGCTTCCTGAGCCTCACCAGAAACGCTAAGCGAGCTTCGCGAAGCGACTGATCCTCCACCATCACCATGACGTCAGTGAAGAAACGGTCTACGGGCTCACGGAAACCCACAATCTCGCTCATGACATCGACAAACCGATCATCCATCAGGGCTTGCCGAATCCTTGGTCCGCGGGTCGCTATTTCATGCGCTAGGACAAGCTCAGCGGGCTCTCTAAGTCTGGCCTTGAGCTCTTCAAGGGTCTTTCCAGGCAAACCATCAGCGTCCTTCGTAATGTTCTTGATTCTCTTGAACAATGCTGCCATCGCACGGAAGTCTGCCGACCCGCGGAATTTCGAGACTGCTTCGACGGCCCGCAACGCCCGCGAAGGATCCTCCCAGTGATCAGCAACCGCCCTCACCTCACCGCTCTCGAAGCCGCGACGCTCAAACACATGCCCCTCGCGCTCTCTGAGGAACTCGTTCAGCGACTCCAACCAGCCATCAACCGCGGGACGACCGGCAAGACCGTCTGCCGCCTGCGTGAGAAGACGCCTGAGCGGAGGAACAACGGTTTCAGTTGTAAACGCTCCATCGACTTCTCTTTGCACATCAATTCGGTGGTCCGTCAACGCCCGGATGTCTATCAGGGTCTTCAGTACTCCTTGAGCTGCCCTGCGCAGCCCGAACGGATCGCGGGAGCCCGTGGGCCTCTCGCCCACGGAGAACATCCCGACGAGCGTGTCGATCTTGTCAGCAAGTGAGACAGTGACCCACGTCACGGCCGCTTTTCCCAGCTGCGCCTTGGACGGCGGCGCGTCGGCTTCCACGCCGACGGGCAGGTAGTGGTAATAGATCGCCTTCCAGACCTCTTCCGGCTGTCCTTCGGCGCGGGCGTAGATGCCGCCCGTCACGCCCTGCAACTCGGGGAACTCGCGGACCATGTCGGTCGCCAGATCCGCTTTCGCAAGCCGCGCCGCGGTGGCTGCGTACTTCGCGGTCGCCGGGTCGGCGCCGAGCGCCTCGCGCGCGATCCACGCGGCGAGCTTCTCGATCCGCTCCACCTTCTCCCTGTACGTCCCGAGCTTCTTGTGGAACAGCAGCGTCGACAGGCGATCGATTCGCGATGCGAGCGGGATCTTGCGGTCCGCTTCCCAGAAGAACCGCGCGTCGCGCAGCCGCGCCGTCACGACCCGCTCGGCGTTGCGCGCGATCGTGCGCTCGTTGTCAGGCTCGGTGTTGATCACCGCAAGGAACGCGTTCTTGAGTTTGCCGTCCTCCGACTCGACCGGAAAGTAATGCTGATGATGAATCAGCGTCGTCGTCAGGACTTCTTCCGGCAGTTCGAGGAATTCCGGGGCGAAGGTGCCGGCGACGACTGACGGATACTCGACCAGATCGGGCACTTCCTCGAGCAGGCTCGACTCGCGCACGGTCCGGCTGACGCGTCCCTGCAGACGCTGGGCCTTCGCGTCGAGCTGGCTCGCGATTTTGTCGTGGCGCTCGCTGCGATTGAGGACGACGAAGTTCTCGAGCAGGCGCGCGCGGTACTCCTCGAACGACCGCACTTTGATCGCGCGGCCCGCGCGGCCGCTCGTCGTCAGAAACCGATGGCCGTACGTCACCGCGCCGGACACGACGTCCTGTACCTGCCCCGACTGCGCGGCGCTCGTCCGCGAGATCGAGAACGGCACGACGCGCCCGCCGTAGGTGTAGAGCAGCCAGCGAATCGGCCGCCCGAACAGCAGATCGCCCTTGCCGTCCTCGAGCAGCGCGTCCCAGTGCATCAGCTTCGGGAACGTCAGCGCGCGCAGCGTCGATGTCAGCACGTCCGGCAACACGTCGACCGTGGTCTTGCCGCGCTGCTTCTTGCGAAACGCGAGGTACTCGCCCTTCGCGGTCGTCAGGCGCTCGAGCGCCGTGACCGCGACACCCTGCTTCGCCGCGAATCCGGCGGCGGCGGGCGTCGGCGTGCCGTCCGGTTTGAAGGCGGCCGACACAGGCGGACCGGTGACCAGTTCTTCGAGGTCCGTCTGACGCTCGGGCACGCGCGCGATGCAAACCGTCAGCCGGCGCGGCGTGCTGAACGTCTCGGCGGGCGCCTCCGGCGGGAGCCGGTGGTCTTTCAGCTGGGCTGCGAAGACTTCGCCGATCTGATTGGTGAGGCCGGGCAGCCAGCTTGCCGGCAGCTCCTCGCACCCGATCTCCAGCAGGAGTTCGCGATCCATTACCCGCCTCCGCCCTTGGCTTCGGCGGGGCGAGCCCCCTCGCCTTCGGCTAAGGCGGGGCGAGTCCGCCCTTCCCCGCCTTCCACTGCAGCGGGGCTGGCGGACTCGACGTACGCCTTGGCGATGGCGACCGCGAGCTGGCGGATGCGCAGGATGAACGCGGTCCGCTCGGTAACGCCGATGCTGTTGCTGGAATCGAGAATGTTGAACAGATGCGAGCACTTCAGGCAGTGCTCGAGCGCCGGCCAGATGAGTCCCGCCTTCAGCAGGGCTCCGCAGAGCTGGTAGTACTTCTCGAACAAGTCGCGGTGGAACGCGCCGAAGTCCGCGCCGGGAATGTCGATGTGCCCGAACACGTACTTCGACTGTTCGACTTCCTCGCGCAGCCGGACGTCGCGGTACTTCACGCCGTGGACCCACTCGAGGTCGTACACGCTGTCCACGCGCTGCAGCACCATTGCGATGCGCTCGAGGCCGTACGTCAGCTCGGCCGAGATCGGCGCGAGCTCGATGCCGCCCGCTTGCTGGAAGTAGGTGAACTGCGAGATCTCCATCCCGTCGAACATCACCTGCCAGCCGATGCCCCACGCGCCGAGCGTCGGCGACTCCCAGTTGTCCTCCTCGAACCGGATGTCGTGCTGCCGCGGGTTGATGCCGACGGCCTCGAGGCTGTCGAGATACAGCTGCTGCACTTCATCCGGCGCCGGCTTGAGGATCACCTGGAATTGATGGTGCTTGAACAGGCGGTTCGGGTTCTCGCCGAAGCGGCCGTCCGCGGGACGACGGGACGGCTGCACGTACGCGACGTTCCAGTGCGCGGGCCCGAGCACGCGGAGAAACGTCTCAGGGTGCATCGTGCCGGCGCCGACCTCGACGTCGAGCGGCTGCTGCAGCGCACAGCCGCGCGAGGCCCAGAAGTCCGACAGCTTCAAAATGAGATCCTGGAATGTCATTGCGCTCCGGCGGGTCCAAAAGGACCCGCCCTACGTACTCGCCCTACGTTTCTATCTCCGCATTTCGCGCAGCACGCGCGCCGACTTCAAATCCTTCTCCAGGTGTCTCGCGATCAGCGCGCGATGCGCCGCCTCGAGCTCGCTCAGCGTCCGCGCGGCGACCGCGACGTCGCCGAGCGCGTACGGGCTGACGTTGCGCGCCGACGCCAGAAACGCCAGTGCCGCGTCCGAGAGATCCGCGTCCGGCTCGTAGACGCCCTGCAGCCGCAGGAGCCAGTACTCGAAGTAGCGCGCCAGCGGCTCGATCGGCACACCGGCGCACATCGCGTCCACGATCGACGCGCCGAGCCGGAACAGCGTCTCGTTCGGATCCGCTTCCTGCGCCCACTCGTCGATCAGCTCGGCGAAGTACCCCACGTGGCCGAGCGCGAGGTCGTCCCCACGGGCTGCGGCAGTCGCGGCATTCCCCACAGGCCCCACAGGCGGCCTGATGGCCGACAGCGGCGACCGATACGGCTCGACGTAGTGCAGGCTCACCAGATCGCGCCGCTCGCGCTCCATGTACGCCACGCGCCCGCACGTCATGGGCTCGAGCGCGCCGCCGAACCGCCGGCGGCTCTGCCGCGCGTTCTTCGCCACGCCGCGCTTCTTGCCGCGATCGCGCGTCAGAAACACCACGATGCGATCCGACTCACCGAGCGTGTACGTCCGTAGAATCAGGGCGTCGGTGGTGTAGAGCGGCATCCGGAGGCAGGTACCACTCTATTATATGTCGCGCCCGCCGCGGCCCGGCCCCAGGCCCATCTCGCCGAGCAGGTGATCGTCCTCGCGCCAGTCCGATTTCACCTGCACGTGGAGGTCGAGGAACACCCGGACGCCGAAGAACCGCTCGAGATCCTCGCGCGCCGCGGTGCCGATCCGCTTGATCATGTCGCCGCCCTTTCCCACGACGATGGGCTTCTGCGACTCGCGGTCCACGACGATCGTGCAGTACAGCTTCATCAGGCTCTTCGGACCGCCTCCCGGGGGCGGTTCCTCGAATCGATCCACGATGACCGCGCTCGAGAACGGTAGCTCGGCGTGCGTGAACTGCAGCAGCTTCTCGCGGACGATCTCAGACGCGAAGAACCGCTCGGGCTGATCGGTGAGATAGTCGGGCGGGTACAGCGCCTCGCCTGCCGGCAGGCGGTCGATGATGGCCTTCTCGAGCCGGTCGACGTTGTCGCCGGTCGACGCCGACACCGGGACGATCTCCGCGAAGTCCCCGCGCGTGCTGTACTCCTGCATCAGCGGCAGCAGCCGGGACTTCTTCAGCAGATCGATCTTGTTCAGGATCAGAAACACGGGCGACGAAGTCCGTTTGAGCATGTCCAGGACGAACCGGTCGCCCTTGCCCGGCTTCTCGGAGACATCGATGACGAGCCCCGTGACGTCAACGTCACGCATCGCGTCGGCCGCCACGTCCACCATCCGCACGTTCATCCGGTGCAGCGGCCGATGGATGCCGGGCGTGTCGAGGTACACGACCTGCGCGTCCGGGTAGTTCCGCACGCCCAGGATCCGCGTACGCGTTGTCTGCGGCTTGTCGGACACGATCGCGAGCTTCGTGGCGACGAGCCGGTTGAGCAACGTCGACTTGCCCGCGTTTGGCCTTCCCACTAGAGAGACAAAACCTACTTTCACTCCTCCGTGCCCTCCGTGTCCTCCGTGGTTACCGTCTTCGTGATCCGCACCGTCTGTATCCTCCGGCGTTCGACGCCGAGGATCTCAATCGCCAAGCCATCGACCTCGAACCGCTCGTGCGCGGCCGGCACGCGACCGATGTGCGCGAGGAGGTATCCCCCCACCGTCTCGAATCCCTTGCGTTCGATCTCGACCTCGAGCCGCTGCTCGACCTCCTCTATCTTCACCCTTCCGTTGAAGACATAACGCCGGGGCGCTTCCTCGACGATCGGCTCGACCTCGACGTCGTACTCGTCGCGAATTTCGCCGACGATCTCCTCGAGGACGTCCTCGAGGGTCACGAGCCCGGCCGTTCCGCCGTACTCGTCCACCACAATGGCACACTGCGTGTGCTCGTGCTGAAACTGCTTCAGCAATTCCGGCACGCGCTGCGTCTCGGGGACGACGACCGCCGGCCGCAGCAGCGGCGCGATCGGCCCCCGGTCGTCCGGCGCGTTGAGCGTCAGGAGATCCTTCACGAACACGAAGCCCGCGATGTTGTCGAGGCTCTCCTTGTAGACGGGAAACCTCGAATACTCCTGCTCCTTGAACAGCGCGCGCAACTCGGCGATGGTCGCGGTGTCGCGGATCGCCACGACGTCCGGGCGCGGCGTCATCACCTCGCGCACGAGCGTGTCGCCGAAGTCGACGATGCTCTGCAGCAGACGGCGCTCCTCGACGTCGGCCGTCGCGCTTTCATGTGCCGCGTCGGCCGGCTGCGCCGCGGTCTCCGGTCCACCGGACTCCGCGGCGCCGGGGCGGATGTGGACGATCCACCGCGTCAGGGGCGAGAGAGCGCGCGCGACGGGGTCGAACGTCGGCAGCAGGACTTCGAGCACGCCCTCGGGATCGCGGCCGACGATCACCAGCGGCAAAAGGATGCCAAACACGAACACGAACGCGGCCATCCCGAGCACGACGAGCGTCAGCGCCCGCAGACTGGCGTCGCCCGCGGCCCAGGCGAGCAACGCGGTCGCGGCGCCCGTGACCAGGCCCAGCAGGAGCCGCGTCGGAATGAACAGCAGCAGCGGGTCGTCGAGGTAGACGCCGAGCGCGCCCGGCCGATCGCGGCGTTCAGCCGCGATGCGCAGCGGCAGTCGCATCAACGCGCTGAACCCGGCCTCGATCACGCCCAAGTATGCGGCGAGGCACGCGAGCAGAAACACGATCAGCGGAATCATCGTCGTGCCGCACGGAATTCGCGGGCGCGCTCGATGAGCCCCTCGCGAAGGCCGCCCTTGATTCGAAGCCGCCGCTCGAGGCGCTGCATCCGGCCCGCATCCCGCCCGTGATCGTACCCGAGAAGGTGCAACAGGCCGTGCAGCGCGAGGATCTTCAGTTCGGTCAGCTCCGAATGGCGCGCCGCTTTGGCCTGCCGGCGCGCCACACCCCTGGCAATGACAACGTCCCCAAGAAAGACATTCACCACAGAGGACACGGAGGAAATAACCCTAACTCTTCTCCGTGGCCTCCGTGTCCTCCGTGGTTTCACATTCGCCGGGAATGACAGCACGTCCGTCGTGGAGTCTTTCCGACGGTACCGACGATTGAGCTGCCGGATCCGGCGATCGCTGACGAGCGCGATGCTCAGGACGCCGCGCGCTTTCGCAGGCGCGACGCGGGTCAACCAGCCCGCCAGGCCGGGGCAACGGGCGGCGCGTCCGCGCTCGTCGGCAATCAGGACGCGGAGTCGCCGGCGGCGTTGGCCATCAGGCGGCATGCGGCTCAAGACTGGCGCTTGGGCGCGCCGTTGCCGTTGGTGTACGCCTCGTAGGCTTTGACGATGGACTGGATCAGCTTGTGGCGGACGACGTCGCGGTCGTCGAAGTAGATGAACTCGATTCCCTCGATGGCGGACACCACTTTCATCGCCTCCACGAGGCCGGACCCCTTGCCCTGCGGCAAATCGATCTGCGTGACGTCGCCGGTGATCACGGCCTTCGATCCGAAGCCGAGCCGCGTGAGGAACATCTTCATCTGCTCGGAGGTCGTGTTCTGCGCCTCGTCGAGGATGACGAACGAGTCGTTGAGCGTGCGGCCGCGCATGAACGCGATCGGCGCGATCTCGATGGTGCCCCGCTCGATGTAGCGGCCCACGCGCTCGACGTCGAGCATGTCGTACAGCGCGTCGTAGAGCGGCCGCAGGTACGGATTCACCTTCTCCTGCAGATCGCCCGGAAGAAACCCGAGTTTCTCGCCGGCTTCGACCGCCGGCCGCGCGAGGATAATGCGGCTGACTTTCTTCGCAACGAGAAAGGACACGGCCTGCGCCATCGCGAGATACGTTTTGCCCGTGCCCGCCGGACCGATGCCGAAGACGATGTCGTGCTGATCGATCGCGTCAAGATACCGGCGCTGGTTGACGGTCTTCGGCGCGACGCGGCGCTTCCCGGCCGACGTCAGGCTGCCCTTCAGGAAATGATCGCGGAGGTCGACAGCCGTGTCCTGCGCCACGAGATCCGACGCGGTCTTGACGTCGCCACGCGAGAGCTTGTAGCCGTCGCGCAGCAGCGACGCCAGCTGATCGACGACGCGGCTGACCTTCTCTTCGGCCGGCGCATCGCCGTCGATGATCAGATCGTGGCCCTGCGTGCGGATGCGGACGTTGAAGATCGTTTCGAGATGCTTCAGGTTCTCGTCGTAGGAGCCGAACAGCGTCTCGATCCCCTCTTCGGGGACGGTCATGCGTTTCATCAGGGCGTCAGTTGGTCAGTTCGTCTTCCGGGGCTTCAGATTCAGGTGCAACTCGCGCAGTTGCCTGGCGTCCACCGGCGACGGCGCGCCCGCCATGAGATCGACCGCGCTCGCCGTCTTCGGGAACGCGATGACCTCGCGAATGGACGCCTCGCCGGCCAGGATCGCGACGATTCGGTCCAGCCCGAGGGCGATCCCTCCGTGCGGCGGCGTCCCGTACTCGAGCGCCTCGAGGAAGAAGCCGAACCGGAGCTTGGCCTCCTCCTCTGAGATGCCGAGCCGCGTGAAGATGCGTGCCTGCAGCGCCGCATCGTGAATCCTGATGCTGCCGCCGCCGATCTCCGATCCGTTGAGCACGAGATCGTACGCCTTCGCGCGCACGGCGCCCGGATCGGTCTCCAGCTTGTCGACGTCCTCGTCGTTCGGCGACGTGAACGGATGGTGCACCGAATACCAGCGGCCGTCTTCCGCGTGGTACTCGAGGAGCGGAAAGTCCGTGACCCACAGGAACTCGAACGCCTCGGGGTTCAGCAGATTCTCTTTCGCCGCGACCGACAGCCGGAGCTGCCCGAGCAGCTTCGACGTGTTGTCGGCCGGCCCCGCGGCCATCAGCAGCAGGTCGTCTGCGCCCGCCTTGACACGGTCGAGTGCCGGGCGCAGCGCCGCTTCGCTCAGCGCCTTGACCGAGCACAGCGGCGGCGATCCGGGCCGCACCCAGATGAGTCCCGTGAAGCCCATCTGCTTCGCCTGGTCGACCAGCACGTCGAGCTGACTGCGCGAGTACTTGTTGCCGCCCGGCACCGCGAAGCCCCGCACGACGCCGCCGTCGGCGACGATTTGCCTGAAGACGCGGAACTCCGACTCCTTGAAAACGTCCGACAGATCCGCGAGCTCCATCCCGCAACGCAGGTCCGGCTTGTCGGACCCGTACTTCGCGACCGCGTCGGCGTACGACATCCGCCGGATCGGGAGCGTGACCTCACGGCCGATCTCCTTGAAGATCCGGGGCATCAGCGGCTCGATCAGGTCGAAAATGCCGTCGGGCTGCGCGAACGACATCTCGACGTCAACCTGCGTGAACTCGAGCTGCCGGTCGGCGCGCTGGTCCTCGTCGCGGAAGCAGCGCACGATCTGAAAGTAGCGGTCGGTGCCGGCGATCATCAGGATCTGTTTGAAGATCTGCGGCGATTGCGGCAGCGCATAGAACTCGCCAGGGTGCACGCGGCTCGGCACGAGGAAATCGCGCGCGCCTTCCGGCGTCGACTTCGCAAGGATCGGCGTTTCGATTTCCCAGAAGCCCTGCTCGTCGAAGTACTTCCGAATCGCGATCGACACGCGATGCCGCAGGCCGATGTTATTCTGCAGGCGCGGCCGGCGCAGATCGAGGTACCGGTAGCGCAGCCGGATGTCTTCCGACACGGGACCGTCTTCGGCGATCTGAAACGGCGGTGTCTTCGCTTCGTTGAGCAGCCGGATCTCGACCGCGAGCACTTCGACCTCGCCCGTCGCGAGCTTCGGGTTGATGGTGTCGGGCGACCGGCGCTGGACGTGTCCACAGACGCCGACGACGAACTCCGACCGCAGGCGCTTGGCGACCGCCATCAACGCGTCGTTCTCGCGCACGACGACCTGCGAGATGCCGTGGCGATCGCGCATGTCGATGAACGTGACGCCGCCGAGGTCGCGGATGCGATGCACCCAGCCGAGCAGCACGGCGTCCTTGCCGACGTCGGAGGGACGAAGAGCACCGCACGTATGAGTTCTGACGAGGCTGCCTAGAGGCTCGGCCATTCTGGGTTCAGGGTACCGGGTTCAGGGTTCAGGGTTCTTGGTTCGTTGCCCAGCATCGACGCGTTCACGGATGAACTGCGGCGCGCTCTCGCGCGCAACGGTTTCCTGCGAACTCGCCACAAGATCTTTGATCGTTACCGCCTTCTTCGCGCGCTCGTCGCCGCCAACGATGACAGCGAACTGCACGTCCCGATCCGAAGCGTATCTCAGTTGCTTACCGAGCTTGTCAGGTTCCGGATACACGTCAACTCGGAGGTCAACTGCTCGGAGCTCGGAAGCCAGTGCAAGCGCATCGCGACGTATCGCATCGTCTGCGTCAGGCCACATTGTAACCAACACATCAGCAGAGCCGAGGCTCAGGGCGTCCTTGAACATGTTCCGCTCTGTCATGACCACGATGATGCGCTCCAGACCCAGCGAGAAGCCGCAGGCCGGGACATCACGTCCCAGAAACATTCCGATCAGGTTGTCGTACCGTCCGCCGCCACCCAGGCTTCCAATCCCTTCAACGCCAACTTCCATGATGGCGCCAGTGTAGTACGACAAACCGCGCGCCAGGCTGCGACTCAAGAGAACGTGACCTGCCGCCTGAGTGTCCGCAGACATATCTAGAATCGCTTGAACCTCGTCGAGTATCGATGACGCCTCAGGGACATCCTGATGCAGCCGGCTCAGTTGTGACATGTTCGCTGCTGCGAAGACGCTCGGCGAAGGAAGCCTAGTCGTCGTGCGGATTGCGTCGGACGCGAACATGTTTACGCAGCGACTGGCCTTCTCGTGATCAAATCCGCGGCTCTCAAGGTCCTTGATCACGGCGTCCGGCCCGGTCTTGTCGAGCTTGTCGAGAGCGACCAGCGTGTCGCTTTGACCCGCAGCCGACACGCCCACGGATTCGAGTAACGCTGCCAATAGCTGACGATGATTTAGTCGAATCGTGAAATCATCGAATCCTAGGGTCACGAGGACTTCGCTGACGGCGCTCAAGATCTCCACGTCGACGATCGGCGATGTCGAACCCATCGAATCGATGTCGCACTGATAGAACTCTCGAAACCGGCCGCGCGCCGGACGATCGGCGCGCCAGACCGGCTGAATCTGATACCGCTTGAAGAACTTCGGCAGCTCGTTCTGATACTGCGCGACGACGCGCGCCAGCGGCACCGTCAGGTCGTAGCGTAGCGCGAGATCGGCTTCGCCCGTGCCTTCGTGCTCGCCGCGCTTGAGGATCTTGAAGATGAGCTTGTTGCCCTCTTCGCCGTATTTCCCAAGCAGCGTGTCGATGTTCTCAAACGCAGGTGTTTCGAGAGGCTCGAAGCCGTAGCGCTCGTACACACGACGGACGACGTCAATCACGTACTCGCGGCGACGAACATCGCCGGGAAGAAAATCGCGCGTGCCGCTCGGCGGCTTGGTTGATTGTTTGTCGGCCATTCGATCGTGGCAGGCCTGAAGGCCTGCGCTACATCCTCAAGTTCCTGCTCGATCAGGCGGGTCCAAAAGGACCCGCCCTACATCCTCAAATCCTCAAATCCTCAGATCCTCAAATTCCACTCTTCATGTAATCCAACCGGTATCCGACGTAGCGATCCGCGAACATCTGAATCTCAGCGGCTTCGGCGTGCGTCAGTAGCCGCCTCACCTTCCCCGGACTGCCCATCACGAGCGACTTCGGGGGGACTTTCATCTCCTCGGTCACGAGCGTGCCGGCGGCAACGATCGATCCCGTGCCGATGTGCGCGCCGTTCAGCAGAATTGCGCCCATCCCGATCAGGCACTGGTTCTCGATCGTGCAGCCGTGGATCACGGCGGCATGACCGATCGTCACGTTGTCGCCGATCGAGGTCGGATGCGACCCAGCCCTTCCTTCTCCAGGGGCCCCTGTCCCCTGGAAGACGTGCACGATCGCGCCGTCCTGGATGTTCGACCGGCGGCCAATCTTCACCCAGTGCACGTCCCCTCGAATGACGGTGCACATCCACACGCTGCTCTCCTCGCCGATGTCGACGTCGCCGATCACCTGCGCGCTGTCGTCGATGAAGGCGGTGGGATGAACGCGGGGCGTGGTCCCGCGGAAAGGACGAAGCACTGAGGAATTATAGCCCTCTACTGTCCCGTCGGCCGCCGCGGTGCTTGCGTCACGACAGTCGGCAAGTTCGCCCGGCGTAGCATGTCGTTGAAGGCCGCGAGGTCGCGGTTCAACACGTCGCTGATCGGTCCCTGCGAGGCTTTCAGCCGATCCTCCAGTTCCTTCTGGACGGCGAGCTGCTGGTTGGTCGGCTTGAAGTCGCCGCTCGCCAGTCCGCCGGCGAGGTAGCCGAGCTTCTGGACGAGCTTCGCTCCCCACCGTACGCCGTCCTGCCCGCGACCGGTCGATCGCAGCTCGACCAGGGCGCCCTCCGCGGCGGCCAGCTTCTGATCGAGCTCGTCCGCGGCACGCTTGAGCTCCGTTTCCTGAATCATGTTGCGCAGATTGTGAATCTGTCCGCGCACGACTTCGGTGTTGTTCACGGCGTCGACCGCGGTGTCGAGATCGCGCCGCAGGTCGATCAGCATCCGTTGCTGCGCCTCGATGTCGGCCTCGGTCCCGGCCGAATGCGGATCCCGGCGCACGACGAGCGGCTGCGTGTAGTCGCGCCCGCCGGCCGACAACTTGACGGTGTACGTGCCGGGCGGCTGCAGAATCGTGAACTCGCCGGCGCCTTCGCGCGTGCCGTCCGCGCCGAGCGGGAGCTCTTCGGCGTACATCGGCGCCGTCCGGTAGACGACGCGCTTGGCCGCCGTGTCGCGCAGATCCCAGTAGACGCGATTGAGGCCCGCCGTGCGCGGGCCGTCGATTCTCCGAACGATCTGCCCCTTTGCGTCGGAGATGGTAATGGCGACGCTCGCGGTCGCTGCCGCTTTCAAGTAGTAATTGATCGCCGCGCCGTACGGCGCGTTGCTCCCGACCGTCGGATCCTCGCCGCCGCCGGCCTCTCCCGTAATCGCGCGGAACCGATACGCCGGCCTCGGCGCAAACAGCTGCGCGTCTGCGTTGAGGACCTGCGGTGTCAGATCGCGCAGCGGCGTCACGTCGTCGAGAATCCAGAATCCGCGTCCGTACGTCGCGATGACCAGATCGTTGAACTGTTCCTGCACGACGAGCCAGTACACCGGCGCGTGCGGCAGGTTCATCTGCAGCGGTTGCCACGCCTCGCCGTCGTCGAACGACACGTAGGCGCCGTTTTCGGTGCCGAGATACAGCAGGCCGCGTTTCACCGGGTCCTCCCGGACGCAATGCGCGTAGCTCAGCATGCTGCGCGGGATGCCGTTGGTGATCGCCTTCCACGAGCCGCCGAAGTCGGTCGTCTTGTAGACGAAGGGATCCCGATTGTTCACCTGATGGAAGTCGACCGTGATGTACGCCGTGCCCGCGTCGTGACGTGATGGCTCGACGTTGCCCACCGTGCCCCACGGCGGCAGGTTCGGAATGTTCTTCGTGACGTTCGTCCACGTCTTGCCGCCGTCGCGCGTCACCTGCACGAGACCGTCGTTGGTCCCCGCCCAAATCACGCCGGCCTGCTTCGGCGACTCCGCGATCGACATGACGACGCCGGCGTACTCGACGCCGATGTTGTCGGGCGTGAGGCCGCCCGAGCTCTGCTGCCGGCTCTTGTCGTTGAGCGTGAGGTCCGGGCTGATCTCCTGCCAGCTCTGGCCGCCGTCCGTCGTTTGATGAACATGCTGGCTGCCGACGTAGATCTTGTTGCGGTCGTGCGGCGAGATCGCCAGCGGTGCGTTCCACACGAAGCGGTACTTCAAGTCGGCCGCGATCCCGTTCGAGTCGTCGGGCCAGACTTCGACGTCACGCAGCAGCCGGCGATTCTCCTCGTAGCGCGTGACGATGCCGCCGACGCTCCCCGCGCCCGAGGCGCTCGACCACACGACGTTCGCGTCCACAGGATCCGGCGTCGCGAATCCGCTCTCGCCGCCGCCGACCGTGTGCCACATCGCTCGCGGAATGACGCTGCCCCGTCCGCCGCGTCCGCCGCCTTCGTCGAGCCGGCTGTTGCTCGGTCCGCGGTACGACGGCCCGTCCTGTTTGTTGCCGTACACGTAGTACGGAATCTGGTTGTCGACCGTGACGTGATACAGCTGCGCGATCGGCAGCCGCACGTGATTCCACGTCCGACCGCGGTTGACGGAGAGCGACACGCCCGAGTCGTTCGCGACCGCCATGCGATCGGCGTTCGTCGGATCGATCCACATGTCGTGGTTGTCGCCGCCGGGGCTCTCGAGGCCGGCCGGTTGCGTCAGCGTTTGACCCGCGTCGATCGACTTGCTGTAGGACGCCGTGAGGTAGTACGTCTCGTTTTCGTTGTCGGTCGCCACCGCCATGCGCGAGTAATAGTGCGCGCGGCCCATCGCGTTGCGGTCGGTGCTGATCATCCGCCACGTGCCGCCGCCGTCCTCAGTCCGCCAGATCTGGCCTTTGTCGGTCTCCTTCTCGTTCAGCGGCACGCCGTCACCCGTTTCAATCATCGTGTAAATGCGGTTCGGGTTCGTGCGCGCGATCGCGACCGCGACCTTGCCGACGGGTTTCGCCGGCAGCCCCCGGCCGGTGAGGCGCGTCCAGGTCGCGCCGCCGTCCCGCGACGTGAACAGGCCGCTGCCGGGTCCGCCGCTCTCGCGGCCCCACGTGTGGATTTCGAGCTGCCACATCCCGGCGAACAGGATGCGCGGGTTCCTCGGATCCATCGCGAGGTCCGAGCAGCCCGTGTTCTCGTCGACGAACAGCACGCGCTCCCAGGTCTTTCCGCCGTCCATCGTGCGGAAGACACCGCGCTCGGGTTGCGGCCCGTAGGCGTGGCCGAGGGCGCACGCGAGAACGACGTTCGGATCGGTGGGATGCACGAGGACGCGCGCGATGCGGCCGGTCTTCTCGAGACCCATGCGCGTCCACGTCTTGCCGGCATCGGTCGACTTGAAGATGCCCTCACCCACCGAGATGTGGCTGCGGATGAATGGCTCGCCGGTGCCGGCCCAGATCAGGTTGGCATCCGACGGCGCGACTGCGAGCGATCCAATCGACGAGACCGGCTGGTCGTCGAAGATCGGCTCCCAATGAATTCCGCCGTCGGTCGTCTTCCAGATCCCGCCAGACGCGGCGCCGACATAGTAGATGAGGGGGTCGCCGGGCACGCCGGCGACGGCATCGGTGCGGTTGCCTTCAGGTCCGATGTAGCGCCAGCGGAGACGGCTGTAGAGATCCGGTCCCGGCCGGGCGGAGGGCCCCTGCGCGATGAGACCGGCGCCGATCAGCAAAAGGGCGACAAGAACGAGGAGCAGTCTTCTCACGGCCGCCACCTTTCTTCAGGTGACGCGCACGCTACTTCTACGCACCTCGGGCCGTCAAGATCCGTGAGGCGTTCTTACCTGGCCCACCCGACCTACCAGCCCCACCCGCCTAATTGTTATTCGCGGCCTTCGCGGCTGTCGCCGGCGTCTTCGGGCTGGGCCCGCCCCGGAACGTCACCAGATGATCGCGGATCGCCTTTGATCTGCGCTTCGGCGCCGCCCATCGCTTGACGCATCACCAGCGGCGCTCAGCGATCACGTCAGCGCCATCTGGTGCATGCGCTGTCACCCCGCTCGCCTGTGACTTGCCGGCCGAAAACTCGCGACGGCTACTCGCCGAGGCGTGGTCATGCGGCGGCGATGGAACTTGATTTGCTCGATTTCATGAAGTGTGTCGGCGGTCACGTAGCTTTCACCGCAGTGGGGGCATGCCAAGATCGGCACGTTCTCAATCACCAGGAGTCTGTTCCCCCGCCCGTAGCTCCGGGTGACGCGACGTGTGAGCAGTCCTGTTTTGCCGCAGATGCCACACCGTGGGGCTCTAGTTCTGGAGTTATTCGCCATATACGGTCAAGATCACAAGCGTTCCAATCGGCCCGAACTTCACCACAACCGTCACCGCGCCAGCGTCGTCAGCGGCTCGTCCCTCGATCACGTATTTTCGTTCTCTCGACTTCCGGTCTGTCTGACGCTGGACAACGCTTCCGGTGAGAAGAGCGTTTTCAACGTCGAAAATGGAGAGCCCATCCTCGTCCATTTCCTCCTCCGCGTGAAGCGTCATGATGTACTCACGCCTGCGGACTCGGTCGCGGATCCGCCTCAGAATTCGCGTCGGCACCAGCGCATTGTACCGCGCCCTTCTTTGATCGTTCGTCGATTCCGCGTCTTGCCCAAGTGTTCGCCAGGCGGTCTAGCGTGCGCGATGAGCCGCGGCGTGCGAGCGGTAGGTCCGAGCCGTCGGCTCCATCGCGTTGTTGGCCAGCCGTGGACATGGTGCTCGACCCGCCGAGTCCGATGGTTCTGTGCCGGAGGTCACTCTTGCTCCGGCTCGGAGAGCGCCTTCACCCGGTCCTTAAAGGCAATGAACATCTTCGGCGTCCATTCCGCGAACCAGTCGCAGATCTTCTTCCTGTTCTCTTCGACTCCAGGATCGATCTTCTCTTCGAGTAGTATGCGCGCGCTGACCTTGTCAGGCATAGGCCGCCAGTCCAGAGGGTGCCCAATTTCCTTCTGGATCTCGCCTTCAACTGACTTGAGCTGCGCGAACGCCGAGGACTTCCAAGCGCAGTGGATGTTCAGTTCTACCACCACGCTCTGGTTCTTAGGGGTTAGGAGCAATGCCTTTCGGAAATTCGCTGACGTGAGATTCCTCTTGTACATTTCTCCGGAAATCGGTACTTACGCTGGGGATGTCGAGCCATTCCCCAAGCGAACGTCGACAATCGCCGTCCGGCTTTCTGGGCGCGTGGG
>JACPZW010000007.1 GCA_016195265.1 Acidobacteriota bacterium | reverse complement strand
CGGACCCGGTCACGTTCAACGGCACGGGCACGCGGGCGTTCGCGAGCGACACACGCGGGACGATCTTCTTCAAGGCGGCGGCCACCTACGGCGGCGCGCCGGCGGCCGGCGATACGCCGGTTCAGTAACGAGCGGTCGGTTCAGGGGCAAGGGGCGGGGGCCGGCAACGGCCTCCGCCCTTTTGTTTTGTTCGAGCCTTGACGCCGGACGCCGCCTCGGCTACAACCAGTACGATTCTCATGAGTAAGCGCGCGGCATTGTTCGCGTTGGCGTGTGCCCTTGTCGGTGCGGGCGCTTCGGTGGCGGCCGCCTACGTGCACTACCGGCTGCTGTACGACCCCACGTACCTGAGCTTCTGCGACGTCAACGCGACGATCAGTTGTACGCAGGTCTACATGAGCCGGTTCAGCACCGTGCGGGGCATTCCGGTGGCGATCTTCGGCGCCCTCTGGTTCGTCGTGGCGGGCGTGCTCTCGCTCAGCGGCCTGGCCGCTCGTCCGGCAGTGCGCGAGAACGTGCCCGGGTATCTGTTCGTCGGGTCGACGCTGGCGCTCGCGGTGGTCCTCTACCTCGGCTACGCGTCGTTCGTGCTGCTGAAGACAGTCTGTCTGATGTGCCTGACCACGTATGCCGCCGTGATCGGGCTCTTTCTCGTGTCGGGCGCGGCCACCTCAGTCCCCATGACTACACTGCCACGCCGTGCCGCCCGCGATCTTTGCGTCCTCGTGACCAGCCCGCTGGCGCTCCTTGTGACCGTGCTGCTCTTCGTCGGCGCGGCCTCGACGCTCGCGTTCTTCCCGCGCGAAAGCGCGGCGGCCTCCGGTGAAACCACCGGAGCCACGCCGGCCGCCGCGCCCGCGCCCACGCAGACGCAGGTCTCGGAATTCGAGCGGTGGTACACATCGCAGCTCCGCGTGCCGCTCGTCGTGCCCACCGAGGGCGCCAAGGTGCTCGTCGTCAAGTTCAACGACTTCCAGTGCCCGGCGTGCGGGCAGTCGTACCTGCAGTACAAGCCCATCTTCGCGAAGTACGAGGCCGAGCATCCCGGCGCCGTCCGGCTCGTGCTGAAGGACTACCCGCTGAACAAGGACTGCAACGACAACATGACGCAGACGCTGCATCCGGCGGCGTGCGATGCCGCGGTCGCCGTGCGGCTGGCCCAGGCGCATAACAAGACCGACGCGATGGAGGAGTGGTTGTACACGCACCAGCCGACGATGACGCCGCCCGGCGTCCGTCAGGCCGCGCACGATCTGGGTCAGATCGCGGACTTCGACGCCAGGTACTCGGCGACCATCGCGCTGGTCAAGAGCGACATCGCGCTCGGCCGCCAGCTGGGCATCAAGTCGACACCGACCTTCTTCATCAACGGTGTCAAGATCGAAGGCGCGCTGCCGCCGCAGTATTTCGATCAGGCGATCGCCTACGAACTGCAACACGCCGCGGCGAAGTAACTACCCAGCGTGCCAGCGCTCGCGACGTTTGAGCTCACCAAGGACTACGCGATTGGTTTCTGGCGAAAGCGCCCGTATCGCGCTCTGGATGGCCTGACGCTCGAGATCGCGCCCGGCGAAGTCTTCGGCTTTCTCGGTCCCAACGGCGCCGGGAAGACGACGACGCTGAAGCTGCTCATGCAGCTCGTGTTTCCGACGGCGGGCCGCGCGGAAATCCTGGGACGGCCGCTCGGCGATTTGTCGGTCAAGCGGCGCATCGGCTACCTGCCGGAACATCCGTACTTCTACGACTACCTCACGGCGGAAGAGCTCCTGACGTACTTCGCCGGCCTGTTCGGCTACGCTGGCGCCGAGCGCCGCGCGCGCGCGACGCGTCTGCTCGACGAGGTGGGCATCGGGGCCGAGCGTCGGCTGCAGCTGCGCAAGTTCTCGAAGGGGATGCTGCAGCGCGTCGGCATCGCCCAGGCCATCCTCAACGATCCCGAGCTGGTGATCTTCGACGAGCCGATGTCGGGACTCGACCCGCTCGGCCGCCGCGACGTCCGCGCGCTGATTCTCCGGCTGCGCGATCGCGGCTGCACCGTATTTTTCAGCTCGCACGTGCTGAGCGACGCCGAGGCGCTGTGCGACCGTGTGGCGATCCTCGCCCGCGGCCGTCTCGCCGCGAGTGGCCGGCTGACGGACATGCTGCCGTTCCAGGCGCGCGGCTGGGAGCTCGTTGTTTCCGGCGTCCGTGACGAGACCATCGCCGCGCTCGGGCCGCGCGTGCGCCGTGCCGTACGGATGAACGAGGGCAGCTATCTGCTGGAGCTGCCGCCCGATTCCGTGCCGGCGCGGCTGGTGGGCGAGCTGACGTCGGCCGGCGCGCACCTGGTCTCGCTGAACCCGATCCGGCAGACGCTGGAAGAATTCTTCGTCGAGCACGTGACGGCCCCCGGCGTGACGAACGCACCGCGCGGACTCGAACCCGACCCCGGGAGGCATCCGTGAAAGCGACGGCGTGGATCGCGGTCAACGTCTTTCGCGAGTCCGTGCGCGACAAGGTGCTCTACAACCTCGTCTTCTTCGCCATCCTGATGATCGGCGCGTCGTACCTTATCGGCCAGCTGACGGCGGGGCAGGACGTCAAGATCATCAAGGACCTCGGACTCGCCGCCACGTCGATCTTCGGCGTGTTCATCGCCGTCTTCATCGGCATCGGGCTGGTCTCGAAGGAAGTCGAGCGGCGCAGCGTGTACTCGCTGCTCGCGAAGCCGATTCACCGCTACCAGCTGCTGCTCGGCAAGTACTGCGGCCTCGTGCTCACGCTCGTCGTCAACATCAGCGTGATGGCGGTCGCGCTGTACGCGGTGCTGGCCTACATGTCCTGGGGCGTGTCGCCGGCGGCCGCGCGCATCTGGGACGCGCCGGCGCTCGATCCGGCGCTGCTCAAGGCGACCGCGTTGCTGGTGGCCGAGTTGAGTATCGTGACCGCGATCGCGCTGTTCTTCTCGACGTTCTCGACGCCGATGCTCTCGGCCGCGCTGACCTTCGGCCTGTACATCGTCGGGCACTTCACGAACGACCTGCGCAACTTCGCGGACATGCTCGACTCGCCGGCGGCCGCCCGTCTTGCGCGGGGGCTCTCGTGGGCGCTGCCGAACCTGGCCCAGTTCGACGTGCGCGCGGACGTCGTCCACGGCCTGCCCGTCGCGTTCGGCTACATGGGCCTCGCGGGCCTGTACGCCGTGCTGTACGTGGCGGCGTTCCTCGCAATCTCGGTTCTCGTGTTTTCGCGCAGGGATTTCAAGTGATGCGCGACCGGCGCGTCACCGCCATCGCCGGCGTCGCCATCCTGGCCGCCACGCTTGTGGGCGCGTCGGTTGAACTGCAGGCCCTGCGCGATCGGATGTACCCGCCCCGCGCCCTCGACGAAGAATCGCTCTACATTCAGTCGGGGCCGATGCTGCGCCGCCTCACGGTCGCCTACAACGCGCTGGCGGCCGACGTGTACTGGATTCGCGCGATCCAGTATTACGGGGACGCGAAGCGCCAACTCGCCGCGCTGGCCGGGGTCCCCGATCCGCCGCCGATGCTTGCCGCCGCGACCAGCGACGCCTACGCGCTGCTCTATCCGCTGCTCGATCTGACCACGTCGCTCGATCCGCGCTTCAACATCGCCTACCGCTTCGGCGCCGTGTTCCTGGCGGAGCCGTATCCCTCCGGCCCGGGACGGCCCGATCTGGCCGTGACGCTGCTGGAAAAGGGACTGCGCGAACGGCCCGATAAGTGGGAGTACATGGAAGACATCGGCTTCGTGCACTACTGGTACGACCACGATTACCGCGCCGCCGCCGACTGGTTCGGGAAGGCGAGCCAGGTGCCCGGGGCTCCGTGGTGGCTGCGGTCCCTGGCGGCGACGACGCTTGCGCAGGGCGGGGACCGACAGTCGTCTCGGGTCATATGGGAGGCGATTCGGCAGTCGTCGGAGATCGACTGGCTGCGCCAGGACGCCGAACGGCGCCTGCTGCAGTTGCAGGCGCTCGATCAACTGGACGCGCTGCAGCGCACGCTCGATGACTACGCGCGCCGCGCGGGCGCGCCCGCAGCGGACTGGTCCGCGATCGTGCGCGCGCGGGTGTATCCCGGCACGCCCGTCGATCCGACCGGCACGCCGTACATGATGCGCGACGGCCGGGTGACCCTCGCGCAGTCGTCCCGGTTGTGGCCGCTGCCCGAGGAGCCCCGCGCCGTGGACAGCCGGCCGCCATCATGATCGACGAGGTGCCGACCCGCGTGCTGCTCGTCATGGCCGCCGCCTTCGGCGGGGTCATCGGCAGCTTCCTGAACGTCTGCATCTACCGCCTGCCGCTCGGCAAGTCGGTCGTCTGGCCGGCGTCGGCCTGCCCGTACTGCCGTCGTGAGCTCGCCTGGTACGAGAACATTCCCGTGCTCAGCTACCTCGCGCTGCGCGGCCGCTGCCGCTCGTGCCACGTCACCATCGGCGTGCAGTACCCGATCGTCGAAGCGCTGACGGCGGCCATGTTCGCGCTCGCGTTGTGGATGTACGGTCCCACACCGCTCTTCACGTCGCGCGTCATCTTCGGCTGCGGGCTGATCGTCCTGTTCGCGATCGACCTCGAGCACCATCTGCTGCCCAATGCGATCACGCTGCCGGGGATCGTCGTCGGATTCGCGTTCAGTTTCCTCACCGAGCCGGGATGGATGGCGTCGATCATCGGCATCGCGGCGGGCGGTGGGGTGTTGTGGGTCATCGCCGAGGTGTACTACCGCGTGCGGCGCGAGGAAGGCCTCGGGATGGGCGACGTCAAGATGCTCGCGATGATTGGCGCCTTCGTCGGGTGGAAGCTCACGCTGGTCGCGCTGATGATGGCGTCGCTCAGCGGGTCGCTCATCGGCGTCGTCGTGATCGCCAGCCGCCGCGGCGGCATGAAGTACGCGCTCCCGTTCGGGACGTTCCTCGCGCTGGGCGCGGCGGCCGCGGCCACGGTCGGCCCCGCGGTGCTCGACTGGTACATGGACTTCCTGCGATGAACCTGACGCCGAACGCCTACGCGCTGATCGGCCTGACGGCTCTGGTCGCGGCGTTGGTCGCGGTGCTGACCTTCGCGCTCCTCCGTATCGGCGCGGCCGCGCGCGACACGCGCCGGACGCTGCGCGGCCAAGGAATGGAGACCGCGCTTCTGTCGGCGGCGCTGCAGGAGGCGGTGACGAAGCTCAAGGCGCAGGAGCGGGCGATGGCGGCCCGGGCCGACGCCTCGGAGCGGCTGAGCGGCGAGATCATCGCGAGCCTGACGGCCGGAGTGATCGTCGCAGGCCTGAACGGCGAGCTCCGCGTGCTCAACCCCGCCGGCCGGCGCATGCTCGATCTGCCGGAGACCGAAGCGCTCGACGAATGCCGCCGCGTTCTTGGCGTGGTCACCCTCTGGGACGTAATCGATGAGTGCCTGCGGGCGCGCACGCCAATCGTCCGTCGATCCATCACGCTGACCGAACGGCGCGGCGGCGTGTCGCATCTCGGCGTCACTGTTTCGCCGCTCTTCGACGGCGGCGGACAGCTGCACGGCGCGATTTGTCTGTTCACCGATCTCACGGCCATCAAGGATCTCGAGGAGCAGGTCCGCCTCAAGCACAGTCTCGCTGCGGTGGGCGAGCTGACGGCCGGCATCGCTCACGAGTTCCGCAACGGGCTCGCGACGATCCACGGGTACAGCAAGCTGTTCGACCTGCAGGCGCTCCCGGAGTCGTACCGGCCGTACGTGGAAGGCATCCGCGCCGAGGCTGAGTCGCTCGGCCAGGTGGTCACCAATTTTCTCAACTTCGCGAAACCGGCGCAGCTGACGCTGTCGCGGGTCGAGTTGCGATCGATCTGCGAGCGCGCCGCCGACGAGATTCGCGCGGACGCGCGCGGGCTCGGGGGCGACATCGACGTGCGCGGTGACTTCGCCGTCGTCGACGGCGACGAGGTGCTGCTGCGTCAGGCGTTCAGCAACCTGCTGCGGAACGCGCTCGAAGCCTGCGCCGGCCAGGGCGTGGCGCCGCGGATCGTCATTCATTCCGAGATCGACGCCGCGCTGCGCGCGTCGCGCATCACGGTCGACGACAACGGGCCCGGCATCGCGCCGCCCGATCGCGACCGCGTGTTCCGGCCCTTCTTCACGTCGAAGCGCAACGGGACCGGGCTCGGCCTGGCGCTCGTGCAGAAGATCATCGTCTTTCACAACGGCCGCGTCGCGGCGGCGGCCGCGTCGCTCGGCGGAGCGAGCCTGCAGGTCACGTTGCCGCTCGCCGACTGACCCGGCCGTGCGGATCCTCCACGTCATCCACGACTTCCTCCCGCGCCATCAGGCCGGATCTGAAATCTACGCGCTCGACCTCTGCCGCGCGCTGGCGGCCGATCACGACGTGACCGTCCTCTGCGCCGAGTACGATCCGTCGCGGCGTCACGGGCACGTGGCGTGGCGGGTGCAACAGGGGATTCCCGTCGTCGAAATCGTCAACAACTGGGTGTGCGCGTCGTTCGAAGAGACGTACCGCCCCCCGCTCGTCGGTCGCCGGGTCGCCGACGTGTTTCGAGCCGTGCAGCCCGACATCGTCCATATTCACAATCTGCTGAACCTCTCGTTCGACCTCCCATCGGTGGCGCGCGCGCGCGGCGTGCCGGTGGTCGCCACGCTCCACGACTACGCGCTCGTCTGTCCGTCGGGCGGCCAGCGCCTTCATCGCGCCGAGCAGCACGTGTGTCACGAGATCGACACCGTGCGCTGCGCGCGGTGCTTCCAGCAGTCGCCGTTCCACGCTCAGATGTCGTTTGGCCGGCTGGCGGCCATGACTCGCGCGCCGGGCGCCCTGGGTCGCGCGGCCGTTGCCGTGGCGCGGCGCCTGCCAGGCCTGGCGGGCCGTGTGGCGCGCGCCGCTCGTCATGCGGCGCCCGTGGCGTTGACACACCGGGATTTCGACGCGCGTCTCGCGGCGGCCCGCCGCCTGTTCGACGATGTCGATCTGTTCGTCGCGCCGTCGCCCTCGCTGGCGACGGAATTTCAGCAGCTGGGCCTCGCGGCGGCGAAGATCCGCGTCTCCGACTACGGCTTCGTTCCGCTACGCCGGGTCAGCCGTGACGCGGCACGCGGGAAGCTGCGCATCGGCTACGTCGGCACGCTCGTCTGGCACAAAGGCGTGCACGTGCTCCTCGACGCGATCCGCGGTCTCCCGGCCGCTGGGTACGAGGTCAGGATCTTCGGCAACCCAGACGTGTCTCCCGCCTACACGGCCGACCTTCGCGCCCGGGCGGCGGGCCTGCCGGTCACGTTCATGGGCGCGTTCGATCGGACGCACGTCGCCGGCGTCTACGCGCAGATCGACGTGCTCGTCGTCCCCTCGCTGTGGCTGGAAAATTCGCCGCTGGTGATCCATGAGGCGCAGATGGCGGGCGTGCCGGTCGTCGGCGCGCGGATGGGCGGCATTGCCGACCTGATCGACGAGGGCCGCACCGGGCTCCTCTACGAGCCGACGTCGGTGGCCGGCCTCGAGGCGGCGCTGCGCCGCCTTATCGCCGATCCGGCGCTGGCGGCGGCGTTCGGCGCCGCCGCTCCCCCAGTGAAATCCATCGCGCAGGACGCCAGCGAGTGGACGACTGTCTATACCGATGTCCTCCGCCGCGCGGCCGATAGGCCGGTCGCGTGAGCGGCCCGGCCGTTTCGATCGTCCTGCCGACGCGCAACGGCGCGGCGACCCTGCCCGCGCTGCTCGACGCGGTCGCGCGCCAGCAGGTGACCTTTCCGGTCGAAGTCGTCGCTGTCGATTCCGCGTCAACGGACGGGACCGTCGAGCTGCTGCGCGGCCGCGTCGACCGCCTGATCACCATCGCCGCCGCCGACTTCGATCACGGGCTGACGCGCAACCGCGGCATCGAAGAGTCACGCGGCGATCTCATCGTCCTGATGGTGCAGGATGCCCTGCCGGCGTCGGACACGTGGCTTGCCGCATTGACCGCGCCGCTGTGCGACGACGATCGCGTCGCCGGCGCCTTCGCGCGACAACTGCCGCGTCCGGACGCGAGTCCGATTACGCGCTGGTCGCTCGCCCGTTGGGTCGCCTCGTCCGAGAAGCCGCACACACACGAGGTCGGGAGCCGCGCCGCCTTCGACGCGCTCGGTCCGGCGGCCCAATTTGAGCGATGCGTGTTCGACAACGTCTGCTCGTGCATCAGGCGGTCGGTCTGGTCTCAAACGCCATTCGCCCGCACGCCGATCGCCGAGGACCTCGAGTGGGCGAAGGCCGTGCTTCTCCAGGGGTATCGCCTGGCCTACGTGCCCGGCGCCACGGTCATCCACTCTCACGATCGGTCGGCGCGGTACGAGTTCGCGCGGACCTACGTCCTTCACCGGCGCCTGTATGCGCTCTTCGGGCTGCGGACGATTCCGACGCTGCCGCGGCTGATTCGCGCGATCGTCTCGTCGGCCGCTGCGCATCTCCGTGTCGAGCGGACGCGCCGGGCGCTCGCGCTGGCCTGTGCGTGGCCGCTCGGCCAGTACCTTGGCGCGCAGTCGGCGATCAGGGGCTGGAGCGTTCCGCGGCGGGGGACCGTTTAATGCGGATCCTGGTCGTCGTCCACGGATTCCCGCCGTCCGCGCAGGGCGGGAGCGAAATCTACGCGCACGCCCACGCGCGCGCCCTCCACGACCGCCACGGCGACGACGTCGTCGTGCTGACGAGCGAGCAGGACCCCGGCCGCGCGGAGTACGACGTCCGTCGCGAGTTCCGGGACGGTCTGCGCATCGTCTGGGTCAACAACACGTTTCGCGAGACGCGCACGTTCGAAGAGACCTATCGCAACGACGCCATCGGCGCCATTGCCGCGCGGCTGATCGACGACTTCCACCCCAACGTGGCGCACATCCATCATCTGACGCGCCTCTCGACCACCATCGTGCAACTGCTGGCCGAGCGCGGCATCCCCCGCTTCGTCACGCTTCACGATTACTGGCTGCTGTGCCATCGAGGGCAACTGCTCGATGTCAACGGCCGCGTGTGCGACGGCCCGGCGAAGGATGCCGTCTCCGACTGCGGCGCGTGTCTCGGGCCGGCGGCCGGCGCGGGCGCCGTCGGATTCGCGGGCGCGTCGGCCGTGCGCGCGCTCGAGCGGCGCGTGCCGGCGGCCGGCCGCCTGCTGCGGATCGCGGGGCAGGGGATGGTGAACGCATGCTTCCGCGACGGAGCGACCGAGGCGCAGTCGCGCAAGCGCCTCGCGCACATGCGTGAGGTGTGCGAGCGGGTGACGCACCTCTTCGCGCCTTCCGGGCGGATGCGGGATCAGTTCGTGCGATTCGGCATCGCGCCCGAGCGCATCACGATGGCGGGATACGGATTTGATCACGCCGCGTTTCGCGACCTCGCCGCGCCCGCGCCGTCGGATCGGCTCAGGCTCGGCTTTCTGGGAAGCCTGATGGTGTCGAAGGGCCCCGACGTCCTGCTTCGCGCGATTGCGGCGCTGCCGCGCGGGTCGGTGTCCGTCGATTTGTACGGCGCCCATTCCGCTTATCACGGCGACGACCGCTTTCGCCCCCGTCTCGACGCCCTCCTCGGCCACGAAGCCGTGCGGCTACACGGTCCCGTGGCCCACGAACACGTGGCGCGCGCGCTGAGCAGACTCGACGTGCTCGTCGTCCCGTCCATCTGGCCCGAGAACAGCCCGCTGGTCATTCAGGAGGCGTTCCTCGCCGGTGTGCCGGTCGTCGCGTCACGCATCGGCGGCATCCCGGAAGTCGTCGAGGACGGACGCAACGGGCTGTTGTTCACCGCCGGCGATTCAGACGATCTCGTCCGTGTCCTCACGCGCCTGATGCGCGAGCCGGACCTGCTGCCGGCGCTGCGCGCCGGGATCCCGCCGGTGCGCACCATCGAGGACGATGTGCAGGCCGCGCGCCGGATGTACGAAACGCACGTGGCTGCGCGCGTCACTCCCCGCGGTCCGGCGGCGCGCGTGGCGGCGGTCGTCCTGAACTACGGAACGCCGGACGACACGTTCCTCGCGGTCAAGTCATTGCTGGCGTCCCGCAGGCCGTTCGACGATGTGATCGTCGTGGACAACGATCGACGCGGGGCCGCGGGCACACGCGGGGCGCTACGGGACGTGTGGTCGAGAATCACGTACATCGCGATGGAACGAAACCTCGGATTCTCCGGCGGCGTCAACGCAGGCATTCGGGAGGCGCTCGCGCGTGGCGCGGCCCGCGTGCTGCTCGTGAACAGCGACATCATTGTCCCGCCGGACTGTGTCGAGCGCCTCGATCGCGCGCTCGCCGCGTCGCCTGGCGCCGGCATCGCGGGCCCGGTCGTGATGATGCGATCGGAGCCAGACGTGATCGCGTCGCTCGGCATGTCGTACTCGCCGGCCACCGGCCGCATGCGGCACCAGGGCTTCGGCGCCAGCGCGACCGAACAGGATCAGCCGGCGGTCCGCGTCGTCGACGGCGTGAGCGGCTGCCTGATGCTGGTGACGCGCGACGTCTTCGACGCCGTCGGGCTGCTGGACGAGGACTACTTTTTCAGTTTCGAAGATCTCGACTTCTGTCTGCGCGCACGGCGCGCGGGCTTCACGACCGTCCTGGCCGGGGCCGCGACGGCGTATCACCAGGGCGGGCGGTCGCTCGACGCCGCGTCGCCGCGGCGCCTGTACTTTGCCGCCCGCAATCATCTGCTCATGGCGGCGCGGACGGGGCCGGCCGGGCGCGGCGCCGCCGCGACGTTCCGCGCCCTATCGATTGTGCTGCTCAATCTCGCGCATGCGGCCCTCTCGCGGGGCGGCTCGCCGGCCACGCGGCTCTGGGCCGTCGCCCGCGGCACGCGCGACTACATCGCGGGCCGGTTCGGCGCGGACGCGTAGGCCGGCGCGTCGAGCGCGGGGAGTTCTTGCGGCGCCGACGCCGCCCGCGGACGCATGCTGTGCGACGGCTTCGACGGCCGGCCGCACAGCCGTCGCGCCAGCCACATCGCGATCGCCGTCACCCACGCCAGATCGCGCGCGAGGTGCAGCGCGGGAAACACGAGCGGCGTCAGCGTGCCAAAACGTCGCAACGCCGCGATGCCCGCCGCGCCACGCTCGATCGCGAGGGCCGCGATGACAGCGGCCGCTCCCGCCGCGACAACACGCCACGGTCCGCCGATCGCGGCCATCGCGGCCGCGAGGGCGAGCCCGGCGACGGCGATCGACATCAGCACGGGATGCGACATCATGCCCGCCCGGGACACGGAATCGCCGTGAAAACGTCCCGGATGCTTGGCGACGAGGTCGATCCGCCCGTAGCCGAATCCGTACTGCTGCACGACGTAGCCCGCGAGCCCTTCGCGCCACCGGTGCACGCTGCGCGCCGTCCGGCAGAACGTGAGGCGATAGCCGGCCTGCACCAGGCGGTAGCTGAGGTCGTTGTCGTATCCGTAGCCGAACGCTTCGTCGAACAAGCCGACCTGCCGCAGCGCCTCCGCACGATAGGCGGCGTTGCCCGTGCACACCTGGTCGGTCTCGCGGCCCGGAATCGCGGCGTAGCGCTGTTCGAGGTCGAGGCTCATCGCGCGCGCGCAGAGCGTGGCGCGCGGATCGCTGACGTAGTAGCCCTGCGCCGCCGCGACGGCTGGATCCGCGAATTCAGCGACGAGCCGCTGCATCCAGCCGGCCTGCACGACGACGTCCTGATCGACCTGGCAGATGAGGGGGAAGCGTGCGGCGCGCACGCCCGTGTTGATGGCTGCGGCGGCGCCGCGGCCTTCGCCGGCGATAATCCGCAGCGGCCACCGCTCGGCGAGCCGCCGCAGGATGTCCGCCGATTCGTCGCAGCTGCCGTCGTCGACGACGACGACTTCGATGGGGCGGCCGTCCGCCTGCGCCAGAATGGCCTCGAGGACGTCGCGGATCCACGCGGCGCCGTTGTGCACGGGGACGACGAAGCTGACGCCTTCCATCACGCGATCATCTCACCGTACAACCGCTCGAGCGCATCGCACACGACATCGTCTCCGTAGGCGGCCCTGACGCGGACGGCGGCGCCAGCCGCCTCGGCGCGCCAGGCGACCGGATCGTCCAGCATCGCGTCAATCGCGCGCGCGAGCGCGTCGGCGTCGCCGGGCGGCACGAGGCGGCCGCCGCCGGTGGCTGTGATGACCTCGCCGCATCCCGAATCATCGGCGACGATGACCGGCGTGCCGGCGAGCAGCGACTCGAGCGGCGCCAGGCCGAAGATCTCGTGCTCCGAGGGGTACACCATCACGTCGGCGTCCGCCAGCGCTTCGAGCCGCTGGGATCCGTGGAGCAATCCCGTGAAGAACGTGCGTTGCTCGAGACCGAGCGTTCGCACGAGGGCCCGCGTCGCGCGGCCGGCGCCCATATCGTTGCCCGCGATCACGAGCCACGCGCCGGCATGGCGCAGGCGCGCGAACGCGCGCGCGAGGACGTCGAGCCGCTTGCGCGGCGTCAGCCGGCCCAGGAACAGCACGAGGGGCCCGGCCGGCAACGCGAAGCGGCTGCGGAATCGGCCCGGGACGATCGGGGTCGTGAATTCGGAAAGATCGATCGGATTGGGGATGACGCGGACCTGCGTATCGACGCCGAGTTCGGACAACTGCCGGCGCTCGGCTTCGGACACGGCGAGGACCCGCGTGGCGCCGCGCAGCGTGCGTCCGCCTTCGATTGCATCGAAGAGTGTCTTGGCCATCTGCCGGCGCTCGATTCGCGGCGCGGTCCCGTTGGGTGCAAGCACGTACGGCACTCCCGCCCGGCGGAGATGATACGCCGCCCGCACGCCCGGCAGGTTCCGGCAGGCGTGCAGGTGCGCGACGTCGAATGCGCCGGCGTGGCGCTTCAAGTACGTCTCGAGCCCGAGCGGCACGAAGAGTTGCAAATGGTAAGCCAGCGCGTTCGACAGGTTGCGGAACACACGGACGTCCACACTCCCGTCCGTCCCCGACGCCGGCGGCGTGAGACGCGTCGAGGCGTCGCAGGCATCGGTCGTGCACACAGTGACCTGATGACCGCGCTGTGCGAGCCCCTGCGTGAGGCTGTGGACGAGCCTGGGGATCCCCCCGTACGCCCAGGCTGCGCTCGCGTAGGGCGTGACGTGGAGAATGCGCAGCGGCCGCATCAGAAATGGGCCCGATCGGCCGATATCCGTACAATAACAGTCTTGAAATCCGTCAGTAACGGTTTCGTCATCGCTGCCGCCGCCGCCCTTCTGGCCGGACTCGTCTACGTGAACGCGCTCCACAACCCGTTCGTGTACGACGACTACCACACGGTCGTCCAGAATCCCTCGATTCAGGATATGCGGAATCTGCGCGCGCTGCTGCTGCATGACGTCACACGCCCAGTCATTTCCGTCTCGTATGCCCTGGACCGCGCGATCTGGGGCGCGGCGCCGTTCGGCTTCCACGTGACGTCCGTCGTGCTGCACATGCTCAACGTCGTCCTGCTGCTGCAAGTGGCGCGCCGGCTGACCGGGAATCGGCTCGTCGCCGCGTCCGCGGCCGCGTTGTTCGCCGCGCATCCGATGATGACGGAAGCCGTGGGGTACATCAGCGGCCGATCCGAAGTTCTGTGCACGACGTGGTTTCTGGCCGCGCTGTTGTGCGGCCGCCGCTGGCTGCGCGGCGACGGCTCACGGTGGGGAGTGGTGACCGTTGGTCTGTGGATCTGCGCCCTCGCCACGAAGGAAACCGCGGCGATGTTTCCGTTCGTGTTCGCCGCGTACGACTGGCTTGCGTTCGGCGAGGACGAGGACCGGCGGCGACGCCTGCGGACGATTCATCTTCCGCTCATAGCGACGGCTATCGTCGGCGGGCTCGTTCGCGTCGCCGTGCTTGCGCGCGTGGAGTACCCGGGCCAGGTGCACGTGCACTGGTCGTATCTGCTCCTCAATCTGGACGTCGTTCGCCGCTACCTCGCGTTGATGATCAACCCGGTGCACCAGACGATTTTTCACGAAGTGCGGAAGCTCGACGGCGTGCTCGACCCGCGCACCGCGCTCGCCCTGGGCGTCGTCGGCGTCGTCCTCGCAGTCGCGTGGCAGGTGCGCCGATCCGACTGGCTGGCGAGCTTCGGTCTCGTCTGGTTTCTGCTGGCGCTCGTGCCGTCGGCGGCGCTCATCATGCTCGATCAGGGCGAGCCGATGACCGAGCATCGCGTTTACCTCGCCAGTTGCGGCCTGTTCCTGGGCGCCGGCGCGGCGATTGGCCGGCTCGGCGCGTACCTCGAAGGTGTCAGCGCGCCTATCAGGAGAGGCGCGGCCGGGTTGTTCGTGCTGGTCATCGCCGCGTTCTCCGCGGAGACGTTCAAGCGCAACGTGGTCTGGGCGGATCCCGTCGCGCTCTGGGGCGAGTCGGTCGATCTGGCGCCCGATCACTATCGTCCGCGGTTGCTGCTCGGCGAAGCGCTCGTCAATGCTGGGCGCACCGACGAAGCCGTGGAGCAGCTTCAGACCGCGATCCGCCTGCGGCCCACGGACCAGACCGGGTACCTAAAGCTCGGGCGAGTGCTGGCCGAAGCCGGACGGGTGGGCGAGGCGCGGCTGTATCTGATGAAGGCGCTTGAACTCGATCCGCACAACGCGTCCGCGCTGCAGGCGCTGAGTGCAATCGATGCGATGGTTTCAAGGCGCGGGGTGCATGACGGCCGCTAGCCTGGCGGCGTCACCGGTCGAACGGCGTCCGGCGTCGGCCCGCGCCGGGTTGGTCTGGACGCTCGTCCGCACGGATTTCAAAGCGCGATATCACGGCACGATTGGCGGATTCGTCTGGGCGCTGCTGAAGCCGATGAGCATGTTCATCGTGCTGATGGCCGTGTTCTCGTTCCTCTTCGCGTCGAAACCTGCCTACAAGCTCAATCTGATCATCGGCTTGTTTCTGTGGGACTTCTTCGCCGAAGGCACCAAGACCGGGCTGACCTCGCTGCACGCGCGCGGCTACCTGCTGACGAAGGCGCAGGTGCCGTCGTGGATTCTCGTCG
This sequence comes from Acidobacteriota bacterium, assembly GCA_016195265.1. GTDB lineage: Bacteria > Acidobacteriota > Vicinamibacteria > Vicinamibacterales > CAVVIG01 > SRVP-36. Next base: position 24,574 of record JACPZW010000007.1, on the reverse strand, counting down.
TCACGGCGATTTCGAACGCCCTGATTACGCTCGCGGTGTTCTGGGTCGTGATCGTGGTGTTTCTGGCGACCTTCGGGCACGTCCCTTCGCCGGCTGCGATCATCGCGTTCACGGCCTACTGCCTGGCGATGATCGCGATCGTGATCGGCTTCTCGCTCGCGTCGAGCGTCCTCTTCCTGCGCTATCGCGATCTGAATCAGGTATGGGACGTCGTCGTGCAGGCCGGATTCTTCATCGCGCCGATCATCTATCCGCTCGACATTCTGCCCGAGCGTTTTCACTTCTACCTCTACATCTGGCCGCCGACGCCGGTCATCGAGTTCTCGCGCGCGGCCCTGGTGGCGGGCACGATGCCGACGTTGCGAGGTCATCTCTACCTGGCGGGGGATGCGGCGTTCTGCCTGCTGGTGGGGATCGCCGTCTATCGCTGGTTGAGCCCGCGCGCGGCCGAGTACATCTGATGGCGCCCATCACGGTTGACGCGGTGTCGAAGGCGTTCCGGATCCCGACGGTGCGGCGCGACACGATCCGCGAGCACGTGTTCGGCGTGCTGCGGCCGCAGCAGTTTCACCGGCTGCAGGCCCTCGACTCGGTCAGCTTCGAGCTGCGGGCCGGGGAGACGCTCGGCATCATGGGGCGGAACGGATCGGGCAAGAGCACGCTGCTCAAGATCCTGTGCGGCGTCTACCCGCCGGACCGCGGGCGCGTCGAGCGGCGGGCGGCGGTGACGCCGATTCTCGATCTGGGTGTCGGCTGGAACCCGGAGCTCGACGCCGTGGACAACGTTTGTCTCATCGGCTCGGTGATGGGGCTGTCGCTCGCCGAGATCCGGCGGAGCATGGACGAGATGCTCGCGTTCGCCGAGCTGCAGGAATTCGCCAACCTCAAGCTGGCGCACTATTCGAGCGGGATGTCGTCGCGGCTCGCGTACGCCGTGGCGTTCCAGGCGGTGCGCGAGGTGCTGGTGCTGGACGAGATCTTCGCGGTCGGCGACGCGGGATTCAGACAGCGGTGCGAGGAACGCTACCGGCAGCTGCACGCCAAAGGCCACACGGTCCTGCTCGTGAGCCACGATCCGCGCGCCGTCACGTCGTTCTGCGATCGCGCGCTGCTGCTCGATCACGGACGCGTGGTCGCGGAGGACACGCCTCGGCAGATCGCCGAACGCTACGTCTCGAGCCTCACGTCCCAAGCGGCCGGAGTATAGAATCGGAGGCACCCATGAACAAACTCTCGTTCGTCATTGCGCTTCTGGCGTTTGCGGCTGGCTGCACGCAAGCCGCGCCGCCGCCGGCGGGCTCGTCCGGACCGGATCCGAAAAACGAGCTGCCGTTCGGATTCGTGGACAGCCCGAAGGCCGGCGACTCCGTCGAGCGCGTCGTGCAGGCGTACGGCTGGGCGCTCGACGACGGGAGCATCAAGGAGATTCGATGCTTCGTCGACGGCCACTTCGTGGGCCGCACGACGATGACCGCGCCACGGCCCGACGTGGTGAAGGCGTATCCCAGCTACCTCCACGGATCCGACGTGCACGGCTGGGCCATGTCGATTCCGCTCGGTGCGACCGCAGCCGCCGGCAATCACACCATCGTCGTTCAGGCCGTCGACAATCTGGACGCCACGCGCGACATCGGCACCGTCGAAGTGAACCTCGCGCGCTAAGGTCGGATGGACGGCCATCGAATTGCGCCCGGGCTGCGCGGCTGGCTCGAACATCCGCCGGCCAACGCGGTTGCCCAGGATTGTCTGATGGTGTCCGGCTGGGCGTTCTCGAGCGGCGCACCCATCGTCAACGTCTGGGCGCAGGTGGCCCGCGCTCGCCGCCCCCTGCACTACGGCCTGCGTCGCGAGGACGTCCAGCAGGCGTACGAACACGAACCGGCGGCGCTTCATTCGGGCTTCAGCGGCTACATCGAATTCGATCGCCCGGACGACGGACGCGTGCGCCTGGAAGTGAGCGCGACGCTGGGCGACGGACGGAGCGTGACGCTGTTCGAGCGACGGCTCCTCACGGTCGCGTCGGGGAAAACGCTGTCGCCGGTGCAGGTCGCCGTCAGTCAGGCGATCGATCAGCCGCGGCTTCTGTTCTCTCCGCGCTCGTGGCTCGACGGGCTGGCGTTACTGCGGCGTTCGTGGTGGCCGACGCCGCGCGTCGTCTCCCGCACCACCAGCGCCGAAACAGCACACACGCAGGCCGCGCGTCGCGCGCTCGCGCGATTTCTCGGCCGAGACGCGCGGCTCACGTTCCCGACGCAGGCGGCGCCGGTGGTGTCCGTCATCCTGGTGATCTGGAATCGCGCCGACCTGACCCTGCAGTGCCTGAAGGCGCTCGCCCCGCAGCACGATGTGGCATTCGAGGTCGTCATCGTCGACAACGCGTCCACGGACGAAACGACCGCGATGCTGTCGCGCGTGGACGGCGTCAACGTCATCCGCCACGCGAGCAACATCGGTTTCACGCTGGCCGCGAACATCGGCGCGCAGACCGCACGCGGCGAGTTCCTGTTTTTTCTCAACAACGACGCGGAGATCACGCCGGGCAGCCTCGCGCGGCTCGTGGAGACCGCGCGACGGCGGCCCGACGCCGGCGCCGTCGGCGGAAAGCTCGTCTTTCCCGACGGCCGCCTGCAGGAGGCCGGCGCGATTATCTGGGCGGACGGATCCTGCGAGGCGTACGGGCGCGGCGGCGATCCGACGTCGCCGGAATTCAATTTCGAACGGGACGTGGACTTCTGTTCCGCCGCGCTCCTGCTGACGCCGCGCGCGCTCTTCGAGCAGTTCGGCGGCTTCGACGAACGCTATCAGCCCGCCTACTACGAGGACGCGGACTACTGCGTACGTCTCTGGACGCGCGGCCGTGCTGTCGTCTATCAGCCGTCGGCGGTCGCCGTCCACCACGAATTCGGCAGCGCCGTCTCGACGGACGCCAGCATCGAGCTGCAGCGGGCACGACGCCCGCTCTTCGTCTCGAAACACGGGCAGTGGCTCGCCTCGCAATCGGCGCGCGACGCCGGCACGATAGCGGCGCGATCGCATCCGCACGGGCTGCCGTCGGTCGTGATCATCGACGACGCGGTTCCGGAGCCGGGGCTGGGTGCGGGTTTCCCGCGCGCGGCCGCGCTCGTGCGCGCGCTCGTCGCGCTCGGCCATCACGTCACGCTCTACACAACGGCCTCGGGCGCCGCCGCTTCCGCCGCGCGTCGTGCCTTCCCCACGATCGAGATCGTCGCGGGCGGCCCCGCGGGACTTCATGCCTTCCTCGATGCGCGGCGCGGTGATCGGTGCGTGATCGTGAGCCGGCCTCACAACATGCAGTACCTGAAAGCGGCGGTCGGATCCGACCTCTCGGCGCTGGGCGTTCCGTGCGTCTACGACGCCGAGGCCGTCTTTGCCCTGCGCGTGATCGGCCGCCGGCAGCTGATCGGGCAACCGCTCGCGGAGGCCGAGGCGCGCGCGCAGATCGATGACGAATGCCGGCTCGCGCGGGGTTGTGCGGCCGTGCTCGTCGTCAGCGAGGCCGAGCGCGCGCTGTTCGAATCCAGCGGCGTCACCCACGCGTTCAGGATTGCCCACGCCGTCAGGATCGCGCCGACGCCCCGCCCGTGGCGCGACCGGACGTCGATCCTGTTCGTCGGCGCCTTCACCGCCGAGTCGCCGAACGAGGACGCCGTGCGATTCTTTTGCGGCGACGTCCTGCCGGCGGTGCGCGCCGAGGGATGCGACGCGCCGTTCGTTGTCGCCGGCGCCCGCATCCCCGAATCGCTGCGATCCAGTGCGGACCCGGTGGTCACGTGGCGTCAGGGCGTCGAAGATTTGACGCCGCTCTACGACGACGCGCGGGTGTTCGTCGCGCCGACACGGTATGCGGCGGGTATCCCGCTGAAGATCGTCGAAGCGGCCGCACGCGGCGTGCCCGTCGTGTGCTCGATGCTCGTCGCCGGACAGCTGGGCTGGCGATCCGATGAAGAGCTGATCGCCGCCGACGATCCGCCAGCGATCGCGCGGGCCATCGCCGGGCTGTTCTCCGATGCTGGGCGTTGGCAGCGCCAGCGTGAAGCCGCACTGAAGCGTGTCGCTCGCGAGTACAGCGTCGAGGCGTTCCGCGACGAGGTCGCCCGCGCGCTACATGGGGCGGCGCCGAGGCCCTGAGAGGTGCTCAGCGGGCCGCGAGATCGAAGAGATCCTGCAGGCGCCGGGCGAGCGGCAGGCTGTCGGCGGGCGCGACTTCAATGCGCGGCAGCAGGAAGCGGTTGGTCCCTGGCGCCATTAGACCAACCTCGACGGTGACGCCGGCGCGAAAACCGGCATCATGCACCTCCGTGATCGTCTCGCCGTCGAAATCGCCGTACGGGTACGAGAAGAGCGTGACCGTGCGGCGCAGTGCGCGTTCGAGCGTCGCCTTGCACTCCGCGATCTCGCACCGCTTGGTCTCGACCGGCTGCGCCGTCAGCGCCAGGTGATGCACGGAATGCGCGCCGATGGCGTGTCCCTGTCGAGCCGCGAGCCCCCGTATCTCTGCGCCGGTGAGCACGCGATGCGTCTCGCGCGGCGGGCGCGGCGCTCCGCTCCACGCGACGACGTCGTTCGCCATCGTCATCCGCGATCGCGCATCCATCGTCCACGCTGACCGGTTCAGCGTCCCGAGCGCCGCGGCGCGCTCGGCCGGCGTCGCGGTCGCCAGCCGCAGTTCCTGTCCGCCGGCCCTCAGCACCAACTCCGCGGGCAGCCGCGTCTCCGGACGAAAAATATCCTCGAGGATGTCCCACCAGCGCTCGTGCGGATCGTCGAGCCGATCGGTGTTGACGAAAAACGTCGCGGGAATCCCGAACTCCATGAGGATCGGCGATGCCGCTGTCAGCGCATCGAGGTAACCATCGTCGAGCGTGACGGCGACCGCTCCATCGGGAATATCGCCGGACGCGGCCGCGCTCACGAGATCCTCGACGCTCATCGGCGTGAAGCGATCGCGCAGGTGCGCCATGTGCTGGCGGAAGCGCGTCGGCGGCGTGCACAGCGCATGCGAATCCGGCGACAGCTCGGCAACGCGGTGGTAGCAGAGGATGGCGGCCCTGGAACTGACGTCGCGCGGCCCTTTCACGGCCGCGGACCGCGAGCCTGAATGGCTCGCGCGACGGGCGTCGGCGTCCGGCTTCACGGCGCGAATCGCGATGATTTGCGGGAAATCGGGATCTATGTGATCGAGATCGGCCGTCGACATTTCCGCGGTCGACAGGCCATAGAGGAATGCCGCGTTGGCCATCACGTTGCCGTACGCCCGTACCTCGAACGCGTCGACGGGAAACGCCTGCGCGAACAGCCGGCGCGCCGACGCCTCCGTCAGCCGCCAGAAGTCGCCGTCCTGGCCGCCTTCGTCATCCACCCTGATGGTGCAGGGCGCCGTCGCCAGCAACACGCCGCCCGGACGAAGCACGCGCGCGCACTCGGCGATCGCCGCGCCGATGTCGTCGATGAGCTGCAGCGTCTGCGTGAGGATGATGCAGTCGTAGGTGTTCGACGCGATACCGTCCGCGCGGCGCAGATCGGCGATGACCGTCGCCGCGCCGTTGCCGGCGTCGATATCGAGCACGTCGCTCGCGGTGACGGCCGCGCCGCCGAACCGCCGGGTGTACACCGAATCGCGAACTTCGAGGACGCGGCCCCGCACGTCGGACCGGTGCGCGTCGAGGAACCCCTCGATGTAGTGTCGGTCGACGGGCGTGCCGCGATCCCAGCCCCAATGCCGGCTGACGGGCTGCCGCCGCCGGAGGTCGCCCCACTCCACGCGCGGCAGGTTGCGCTCCTGCAGCAGCTGCGCGACGTCGGCGATCTCCTTCCGGAGCTGCGCCTGCTCGGCTTCGAGCACGGCCGCGCGCGATTCCAGGCTCTTCAGGTAATTCCGCTGGCTGACGAGGAACGCCTCCTTTGCTTCGATCAGCGCCAGCGCGTGCCGCTCGACGGTGTCGCGGTGCTTGGCGTAGAAGTGGCCGAGGCGCGCAAGGTAGGTCGGCTGGCGGATCGATCGCCGGTAGCCCGAACCCGGACGCACGCGATAGTTGAGCAGCGGTTCGTCGAGCACGATCCCGCGGAAGCCACGTTCGAACGCCGAGGCCCAGAAGTCCAGCAGCTCGAACGTCGGCAGATCCTCGTCGAAGCCGCCCAGCGTCTCCCACACGCGGCGCCGCATCACTGTCGACGCGTGCGGCACGCCGCCTGTCGCGACCGCGTCGACCCACATCGGCGGCGACGGCGTCCACACGTACTGCACGTCGCCGAACGCGCGCATCGCGCACGTCACGAAGTCCATATCCGTCTCGGCGTCCAGGCGCGCCGCGGCGGCTTCGAAGTAGCCCGGCTCGAGCGTGTCATCGGCATCGAGCCAGACGAGATAGTCGCCGCTGGTGAGCCGCGCCCCGAGATTTCTGGCGGCGGAGGCGCCGCGCCCGGGTCCGTGCGCGACGAACGTGCCGGCGCGCTCGAGCTGCGCGATGACCTGTCTCGTGTAGACATCGGTCGACGCGTCGTCCACGACGACGATGTCGGCGGCAGGGCGCGTCTGGCGCTCGAGGCTCCGGAGCGCCTCGACGAGCGTGCGCCCGAGATCGCGGCACGTGATGATCGCCGAGATGCGGCCGCAGGTCATGCCTGTCCCCGCCGGCGCAGCCACCAGCCGTAGACGTCGCGCAGCGGCGCGGTGACGCGCCAGCTCATCGAGGATCGCAGCGCCAGGGCCTCGGCGGCGACCATGTGGAGCGTCGCCTCCAGTTCCGTGATTCGCGAGATCGCCGCGTCATTCTTTGCGCTGTCTTCCGCCGCCGGTGCGCCGGCGTCCGCCGTGGTCGTCGCCGCCGACAGACGCGCGCAGAGCCTGGCCAGCTCCTCGTGCTGCGCCGCGACGAACGGCTCGAGCTCGGTCCCGATATACCGCTCGAGCTCGTCGTTGCGCCGCAGATACCCCGCGGTTTCGGTATCCTGATACAGCAGCACGCCGGACAGGTGCGCGCGGTAGCTCTCGCTGTGCCTGGCGAGGCGATAGTTTGTCAGCGGCACGTGCCCGGAACCGTACCAGGAGACCGTGCTCAATGATCCGGGACGCCGCCGGTAGTTGAACAGCACTTCACGAAGAATCACGCCGCGGTATCCGCGCTCGACGAGCGTCAGCCACAGCTCCCAGTCCTCGGCGCCCTGAATTGGTATCTGCGTGTCGAATCCGCCGACAGCGAGGACGGCGTCGCGCCGCACGAGCGCGGCGGTGCAGACGGTGTCCTCGCAGAGCAGCGCCGGCAGATCGCAACGTTCGGGTTGCCAGTCCCACGCTTCGTCGCCGAAGAGCCGTGCCCAGCACGACACGAAGGTGAGCGACGGATCCTGGCCGAGGACCCGCAGCGCTTTCTCGAGATACGTGGGCTCGAGTCTATCGTCGGCGTCGAGCGCGCACAGGTAGGCGCCGGTCGAATGCGCGATGGCCACGTTGCGGGCCTCCGACACACCCGCGTGCGCGATCCGGATCACGCGCGTCTTCGGCCGCTGATAGTCGGCCAGCAACGCCTGGGTTCCGGGGTCGATGGAGCCGTCGTCGACGATGACGATCTCGAAGTCCTGGCACGTCTGCGCCAGCACGCTCTCGACCGCTTCATCGAGATACGCGCCGAGGTTGTAACAGGGGATGATCACAGACACACGAGGATGGGCGGCGATCACCGGTTGATGCTGACGGATGTCGACCAGCGGGATGCCCAGCTGGCGCGCACGGGCGCTCAGGAGATGTTCACAGAACACGCAGCGCAGCTTCGCCTTGAACGCGTCGAAGTTGTGCCCTGCGATCGACTCGTGCGCGTACCAGCGCTGGTCGAAGTCCGAATCGATGCGCTCGCCGAAGAAATACGTCCTGAGGTACACGCGATAATTCTCGCTGAGCGGCGACGGCTCGCGGAAGAAGTGGTGCCAGTCGTCTGCGAAGACGTCGTCGAAGGTGCCGTCGGCGGGCCGCCGCGCGAACGGACCGAGTGCGGCGAACGTGCGCCGCTGGGCGATGACCAGACTGGTGTCGATGAAATGGCGCAGCGGGAGCCCGAAGATCTCCACTTCCCGCGGGTACTCCTCGACCCAGCCGACGAGCGCGCCGTCCGCTGCGGCCCGCGCGCGATCCGCCGTCAAGCTCTGCACCCACCCGCGCTTGTCCGCGCGTGCGACGGTGTCGTTCGCCAGGACGACGATCGACTCCGGCTTCAATTCACAACGTGCGTCCAGCCAGGCGAGACCGCGATCCCAGCCGGAGAACTCGTGCAGCGTGTTGTCGCCGCTCACGCGATCGCACGTCCGATCGATCGCGCGGTCCGGCTCTCCGGCGCGCGCATTGTCCACGACCACCGTGCGCACGTTCGCGCCCGGGAACACGCGCTGCAGCGCCGGGATGAGCAGACCGAGCGCCGCCCGCTCGCGCGCTTGCCCGTGCTCGACAAGCACCAGGAAGACGCCCGGAGTCATGCGAAGCATACCCGCATGGTCAACGTCCGCTGATCAGGCGATACGCCGCGCGCGCCGGCGCGGTCCACCGCCAGCTCAGCGAGCGGTGGAGTTCGTCGAGCTGGCGCGCCTGGTCCGCGACCCCCGCGCGCCAACGTTCGATCTCGTCCAGCCGCTGTCCCAGAGCATGGCGAAGGGCTTCGACCTCGGCGCTCCGCGTCGCGAGTTCAGTCTTTCGCGCCACCAACTCCGTTCGCGCAGCGGCGAGTTCCGCCGTCCGCGTGTCGACGACGCCGTTGAGTGTTGCGATCCTTGCGCCGTGCGCGCTGAGGTCCGCGAGCGTCCGCGCGAGTTCAACCCGCGTCCGCGCGAGTTCAGTCTCCGCCCGCCCGAGTTCAGCCTGCGTCCGCCCGAGTTCAGCCTGCGTTTGGACCAGATCGGCCTGCCTCCCTGCCAGTTCCGATTGTGTCCGCCCGAGTTCTTCGCGACCGTGCTCGAGTTCCCGCCGATGATCTTCAGCGGCTGCCGTGGCGTCGCGCAGGGACGCCTCGAGGGCTTCGACACCACGGTGGCGCAATGCCAGATTGAGCCGCACTGCATCTGGATCGTACGGCGTCAGCGTCGCCGGGTCGCGGAGAAACGACGCGCCTTCGCGGACGCCGTCGTACTGCACGTGCCAGCCGCGCGCTCGTTCCCGCGGGTTGAACCGGCCCTGCCGCTCGCGAAACACTTTGCGCTCGCCGTGCGCCTGTCCACGGATGGGGTAGTGCCGGAGAAGGAAGCGCAGCGGAAAAACATTGCGGCCGGGGAAGCGCGCTTCATGGCCGCCGGTCGACGCCAGGTCGAGATCCGCCGTCTTCTTCCAGCAGCGGATCTGCAGGCGATCGTACGGCGCCGACACCGCATACGACGTGAACGCCTCGCGCACATCGTCGCCGGCGCGGAACCGGTCGTGCGTCGGCCAGAAATCAAGGCTCGCGAAGTCGATCGCGTTGAAGCCGAGCGCGTCGACGCGCCGGATCGCCTCGAGCAGGGGCACGCCGAACCACGGGCTCTCGCGGAACTCGTCGGCGTCGTGGTGAATGAACCAGTCGGCGTCGAGCTCGCGTGCGAGTTGCGCCTTCCTCAGGAGGATGCGCTCCCAGTCGAAGCCGCGGGCCGCGTCATTCGCGTTCGCAGGTGCGAGGCGCTCGATGGCCAGGACGCCCCGCCCGAGATGCTTCTCGACGGTCGCGACAGTGCAATCAGTCGATCCGTCGTCGAGGAAGTAGACGTGGACGCCCTGATGAATGAGATCGCCGACGACCCGGTCGATGATGTCCGCTTCGTTATACGCGGCGATGATCGCGACGACGGAGAACCCCGAAGACATCGCCGGTCATTCTACGGCAGCCCAGCGCCGCGGCACGCTCAGTAGCGTTTCCAGGTGAAAGTGCCGATCACCGGGTTGCCCGGCACGAAGAGTGTATTCTGAAGGTTGGAATCGTAATGAATATTGGCGCCGCTGGTATCGTCGATAGTCTTTCCGAGCATCGACCCGTAGATGTCCGACGTGCCGTGGAGCGTGATGGCCGAGTTCGGCGCGTACACGACGGCGGAGGCGGCGCTGTTGCCCGACATGATGATGTTGCCAGTTCCCCCGTAGATGATCTGGAGAAAGTTGGCGTCGTATGCCGAGCACGTCGCGCAGCCCGTGACCGCTGCGTAGCTGCCCCCCGTGAAGTCAATCGGCGTGGCGATGTCGGTGCCGGTGTTGTCCTTCCCGACGACGTCGACGACGACGGTCTGGCCCGCCGCGGTCGCGTAGGGGCCAATCGTCGACTGGCCACCCAGCGAAATGCTGTTGAAATCGTACTGGGCGGCCGAGGTTGAGGCGACCAGCACGATGTTCACCTGGGCCGTCGTGGTGAGACTCGGGAGTGAGAGCGTCGATCCCGTACCGTTGAGGGTGATCGTGCTGCCGGTGACATTGCATTGCGCCGTCCCGGCCTGTACTTCCGCTTGCGTTCCCTGCGTTAGCGTTGGCCCGAGCAGGGCACAGGTCACTGCGGTCGTACCAGCCGAGCTGAGGCTCACGGCTGGTAGCGCTGACTGGGTGGGGATCGTCGGCGCGGGATACGCGACCGGGCTCGGCAGTTGGACCAGGCTGTCCGAAACAGTCGCCGCCCCACTTTCGGTTAACGCCGTGACGTTGCCCGTGGTGCAGTTGCCCACGCCGGTGCGAGGAGTGTACAACTTGCCGTACACGTCCACGTGACCGGATATGGTCAGGTTGCCGTTGGTGCCCACGTCTCCTCCGTCGTTCGAGAGGGCGCCGTTCGCGGTTGTTGGTGCGGTTGAGCCGCTCAAGGTCGACGGGTCGTAGCTGTTGGTCTTGACGTTGCCGCCGAAGGTGAGGGCGCCGCACCCGCTGTCGGTCCCGAACGCCGCGAACGAATTGGCCGGGACCTTCGGCGTCTCGATCGTCGCCACCACTTCGACGGTGGCGTTACGCGTGCCGGACAGCGATCCATCGCCGGTGATCTGCCACGTCTGGACGACGACCTCTCCGGCCCCGTAGGACGTGAACTTCTGCATGGCCAGCAGCGTTGCGGTCGAGTTGTACGAAATCGAGGCGTTGCCCGCCGCCAGCGCGCCTTTCGCAGCCGCGCAGAAGGCCGTCTGCATCGCCGCATCCGGATAGTTCGAACCCGTGCACGCGGCGTCTTTCGCGGACAGCACAACGGGCTGAAGGTTCGACGTGCGGAGGACCGGCGACACGTCGTACTTGTAGTCCGCCAGCTGGGCAGTCGTGGGCAGGGTGTACTGCGTCGAATCGAGCAGGAAGTTGCCCGCCTTCTGCACTCCGGCCTCGCCCGCGTAGCGTGCCTGAGACATCATCCGGTAGTTCATGCTCGCGTAGGTTTCCGTTTGCGAGAGGAACATCAGCGAGGCGCCGAGGACGGACAGGGCCGTCATCAGGAACAGCGCGAGGACGAGGGCGATGCCGCGTTCGTGGTGCGTGTGCATATCAGTCCGTTCCGGTCTTCCAGAGGTCACGGCAGGAGCGCCGTCACCGTGATCGGCGTCGATTGAATGTGATCCGTGTAGCCGAGGCTTGCCATTTCCCAGGCGGCGAAAATGTTGCGCGGCGAGACGTTCAGCAGCGCCTTCGTTTCCGTCTGGTATTGCTTCGTCAGCGGATCCAGTTGCTGCGTCTGGACCGTCAGTGTGACCGCCACGTCCAGGACGAACGTGAACGGCGTGCCTTGTGCGGACACCGTCGTCGTCTGATACGTGAAGCAGGCCGTCCCGCCGGGGTTGTCGATGATGTTGCTGAGGAGAATCTGCGAGTTCGTCACAGCCGGCTTGCTCGCCGCGTCGTACGCCATCACGTTGCGGTACAGATTGTGATTCACCGTGTCGCAGGTGTACTCGATGTACACCATGTTGCCGTCGCCGATGATGTCCCCGTACAGCTTCAGAACGGTCGCGCTCGATCCGTTCACGACGCCGGTCGGCGGGACGATGCCGGTCGCGAAGGCGCCGAGAGGCGACAGGACCGTGCCGGCCAGGTGCGCTTTTGTGAAACACGCCGTGATGGTGGAGCCGGTCTTGTCGACCGAGGCGACTTTGACCGCCTCCTGCGAGTCACCATCCAGCGTGAACAACAGCTCGAAAGCCCCGCCGAGAGCTGCACCCCCCGCGAAGATCCCGCTCAACGGGTTGATGCCGTTCACCGACGTGACGACGTTCGGGGGAGTCTTGTCGTCCTTGCTGACGACGGCCACCGTGACCGCGTTCGTCACCGGCGTTCCGGGATCGCAGCTCGCGGCGGCCGCCACCGGAGCGTTCAGCGAGACGGTGGCGGACAGGGCGGTCCGCCCGGCCTGACCGACCTCCTGCTGCAGCAGCTCGGTCGCGCCGCGAATGCCGCTGTGCATCTCGGTGCGATTCCAGATCGTCGTCTGCGCCTGCGTCATCTGCATCAACGCGCTTGTCACGATACTCGACACGACGAGGAGCAGGCCGATCGAAACAAGGAGCTCCACGAGCGAAAAGCCGGCTTCCGAATGGGTCCTGTTCACTCGGGCTCCTAAAACTGCGACGCTTTCAGTGCGACGACCGTCGACTTCGGGATGAGCGCATTCCCGACCGCCGAACGTACGGTGGAGGTCACGGTAATGCGCTTGACGCCTGTCGCCGTGGTGGTGTTGCACGTTACGTTGTCGGACTGCAGGTAACAGATCGCCCACAAGCGCTCGTAGAACCAGCTCGTGGGCGCCGTCGTACCGCCGCCCAGCAGGCTGCCGTCCGCCGCGAGCCAGTCGACGTAGAGGCTCTGAGCGGCGCTCGTGTTGCCGCCGACGGCCAGGCCGGAGCCGCCACTCCCGGCTGCGGGAAACACGACCGTATCGCTCCCGCTGTCGGTGAACGCCAGCGCCAGCAACTGTTCCATCTTGTCCTGCGCGTACTCGGTCGTGCGCGCTTCGAGGTGGCCGTGGTTTTCCGTGTACGTCGTTGCGAGCGCCGCCATCGACAGCAGTCCAGCCATGACGACGAGGAGGATCGCCGAGGCAATCGCCGTCTCGATGAGCGTCGTGCCGCGCTCAGACCCAAGCCGCGCGATCAATTGAGCACCCAGCTCGGCGTCGCCGTCGGCAGCGTGCGCCACAGGCGGATCATGCCGGTGGCGGCCGCGGTTACGGCGTAGACGGCCGAACCATCGGTCAGGTACAGCGCGTCGACCGCCGTCGGTGAAAACGTGTTGTCGACCGGTACGCCGCGGGAATTGAACATGAGGCAGGCGGTGTTGCCGATGGCGACACCCAAGTCGTCGGTGCACAACGGTGCCTGCGCGATCGTGGCCTGCGTATTCGGGGGCGCAGTGGTGACGGCGCCGAAGCCGAACACCACGTTACTCGAGAGATACGTCGAGCCGCCTTCAACCACCCACTTCGAATTGACCTTGTCCCACGACTCGATATGATGCGATTGCGTGCTCAAGTCGACGTACAGCCGCACGCGACTGAAGTCTGAGGCCGCGCGCATCTTCGCGACCGCCGTCGCGTTCGAGATGCTGCGCGCGTCCCCGCTCAACCGGAAGAAGCCGAGAGTGTTCGACATCATCGGCACGGCGATCGCGCCGACCACGCCGATGAGCCCCACCACGACCAAGATCTCAATGAGCGAGTAGCCGCGGGGGGCGGACAACTGGTGACGCTTCATCAGTGGAACTCAACTGCTCCAGTGGGGAGAATGGACTCACCCCTTGACTGAGCAACAGCAGTGCCACGATCGAAGTCCCGATGATACTTCTTCATCGTGTTGAAATGGAAAGACTTAGACAAGAAATTTCGACGCTGACGTCAACTGTACTTCGTGATTCGTTTCGAAACACTCGATTACGGTTTTAATGGGCGCTGAACCGCCGCCGGGCGCGGCGCGTTGGCAGTTCTTGCCTGCATCATCCACCGCTCGACGGGCAATCTCTGCGATCCTTTCTCGGGTCGAGAAGCCCCGATCTTCAAGTTCTGGCCTGTTTTCGTGCGTTTCACGACAGCGCGCGCGTGGACCGCGCTTTGCTCCCGACGTGGTGCATGAAACAGCGCGCGAGCGAATCCGGGTTCTCGCTTCTCGAAGTCCTGGTCGCGACCACAGTCTTCGCCCTGGCCGTCGCCGGGCTCGCCGACGTCTGCGCCGTGGCGGCGCGCGCCAACACAAGCGCGAGAGATTCCACGCTCGCATCCCTGCTCGCCGCGCAGAAGATGGAACAACTGCGGTCGCTGATGTGGGGATTCGACACCGCAGGCCGGCCGCTTAGCGATACGACGACCGATGTCAGCGTCACGCCAGAGCGACCCAGCGCCGGCGTGGGACTCAGTCCGTCGCCGCCCGGCGCGCTCGCCCAGAACGTCGCTGGTTACTGCGACTTTCTGGATGCGGCCGGCCGTCCGCTCGGCGGAGGGACTGAGCCGCCGGCGTCGGCTCAGTTCGCACGCCGATGGTCCGTCCAACCGTTGCCGGCGAATCTCAACACGCTCGTGCTCCAAGTAGTCGTCACCCGTGCAGTCCACGGCGGTGCGATGCACGAGGCCGCGCGCGTAGTCAGCGTGAAGGGGCGCAAGGCCCTGTGATGCAGGTGATGCAGGTGATGCCGGTGACGCGCGGCGCGGATGGCTTCTCGCTGATCGAAATGATCGTGGCGCTGTCGATCACGCTGACCGCGACGGCCGGCGTCTTCGCGCTGATGCTTCCCGCGCGCGGCGCGTTCGCCGCGCAGTCCGAAGCCTCCGACATGCAGCAGCGGCTGCGTGTCGTGGCGGACACGCTCGTGCGCGATCTCGGACGCGCGGGTGCAGGGGCTTACGCAGGCGCGACGGGCGGTCCGCTGGTTGATCGTGCGCCGGTGCTTCCGTTTCGCGCGGGCGCCGCGGACGGCGACCGGTACACCATCGACGGCGTTACGATCTACTGGGCAGCGGCAAGTGGAGGACAGCCCGCCGGCGCAACCTACTGGCTGAGGGACGACGCCGCCACCGGCACGGCACAACTGATGATGTCCGGTGATGGCGGCAACGACGTCCCGGTCATCGATCACATCGTCGGTCTCTCGTTCCAGTACTTCGGCGATCCACAGCCGCCGCTGATGCGCAAGCCGCTGACTGATCCAGTCGGGCCCTGGACGACGTATGGTCCCGTGCCGTCGGCGGCGATTGTGGCGCCGTTCGCGGCGGGCGAGAACTGCGTGTTCATCAGCGACGGGTCACTGCTGCCGCAACCGCGCCTCCCGACTCTCGGCGCGGCCGGCGCGGCGCTCGTGCGTCTGACACCGGCGCAACTGACCGACGGCCCCTGGTGTCCAGACGAAAGCGCGGCAGGCCGCTGGGATGCCGATCTCCTGCGCGTGAGGCGAATCGCCGTGACCGTGCGGCTGGAAGCGGCGGTGACCGCGCTTCGCGGCCCGGCGGGGCTGCTGTTCGTGCACGGCGGAACATCGCGCGGAGGCGCGTCATGGGTCCCGGACCTCGAGGCGCGGTTCGAGGTGACGCCGAGGAATCTGAATTTAGGCAGGTAGGGAGAAGAAAAGTTGGAAGTGGGAAGGCAGAAGGCAGAAGGGAAGAAGGACGAAGCGGGCGTCGCGCTCATCGTGACGTTGATGGCGCTGCTGCTGATGTCGGCGTTCGGCGTCGGGATCTTGTTGACGACCGCGACGGAGACGCGCATCGCCGCCGCCTTTCGCAATGCGCACGCCGCGTTCTACGCGGCCGACGCCGCCGCCGAGTTCACGATGGACGATCTGCTCGCCGTTCCCGATTGGAACCGCGTGCTTGACGGCTCGATCCGGTCGTCGTTCGTGGACGGCGCGCCGCGCGGACGCCGCGTGCTCGACGATGGGTCGGGGGTCGATCTCGAGGAGGCCGTGAACTTCGCGAATTGTCACAAGGCCACGACGTGCAGGGCTGCCGAGATGGACGCAGTGTCCGAGGCACGCCCCTGGGGGCCGAACAACCCGCGCTGGACGCTGTTTGCTTACGGGCGGCTGCGGGATCTGCTGCCTGCGGGTGGCATCGACTCGCCGTTCTACGTCGTCATAATGGTAGGTGACGACCCGGCGGAGAACGATGACGATCCCGGGCACGACGGCGTCGCCGGGAACCCCGGCGCGGGCGTGCTCGGCATGCGCTCCGAAGCGTTCGGGCCCGGCGGCACGCATAAAGTCGTGGAGGTGACGGTGACCCGCGCATCGGGCGCCATTCGGCCGCTGTCGTGGCGCGAGGTCCGCGAGAACTAACGCCGCCCCGCTCGCGATCCGATATAGTTCAGGAGAGGACCATGCGTACACGATTTTTCGCTGTCGTCGGCGTCGCCCTGCTGATCGGTCTGGCCTCGGCCGCCTGGGCGCAGTCGCTCGCCGAGGTGGCGAAGAAGGAAGAGGAGCGGAGGAAGGCGATCGTGACGCCCGCCAGGGTTTACACGAACAAGGACCTCGGTCCAGGGCGCGAGCCGGCGACGCCGCCTCCTGCGACGGCACCGGCGGACACCGCGAAGGATGCCGAGAAGAAAGACACCAAGGACGCAAAGGACGCAGACGCGAAGGATGCAGGCGGGAAGGACGCGCCCAAGGATCAGAAGTACTGGTCGGAGCGCCTCAAGGCGCTGCAGGCGAAGCTCGATCACGACTCGTCATTCGCCGACGCGCTGCAGGTCAAGATCAACGCGCAGATGACCGACTTCATCAACCGCGATGATCCCGTGCAGAAGGCTCAGATCGAGCGCGATCGCAACAAATCGCTCGCGGATCTCGACGCGCTGAAGAAAGAAATCGAGAAGGACAAGAAAGCGCTCGCGGATTTCCAGGAAGAAGCGCGCCGCGCCGGAGTGCCGCCCGGCTGGCTGCGGTGACCCTTCGACCCGGGCTCAGGATCATCCCGAGCAAGGTCGAGGGATGAGCTCGCGATCCCACCGCGCGGTCGATCCCCCGATTCTGCTCGTCGAGGATAAGGATTCGTTGCGGGCGATGCTGCGTCTCGCGCTCGAAGCGCAGGGACACAGCGTCGTCGAGGCGCGCGACCAGCCTGAAGCGGAAGCGGCGCTGCGGTCCGGCGTGCCCTCGGTCGTCCTGTCGGACCTGCGGCTGCCGGTCGGTGACGGCTTCGGCGTGCTGCGCGCGGCGAAGGAGATCGATTCCGAGCTGCCCGTCATCGTCATGACCGCCTTCGGCAGCATCCAGGACGCCGTGTCGGCCATGAAGGAAGGCGCGCTCGACTTTCTGGCGAAGCCCGTCGATCCCGATCACCTGCTCCTGCTCGTGGAGCGCGCGCTGGGGCAGCGCCGTCTCGCCACCGAGAACATCCTGCTGAAGGACGAGCTGGCGCAGCGCCGCGGGGCGCCGCAGATCGTCGGCGACGATCCGAAGCTGAAGCAGGTGTCCGTCGCGCTCCATCGCGCCGCCGGGACCGACGCGACGGTCCTGCTCGAAGGCGAGAGCGGCACGGGCAAGGAACTGTTCGCCCGCGCGCTGCACGTGCTGAGTCCGCGCGCCGACGGACCGTTTGTCGCGATCAACTGCGCGGCCATTCCGGAGAATCTGCTCGAGACCGAGCTCTTCGGCCACGAGAAGGGCGCGTTCACCGGCGCGTCGGCCCGCAAGCCGGGCAAGTTCGAGCTCGCGCATCGCGGCACGCTGTTTCTCGACGAGATCGGCGACCTGCCGCTGGCGCTGCAGGCGAAGATCCTGCGCGCGCTCGAGGAGAAACGGTTCGAGCGCGTGGGCGGCACCGTGCCGCTGCAGGTGGACGTGCGGATCGTGGCGGCGACGAACCGTCATCTCAAGGCCGCGGTGGCGGCGCGCCAGTTCCGCGAGGACCTGTACTTCCGGCTGTCGGTGTTTCCGATCACGATTCCGCCGCTGCGCGAGCGCCCGGGCGACATCACGACGCTCGCCCGGCACTTCATCGAGCGGTTCTGCCGTGATCTGAAGAAGAAGCCGCTCGTGCTGTCGTCGGCGGCCGAGCAGGAGCTGCTCGATTACGCGTGGCCCGGCAACGTCCGGGAGCTGCAGAACTGCATCGAGCGCGCCGCGATTCTGTGCGAAGGCGACACGATTCTCGGCCACCATCTCAATCTGGGGTTCAACCCGCTCGCGTCCGCCGCGCCGCCCGAGAGCGCGCCGGACCTGTGGTCCACGATCGACTGGTCGGGCTCGCTCAACGACGTGTCGCGCCGCGTGACGGCCGAAGTCGAGCGCCGGAAGATCGAGGCCGTGCTGAAGGAGGCGGCCGGAAACAAGGGACGTGCCGCCGAGCTGCTGCAGGTGAGTTACAAGGCGCTGACGGCCAAGCTCAGGGAGTACGGCCTTGATCAGTGAATCTGAGGATGTGAGAATTTGAGGATTTGAGGATGTGAGGATGTGAGGATGTGAGGAAGTAAGAACGTCGCGCATGTGCCCGCGCTCTTCAGATTCTCAGATCCTCACATCCTCAGATTCTCACATCCTCACATCCTCACATCCTCACATCCTCACATCCTCACATCCTCACATCCTCACATCCTCACATCCTCACATCCTCACATCCTCACATCCTCACATCCTCACATCCTCACATCCTCACATCCTCACATCCTCACATCCTCACATCCTCACATCCTCACATCTATTTACTGAATCCAACGGCTTTCAGCGCCGCCCGCATTTCCTTCTCCGTCACATCATCAACGATCGCCGTCGCTCCGATCGCCGTCGGCAGGACGACGTGCAGCCGTCCAGCGACCATCTTCTTGTCGTGCTTCATCGCGTCCAGCATCTGCGTGGCTGATAGATCGGCGATCGGCGGGAGCGGGCCGAGGCTGGCGATGACGTCCTGGAGCGCCTGCGCGTCCCGTTCGGCCAGCGCGCCGCGCGCCAGGGCGAGCTGCGCGACGACCAGCATGCCGTAGCCGACGGCTTCGCCGTGCCGGAACCGCCGGTACCTGGTGACGGCTTCGATCGCGTGGCCCGCGGTGTGGCCGAAATTCAGGATCCGCCGCAGGCCCGTCTCGCGTTCGTCGGCGGCGACGACCGCCGCCTTGATGCGGCACGACTCGGCGATGATCGGCGTCAGCGTTTCCGGCGCGCGCGCGAAGATCGCCTTGCGGTCCTTCGCCACGCGGTCGAAGAGCGTCGCGCTCGACGTCATGCCGTACTTGATCACTTCGTAGAGGCCGGCGCGGAATTCACGGCGCGGCAGCGTGCCGAGCACCTGCGGATCGATGACGACCGCCTGCGGCTGATAGAACGCGCCGATCAGGTTCTTGCCGAGCGGGTGGTTGACGCCGACCTTCCCGCCGATCGCGCTGTCCACCTGCGCGAGCAACGTCGTCGGCACGTGCACCAGCATCACACCGCGCAGGTACGTGGCCGCGGCGAATCCCGCCATATCGCCGATGACGCCGCCGCCGAAGGTGATCACCGTCGACGCCCGATCGGCGTTCGCGCGCACCAGCGCGTCGTAGATGCGCGTCACGGTCGGCAGCTGCTTGAAGCGCTCGCCGTCGGGCACGAGGATCGACTCAGCGCCGCTCAGCGTGCGTGCGAGCTTCGGGCCGTGCAGGCGCCAGACAAGCGGGCTCGAGACGATGAAGCGCCGCTCGGGCGCACGCAGGTCGTCGAGCGTGCGGCCAAGGCGTCCGATCGCGCCGTCGGCGATCGTGACGGTGTATGCGCGCGAAGGCGTGGCGACGTCGATGCGGACAGCGTTCACAGGGTCCATCACGATGCGGATGGTAGGATAGCATTCACGAAACATGGCCAAACAGGACAAAGCAGACACGTTCGTCACCGAGATCACGTCCCGGTCGCAGGACTTCTCCCGCTGGTACCTCGACGTCGTCAGGCGCGCGGAACTCGCCGACTACTCGCCGGTCAAGGGCTGCATGGTCATCCGGCCCTACGGCTACGCGATTTGGGAGCTGATTCAACAGGCGTTGGACCGCCGGATCAAGGCGACGGGCCACGTGAACGCGTACTTTCCGCTCTTCATCCCCGAGAGTCTCCTGAACAAGGAGGCGGAGCACGTCGAGGGCTTCGCGCCGCAGGTGGCGTACGTCACGCACGGCGGCGGCGAGGAACTCGAGGAGAAACTCGTCGTGCGCCCGACGTCGGAAGCGATCATCGGCACGATGTACGCCAAATGGGTGCAGTCCTGGCGCGATCTGCCCATCTTGATCAACCAGTGGTGCAACGTCGTCCGATGGGAGAAGGTGACGCGACCGTTCCTGCGGACGACGGAGTTTCTCTGGCAGGAAGGGCACACGGCGCACGAAACCGAACAGGAGGCCGAAGACGAAACGCTGATGATCCTCCGGCTCTATAAGGAGACCGTCGAGACGGAGATGGCGGTGCCCGTCATCGAAGGCATCAAGAGCGAGAGCGAGAAATTCGCCGGCGCGCTGCGGACGTATTCAATCGAAGCGCTGATGGGCGACGGACGCGCGCTGCAGGCGGGCACGTCGCACAACCTCGGACAGAATTTCGCGAAGGCGTTCGACATCACGTTCCAGGCGCGCGACAAATCGGTCCAGCACGTGTGGGGCACGTCGTGGGGCATGACGACGAGGCTGGTCGGCGCCGCCATCATGGTGCACGGCGACGACAGCGGTCTCGTCCTGCCGCCACGCATCGCGCCGTATCAGGTAGTGATCGTGCCGATCGGCCGGGACAACTGGCGCGAGACGGTCCTGCCGAAGGCAAAGGAGATTCAGGCGGAGCTCGCCGCGGCGGGCATCCGCGTGACCCTCGACGAGCGTGACGAGCGGCCCGGCTGGAAGTTCTCCGAGTGGGAGCTGCGCGGCGTGCCGCTACGCGTCGAGATTGGGCCGAAGGACATCGAGAAGTCCGCCGTGCTCGTCGCGCGGCGGGACACGCGCGAAAAGCAGAGCGTGCCGATGGACGGGCTTCCCGCCGCACTGCGCGCCCTGCTCGACGCCGTGCAGGGCAATCTGCTTGCCCGCGCGCGTCAGTTCCGCGACGAACACACGCTGCGCGCGGACACCTACGACGCGTTCAAGCAGACGATGGAGGGGCGGCCAGGTTTCGTGATCTCGCCGTGGTGCGGGGCGGCCGACTGCGAGGCGCAGATCAAGACGGACACGCAGGCGACGATTCGCAACATGCCGATCGGCGGCGGCGCCCCCGCGGGCGGGTGCGTGCGGTGCGGCAACCCGGCGGTCGCCGAGGCGTGGTTCGCAAAGGCCTACTGAAAGGCTGAAGGGCACGAGAGGCAGGAAGGGCGGGAAGGGCCGGAAGCGAAGAGCTACCGTCCCGCCTTTCCCGCCGTTCCCGCCCCTCCCACCCACATTTCAGTCAGCGATTCCTTCCACCTCTTCTCAATCTTCTTCACCACCGCGTGCCGTCGCGTGATCTTCTCGCGGCGGACGATCGTGGCGAACGCGTCAGCGAGATGCTGGCGCCACCAGTCGTCGCGCGCGCGTCCGGTCCCTGAGGCCCGCGCGTACGCGCCGGCGATCGCTTCGAGGCAGCCCGCGTCGCCGACGAGCGACAGCGCCGCGGCGAATTCCACGGGCAGCCGCGCCGCGCTGTCCAGCGACTCCCGCAGATCGTAAAGCGCCAGCCGGCTGCCGCGCTGCGCCAGCGCGAGATGGGCGGCCGCGCGCACGGCCGTCCATTCCGCCCGTCGCGCGGCCGGCTCCGCGGCTTCGCGCTCACGCACGCGCTCGAGGACACGCAGCAGCAGGGGGAGCGCCGCCCTCCGGCCCGCCAGCGCGACGGCGTGCCGAAGCGCGACCGCATCGTCTGCAGGACCGTGCTCCGCGGCGCGGGCCAGCATCTCGGCTGGACTGGTCGCGCCGTCACGGCGTCGCGCCTCCTCCGCGCCGGCATCCTCGCGAATCGCCGCGCTGGCGTCACCCGCAAGCGCCGTCATCAGTGGCGCGATCGTCGCGCTGTCGAGGTCGCGCAGCGATCGCAGCGCCGCCAGCCGGACCGTATCGGGCCGCCTGCCGTCGAGCGCCGTCGCCGTCAACCGGTCCACGGCTGCTGCGCCGCGCGGCCCGCGCACGAAAAGCCGCGCGACGCCCGCGGCGGCGACGGCGACGCCGGCGTCTGGATCGTCGAGCGCGCGCAGAGCGGGATCGAGGGCGCGCGAGTCGCCAATGGCTTCGAGCGTTTTGAAGGCGGCAGTGCGCGCGGCGCCGGCCGCGGTGGAGGCGGCGAGTGTCAGAAGGCGCTCAACGGCGCGCGCGCCGATGACCGCCAGCCGCACGATCGCCGCGTCGCGCGCAGCGGCGCTCGGCGCGTGCAGATCCTCGATGAGCGCGTCGATGCGCCGGGCGGAGGAGGGTTTGATGGTCAATGAGGAATTATGAATTAGGAATTAGGAATCAAGAATGGGATTCCCTCTCTCAATTCCTAATTCCTAATTCCTAATTTCCAGAGTCTTTGTCTCGCTTCGGCCCGACGACCCACGCAATCACGATGCTGAGGATATAGAGGCCCACCATCGGGGCGGCGAAGATCGTTTGCGTCATCATGTCGCCGGTGGGCGTGATGACCGCGGCGATGATGAAGATGATCAGGAAGGCGTACTTGAAGTGCCGTGCGAGGAAGCGTGCCGTGACCAGCCTGAGCTTGGCAAGGAAGTACACGACGGTCGGCATCTGGAAGACGATGCCCATGCCGATGAGCATCTTCGAGTACAGGCCGAACACGTCCTCGAGCTTCGGCATGAACGCGAGATCCGGCGTGTTGAAGCTCGCGAAGAACGCCATCATGAACGAGAACGCGATGTAGTGGTTGAACGCGGCGCCCGCGAGGAATCCGATGGTCGTGAAGAGGACGAACGGATACGCCATCCGCTTCTCTTTCGAGTACAGGCCGGGCGCGATGAACATCCACACCTGATACATGATGTACGGCGCCGCGACGACCACGCCGGCGATCAGCGCGACGGTGACGTAGAGCGAGAACGCTTCACCCGGCTGCGTGTAGATCAGCTTGACGCCGGGCGGCAGCGCCTTGCGCGTCGGCGCCAGGATGAAGTCCACGATCCGGTTGATGAACGCGAAGCAGACCACGACGCCGACGCCGATCGCGATCGCCGAATTGACAATGCGCTTGCGGAGCTCGTCGAGATGCTCCAGAAACGACATCTTGTCGCCTGGCGTGGCGGCTTCTTCGTCGTCGTCCGGAGGAATCGGGAAGGCCCCCGACTGGGGCCCCGGGAAGGGCACAAGGGCCATGAGGCGAGCGCTTACGCGCCGTGATCCGCTTTCCGCAGCGGCTCGTCCTGCACGTGCGCGACGGTCGGCGCCGCGGGCGCCTCGGTGGCCGTCTTGGCGGTCTCAGGCGCGCGCTTCTCTTCGGCCGTCCGCTGTTCGTCGATGCGGATTTCCTCTTCCAGCGTGTTGCGCAGCTCGTTGGACGCCTTCTTGAACTCCGCCAGGCTCTTGCCGAGCGACCGGCCCAGTTCAGGCAGCTTGCGGGGACCGAAAATGATGAGCGCGATGACGAAAATGACGATGAGTTCCGGCATTCCAAGGGAACCAAACATAGGTCTCCTACTTTCAAAAAACAGAGGCGGGTCGCACCAATCATTATAGGAATCCCGTCGCCGCAGGGTCAAGGAATTACGGGCCCCGACATGCCCAGAACTCATTGCTCATCAAAAAGTTATCTGTTAGCATGCCGAACATGCGACGCTACCGACCGCTTCCCGCCGTCGTCTTCGCCATCCTCGTCTCCGCCCTGGTGGGCGGACTGTTCGGCCGGAGCGCGCTCGCGACCGAAGACAAGGTTCCCGAGCACTACGCCGCGTTCTCGGCGGCCCTGAAGGCCATCGAGACGAACTACGTCGACAAGGTCGATTCCGAGAACCTCGTGACGGGCGCGATTCGCGGGATGCTCGCGACGCTCGATCCGCACTCCAGCTACTTCACGCCGCGCGAGTACGCGCAGATGCGCGAGCGCCAGGAAGGGCACTACTACGGCCTCGGCATCACCATCCAGAACACGCCGGACGGCGACGTGATGGCGATGGGCGTGTTTGAAGGGTCGCCGGCCTACAGGCAGGGCGTGCGTCGCGGCGACATCATCGCGTGGATCGGGACCGAAGACGCGCATGGCTGGACGACCGAGCAGGCAATGAAGAAGCTGCGCGGGGCGAAGGGCACGTCGGTGGACATCGCGCTCAAGCGTCGCGGCTACGACGAATTGATCCGGCTCTCCGTGATTCGCGACGAGGTCACCATCCCGACCGTGCACGCGTATTTCATGATCGACGCGACGACCGGCTACATCCGGATGCAGGACTTCGGCGAGAACACGGACCGCGACGTCAAGCACGCGCTGCACGAGCTGGCGGCCAAGGGCATGCGGCGGCTGCTGTTCGACGTGCGGCGCAATCCGGGTGGCCCGCTCGATCAGGCCATCAAGGTCGCCAACGAGTTCCTGCCGCGCGGCAAGATGATCGTCTACACGCGCGGGCGGATTCCGAATTCGGATGCGGACTATCGCGCGACCGAAGACAGCGAATTCACCGACGTGCCGATCGTGATGCTCGCCAACCGCGACAGCGCGAGCGCCGCGGAAATCGTCACGGGCGCGCTGCAGGATCACGACCGCGCGTACATCGTC
>JACPZW010000059.1 GCA_016195265.1 Acidobacteriota bacterium | reverse complement strand
GCCGGCGGGCGTTGATTTCCGCGGCTGCGCAGCCGCGGCCTCATTGAAGCATCCCCACGTCTGTGAGATTCCGTCCGATCCCAAATTTCCGCGGCTGCGCAGCCGCGGCCTCATTGAAGCCTCTGAGCCGTATGAGGCTGCGGCGTTCGTCGGCATTTCCGCGGCTGCGCAGCCGCGGCCTCATTGAAGCAAATTGAGTCGCCTGTCGTGGCCAAAGGGGTTTTGAATTTCCGCGGCTGCGCAGCCGCGGCCTCATTGAAGCGAGCTGCGGCTCGAGGAACTGAAGGGGCTGTTCTAATTTCCGCGGCTGCGCAGCCGCGGCCTCATTGAAGCTTCGATCTCGCGCACCTGATCCGGGTAGACTTCGCCATGGGAGAACCGTTCGACGTGCCGGCGGACGCCGACGAGGCCGGCATCGAGCGCGCGCGACTGGAACTTGAGGCGAGACTGAAGGCGCTGGAGTCGCGCGCGCGACAGATGCTCGACAACCCTGGACCCTGAACCCGATTATGTCCGTCATCCTCATCCACTCCGATCGCCTCGCCGAGCACCAGACGCCGCCCGGCCATCCCGAGCGGCCCGAGCGCGCCGAAGTGATGGACGCCGTCGCCAATCGCTGGCGAACGCACGGCGTCGAGGCCGTGGCGCCGCGTGCCGCCACCCACGAGCATCTCGCGCGCGTTCACGATCCCGACTACATCCGCCGCATTTCCGAGACGACGGGCCACGCGAAAGCGCTGGATCCGGATACCTACACGTCGCCGGAGTCGTACGAGATTGCGCTGCTCGCCGCCGGAGCCGCGATCGACGGCGTCGAGCGTGTGATGGCCGGGTCGCATACGACGGCGCTCGCGCTCGTCCGGCCGCCGGGGCATCACGCGGAGCGCGACCGCGCGATGGGCTTCTGCCTGTTCAACAACGTGGCCGTGGCCGCGGCGCACGCGCGGGTGGAAGGCGCGGGCAAGGTCGCGATCGTCGATTACGACGTGCATCACGGCAACGGCACGCAGCACATGTTCGAATCCGATCCGCACGTGCTGTACGTCTCGGCGCATCAGTTTCCGTACTATCCGGGCACCGGCGCTGCGGACGAGACCGGCCGCGATCGCGGGGAGGGCTTCACCGTCAACTTGCCGCTCGAGGTAGGCGCGGTCGCCGAGGATTATCAGCGTGTGTTCGCCGACGTTGTCGTGCCGGTGCTGCGGCAGTTCGAGCCGGACCTCGTGCTGGTGTCCGCTGGATTTGACGCGCACGAGCGCGATCCGCTCGGCGGCATGCGCCTGACGACCGACGCGTTCGCGGCGATGACGCTGGAGTTGCGTGCGGTGGCGGAGGAGTGCTGCCGAGGGCGGCTCGTCGCCGTCACCGAAGGCGGGTACGACCTGCAGGCGCTCGCCGCGTCGCTCGACGCCGTGATCGAGACGATGAATAGTCCGGTTGCGGCGCCGCACTGGCCGTCGAGCGGAGTCGAGTCGAGTCGCGGGCGCGAATCCGTCGCGGCGGTGCGCCCCGCGCTCGCCGCATACTGGACGCTGTAGTAGCGCAGGCCTTCAGGCCTGCCGATTGCACCGTCTCGGAGCGTGCGCTCCCGCCGGCCTCGCCTTGACCCCGCGCTGTACGTCGGCCTCCGCCGATATTTCCTTACGATCATGTGCTGCGGGATGAAGATGCCACTCTGGCCGTCGCGAGATACATCCTCGAGAACCCGGTGCGCGCCGGCATCGTTGAGGCGCCCCGGGATTATCCATTCAGCGGATCGGTCCGGTACTCATTCGACGAGTTGTTGGAAGCGTCGTGCCGGCAGCCCTGAAGGGCTGCGCTACGGTGTCCTCTTTCTTGCGATATAGGCCGCGCGCAGCGCGTCGATCAGCCGCGCGTCCACGAGGCCCGCGGCGTTGCCCTGATAGTTCAGCCCGTGGTCCGCGCGGAACTTGTCGACCGCCGCGATCGTTTCCTCGTCGTACTGTGAGAACTCCCGCGTGTAGTCGGCCGATGCCTTGCGCGCGTCGGCGACGATCTTGTCGTACTGCGCCTGGTCCGTCTTGCGCAGCTCCTGCATCTTCGACGTGTTGGTCGACGGCGGCGGATCGGGGAACGTCTTCAGCGCCGGCCGCCAATAGCCGGCCGCGTGGAGCATCCGCTTCAGCTCGATGACGTCCGGCCCGTCCACGCGCGAGAAGCTGCGGTACCCGAGACGACGGCCGGTCGTGTAGTAGATTCGCTTCAGCTCCGCGACCGGCTCGGGATTCTCTCCGACTTCGATTGCAAGCGTGATGAAGTCGTTGCCGCGTCCCGGATCGTTCGGGTCGGCGATCTTGATGGCGGCCGACTGCAGGTTGCCCCACCGTTTGTCGCCCCCCTTCGCGTAACCCGCCTCGAGCGCCAGGATCATGCGCTCGGCGAGCGGCAGGCCCGTGCCCTCCGTCGACTCGAACGTCGTCGCGACGGCCTCGAGCACTTCTGGGCCGACCATGATGTTTGCCTGCGTGGTGTAGTTCTTCCCCTGGCGGCTGCCGGCCCACGCGTTGTTCTGCGCGCCCGTGTGCGCCGCGGCCCGGCCCTTCATATCGATGATTCCGACTTGCCGTGTCTCGCGTGCCTCGTCTGACGCCAGCAGCTGCGCGAGAGCGTCTTTCGGCTCGACGCCATTCGCCAGCAGATCGAGCCCGCGCGGTCCGAACTCGACCATCGTCGACGCTTGCGTGCAGACGGCGCCGACGCCCGCACGGACGTGCGGCACCGCGCGCCCGACAAACGGCACGCGCGTCGTTACGGCGGCGCCCGACTGGCCGGTTGCCGGATCGATCGCGCAGATCGAGAAGGTGGAGTACTGAGGGTGGCCCAAATCGTTGATGGCGACGCCGTCCGCCGCGTGCTGCTGTGACGAGACGTGCGCCGGCACCACGAGGCCTGCGCAGATGAGGACGGACACGATCGCGTGGCGGGCAGTCATGGTGCCTCCTGGGGGGCTCATTCTAGCCCGGTGACGCACGCACGAAGTCACGGGTGGGGGGAAGCGCGTCGAGGTTTGAGACGACGGTAATTTCCGATTGACTCCATGTTGAGACCACAGTACGTTTTGCACCTCATCCACAGCAATCCGCATGGAGGCGACCTGAGATGAGCGATCTCGAGGCTGCACCGGCAATCCGTCTGCTGGCCACTGAAGACGGCGCCCTGATCATCGATCTGCAGACCGACCTGTACTATTCCCTCAACCGCACGGGACTCGAAACCTGGAAGGTCCTGAGCGGGGGCGGGACAGTCAGGCAGGCCGCCGACGCGCTGGCACGCTCCTTTGGCGTACCCGGTGATCGGGCGTTGCCGCTCGTCGAGCGCTTCGTCGAGAGCGCCACGAGTGCCTCGTTGCTGGCGCGACAGGATGATGAATAACACTCCTGAGGTACGAACCATGACCGATCTCGAGCGCTCCACGGACCGGATCGACAAGCAAACCCAAGGCGACCCTCAAAAGGATCACGACGCGAGCTTCGAGCCGCCCACGATCACAAAGCTCGGCAAGCTCACCAGGGTCGTGAAGGCGTCGGGCTCGGGTGCGGTGACCATCGGCGCCGGCGTCGGATAAGTCTCGTCCGATCGACGACGGGTGAATGTTGTCTGCTTTCAAGGAAGGAGCAGCTCGCCTCATGATCGACAGCCCACGGAAACCATTCAAAGTGTCGCCAAGAGTCCGATGGATCGCAGCGCTCGTGCTGCTCGGTCTCGCGTTGACGGTTGCGCCTCCATGGCGGCCCGCGCCAGCCGGGCACCGGATCGCGCTGTCGCCGGGCGCGCTCTTACCGCCGATTTTTAGTGCGGCAACAGTTCTCGCCCAAGGTGGTGCCCCAGTGACGACTGGGTGCAAGGGAACGCCCATACCGAGCGATCCGCTGCTTGGGAACCAAGACGGCGAGCTCTCGATCACGATGAACAGCCTGTCGCTCCTGACCGCCGCCAATGTTGAGGCGAAGATTTTCACGTCGGCCAAGAAGCTGAACTTCGCCAAGAGTGCCGGAGTCTTCGGGACCTTCGCCTCGGGCGTGACCATCAATGCCGCGACGTACACCCAGGTAAAAGGCGTGGTGAGCGGGACGATTGCGATCCTGTGTGCTGTGAAATACAACAAGACGACCAAGAACTGCGACACGGACACATACGTCACCAACGGCGGGACGCAGCTCACCGACGCCGACTGTGTTTCAAGCGGTACCTGCACGGCCAAGACGTCGAATATCACGCTCTCGGCGGGCGACCAATCCTTCACGACGAACCTGCCGACGGCGGTCGCTGTGAGTGCGGGGATTACCAAACAAATTGACATGTACTTCAACAACAACGCGGCGTGCGAGCTCTGGGACATCTCCACGCTGAAGAGCCACACGGCCGGCACCGATTTCAAGATTCTTCCAGGGTCTCAATCACCCAGCCAGGCGAAGGTTCCGTAGACGTGATCGCTGCCGCAACCGAGGCTCTTATCGGCAATCTTCTTTGCCGAACCGCCGATATGGAGATCGCCGCATGCCTCGAGACCCTCGTCTCGCAAGGCTTCTGCGCCGATGGAGACATAGCGGCAGCGCGCGCGATCACGTGGGGGCGGTCGAGGACCACGCCGAACTGGCAGCGCGATGCACCGACGTCAGCGTCCCATACGCCGTTGCGGCGGTGGGGCTGCGTATCCGGGTCGCTGCACCAGGAGCGCCCACTTTTCCGGATCGCCGACGACGCCGGCTGCTGGATCGCCGCGCCGGATCATGTGGGCGTGTTCGGCGCGCCCATCGCAGACGATCCCAAGTGGATGGAGCTTTTCGCCGTAGTCGTATTCGAGCTGCTGGCCGCTGCTGGGACTGTGGCGATCCATGCGGGAGCCGCGACAGTCGGCGGCCAGGGAATGCTCCTCGTGGGACCGTCGGGCGCAGGAAAATCCACGCTCGTCTACCTGCTCGCGCAGGCGGGCGGCAGCTACACGAACGATGACGTGGCGCTGATCTCGCGGCAAGGTGACACGTGGGTCGCGAGAAGCACCGGTGGGCATCTTCGGTTGCGTCACACCATGACCATCGACGACGGGCTCATGCACAATGACGGCCTCGATGCCCTGGGCAAACTCCATTTGCATCCACGGCGCCCTGAGGTGTGCTGCCCGAGCATGCGTATCGATCGACTCGTCTTCCTCGAACCGGGTCATGGGGCCGAGACCACTTGGCGTTCGCTCGGTCGCCAGAAGGTGCTCGAGCGACTGCTGTCGGAGGCGGCGCTGGCATTATCTCCGGCGGTTGCCAGCCGGCAGCTCATGTCGCTCGGTGAGATTGCTCAGCTCCCAGCGGTCACGCTGCGGAGCGGCCAGGACCTGATCGATCACCCGGACCTGGCATCGTCGATCTTCGCAGGGATATGGGCCGGCCAAGCGCAACCATGAGCGGCCGCGAACGATTCGTGATCCGGGCGACGCTCTATGCGAGGGGCGTTTACCTCGCGTGCCTCCTGCACGCGTGGCCACTCCACCGGGTGACCGCTCGAGTTCGCCGGCCCGATCGGCTTGGCATTCGCGCGGACTGGTGTGTCTCACCGGAAACCGCGGCCGAGTTGATTGAGAGGCTCTTCGGGCGATGGACGCTGCCGTTCACCAGTCGCTGTCTTGTGGAATCCCTGTTGCTGTTCGCGTTACTCCATCCAGTCGTTCCCCAGGTTCGGCTCGATATCGGCTTGAAGGTCGAAGGCGAGTATCCGTTCTCGGTGACCGGCCACGCCTGGGTCAGCGTCGACGGGCGGCCGCTCCTCGCGCGCGATCGTACGGCGCCGTCCACGTTCCGTTCGGTGATGGCCGTCTCTGGATCCCGTCATGTCTTCCCGCTGCAACGTCGGGGATCTGTTTGGGCTGTCCGCTGAAGGACGGCTTCAAATCAACCCGAACGCACGACCGAACGTTCTGCCGGCGCTCGCGCCGGAGACGCTGACCCAGATCGAGCACCTCGATCTCCTGCCTCTCTGGGCGTACTTGCTCCGGCGCCACGCGTGCTGGAGCGATCTCGACGAGGAAATCAGGACGCGCCTCGAGAACGAATTGGCGCGGGAGCGCGCCCGCTCGCTGCGGCTCGCCGTTGGTCTGGAGCGCATCCTCGCGGTCCTGGCACACGCCGGGATTCCTGTGGTGCTGCTGAAGGGCGCGGACCTTAACTATCAGGTCTACCCGGCGCCGGGTCTTCGACGCATGCTCGACCTCGACGTGCTCGTACCTCTACGCCGGCTGGAAGACGCTTCGTCGGCGCTCCTCGGAGTCGGCTTCCGTGAAGACACGTCGTTCTATTCGAGGGATTGGTACCTGGGCTGCGTGCAGCAGCTTCCTCCGCTGGAAGACGAGACCGGGTTCATCCATCTCGACGTGCACGGCTCGCTCTTTCCGCCGTACAGCCCGTTCGCGCCTCCGGAAGCCGTCGTCTGGTGGCGCCCGCTTCCCACCGCGTGGCCTCACGCACACCGCCTCTCGAGGGCGTGGACCATCTGGCATCTGGTCATGCACGCGTACGTCAAGCATCTCAAGGTGTCAGGCGTGAGAGAGCGCCTGCACGTCGACTTGCTGGCGCTGGTGGCCAACGCGGACAAGGAGCCGATCGACTGGGCCGGGCTCGTGGCGCTCGCCAGGCACACCGGGACGGCATTCGCGCTCGCGGACGCGGTCGGCAGGGTGTCACGAACCCCCGGCGCCGGCGCTCTGGCGGGAGTCGCGGACCAGCTGGCCGAGGTGGCGAGAGGGCAGCGGTTCAGGGAATTCGGCCGCCGCTTTACTCACAGACTTCGCCACCTGGCGCCGTTTCTCGGGCGGAACATTCCGGCCCCGCCGGACGCCTGGCGGCAGTTCTTCAGACGGCCGTTGCGAACGCTCACGACGCTGCGAGGGAAATGGAGCATCGTGTGACCGCGCAGCGGGCCGCCGCGTGGTGACGCGTCTTCTTTACCTTCGACCTGACGGTGTCGTGGTCGATCTTGGCCGCGTCGATCGGTGTCGTGGGCGCAGGCGCGGCGCTTCTCGAAAGGCGCCAGCTGCGCACGCCGGTCGACGTGCCGGTGGCGTGCTACGTGCTGTTCACGCTCGTGTCGGCGGCTGCGGCGTTCGGCAAGATCCTCCGTCGTACGTAGGACGGGTCCTTTTTTTGGACCCGCCGGGCGGCGACTGCGAGCGAGCCGGGTCCGAAAGGACCCGGCCTACGTACCGCTGCGCCGTTGTGACACGGCTCTCTAGCCGTCGAGGTTGCGATAGTACACCGTCGTGCTGCAGAACCCGCCCTCCGGCATCAAGGCATAGCGGGGGATATCGCCGACACGCGTCCAGCCCAGCCGCTCGTAAAGGCGCGCGGCGTCGCCCTCGGTGACCGCGTCGAGCACCAGCAGCGTCCTTCCCAATTCCCGTGCCGTGGCTTCGGCGGCGCGCATCAGCGCCGCCCCCAACCCGCGGCGGCGCGCGCGGCGGTGCACCTGCATCTTCGCCAGGTCGGCGCGGTGCGGCTGATTGTCGGGCATGTCGAGAATCAGCTGCACCGTGCCGCAGATCCCCCTGTCATCTTCGGCGACGAGCAGCACGCGTTCGCCCGAGGCCACGCCCTGCGCGACGCGGCGCCAGAACGCGACCGCGCGATCGCGGGTGAAGGGGAGCATGAAGCCTATCGACGCACCGCCCTCAACGCAGTCGATAGTGACAGTGGCGAGCGCGTCGATCTGCGCGTCGTCGACAGTATGCAGGCGTCGCACGGACCAGGTGGGTGTCGTCATCGCGTCATCGTCTGGGGTGAAGGTCGGACGCGATCAGCAGCCGGGCCCGCCGGTCGCGGCTGCAGTGTAGCGCGGTGGCGCAAGGGCATCAATCCGCTAGAATAGTCGTCAGTCGTTGGTCGTGAGTCGCTGGTCGTAAGCCACCAGCCACCCGGCCGCCGCTCATCAGCAACGCCAGCGAGCTACGGCCAGGCTCGCCGAAGCGCCGGAGGCGCGAAGGCGGCAGCCACCAGCCACCAGTCTCATGACCGACTACAAACCCCAGGAACTCGACAAGAAATGGCAGAAGCGGTGGACGGATTCGCGCGCGTTCGAGGTCGCGACCGACCCGGCGCGGCCGAAGTTCTACTGCCTGGAGATGTTCGCGTACCCGTCCGGCCACGCGCACGTCGGTCACGTCCGCAACTACATCATCGGCGACGTGATGGCGCGGACGAAGCGCATGCGCGGCTTCAACGTCCTGCATCCGTTCGGCTGGGACGCCTTCGGTCTGCCGGCGGAAAATGCGGCCATCAAGACGGGCACGCACCCCGAGACGTCGACGCTCGGCAACATCGCCCACATGAAAGGGCAGTTGCAGCGCCTCGGCATCAGCTACGCGTGGGATCGCGAGATCGCCACGTGCCTGCCCGACTACTATAAGTTCAACCAGTGGATTTTCCTGAAGATGCTCGAGCGCGGCCTCGCATACCGCAAGCGCTCCACGGTCAACTGGTGTCCGGTGGACAACACCGTGCTCGCCAACGAACAGGTCGTCGACGGCGCGTGCTGGCGCTGCGGGACGATCGTCGAGCGGCGCGATCTCGAGCAGTGGTTCTTCCGCATCACGCAGTACGCCGACGAGCTGCTCGAGGGCCTCGAGACGCTGACCGACTGGCCCGAGAAGGTCGTCGTCATGCAGCGGAACTGGATCGGACGCTCGGAAGGCGCGCGCGTCACGTTTCCAGTGGCCGGTCCGGTCGCCGGAGCGCCGGCCGGCATCGAAATCTTCACGACACGCATCGACACCATCTACGGCGCGACGTTCGTCATCCTCGCGCCCGAACACCCGATAGTGGAGAAGTTCGCCGCCGAGAGCCCCGATCCGGCGGCGTTCCGCGCGAAGAACGCGAAGTTCCGCGCCCTCGACCGTGGGGCGCGGCTGACCGGCGCCATCGACAAGGAAGGCTTCGACACGGGACGGACAGCGATCAACCCGTTCACCGGCAAGGAAGTCCCGATCTGGATCGCGAACTTCGTCCTCGCCGAGTACGGCACGGGCGCCATCATGGCCGTCCCGGCGCACGACGAGCGTGACTTCGAGTTCGCGCGGAAGTACAGCCTGCCGATTCGCATCGTCGTGATCAGCCGGGGACGGGAGTCGGAGTCCCCGTCCCCCTCAGCCGCGACGACGAACTACGGACGGCTCGTCAATTCAGGGCCGTGGGACGGACAGGAAGCGCCCGCGGTCATCACGAAGATGATCGCGGACGCCGAGAAGCGGAACATCGGCAAGGGCGAGATCCAGTACCGGCTGAAGGACTGGGGCATTTCGCGCCAGCGCTACTGGGGCACGCCGATTCCCGTCATCCACTGCGCGAAGGACGGCGTCGTCGCGGTCCCGTACGCGGACCTCCCGGTCGAGCTGCCGAAAGTCGCGACGTTCACCGGCCGCGGCGATTCGCCGCTCGCGCAGGTCCCGGAGTGGGTCAACGTCACGTGTCCGAAGTGCGGCGGTCCCGCCAGGCGCGAGACCGACACGATGGACACGTTCGTCGACTCGTCGTGGTACTTCCTCAGATTCTGCGATCCAGCAAACAACGTTCTGCCCTTCGATCCCGAGGACGCCGCGTACTGGATGGCGGTGGACTTCTACAGCGGCGGCGTCGAGCACGCGATTCTTCATCTTCTGTACTCGCGCTTCTTCACGCGCGTCCTGCGCGATGTGGGATTGGTCAAGTTCGACGAGCCCTTCACGCGCCTGTTGACGCAGGGCATGGTGCTGAAGAACGGCGCCGTGATGTCAAAGTCGAAAGGCAACGTCGTCGATCCGGACGACATGCTGCAGAAGTACGGCGCCGATGCGCTCCGCCTCTACACGATGTTCGTCGCGCCTCCGGAAAAGGAAGTCGAGTGGAGCGACGCCGGCCTCGAGGGCAGCTTCCGGTTCCTCGTCCGGATGTGGCGCATCGTGGACCACTGGGCGGCGTCGGTCGCCAGCCACCAGCCACCAGCCACCTTGGGCGCGCTGACGGATTCAGAACGCGCGCTGCGTCGTAAGACCCACGACACGATCCGGCGCGTCACGGCAGACATTGAAGAGCGGATGCACCTCAACACGGCGGTCTCGTCGCTCATGGAGCTCGTCAACGAGCTCTACACCTTCAGCGACGGCACGGCGCACGGCCAGCCCACCCGCGGCGAGGGATCGGCGCCGCGCGCAAGCGCGGAGACGAGTGCGACGCTGGCCGTGGTCCGCGAAGCGCTTGAGGCGCTCGTCGTCATGGTCTCGCCGTTCGCACCGCATACCGCGGAAGAGCTGTGGGCCATGCTCGGCCACGCCGAGGGCCTGGCGAAGACTGGCTGGCCCTCGTTCGACGCCGAGGTCGCCAAAGCCGACGAGGTCGTTGTGCCGGTGCAGATCAACGGCAAAGTCCGCGCGCGGGTGACCGCAGCGGCCGGTGCCTCCGAGGACCGGTTGCGCGAGCTCGCGCTGGCGGATCCCGCCGTGAAGGCGCACACTGAGGGCAAGACGATTCGGAAAGTGGTTGTCGCGAAAGGACCGCTGGTGAGCGTGGTGGTCTCGTGAGGGTGCCTGGTGGCTGGTGGCTGGTGGCTGGCCGTGCTGCCCGCGTTCGTTTCCGTGTCCTCCGTGGTTGCACTTGTCTTCTGGCCGTTCTTGCGACCGGCTGCGGTTACTCGCTCGCGGGCCGCGGCACGTTCCTGCCGGACTACATCAAGATCGTCGGCGTCCCGACCTTTACGAACCGCACGGCAATCTTCAACCTCGAGACGACGCTCACGCAGAAAGTACGGGCGGAGTTCATCGGCCGCGGCAAGTACCAGATCCTGCCGCAGGCAACCGGCGTGGACGCGCTGCTGACGGGCGAGGTCACGAGCGTTTCGATCGTGCCGGCGAGCTTCGCCGCGAACCAGCTGGCCTCGCGCTACGCGCTCACGATGTCCGCGCGGATCGAGCTGCGTGACATGCGCGAAAACAAAGTGCTCTGGGAGAATCCCGGCGTGACGTTCCGGCAGGAGTACGAAGCGACGAGCGGCCGCAATGCCGTGGACGCGGCGGCGTTCTTTCAGCAGGACACCAACGCGCTGGACCGCATGGCGTCGGAGTTCGCGCGCACGATCGTGAGCGCGATCTTGGAGGCGTTTTAAATTGCGGAATGAGGATTGCGGAGTGCGGAATTCGCCATGCCGTTAGCCTCTCCGGCCGCCGTCAGGAAGCAGATCCAGTCCGCGTTGACCGACCCCATCTACTTGATTCTCGGCGAGGAAGAAGTCGAGAAATCCGCGCTCGCGTCGGAATTCGCCGACCTGGTCGACGAGGGCCTGCGCGCGTTCAACGTCGAGCGGATTCACGTCGGCGAACTCACGACCGGCGACAAACTCCTGGACGGCGTGGCCTCGATCGTCGCCTCGGCACGCACGCTGCCGATGATGTCGCCACGCCGTGTCGTCATCGTCTTTCAGGCCGAGACGCTGCTTGCGCCCAAACGCGAAAGCGACGCCGCGGATCGTGCGCTGAAAGAGCTCGAGTCGCTCATCACAATGCCCGATCCGCAGACGACGCTCGTGCTCGTCGCATCGGCGATCGACCGGCGCAAGAGCCTGTGCAAGCTGCTGCTGAAACAGGCGACGATCGTCGAATGCGGAGCGCCGGACGATCTGGCGGCCGCGGAACGCTGGGTGCGCGAGCGCGTCGCGAAGGCCGGCGCCGAGATCGAGCCGGCGGGCGCGCGCGTCATGGCGGCGCTGGCCGGGTTTCCCGAACGCGCGCAAAACGACGGCAGGACCGGGGACGTGAAACGCCTGCGCGGCGAAGTCGATCGATTGCTGATCTACGCGCTGGGCCAGAAGATGATCACGGCCGACGATGCCCGCGCGATCGCCGGGCCGGCGGCGATTCAGGATCACTGGGCGATGACGAACGCCGTCGAGCGCGGGCAGGCCGGCGCCGCCCTGCGACAGCTGGCGCTGATGCTCGAGAGCGGCACGGCGCCGGAAATGATCCTCGGTCAGCTGGGCTGGATGGTGCGGTCGAAGTTCCCCGACATCGCGCCGGCCGCAGCGCGCGGCGCGGTCGAGTCGCTGTTCAGGACCGACGTGGACCTCAAGCGGTCGGCGGGCGATCCCCGCGTGCTGCTGGAGCGCCTCGTCGTCGAGCTGTGCGCGGGAACGCGGAACCCTACGCGCGGGCGGTCAGGCGCCTGGTGAGCCGCGACTTGTAGCGGCCGGCCGCGTTGCGGTGAATCATCCCTTTGCTCGCCATCCGGTCGATCAGCGAGATGGTCTGCTTCAAGGCCGCCTTGGCCGCCGCCTGGTCGTTGCTGGCGACCGCGACCCGAGCGTCCTTCAGCGCGCCGCGCAGGCGCGCGCGGAACTGGCGGTTATGCTCACGGTTCTTTAGACTCTGTCGATGCGCTTTGAGCGCGGAAGCATGCGTAGCCACGTAATATCTGACCTCCGGAACCTCCAATCGTAGCATAGCGCCAACACCCATGGCCATTTCCGTCGACCACTTCGGGCGCACTTACAGCACGGCGACCGGGACCTTCACGGCGGTGGATGACCTTTCGTTCGAGGTCGCCAGCGGCGAGATCGTGGGGCTGATCGGGCCCAACGGCGCCGGCAAGACGACGACCCTGCGCTCGCTGGCCGGCATTCTGCGGCCGACGTCCGGGAAGGTGCGCGTCGACGCGCACGACCTCGTGGACGACCCGCTCGAGGCCAAGCGGCGGCTGGCGTTCATGCCCGACGAGCCGCACCTGTTCGAGTACCTGACGGTCGAAGAGCACCTCCGCCTCGTCGCGCGGCTCTACGGCGTCGACGACTTCGATCGCCGGGCCGGCGCGCTGCTCGACGAGCTCGAACTGCGAGGCAAGGAGAAGTCGCTGCCGGGCGAGCTGTCGCGCGGCATGCGACAGAAGGTCGTGATCGCCTGCGGACTGGTCCGGAACGCGACGACGTTGCTCTTCGACGAGCCGCTGACCGGGCTCGATCCGATTGGCATCCGGCGGATGCGCGAAACGATCGTCGCGCGCGCGAAGGCCGGCGCCGCGATTCTGCTGTCGTCGCACCTGCTGCATCTCGTGCAGGAAGTGTGCACGCGCGTCATCATCATGGATCACGGCAAGAAGATCGCCGACGGCACGTTTGAGGAGCTCGCGAGCCGCGCGGATCTCGCGACCGCGGGGTCGAGCCTCGAGCAGATCTTCCTGCGCGTGACGGGCCACAATTAGGCGCCCCGGCCACGCGCATGTTCACCGCCTCCATCTACATCATCGCGTGCAGCCTGCGGAACAGGCTCCGCGTGCGGCTGCGGCGGCTGCGCGAGCCGCGCTACCTGCTCGGCGCCATCGCCGGCATCGCGTACTTCTACTTCACCGTCTTCAATCGTTTCGCCCGCACGGGCAACGCGCGCATAACGCGCGAAGGGCGGCAGGTGCCGCCGGTTGGGCCGCAGGGCGTGCTCCAGGCCGGCGGGCCGATCATGGGTCTCGCGCTGCTCGTGCTGGCCGCGCTCGCGTGGCTGCTGCCCGCGACGAGCACACTGCTCGAATTCACCGAGCCCGAAGTGCAGTTCCTGTTTCCGGCGCCGGTCTCGCGCAGAGCGTTGCTCGTCTATCGCATCGTGCGCTCGCAGGTCGCGCTGCTGTTCGGCGCGCTCATCTCGGGGATCTTCGTGCCGGCGACGACCATCGCGCCGCGCCTGCGGTTTGCGGCGGGCATCTGGGTGTTGTTCGTCACGATCCGCGTGTACTTCGCCGGTGTCACGCTGGCGCGGGCGCGGCTGACGAGCGCGTCAGGCGCCGCCCGCCGCGTCGCATGGACGCCTGTCGTCGTCATCCTGGGCGCGGCGGGTGTTGTCGGAACGGCGCTGACGCGCGCGTTCCTGACGCAGCCGATGGGCAACGCCCGCGAAGTGTTCACCGGCTTCAGCGCGGCGCTCACGACCGGGATGGCGGGCACCATCCTGCTGCCGTTCACCATGCTGACGCGGCCGCTGCTGACCTCAGGGACGGAGTACGTGACCGCACTGGTGGCGTCGGCAGCGATCATGGTCGCCGCGACGCTGTGGCTCGTGCGCAGCGATGCGGCGTTCCCGGAAACCGCGATCGCGTCCGCCGAGCGGCGGGCGGAGCGGAAAGCGAAAGGCGGCGCGGCCACGCCCACGGCCCGCGCGACCGGCTGGACGCTCGCGGCGTCAGGCTCCGCCGAGGGCGTGTTCCTCTGGAAGAACGCCATGCAGATGGTGCGCAACCCGCGCGGGATCACGCTGTTCCGCTACGTGGTGCCGCTTGTTCTCACCGTGGTGGCGATGAGCGCGGCGATGATGTCCGGCAATCGCGCCAGAGGCGGCGCGGCCGTGTTCTGCCTCATGGCGGTCGGCATCGCCGGATTCGCCACGCTGCTCGGTCCGCAGGTCGTCCGTACCGACCTGCGCGACGATCTGCGTCACCTCGAGGTGCTCAAGACGTGGCCCCTCCGTCCCGCGGCCGTCATTCGCGGCGAAATGCTGTGGAACGGCCTGCTCATCACGGGCGTCGCGTGGACCGCGGTGATCTGCGCCGCGATTTTCTCGGCCGCGGCGTTCCCGCAGCTGTCGATGCTCTGGCGGTCGTCGCTCTCGCTGACGGCGCTGCTGCTCGCGCCCGCGCTCGTGTTTGGTCAGCTCACCGTGCACAACGCGACGGCCGTGCTGTTCCCGGCGTGGATCCCGCTCGGCAACGCGCGGCCGCGCGGGCTGGACATGATGGGGCAGCGGCTGCTGCTGCTCGCGGGCGTGCTCATCACGCTTGCCATCTTCATGCTGCCCGGCGCGATTGTCGGGGGCGTGCTGTGGTTCGCGTTCAGCCGCTTCATCGGCGCCGCGGTGCTCGTGCCAGGCGCGGCGATCTGTCTGGGAATTGTCGCGATCGAGGTGCTGGCGATTACCGAGGTGCTGGGACCGGCGTATGAACGGCTCGATTTGACGGGAATCGAGAGACCGGAGTGAATTGGGAAACTACCCGATTCATCGGCCTCCGACGATGTCGTACGCGCCGCTCGCCGGGCGCTTGTCCGTGTACTTGATGATCACCCGCCCGTCGACGACGTCCTCCACTCTGTAGATCACCTTGCCGCGCGGCTCAGCCGCGGGGGGCGCGAGCTTGTTGATCTGGGCGACGTAGTGCCGGGTCTCGCGATAGGGCGGCACGGTCTGGCCGTGATCGTCCACCGCGCCGGGTCCCGCGTTGTAGGCGGCCAGCGCCAGCGTCTCGTCGTTCTGATAGCGGTCGAGCAGGTCGCGCAGATACGCCACGCCCGCGCCGACGTTCTCCACCGGATTGAACGGGTTCTTCACGCCGTACTTCTTGCACGTCGCCGGCATCAGCTGCATCAGGCCGAGCGCGCCCTTCGGTGATTTCGCGTACGGGTCGTAGGCCGACTCGACCTGGACCACGGCCTTCACGAGGTCGGCGCGGACGCCGTTCAGCGCGGCGTGGTCACGAATCAACTGATCGTAGAGGCGGCTTTGCGCGGCCGCCACGTACCGCGTGGCGCGGATGCGTTCCGTCTCGAGGACGGCAAAGGATTTCACATCCGCGCCCACCTTCGGCTTGGTGCGCGAGAGCACCAGCTTGCCGCTGGCATCACGCCACGAATAGATCTGCGAGTAGGCAGGGGAGGCCAGGCCGAGCCAGAGCAGCGCAAACGCCAGAATGCCGACAGCCGCGCGGGCGCCGGCGTTGGCTGTCAGGCACGTCCAGACGAATTTGGAACGCGTCCGATCGGTCAAGGGCATGAGTGTAAGCTCCTTATCGGATGCAAGCCTCGGGTCGCATAGGGCGGGTGAGGC
The DNA here is from genome assembly GCA_016195265.1 of Acidobacteriota bacterium. GTDB lineage: Bacteria > Acidobacteriota > Vicinamibacteria > Vicinamibacterales > CAVVIG01 > SRVP-36. Next base: position 2,496 of record JACPZW010000059.1, on the reverse strand, counting down.
GGGTAGGGCACGTAGGCCGGGACCCGGCATCACGCTAACAATTTTGCAAGAACGCCCTCGCTCGCCTTGAGCATCTCGTCGATCTTTTCTGGCTGTTTGCCCCCGGCCTCCGCGAAATCCGGCCGGCCGCCGCCGCCCCCGCCGACGATCGGCGCGATCTCCTTCACGATCTGGCCCGCTTTGACACGTCCGGTCAGGTCAGCCGTCACGGCGACGACGATCTGCACCTTGCCGTCGTTCGCCGAGGCGAGGACGACGACCCCGCTCTTGATCTGCTCCTTGAGCGAGTCGGCGACGCCGCGCAAGGCGTCCTTGTCCAGATCGCTGACCTTGCGCCGCGCGAGCTTCACGCCGGCGACTTCGATCGTGTCGTCGGCGCCAGCGCCGCCAGAGGACGCGCTGCCGCCCATCGCCATCTTCTGCTTGAGCTGGGACACGTCGCGCGCGAGGCGCTTCGCTTCGGCGTGCAGTTTCTCGATGGCGTCAACCGCTTGATCCTCGTTGACGTGCAACGCGTTCACGATGCGGCCGAGGGCGGCGCGCTGATGCTGCGCAAGCGCGACCGCGCCGGCGCCGGTCAGCGCCTCGATGCGGCGGACGCCGGCCGCGACGCCGCCCTCCGCGACGATGACGAAGAACCCGATGTCGCCGGTCGCACTCACGTGCGTGCCGCCGCACAACTCGAGACTGAAGCCGGGGACGCTGACCACGCGCACTTTGTCGCCGTACTTCTCACCGAAGAGCGCCATCGCGCCCGCGTCGATCGCCTCCTGCGTCGACCGGACCTCCGTCGTCACCGTCGTGTTGCGGTAGATCTGCTCGTTGACGATGCGCTCGATGCGGTCCAGCTCTTTGCGCGTCACCGGCTGAAAGTGGACGAAGTCGAACCGCAGGCGATCGGGCGCGACGAGCGAGCCCGCCTGCTTGACGTGCGAGCCGAGCACCTGGCGCAGCGCCGCGTGGAGGAGGTGCGTGGCCGTGTGATTCCGCCGCGTCGCGTTCCGCGCCTCCGAATCGACTTCGGCCGTCACGATGTCGCGCACGCGCAGCGCGCCGAAGTCCACGCGCACGTGATGCGCGCGCGGGAGGCCCTGGCGTATGCGAGCGACGCCGTCCACCACGGCGGACGCGCCGGTCCCTTCGTTGAGCATCCGGCCCGAGTCTGAGACCTGGCCGCCTGACTCCAGATAGAACGGCGTCTTCGCCAGTGCCGCGTAGCCGGTGTGGCCGGCGCCGAGCGACTCCACGGGCTGACGCCTCTCGTCGAACAGCGCCACGACCGGGGCACCGGTGACGCGCGTCGTCGTATAGCCTTCGAACTGATCGCCGATGCCGGCCAGCCGGCTTTCGTCAATGGCGAATTCCTCGCCGCCCTTCTTCCCGCCGCCGAACGCGCTGCCCGCGCGCGCCTTGTCGCGCTGGCCTTCCATCGCTTTCTTGTATTCGCTCTCGTCGACCGTGACACCTTGCGTCGCCGCCGTGTCCTCGATGAAGTCGTACGGCACGCCGAACGTGTCGTAGAGCTTGAACGCCACACCGCCGCCGAGGGTTTTCGAACCCGCATCAAGAACCTTACTGATCTCCGCTTCCAGGCGGGGCAGGCCGTCGGTGAGGACGGTCTCGAACCGGTTCTCCTCCGCGAGGATCGTTTTCTCGATCATCTCGCGGTTGCGGCGGACCTCGGGGTACGCGTCGCCCATCTCCCGATCGAGGACGCTGACGAGCCCGTGCATGAACGGCTGCGTGAAGCCCAGATGCTTGCCGTGCCGCATCGCCCGCCGCATGATCTTGCGCAGCACGTACCCCCGCCATTCGTTCGACGGGATGACGCCGTCCCCGATGAGGAACGTTGTCGCGCGCATGTGATCCGCGACGACGCGCAGCGAGATGTCCGTCGACGACACGCCCCCGGTGCCGGGCGTGTGCGCGTGGCCCGACTGTTTGCCGATCTCCGAGAGCAGCGGCGTGAACAGATCGGTGTCGTAGTTGGACTCTTTTTTCTGCAGCACCGACGTGATGCGCTCGAAGCCCATGCCTGTGTCGATCGACCGCGCGGGCAGCGGAGTCAGCGTGCCGTCCGCGCTGCGCTCGAATTCCATGAACACGTTGTTCCAGATTTCGATCTCGGGATCTTTGCCGGTGCCGCGGACGAAGTAGATCTCCGAGCAGCGGCCGCATGGCCCCGCGTCGCCCATCTGCCAGAAATTGTCGTCGCCGCCGAATTCGAGAATGCGATCCGCGGGCACGCCCAGCTTCCGCCAGATCGCGTACGCCTCCCCGTCCCGCGGAATCCCGTTCTCGCCCTTGAAGATGGACACGACGAGCTTGTCCGCCGGCAGTTTCCAGACCTCGGTCAGCAGTTTCCACGCGAAGGGCAGCGCGTCGTTCTTGAAGTAATCGCCGAACGAGAAATTACCGAGCATCTCGAAGAACGTGTGATGCCGGAACGACGGCCCCACGTTGTCGAGGTCGTTGTGCTTGCCGCTGACGCGCATG
>JACPZW010000057.1 GCA_016195265.1 Acidobacteriota bacterium | reverse complement strand
TGGACCAGTTGGGGCTGTGGCGCTGACCGGCCACCGCGGCGGTGGCCCTTATCCGTCGGGGCCGCGTTAGCGACCCCGTCAAGCCGCTTTGAGCGGCTCACAATTTGAATGCCCCCGGCTCTGCCGGGGGATTCGTTACTTTTCAACACAATGTATTCACGCGATTCCGTACTCGCGCTGATGCGGGAGCGGGTACATCATCCCGCCGGCCTGCGCGATCTTCTTCAACTGCTCAAGATCCCCCGCGACGATCGCACCGCGTTCAAGCGCCACGTCAAGGCGCTCGTAGCGTCGGGCGATCTCATTCACATCCGCGGCCATCGGTTCGGCCTGCCCGAAAAAATGGATCTCTACGTCGGCCGTCTCCAGACGCATCCCGCCGGCTACGGGTTCGTCGCGCCGGAGCGGGCGCTCGACGCGGGCGGCGACATCTATATCCCCGCGCACCAGCTGAGCGAAGCCATGAACGGCGACCGCGTGGTCGTCCGCATCGAACGCCTGAAAGAGGGCGGGCGCGCCGAGGGCCGCGTCATCCGGATCCTCGAGCGTGGCAACGAGCGGATCGTCGGGCGCTACGATCGCGAGGCGGTCCGCGGCGAGTCGAGGTCGAGCGGCGCCGGTCACGTCGTGCCGTTCGATCGGCGGCTGCTGATGGACATCGCGGTGCCGGCCGGCCAGGAAGGCGGGGCCTCCCCCGGCGAGATGGTCATCGTCGAGCTCACGCGCTGGCCGACGGCCACGCGCGGCGCCATCGGTCGCGTCGCGGAAGTGCTCGGCGGCATCGACGCGCCAGGCGTCGACACCGAGATCATCATTCGCAAGTGGGGGATTCCCGACCAACACTCGGCCGAGTCCGTCGCCGAGGCGGTGCGTCTGGGGCGCGCGGTGTCGGAGCGCGACATTCGCGGCCGGACCGACTTCCGCCACGTCCCGACGGTGACGATCGACGGCGAGCACGCCCGCGACTTCGACGATGCGATCACCATCGAGAAGCTGCCGAACGGCCACTACTGGCTGGGCGTCCACATCGCGGATGTCTCGCATTACGTCGAGGAGGGCAGCGCGCTCGACCGCGAGGCGTACGATCGCGGAACGTCCGTGTACTTCCCCGAGCGCGCCGTGCACATGTTCCCCTCCGAACTGGCGACCGGCTTGTGCAGCCTCAATCCGCGCGTCGATCGGCTGGTGCAGACCTGTCTGATGGAAATCGATCACCAGGGCATCGTCGTCCGGCACGAATTCCACGACGGCGTCATCAACAGCAACGAGCGGATGACGTACACGGCCGTGAACGGCATCCTGACGGATCGCGATCCGGTCCTGATCGAGCAGTACGCGCCGCTCGTGCCGATGTTCGAGCAGATGCACGAGCTGTTTTGCATTCTCAACGACGCGCGGCGCCGCCGCGGCTCGATCGACTTCGATCTGAATGAGGCCGAAGTCATCATCGACGAAGGCGGAGTCGTGGAGGCAATCATCGCGCTGCAGCGCAACGTGGCGCACCGGCTCATCGAAGAGTTCATGCTCCTGGCCAACGAGACCGTGGCGTCGCACCTGGACGCGCACCACGCGCCCGCGCTCTACCGCGTCCACGAAGAGCCGGACGTCATGAAGGTCGCGAAGTTCGAGGAATTCATCTCGGGGTTCGGGTACAGCCTCGCGGCGCCCGTCAACGCGCTGAAGCCGCATCATTTCCAGAAGCTGATCGAGCGGATCCACGGCAAGCCGGAAGAGAAGCCGATCGCGTTTCTGATGCTGCGCACGATGCAAAAGGCGCGCTACGCGCCGGAGAACCTCGGGCACTTCGGGCTCGCGTCGCCAAGCTACACGCACTTCACGTCGCCGATCCGCCGCTATCCCGACCTCGTGGTGCATCGCGCGCTGCGGGCGTCCCGGCACGCGACGCTCACCGAGGAGACGCGCGAGGAATGGACCGAGGAACTGCCGGAAGTCGCGCGCCACACGTCGGAGATGGAGCGACGGGCCGACGACGCGGAGCGCGAATTGCTGCAGTGGAAGAAGGTCAAGTTCATGGCCGACAAGGTCGGCGATGAATTCGAGGGCTACGTGACGGGCGTCGCGGCTTTCGGCCTGTTCATCGAACTCATCGAACACTTCGTCGAAGGCATGGTGCACGTCTCGACCATGGCCGACGACTACTACCGGTTCGTCGAAGGCGCGCATCTGCTCCGCGGCGAGAACACGCAGAAGGTCTACCGGCTCGGCGACAAGGTGAAGGTGCAGGTCATCCGCGTCAACATGGATACGCGCCAGATCGATCTGGGCCTGGTCGAGATTCTCGAACGCGTGCGGGACGGCGAGCGCGGGCCGAGGCACACCAAGGCGCGCCCCAAGCATGAAGGGCGGCGCAAGGGACGGCCGGGAAGAAGTGAAAGAGAAAAGTTAAAAGGCAAAAGGCGGAAGTGAAGAGCGTTGTCGTCGGCACCGCCGGGCACATTGATCACGGGAAGAGCGCGCTCGTCCTTGCGCTCACCGGGACCGATCCCGATCGCCTCAAGGAAGAAAAAGCCCGCGGCATCACCATCGACCTGGGCTTCGCCCATCAAACACTGGCCGACATCAATCTTGCGTTCGTGGACGTGCCCGGCCACGAGCGCTTCGTCAAGAACATGCTCGCCGGGGCCGGCGGGATCGACCTCGTCGTGCTCGTCGTGGCCGCCGACGAGTCGGTGATGCCGCAGACGCGGGAGCACTTCGCGATCTGCCGGCTGCTGCGCGTGCCGGCGGGCGTCGTGGCGCTGACGAAATCGGACCTGGCGGATGCCGACACGCTGGCGATTGCCCGGCTCGAAGTCCAGGCGCTCGTCGCGGGATCGTTTCTCGACGGCGCTCCGGTCGTCCCGGTCTCGGCGAAGACGGGCGAAGGCCTCGCCGCGCTGCGCGACGCGCTCGTCGCCGCAAGCCGGCGGGTCAGCGGCCGGCCGGTGGACGCCGTCACGCGCCTGCCGGTCGATCGCGTGTTCTCGATGAAGGGATTCGGCACGGTCGTCACCGGCACGCTGGTCTCCGGCCGGATCGCGCCGGGCGACGAGCTGCTGCTGGTGCCGGGCGATCGCCGCGTCAGCGTGCGCGGCGTTCAGGTGCACGGCCAGAAGCACGCGGACGCCGTCGCCGGCCAGCGGACGGCCGTCAACCTGCAGGGCGTTGACGTGGAGGATGTGCAGCGCGGCCAGACGCTGGCGACGCCGGGCGTCTTCGAAGAGACGCGCAGCGTGGACGCGTCGGTCGAGCTGCTCCCGGAGGCGAAGCCGCTGAAGCACGGCGCGCGCGTCCGGTTTCATCAGGGCACGGTCGAGTTGATGGGACGCGTCGCCATCGTCGGTCCGGCGACGGCAGGCGCACCCGTCGTCGCGCCGGGGTCGCGGGCATTCGTGCGGCTCAGGCTCGAAGCGCCGGCGGTGCTGGCGCGCGGCGATCGCTACATCCTGCGTACGTACTCACCGCCGATGACGATCGCCGGCGGCCTGATCCTCGATCCGAGTCCGCCGCGCTCGGCGCTGCGCAGTCCCGCGACGCTGGAGCGCTGCCGGGCGCTGGCATTCGATCCGGAGATCGGCGATCGCGTCGAGGCGGCACGCCGCGCGGCCCGCGTCATGATCGACGGCGCCGGAGCGGCCGCGCTTCCCGTGCGCGCGCTCACGTCTCGAGCGGGCATCGACCCTCGCGAGCGCGACGCACACGTGGACGCGCTGGTCGCCGGCGGGCACGCGGTGCGGGCCGGGGAGGTTCTCGTCGCGCCGCGCGTTCTCAAGGATCTGACCGGCGCCATCGTCGCGACGCTCGGCGAGCACCATCGCGCGGAGCCGTTGTCGGACGGCATCCCGCGCGAGGCGCTGCGCGAGCGCGTGTTCCGGCGCGGTCACCGCGCGGTGTTCGAGCGGGCGCTGACCGATCTCGTGGAGGCGCAGACTGTCGCCGTCCGCGATCGCGTCGCGTTGACGACGCATCGGCCCGCGCTGTCGGCGGCGGAGGAGCGCACGCGCCTCGCGATCGAACAGGCGCTGCGGGACGGCGGACTCACGCCGCCGGACGCGGCTGCGATTGCGACCTCGAGCGGCGCGCCCGCAGCGGTCGTCGATCGGATTCTGAAACTGCTCACGCGGCAGAAGGTGCTGGTACGGGTCGACACGCTCGTGTTTCACGGCGAGGCGCTGAAGCGATTGAAGGCTGACGTGGCGGGACTGAAGGCGGCCGCCGGCGCGGGAGCCCGCATCGACGTCGCTACCTTCAAGGAGCGGTTCGGCGTGACGCGCAAGTTCGCGATCCCGTTGCTCGAGTATCTGGACCGCGAGCGCGTCACGCGGCGCGTCGGCGACGCGCGCGTGATTCTATGACTTGTGGTCGGCCGCGTCGTCCTTCATGCCTTCCTTGAAGTTCTTGACCGCGCTGCCCATGCCGCGCGCCAGGCCCGGCAGGCGGTTCGCGCCGAAGATCAGAATTACGATCACCAGAATAATCAGCAGTTCGGGCAGTCCAAGTGAACCAAACATGGTCGTGCTCCCAAGGAAGTTGTAAACGTCTGAACCGCTTGGATTGTACCACTAATGTCCGGCGAGCCAGGGCCGGCGCCGTTCCCGAAGAACCCGCCACGCCAGACCGAATTCCAGCGTGCTGAGCAACCGCCACCGCAGCGTCGCGTAGCTCTGACGCCCCGCGACGAGGTCCGCCACGACGCCGCGCACCGCGGGGCTCTGTTGAAGGGCCCGCATCAGGAGCCCGGTGAATGCCGGACGGAAGAAACCGGCCTTCAGCCGCGCCGCGCGCGCCAGCTCCGGGACCGCTTCGTCGCGCACCCGCGCCGCGTACGTCCGCCCGGCCGCCGCGCCCATGAGTGCATCGGCCGCCCAGTCGCCGGACGCCAGTGCAAAATAGATCCCTTCGCGCGTAATTGGATCGACAAGGCCCGCCGCATCGCCGAGCAGACACCATCGCTCGCCGGCGACGGCTTGCGCGTGCAGATCGGACGCCCTCAACGACGGAATCGGCCACGAGTACGGCGAGAGGGGGGCTTGTCCGGCAATTCGCGTGGCGCGAATCCACTCGGACGTTCGCGCGCGCAGATCGCCCGAGGTGACGCCGGCGTCGGCTTGCGCGCAGACGCCGATCGCCAGGTGATCGGGCCGCGGGAACGACCAGATGTAGCCGGGCGGATCGGCCAGAAACTCGATGACGATCTCGTCGCTCGTGACGCCGCCGGCGAAGAATCCGGTGGCAATGGAGATCTGATCGCGCCGAAACGGCCGCGCGACCGTCCGGCGCAGCAGGCTGTTCGCGCCGTCGGCGCCGATCACGAAGTCCGCCCGCCGCGTATCGCGCGTAGTCGACAGCCTCGCGCCGCCCGCGTCGACTTCGATGCGGGTCACGCGAGAGGTCTCCGCGGTGGCGCCGGCGCGGATCGCGGCCGCGTACAACGCCGCGTCGAACGCCGACCGGCTCGCGACGAGAAGCGCGCTCGCCGGCGTCGGTCCGCGATCGTCGAGTGCCACGATCGCCGACTCGCCGCGGCCGGAATCCGTGAATCGGGCGGTCTGGATCACGGAGACGGGCACGTCTCGAACGGCGTTGGCGACGAGCGCCAGCGCGCGCCCCGTCACGCCGCCGCCGCACGGCTTCTCGCGCGGATGGGATGGGTCGAAGAGCGTGACGCGTGCGCCGCGGACGGCCAGCCGTTCGGCTGCGCGGCACCCTGCGGGTCCCGCGCCGATGATCGCCACGTCCATCGTGATACATTACACGGCCATGGTTGAAGCTGAGATCGGATGCTTTACGGTGGGCGTTTTCCAGGACGTGGCGTGGGCGAGCAACGGTCTGGACGCGCTCAAGCAGGCTGGGTTTCCCGCCGAGTCCCTGACAATTCTCGCCAAGGACAGTCCCGAGGCGTTGGCGCTGATCGAAAAGACATTCGGGTCGGCCGGCAGCCGCCTGGATCTGGCCGGCGTGGGCACCGTAGTCGTGCGTGGACCGCTGGTGGACGCGCTCCAGGGTGCTTCGCGCGATCTTGCGACGCGCGGTCTCGCGCGCACGATGCCGCGCATCGGGTTTCAGGCGCACGACGGCCGGATCTTCGAGGCGCTTGCCGGCCGTGGCGGCATCCTCGTCGCGATTCGCACCGAGCCGCGCGCGGCTGACGCGCTCGCCATCCTGCATTCGTACGGCGGCGGCAACGCCGCGATCGGCGCCTGGACCGGCCGCGTCTAGGCGCCAGCGGCTTTATCCCACCTCGGTTCACCCCGTTTGTTGGCCCGGGGTCAACACGAACCAACGATGGCAGCCCACGAATTTCTTCTCGCGTTGCTCCGTGTGGTGGCCCGACCTGTCAGTCAGCTGTCACATGAAGCAATCGGCTGACGCTTACGCCGATTGAATGTGGTGACGCCGGCAGGTGACACGGCAAGCCGGACGCGGCCGTTTGGCGTCGAAAGCAACGGCGAGCGCTAAGGCACTTCTTTTGCTTGCCAGTAAGGACGTCGTGCGGGAAAATGTGACAACTGCGTCGCCGTTTGAAATGACCGATATCCGTCCCACGGTCTCCGCGCCCATCAATGCCTCCGCGGGGCACCTCGCGGTCCACTTCGAGGGCGAACATCCGGTCGACATCCCGTTTCTCTTCGAGCAACGGGAGAAGCGTATCGCGCCCGCGGCGGCCGCGTCGCTCGGCTCGCACGCACTTGCGGTGTTGCTCTTCGTCTTCGTGGTGCGCTATGGCGCGCGTCCGGCGGCCACATTCGCCATACTGCCCGAACAGCCGAACAGCAACATCATCTGGTTGAATCAGCCGGGCCCCGGCGGCGGCGGTGGTGGCGGTGGCAACCGCATGAAAGAGCCGCCGCGGCAAGCCGAGCTTCCCGGCAAAGACAAAATCACCGTGCCTGTTGAGAAGCCGCCGGCAATCGAGATGCAACAGGCGAAAGTCGAACCCAATCCGATCGAGCAGTTGAACATTCCAGCCAGGAGTCTCGCCGCCGCGCAGGACTCCCTGCCGGGCGCGATTGAAGCGCCGCCGGGACCGCCGACGCTGTCGCAGGGATCGGGAAGCGGTGGCGGCGCGGGCACGGGAACCGGCTCCGGCGTTGGTCCAGGAACGGGTTCGGGGTTGGGCCCCGGCAGCGGCGGCGGCACGGGCGGCGGAGTGTACCGGCCCGGCAACGGCGTTCAGCTCCCCCGACTGCTTCGCGAAGTTCGGCCGCAGTACACGTCGGACGCGATGCGCGCGAAGGTGCAGGGCACCGTGCTGCTTGAGTGCGTCGTCAATAAGGATGGATCGGTCGGCGACGTGCAGGTAGTGCGCTCGCTCGATCCCACCTTCGGCCTCGATCAGGAGGCCATCAAGGCCGCCAAACAGTGGCGGTTCGCGCCCGGCACGCGCTTCGGCGAGCCCGTCTCGGTCCTCATCACGATCGAGCTGACGTTCACGCTGCGATAAGGGCGGGTGAGGCGGGTAGGGACGTCCCGAAGTGAGAAGAGAAAAGTCAGAACGCAAAAGTCTTTAGAAGAAAAAGGCCCGGGAGCGTGAGCTCGCCGGGCCTTTTGAATTAGGAATTGAGAATTCGGAATTGAGAATGAATTCTTCATTCCTAATTCTTCATTCTTAATTGGATTCCCTCTTAGTACATCCCGCCCATGCCGCCGCCGGGTCCGCCGGCCGGCGCGTCTTTCTTCTCTTCCGGAATTTCGCAAATCAGCGCTTCCGTCGTGAGGAGCAGGGACGCGATCGACGACGAGTTCTGGAGCGCCGAGCGGACGACCTTGGCCGGATCGATGACGCCGGCCTTCACCAGGTTCTCGTAGGTGTCGGTCAGCGCATTGAAGCCTTCCTCGTCTTTCATCTCGCGCACCTTCTGCACGACGATGGAGCCTTCGTGGCCCGCGTTGGTCGCGATCCAGCGCATCGGCTCTTCAATCGCCCGCGCGACGATGTTGACGCCGATCTGCTGGTCGCCGCCGAGCTTGAGGCCCGCCAGCGCGCGCGACGCGCGGATGAGCGCGACGCCGCCGCCCGGCACGATCCCCTCTTCCACGGCCGCCTTCGTCGCGTGCATCGCATCTTCGACGCGCGCCTTCTTCTCTTTCATCTCGGTCTCGGTGGCCGCGCCGACCTTGATCACCGCGACGCCGCCGACGAGCTTCGCCAGCCGCTCCTGCAGCTTCTCGCGGTCGTAGTCCGAGGTCGTGTCCTCGATCTGCGCGCGGATCTGCTTGACGCGGCCCTCGATGTCCTTCGAGGCGCCGCCGCCTTCGACGATCGTCGTGTTGTCCTTGTCGATCGTGACCTTCTTGGCCTTGCCCAGATCCTCGATCTTGATCGACTCCAGCTTGATGCCGAGGTCTTCGGTGATCGCCCGGCCGTGCGTCAGGATCGCGATGTCCTCGAGCATCGCCTTGCGGCGATCCCCGAAGCCCGGCGCCTTGACCGCCGCGGCCTGCAGCGTGCCGCGCAGCTTGTTGACGACGAGCGTGGCCAGCGCCTCACCTTCGATATCCTCCGCGATGATGAGCAGCGGACGGCCGAGCCGCGCAACCTGCTCGAGCACGGGCAGCAGGTCTTTCATCGAGCTGATCTTCTTTTCGTGGATCAGAATCACCGGGTTCTCGAGCACGCACTCCATGCGCTCGGGGTCGGTGACGAAGTAGGGCGAGAGGTAGCCGCGGTCGAACTGCATGCCTTCGACGACC
>JACPZW010000055.1 GCA_016195265.1 Acidobacteriota bacterium | reverse complement strand
GACCCGGCTCTCCGGCGGGTCCGAAAGGACCCGCCCTACCGGGTAACCAGCGCTACGGCGTGGCGACGAACGCGACCCGGTCGCCCTTCGGGCTCACGGCGATCCGCGAGACGCCGTGCAGGCCGAGCGCCGTGAGATCCGCGATCCTGCGCCACTCGGTCTCGCCGCGACGCCAGCCGTACAGCACGTCCTTCTCGGCCATCAGCAGCATGCCGTCTGGTGTCCACGCGAGGTCGGCCTCTTTCGCGCCGGCGACCGCGGCGACGAGCGGCGTCACGCGCCGGGCCTTCGGATCGAGCTCGCGAATCCACAGCTTTGCGTCGGCGTTCGACGCGTCTGACTCCTGCTCGACGAAACTGATCGTGCCGCGGCCGGGGATGCGCTGAATCGACCGGTTGATGCCGCGCACGACGACTTCCGCGGCGCCGGTTCGCGCGTCCGCGATCTGCAGCGTCGCGGGCTGGCCGAGCACGAACAGCGCGAGCGTGTGGTCGTCGATCCACGTGTGATAGCCGACCGGCTTCACGTCCTTGAGGACGAGCTCCGGCGCCGCGCCGGGCAGCGCGAACCGCGGGAACTGCCAGAGGCGCTGCGTCCCGTCCGCTTCGACGCGGATGACGGAGATATGCGCGCCGTCCGGCGTCACCGTCGGCGAGTACTCGCTCTCGGGCGTGTTCGTCACTCGCTCGGTGGCACCTGAGGCGATGTCGTAGCGGTAGATGTCGGTCTGCGTGCCGCCGCGGATCGACGTGAACAGGATCGCGCCGCCGTCGGGCCTGAACGACGGCTGGTTGTCGTAACCGGGACTGTTGGTGATGTTCACCGGCCGTCCGACCGAGAGCGTCGCGCCGCCAGCCGTCAACGGCGCAAGATAGATCTCGGTGTCAGGCGGCGAAGGCGTTGCCTGCGTCTGCGCAAACGCGCCGGCCGAGAGGAGCGCGAACAGCAAGGCGAGTGGAATACGATGAGACATGGATGCTCTCTTCGCTGCAGTCATTGATGATTTTCGCGACACCGTCCAGCGCGCCGCCGAGCGATTGCTGAAATACACGGACGATGGGGCCGCGCGCCGTCCTGCGCCGGGCAAGTGGTCGCGCAAGGAGATTATCGGCCACCTGATCGATTCGGCCTGCAACAATCACGGCCGCTTCGTGCGGGCGCAGCTCCAGGACGATCTCGTGTTCCCCGGCTACGACCAGGACGCGTGGGTCCGCGTGGAACAGTATCAGGATAGGCCGTGGACGGATCTCGTCGCGCTCTGGCGGGCTTATAACGATCACATCGCGCACGTAATGGCCACGACGGACGCCGCGCAGCTCACACGCCCGCGCGCGCGGCACAACCTCGACGACCTCGCGTGGCAGACTGTCAGCGCCTCACAGCCGACCACGCTCGAATACTTCATGCGTGACTATGTAGGCCACCTCAAGCACCATCTCCAGCAGACGCTATAGCCCGCTATCACGAAGGACGAAGGACACGAAGACCACGAAGAATGTTTTGTACGAGACACTCTTCGTGAACTTCGTGCTTTTCGTATCTTCGTGATGGCGTCGCTCTTACTGTGACGTGTACGGTCCAAACACGCCGCGCACGGTCCGCGCGTCGGTCGTTTCACCCAGCACAAATACCTGATAGCTGTCGCCGCCCGGCGCGACGCGCACGACGATATGGCCGTGGTCGGCTTTCAATTGCGTCGCGCGATCGCCGATGCTGGCCCTGGTCGACGCGTGAAGCGTCGTCGCGAAGATGTCGCGCGGGCCGGGATAGAGCCGCGTCGTGAGCATGCGCTTCAGGACATCCTGAGACGGATGCGTCTCCGACCACGACGGCAGGATCAGCACGCGCGATCGCAGCATCGAAAGGAAGAAGGCGCTCCCGGATCGATCGAGCCATGATGATTCACGACGTGGACGTCGGTCGGGCCGATCGCGCGCGCGACGGCGGTCTCGACCGACTGCCACTCCGGCGCACCCGCGTCGGGCACGCCGGGCATGTCCACGCCCGTGAAGAAATCAAACCTGCCGTACCGGAGGCGCAGTCCGATGCTGCACACGTTCTCCGACGGCCGGTCGCCCGCGGGAATCGTGTCGAGCGGTGGAAAGATCCGTGCTACGCGATCGCCGTCGCCGGTCCAGACGACGCCGTTGGCGGCGACGGTGCGAATCTCCACGGATGGAAACGTCGCGCGATCGCGCAACGGCACGATCTGATTGGCGCGCCCGACGCGAATCGCCTCGGCCCGCGATCCGCCCTTGCGCGCGCGCGCGTCGAGAAACCCGCGATACCGCGAGAACGTGCGGTCATCGTCGGGCGGCGTCAGGTAGTCGTCGCCGCGATCGATCAGCACGCCGATGGGTACGCGGGCCGCGACGTCGGCGATCCCGCCGAGGTGATCGCTGTGGAAGTGCGTGAGGATCGCGTAGTCCAGCCGTGGCGCCGCGGGCCCGAGCGCGCCTTCGACGTATTTCGCGATCGCCGCGCCGGACGGCCCGGCATCGACGAGCAGCGTCGTGCCATCCGGCAGGACGATCAAGGCTGAGTTGCCCGTGCCCGTGCTGATCTGATGGATGTCCAGCGTCCCGCGCGTCCACGCCGGCAGTGCACTGCCAACGGGCGACTGCGCGGAGGCCGAGAACGCGAGCAGCGCCGCGAGTATCGTCGTGACGATCTTCACTGCTCCAGCCGCCAGTCACCAGCCACCGCGCCGACTTTTCAGTTTTCACTTTTCTCTTGCAGCACTGAGTCCAAGTTTCAGGTGCCCTTCATGATGCCGGCAGTGCCACGCGTACAGCGACACCGCTTCGTCGAGCGTGACGCGTCCGAGCTCCGGGTGCACGTACACCCTGCTGAAGTCGGCGTCCGACAGATGGCGCAGGAACGCTAGCCAGCGCTGGTGCAGCCCGTCGAGGAGCGCGAGGGACATCCCGGCAGGGCCCGATTTGGCTTCGGGCAGCTCCGCCCATCGTCCCTCGTCGTACGCCTTGATCGCCGGGGCGTCTTCGGTCATCGCGAACTTCATGCGGATATACGCGTTCATGTGACTGTCGGCGACGTGGTGCACGACCTGACGCACGGTCCAGCCGTCAGGACGGTACCGGGTATCGAGCTGCGCGTCGGACTTTCCGGCCACGAGCGCGCGGAATCGCGCGGGCGTGGCTTCGATGGTCTCGAAGTGCGCGTTGCGGGTCGCGGCGTCGAGCGGCGCCTTCAGCCGTTCGAAGCGTCCAACGGGGTACCGAAGATTTTCGAGATCGGCCATTTCACGCTCCTTTCAGATGATGACTGACGAAACTGACGAAGAGGATTTGCCACAGAGATCACCGAGACACGGAGGCGCTCGACGCGGGCGGCCTGCCGTGGCAGGCCGCGTCAACAGGCAGGGCGACCGGTGGACGAGCGACGCGCTGACGATGGGATGTCGCTCGTCCGTCGGTCGCTCTGCCTGTGGTCGCCGCTTCGCGGCGCCGCGTCGAGCGCTCGGAATCCGACGCTCCGTGCCTCCGTGACTCTGTGGCTAATATTCCGTCTCTGTGAACTCTCGCCCTCTCCGTGACCTCTGCAGTCCGCGCGGGATACAATCGGCGGCGTTTTCCCAGCGAGGTCACTCCTATGTTACGAGCATCCATGACGTCCGTCGTCGTACTCTCTTTCATGATCCTGATGCTTCCCGCTCATGGATCGCAGCCGGTCTTTGCGCTCGGAGCGCAAGGCGCGCAAGGCGCGCAAGGCGGCGGGCGCGGCGGCCCTTCGGCAGGCTCAGGGCAAGCGGGCGGCGGAGCCGGCGGGCCGACGCAGACCATCGAACAACGGACCGCGGGCATGCGAAAGCTCGACGGCTACTTCCCCGTCTACTGGGACGAGCGTACGGGATCGCTCTTCCTCGAGATCCCGCGCTTCGACACCGAGTTCCTGATCTCGACCGGCCTCGCCGCCGGCCTCGGGTCGAACGACATCGGGCTCGATCGCGGCCAGGGCGGCCAGGGACGCATCGTCTCGTTCCAGCGGGTTGGACCGCGCGTGTTCCTCATTCAGAGCAACGAGTCCTTCCGATCGACCAGCCCGAATCCCGCCGAACGCAAGTCCGTCGAGGACTCGTTCGCCAAGTCCGTGCTCTGGGGTTTCGCCATCGCGGCGGAAAGCAACGGGCACGCGCTCGTTGACGCGTCGGACTACCTGCTGCGCGACATCCACGGCGCCGGCGGCGCGCTCAGGCCCGGCACCTACCGCGTCGATCGCACGCGCAGCGCGTTCTACATTCCGCGGACGAAGGCGTTCCCGAAGAACACCGAGATCGAAACGATGCTGACCTTCGCCAACGAGGCGACCGGCGGCCGCGGCGGCGGGGGCGGCGGCCCCGCGCAGGGCCCTCCGCAAATCGGCGCGGGCGGCGGTGGAGGCGGGAGCGCCGGTGGAGGACGCGGTGGCGGTCTGTTCTCCGGATCGGTCGCGAGCGTGACGCCTTCTGCGGAAGCCGTGACGCTGCGCGAGCACATCTCGCTCGTCGAGCTGCCGGACGGCAACTACAAAACACGGTGGGACGATCCGCGCGCCGGGTACGGCGGCCTGAACTTCGTCGACTACAGCGTGCCGATCGGCGAGCCGATGGTGCAGCGCTACATCCGGCGTCATCGCCTCGAGAAGAAGGATCCGAACGCGGCCGTCAGCGAACCGGTGAAGCCGATTCAGTATTGGGTGGATTCGGGCGCGCCGGAAGACGTGCGGAGGGCGCTCGTCGAAGGTGCGAGCTACTGGAACCAGGCGTTCGAAGCCGCAGGCTTCCGCAACGGCTTCAAGGTCGACGTGCTGCCACCGGACGCCGATCCGATGGACATCCGTTACAACATGATCAACTGGGTCCACCGCTCGACCCGCGGCTGGAGCTCGGGCGGCACGGTCTCCGATCCGCGCACGGGCGAGATCATCAAGGCGACGGTCACGCTCGGATCGCTGCGCGATCGGCAGGACTACATGATCTTCGAAGGCCTGCTGTCGCCGTATCAGACGGGAATCGAGAAGCTGACGCTGCTGTACGAGACGGCGCTCAAGCGCATCCGGCAGCTCGCGGCGCACGAAGTCGGCCACACGCTGGGACTCGGTCACAACTATTACGACAGCGAAAGAGGCTGGATCTCGGTGATGGACTACCCGCACCCGCTCGAGAAGCTGAACGCGGACGGGACGATCGACATCTCGGACGCCTACCCGCAGCACATCGGCGACTGGGACAAGGTGACGATCAATTACGGCTATCGCCAGTTCGGACCTGGCACCGATGAAAAAGCCGCGCTGACGAAGATTCTCGACGACGCCTGGGCGCAGGATCTGCGCTACATGACGAATCAGGACACCGATTCGAATCCGAAGGTGGATCAGTGGTCGAACGGCGTCGATCAGGCGGACGAGCTGTATCGCCTGATGAAGGTGCGGCGAGCGGCATTGAATAAAATCGGCGAGCACACCATCCGCGCGGGCGCGCCGCTCGCGACGATCGAGGAACCGCTCGTCCCGATCTACATGTATCACCGCTACGCCGTGGAGTCGGCCGCGTCGATGGTCGCGGGCCAGGACTTCATCTACGGCATGCGCGGCGATCAGCGGACGCCGACCAAAGGGGTCTCGGTCGACGACCAGCGCAAAGCGCTCGACGCGCTCGCCGTCACCTTGCGGCCGAACGAGCTGACGGTGCCCAAACCGATCCTCGATCTGATTCCGCCGCGTCCGCCGGGCTGGGGCATGCACCGCGAGCTGTTCCCGCGGACGACGGGCGACACGTTCGACCCGCTGAGCCCGGCGACGATCGCCGCCGACGTCACGATCGGCTTCGTGCTGCAGCTCGATCGCGCGGCGCGCATGGTCGGGCAGCACGCGGTCAACCCGCAGATGCCCGGCCTCGAAGACGTCATCGATCGCCTGACGACGGCCACCTTCGACGCGCCGACGACGACGCCGTACGAGGCGGCCGTCCGCCGGGCGGAAGAGCGCGTGCTGGCGGATCGCGTGATGTGGCTCGCGTCGGCATCGCCCAACAGTCAGGTGCGCGCCATCGCGGCGCTCAAACTGTCGAAGCTGGCCGCGCGCCTGAAGGCGGCGGCCGGCAAGACGGAAGCCGACACCGCGCAGCGGACGCTCATCGCCGCCGACATCAAGCGGTTCATCGAGCGCCCGATGGACGTGAACCGGCCGATTCCGCTGGCGGCGCCCGACGCGCCGCCCGGCGCGCCGATCGGCGATCCGGGCGAGGACTGGCTGGCGCCTCCGCCGTGGTTCAGCCAGTCGCGCGCGTTCGACTGGAACTACTGGGAGGAACGCCAGCCGATGTGAGGGTTCAGGAATTGGAGGCGGCCGACCAGCTTGAGGTCAAAAATAAATTAATTAAGTTTGATATTGACTTAATTAAGTTTTATACATATATATATCAAATATGGCCAGTGACTGGCAGGCGCTTACCAAGCTGACCGCGGGCGCGCCGTTCACTATCGAGCGGGTCCGGCTTCTCGACCACGACATGGCGATCGAGGGCCGATTCGGGCTCCCCCCGCTCGCCCGCCTCTCCGGCGACGACCAGGTCTTCGTCGCCGCCTTCGTCCGCTGCCACGGATCGATCAAGCAGATGGAGAAGTTCTTCGGCGTCAGCTACCCCACGATCAAGAACCGGCTGAATCGCATCGGCGCGCTGCTGCCCTTCGTCGAAGTCGAACCCGCGGCCGAGCCCGGGCGCCCGGCCGCAGGCGAGCTGCTCTCGCAACTCGAGCGCGGCGACCTGACCGTCGACGAGGTCGTCCGTCAACTGCGTAAACGTGAGGATGAGAGATGACCACGAACACTGACGACACTCGGCGCATCCTGGACATGCTCGCGCAAGGCAAAATCACCGTCGACGAGGCCGACCGCCTGCTGAAGGCGCTCGGCGCGGCACCGCCGCCGGCCGATACGCCTGTCTCCGACAGTCAGCCCGATCGGCCGCCGGCGCGCTGGCTGCGCGTCAATGTGCACAAGCCCGCCAACGATCATCGCAAGGAAAAGGACGTCAACATCCGCGTGCCGATCGCCGTCGTCAAAGGCGGCATGCGACTGGGCGCGATCGTCGCGGCGTTTGCCGGCGATCACGCCGCGCGGAAGATGCGCGAGCGTGGTTTCGATCTCGATCTGTCGCAGCTCGACGGCCCCGCGTTCGAGTCGCTGCTCAAGGACATGGAAGAGGTCAAGATCGAAATGGACGACGGCA
Organism: Acidobacteriota bacterium; assembly: GCA_016195265.1. Lineage (GTDB taxonomy): Bacteria > Acidobacteriota > Vicinamibacteria > Vicinamibacterales > CAVVIG01 > SRVP-36. The sequence goes on along the minus strand of JACPZW010000055.1, from coordinate 125,818 downwards.
CGGATCAGGTGCGCATCACGTGTGAGTAGCGAGCGCGCGGAGACCTGCGCCAGGCTTTCACATCGCGACACCGATGAAGGAGCCCCGCGGCGCCGAGGCAGTACACGCCGGCCAGCGGGATTTGATACCACAGGAATTTCTCGAGCGGGATGAGATCCGCGGGCACGTTGCCGGCGAGCCGGTCCAGCCAGGCGAGCGGCAGCGCATGCAGCACGATCGACAGCGGGATCAGGTTGCCCACCAGCAGCATCCCGGCGCCGAAGAGAACGAACGCGGCGGCCGACTCCAGGCCCAGCAGCAGCGGCGCGTAGAGGCTGACCATGATCGGCAGCAGGTGCGCGACCGACACGTCCAGCGAGCACGACACGATCGCCAGTCCGATCGCGCTCTGAAAGACGAGGAGCGCGTCCCGTCGCTTTCCGGCGCCATCGTTCCAGGCGCGTTCGTACTTCTTCAGCACCACCGCGCTGGCCGCGGTCGTGACGACGAGCAGCGCCGTAAACACCCGGGCGAGGACCCGTATCGCGCCCGGATCCGGAAGCGGGGCCGCGACGGCGAACGACGTGGTGAGCCGTTCCACGAGAAAGAACAGCCCGAACACTTCCTTGCTGCGGACGGGAATCACGCGCGGATCGGCCAACACGTCGCGGACCATCGACAGCGGGTAGAAGAACCCGTACGTCCAGCCCGAAACGGGAACGGCGATCGCGGCCAATCCCGCCAGACTCATCAGCACGTACAGGCTGTAGCGCCGGTGATCGCGGGACAGCAGCGAGAACGCCACGTACGGGAAGAGAAACACGATCGGGAAGAGTTTGAAGTAGATGCTGCCGCAGATCAGCACCGCGGCCAGCGCGTACCGTTTCCTGACGAAACAGTAGAAGTGCGCGACCACGCCGAACGCCGTGATGCCTTCGCCCATGCCGTTGGCGATCGCGTAGATGGCGGCCGTGGACTGGCAGCACAGAAAGACGAGCGCGTAGCGTCGAACGGCGGACGCGCCCGGGGCCGCGTCGAGTGACAACCGGTACAAGAGCAAGACGGTGGCACCATAGACCAGCGTGAGCAGGAGCCGCAGGGAAACGCGAAGCGCCGTCGCCGACGGGCTGAGACGCGTCGCGCCACGCATCATGAGCGCGAACAGCGGTCCCCAGCGCCGCTCGGCCCCGCCGCTCGCCGCCGCGCCGCCTGCCGTCGCGCGCACGCTCGGGCTGTCGCCGATCGCGTAGACCAGTTCCATGTAGGTCTGGCCAGACCATCCCTGACTCGACGCGGTGAGGGAGTACGCGAAACGGCCGGCGCCGGCAAGCAGAACGGCGGCGACGACCCACGCCGATATCCCCACCCGCCCGGCCTGGCCTCCCAGCCCCACCTGTTCCGCCGGCCCCATCACACCCTCGACCGGCTCTGCACCTGGGCGGCGGTCATCCCGTAGAGTGGCGGCGTCGGCACGTCCAGCACGCCGAGCATCGTGTACAGCTGTCCGCATCGAACATGGCCCTTGAGTTTATACTCAGCGGCAACAAGGAGAATCGATGTTCAACCACCACGACCGCCGCACGTTTCTGACCGCGCTCACCGGGCTCGCGAGCCTGCCGGCGATCGCCGGCGCGCAGGGCGGTCAGGCGCCCGCGCCCGCCGTCGCCGGGCCGATCGATGTCACCTGGTTCGACGCGTTCAAGGGCAAGCACAAGCAGGTGTTCGATCTCGGATCGTTCGACCTGTCGGTGGACTCGCCGCTGCGCCAGCCCGTGACGTACTTCGCGGCGCACCGCGAGGTCTCGAAGCTCGAGCCGCCGAACGACGTCAACGTCCTCGTCGCGATCTCGCACAAGGCGTTTCCGATGAACGCGACCGACGCGCTGTGGGAGCAGCTGAAGCTCGGCGAACTCTGGGGCATCAAGGATCCGCAGACCGGCGCTCCGTCGACACGCAACATCTTCCTTGGCGCCGCGACGAACCCGGGCGGCGCGACCTTCCGCGGACTCCGGGCCCGCGGCGTGGTGTTCTGGCAATGCAACTTCGCGCTGGGGTCGGTCGCGGCCGAGATCGCGCAGAAGACGGGCGCGAAGGTGCAGGACGTCCGCACGGACCTTGTCGGTGGGCTGCTGCCGGGAGTGAAGCTCGTGCCCGCGCACACGTGGGCGATCGGTTTCGTGCAGGAGCGCGGGTTTACGTACGAGAAGCTGTAGTGGCTGGGGGCTGGTGGCTGGTGGCTGGTGGCTGGAAAGACGGCATGGGAAATATTCCGCCAGGCGCGTGAAGAAACCGGATACGGAGCGCGGAGGGCTGATTGTGTACTGGCGTGATTCCGCGTGAATCGCTTCGGTACCAAGTTTGCTTCTTCGATGAGCCCGGTTCTGCATGGATCTCCCGAGACACCCTCCGCCGTCCGCACCGCGTGATCTCCTCGGCATTCACGACGCCGACACCGAGCGGCGCTACCGTTTGTTGCTCGCCATCAGTGATTCGATCAGTTCACCGTGGGAACTGCCGAAGCTGCTCGAGCACCTCGGGGGACTGCTGCGCCAGGTCCTCGAATACGACTTCGTCGCCGTCCTCCTGAACGAGCCGGAGACCGGCGTCACGCGCCTGCTCAGCATCGAGAGCCGGCTGCCGACGCGCCTGCGCTATGACGGCCTGGAGTTTCCGACCGCCGGCACCCACGTCGAGAAGTCGTTCACAACCCAGTCGCCGATTGTCGTCGCCGATGTCGAGTCCGAACCGCACCTCCACCAGAACCTCGTCGTGCTGCGCGAGCACAGCATCCGGTCGTACGTGCTGGTCCCGCTCACGACCGCGGTGCGCCGACTCGGCGTGCTCGCCTTCTTCTCGCTGCGCCCTGACGCGTACGCGGATGCCGATGTCGGATTCGTCCAGCGCGTCGCCGCCCAGATGGCCCTCGCCATTGACAACACGCTGAACTTCGCGCACGCGATGCGGCACCATCGGGATTTGGCCGACCAGCGCGATCGCTGGCGCGCGCTGCTCGAGGTGAACAACGCGCTCGTGACGACGCGCGACCTGCCGCAGCTCGTCCAACGGATCGCGGCGACTCTCTGCAACATCGTCCGATACGACCACGTCGTCTTGACGCTCTACGACGAGGCGTCGAACGAGCTGCGCATCGCGGCGCTCATCCCTGATGTGCCGCCCGAGGACAAGGCGGCGCTCGAGCAGGTCGCCCACATTCCGCTCGAAGGCTCGGCGCCTGGCCTCGCGTTCACGTCGAAGCAGCCGCTCCTGCTGACGGCATTCGACCCGGCGCAATTTCCGTCTCCGTTCTCGCACGCCGTCCACGGGTTCGGCGTCAGGTCGGCCTGTTTCGTTCCGCTGCTGACCGTGGACCGCACCCTCGGCGTGTTGATCGCGTGCGCGCAGGAAGAGGGGCGGTTCGCCCAGCGCGACCTCGATCTGCTGGTGCAGATCGGAGGGCAGGTGGCGATCGCCATCGAGAACGCGCAGGCGTTCCAGGAGATCTCGGCGCTGAAGGACCGGATCGCCAGCGAGAAGATCTACCTGGAAGAGGAGATCCGCGGCGAGCACAACTTCGGCGAAATCGTCGGCGAGAGCGTGGCGCTCGGGCGCGTCCTCCAGCAGGTCGAAACGGTCGCGCCGACCGAGAGCACCGTCCTGCTTCTCGGCGAAACCGGGACGGGCAAGGAACTGCTGGCGCGTGCGGTCCACGACCGCAGCGGCCGCCGCAGCCGCACGCTCGTGAAAGTGAATTGCGCCGCGATCCCGTCGGGCCTCCTCGAGAGCGAGCTGTTCGGCCACGAAAAAGGGGCGTTCACCGGCGCGATCGAGCGCAAGGTCGGGCGCTTCGAGCTGGCCCACGAGGGGACGCTGTTTCTCGACGAGGTCGGCGACATTCCGCTCGAGCTGCAGGCGAAGCTGCTCCGCGTCCTGCAGGATCACGAGTTCGAACGGCTCGGCAGCACGCGGAGCATCAAGGTGGACGTCCGGATCGTCGCGGCCACCAACCAGCCGCTGCACCAGATGGTGGCCAACCGGCAGTTCCGCAGCGACCTCTATTACCGCCTCAACGTCTTTCCGATCGTGCTGCCGCCCCTGCGCGACCGGCCCGAGGACATTCCGCGCCTTGTGCACTACTTCGTCCACAAGTTCGCGCGGCGGATGAAGAAGCCCATCGATACGATTCAGAGCGACACCATGGCGGCGTTATGCCGGTGGTCCTGGCCCGGCAACGTGCGCGAGCTCGAGAACATCATCGAGCGCGCCGTCATCCAGTCGAAGGGATCGATCCTGCAGGTGCCGCTGCACGAGTTCACGCGCGCCTCGAACGCGCCCGTGGATCACGCGGTCACCCTCGAAGAGGCGGAACGCGATCACATCCTGAAGGTGCTGCACGACACCGACTGGACCATCGGCGGCCCGCACGGCGCCGCCGCCCGCCTCGGCATGAAACGCACGACCCTCAACTCGCGCATGCTGAAACTGGGCATCTCACGCAAGGTCCCACGACCCGCCGCGCGGATGTAGGGCGGGACTTCAGTCCCGCCGCAGCGATCCGGCGGGTCCCAAAGGACCCGCCCTACGTACTACGTACGTCAGCGCCAACCGGTTCTCCAAGCTCCGCTTGACGACATATCGTCGGCCTGGCGATTCCTCGTCTCGTCACCCCGTCACCGCCCGATCGCGCAAACGCCGCAACTCCCTGACAGATATTTCGTTGCGCGGCCATGCCCCGCCCCGCCGGGCAGGACCGCATCTTGCCTCCTCCCTTTACCGGACTCATGCAGGAGGCACGCATCATGCTGAAGATCACCGCCGATCGCGACGCGCATCGGCTCGTTCTGGAAGGCAGCTTGTCCGGTCCATGGGTGGACACGCTCGAGCAGAGTTGGCGTGACGCGCTAGCCCATCACGACGCGCAACAGATCACGGTGGATCTGTCGGACGTCACGTTCGTCGATCCGCGCGGCAAGGCGCTGCTCGCGGTCATGCACAAGGCAGGTGCGACATTGTCGGCCGGCTGTTGCATGAACGCCGCGTTGATTCAGGAGATCGAACGCGACGAACAGGGGCACGCGGCAGGCGGGCGCGCGTCGCGGGCGTTCCTCTGGCTGATGGCGGTCTTCATCCCGTCGGTATTGGCGCTGGCCGCGTGCTCGAGCGTCCGCGCCGGAGAGCCGGCGCCCGCAGAAGGCCGGCCTGCTATCGCCGTCAGCGTCTCGCCGGTCGCCGCCGGCAACGTCAGCGAGACGATCGACGTCGTCGGCTCGCTCGCGCCGAAGTTCGCAGCGGACGTGAAATCGGAAGTCTCAGGCACGGTCGCCGAGGTGTACGTCACCGAGTGGGTGCCGGTTCGGGCCGGCGCACGGCTGGCGCGGCTCAACACGACCGAGAACGACGCGGCCATCGAGGCGATCAAGGCCGGCGAAGCGCAGGCGCGCGTCGCCGAAACGCGCGCCCGTCGCGAGTACGACCGCGCGCTGCAGCTCAAGCAGTACGGGCTGATCACGCCGCAGGCGGTCGACGACGCCCGCTCGGCGCTGGACGCGGCCGAAGCCACCGCGGCGGCCGCGCACGCGCAGGTACGCACGGCCGAAGCGCGCCTGGCGAAATCGTTCATCACCTCGCCCATGGATGGCGTCATCGCGATGCGCGGCGTCAACGTCGGCGACCGCGTCGAGAACATCGGCAGTGGCGGGCCGATGTTCCGCATCCTGGACAACCGCCTGCTCGATCTCACCGTGTCCGTGCCGTCCGTCCATCTCGGCGCCGTCCGCGTGGGGCAGTTGCTCGAGTTCACGGTCGACGCGCTACCCGGGCGCGCGTTCACCGGCACGGTGATGTTCATCAATCCCGCCGTCGACGAAGCGAGCCGCGCCGCGAAAGTGATCGCCGAAGTCCGGAACGCAGACGACGCGCTCAAGGGCGGGCTCTTCGCAAGGGGCCGCATCGTCGTCTCGCACAGAGCCGGCGTGCCGCAGGTGCCGCGCGTTGCGCTGCTCAATTGGAATGTCGCGGACGCCACGGCGGACGTGTTCGTCGTCCGGGACGGAAAAGCCGAGAAGCGTCCGGTGCGCACGTCCGGGACCGGCCAGGCGGCCGGCACCACGGTCGCGATTGAAACCGGCCTGGCGATCGGCGATCAGGTGGTCACGCGCGGCGGGTTCGCCTTGAAAGCGGGCGACCGCGTCACGGTGTCGCGCGAAGGGATGTAGGTATGTTGCTCTCCAACCTCTCGATCAAACGTCCGGTGTTCGCCACGGTCATGATGCTGGCGCTCGTCGCGCTGGGCATCACGTCGTACCGCCGTCTCGCGATCGATCTCTGGCCCGACGTCGAGGTACCGGTCATTTCCATCGTCACCATCTTCCCCGGCGGATCGCCGGCGACGGTCGAGCGCGAAGTGTCGAAGCGCATCGAGGAAGCGGTCAACCCAATCGCGGGCGTCAAGCACGTCAACTCGATCTCACGCGAGAGCGTGTCGCAGGTGATCGTCGAGTTCAACCTCGATACGAAGATCGATCAGGCGGTGCAGGAGGCGCGCACCAAGATCTCGGCCATCCGCGGCGACCTGCCGCCGTCCAGCCAAGATTCGATCATCGAGAAGCTCGACATCGTCGGCGGACCCGTCGTCTCGCTGGCGGTCCGATCGACGGCGCTGTCGCCGCGCGATCTGACGACGCTCGTGGACAAGAAGGTCAAGCGCCGGCTGGAGAACGTCGCCGGCGTCGGCAAGATCGATCTGGTCGGCACGGTCAAGCGTGAGGTCGGCGTCGAGATCAGGCCGGATCGGCTCGAAGCGCTCGGAATGGGCGTGGACGAAGTGACGCGCGGCCTCGGCGCCGAGAACATCGACACACCGCTCGGCCGGATGACGAAGCGCGGCAGCGAGATCCCGCTGCGCGTCCAGGGCAAGGCGACGAGTGTCGACGGGTTCCGGTCGATGGTGATCGCGTACCGGGCCGGCCGCCCCGTCCCGCTCGGCGAGGTGGCCGAGATCCGCGACGGCATCGAAGAGGTGCGATCGCTGGCGCTCGTCAACGGCACGCCGGCCGTCGCGCTCGACGTGCTGAAGCAGACCGGCGCGAACGTCGTCGGCGTCGCCGATGCGATCAAGAAGGAAGCGGCGGCGCTCGAACGCGAGCTGCCGTCGGGGACGACGATCGAGCTCGTGCGCGACGGATCGGTGTTCATCCGCGAGTCGGTCGCCGACGTGCAGAACACGCTCATCATCGGCAGCCTGCTCACGATCTTCATCGTCTTTCTGTTCCTGAACTCCTGGCGCTCGACGATCATCACCGGCCTCACGCTGCCGATCTCGGTCATCTCCTCGTTCATCGTGATGTATTTCGGCGGGATGACGCTGAACACGATGACGCTGATGGGCCTGTCGCTGGCGATCGGGCTCCTCATCGACGATGCGATCGTCGTGCGGGAGAACATCGTGCGGCATCTGGAGCACGGCGAAGATCATTTCGAAGCGGCGCGGAACGGCACGAGCGAGATCGGCCTCGCCGTGCTCGCGACGACGTTTTCGATCGTCGCCGTCTTCGTCCCGGTCGCGTTCATGAAGGGCATCATCGGCCGCTTCTTCTTCGCCTTCGGCATCACGGTGACCTTTGCCGTCCTCGTCTCGCTGTTCGTGTCGTTCACGCTCGATCCGATGCTGTCGTCGCGGTGGGTGGATCCGGATATCGCCAGGATCGGCAGGCGGAATCCCATTGCGCGCCTGCTCGATCGCTTCAACGCCTGGTTCGATCGCACCGCCGACCGGTATCGCGCCGTCATCGGCTGGGCGCTCGACTACCGCTGGGCCGTCGTCGGCCTCGCCGTCGCGGCCTTCGTCGGCGGCATCGCGCTCATGGGACGCCTCGAGAGCGAGTTCGTCCCGCAGCCGGACGAGGGCGAATTCGTCGCCGTCTTCACGACGGCGCCCGACGCGTCGATTGCCGAGACACGCGGCCGGCTCGACACGGTGCTGTCGACGCTGCGCGGCGTGCCTGGCGTCGATCGCACCTACGCGAGCATCGGCGCCGGCGATGCCGGCACGGTGCGCGACGCCCGCGTCTACGTCAAGCTGGTGCCGCGCGAGGCGCGCAGCCGGACGCAGAAGGAGATCGAGCGCGACGTGCGCGCGCAGCTGGCCGGCATTCCCGGCATCATTCCCTCGCTGTTGCCCGCCTCGTCGATGTTCAGCCGGAAGCCGCTGCAGGTCGAGGTGCACGGCGAGGACATCGCGCTGCTGAAAGATCTCTCACAGAAGCTCAAGAACGAGCTGTATCGCGTGCGCGGCATCGTCGATCTCGAGGCGACGCTCGAGCACGACACGCCCGAGTACCGGCTGATCGTCGACCGCGAGCGCGCGGGCGACCTCGGCGTCAACTCGGCCCTCGTCGCCGGCACGGTGGCGACGCTGGTCGGCGGACGCGCGGTCACGACGTTCGAGGACGAAGACGGGGAATCGCGTCACGTCCGCGTCCGGCTTCCCGCGGGCGGACGCGAGGATGCGTCGCAGCTGCCGTCGCTCCGGCTCGCGGTCCAGAAACCGTTCGCCGCGCAGCCTGGCCCCGTGCTCGTCCCGCTGGCGAGCGTGGCGCGGTACGAGCTGAGCACGACGCCGTCCGAGATCAACCGGCGGGATCTGTCGCGCGAGGTCGTCGTCAGCGCCAACCTCGATCGCGTGCCGCTCGGCACCGCCGTCGCGCAGGTGGCGCGCGTCGGCAGCGCACTCACGATGCCGCCCGGCTATCGGGTGGTCGTGGGCGGCGAAGCGGAGGACATGAAGGAGTCGTTCGGGTACATGGGAGAGGCGCTGGTGCTCTCCATCCTGTTCGTCTACCTGATTCTCGCCGCGCAGTTCGAGTCGTTCGTCGATCCGCTGGCAATCATGCTGTCGCTCCCGTTGTCGGTCGTCGGCATGGCGGGCCTGCTGTGGCTCACCGGCGACACGATCAACGTCATGTCGCTCATCGGTCTCATCATGCTGATGGGCCTCGTCACCAAGAACGCCATCCTGCTCGTGGACTACGCCAAGGTGCTGCGCGGGCGCGGCCTGAGCCGGCGCGACGCGGTCATCGAAGCTGGACGCACGCGGTTGCGGCCGATCGTCATGACGAGCGCCGCGATGATCTTCGGCATGCTGCCGCTGGCGTTCGCGATCGGGTCCGGCGCCGAATTCCGCGCGCCGATGGCCCGCGCGGTCATCGGCGGACTGATCACGTCGACGGTGCTCACGCTCGTCGTCGTGCCGGTCGTGTATACGCTGCTCGAGGATCTCGCCGCGCGGCTGACCCGGCGACGGCACGCGGCCGTCCCGGCCGCCGCGACGGCGGTACTGTTCGCCATCGCCGTCGTGTTCGGCGGCGCGACGGCGTCTGCGCAGATTCCCGCGGGCGACACGACGACGGCGCGCGAGACGAGAACGCTGACGCTCGACGAGGCGCTCTCGCTCGCGGGCGCGCAGAACCGCGACGTGCAGAAGGCGGTCGAGTACCAGAAGTGGGTGCGCGCGAAGTACGTCGAGGAGCGCGCCGCAGCGCTGCCGCAGGTGACGGTCTCCGGCAGCTTCCTGCGCCAGTTCGACGACACGCAGAGCAAGCTGTTCCGCAGCGTCGGCCCGGTCGGCGACTCGCCGCTCGCCGACATCTTCGGCGGCCGGCAGGACCTCCGGTTCGCCGAGCTGAAGCTGACGCAGCCGCTCTTCACGTGGGGGCAGGTCGGCGCGGCGGTGCGCGCGGCGCGCGTCGGCTTCGGGCTCGCCGACGATCAGCTGCGCCGCTTCCGCCAGGCCGTCGCGCGCGACGTGTCCACGGCCTTCTACGACGTGCTCGTGGCGAAGGAGCTCGCCTCCATCGCCGAACAGGATCTCGCGCAGAAAGAACGGCACCTGGATCAGGCGCGGCGGCTCCAGGCGGCGGGCCTGGCGACCGACTACGACGTCCTCGCCGCCGGCGTCACGGTCGAGAACGCGCGGCCGGCGGTCATCCGCGGCCAGAACGTTGTGCGCCTCGCGCGCGAGCAGCTGCGCTTCCTCCTCGCCGAGGGCGCGACGGACGTCGACGCGGCCGGTACGCTGGCCACGCCCGTCGACGCGGCGCCGGCGTTCGAGACGGTGCTGGCGCAGGCGCTGGCCAACCGTCCCGAGCTCGCCGAGCTCTCGAACACGCGCGGTATCCTGCGCGAGCTCGTGAACATCGCGGCTGCGGGCAACAAACCGCGCGTCGACCTCGCCGTCAGTCTCGGCACGCGCAACCTCGGCGTCAGCGACCTGTCGTCGAGCGGCTCGACGTGGAACGCCGCCGTGGTGGCGACCGTGCCGGTGTTCGACGGCCAGCGCGCTCGGGGACGCGTCGCGCAGGCGGAAAGCGAGGTGGCGCGCGTGTCGATCGACGAGCGCAAGCTGCGCGACGGCGTCGCGCTCGAAGTGCGAACGGCCGTGAACGCGGTCGAGGAATCGGCAGGCGTACTCGCGGCGCTGGACGGCACGGTCAAACAGGCCGAGCAGCTGTTGTTCCTCGCCGAGAAGGGATTCGAGCTGGGCGTCAAGACGCGGCTCGACGTGCAGGACGCCGAGCTGAATCTGCAGGCGGCACGCGCGGGCCTGGCCAGGGCGCAACGCGACTACCGCGTGGCGCGCGTCAACCTCGCGTGGGTGTCGGGAACGATCTAACACCTGGTGGTTCGCAGACAATGCTTGGGGACTGACGACGGGTTCCATCCTCTTCTGCGGTCTCAGCGGTCTCTGCGTTCCATGATGCCCGAAAGAAGTTGCCCTTGAAACGCAACGTTTGGCTCGACATCCCCGCGGCCGATTATGTCCGCCATATGAGCAGCCCGGAGGTCGATCAACTTTCAGCATTGAGCCGACTGCTGCGCGAGGCGCTCGAGCGATTCCGGCCACGCGATCTCCTGCTCCTCGGGTGCTCGACCGGGAACGGTCTGGATCAGGTCGATCCCGCCGTGACGCACCGGGTGACCGGCGTGGACATCAATCCTGAGTATCTCGCGCGCGTCCGCGCGCAGTTCCCGAATCCCGGCTTCGAGCTCATGCTCCATTGCGCGGACGTGATGACGTACGCGTTCGTGGCCGACGCGTTCGACTTGGTGCACTGCGCGCTGCTGTTCGAGTATCTCGAATGGCCGGCGTTAATGCGCGAGATAGGCCGGACCACACGCATCGGCGGAGGATTGAGCGTGGTCCTGCAACGGCCGTCGGACGTGGCCCCGGCTGTCACACGCACGAAGTACCCGAGTCTGCTCCAGCTGGAACGCCTGTTTCGTTTCGTCGAACCGGAGGCTGTTGTCGCGCACGCGCGCACGTGGGGGTTCGAGCTTCGGTCGCAGCAGATCGAACCGTTGCATTCCGGGAAGGCTTTTGACGTGCTGCATTTCCAGAAGGGTCGGGGCCCCGCTCTGACAGCCGCACGGCGGGTGGAGCATCTATGAATCGAGTCTCAATCTGGTTTGAACGGAAGTTCGAGTTCACGTTGCCGGTGGAACTGCATCCGAACGTGTGCGCGCGCTTGCGGGGCACTCCGGCGCGGTTGGAAGAGATCGTTCGTGGTTCTTCTCGCGCCGCGCTGATAAGAAAACCACAAGAGAAGTGGTCAGCGCAGGAGCACGCAGGACACTTGGTGGACCTTGAGCCTATGTGGTTGACTCGCGTCGGCGACTATCTGGCAGGCGGCTCGGAACTGACCGCAGCGGACTTGCAGAATCGAAAAACGCATGAAGCGAATCACAATGCCGGCTCACTCGACCAAATCATGGTCGAGTTTCGAACGGCCCGATCCATGCTGATGAATCGCGTGGAGAGGATCGATCCTGCACTCTTTGCGCGCACCATGCTCCACCCCCGCCTGAAGCAGCCGATGCGGCTCGTGGACCATCTGTACTTTGCGGCCGAGCACGACGATCATCATCTGGCCTGCATCTGGGAGCTGATCAACGTTGGCTCGGAAAGCGCGTGATTGTCAGAGGGCAGGAGGCGTACTCTGATCGTCATGTCGGGTGAGAGTTCGCTGCGTGAACATCTGGCAGCCCTGGCACAGACGGCCGGACGTGTGATCCCCGTCAACTCGCTGGGGTTCGTGTCTCGACTGAGCGGCGATGGTGTGTCCGTCCTCCGTTGGTCTCCGCTGTGGCTGGCCGCGCAAGTGGTGCGCGCGAACGATGTCCCCGAGATGTTTCTGCCTCCAGGGCCGGGTCCACGCCAGACCGCGGTGGAGGAAATCGAATCAACCGCGGGCGGTCCGCTTGTCTCTCACCTCGTGACCTCGGGAGCACGTCGCGTGCTGACGGTGCCCGTGCCTGGCGTGGCATCGCCCTCACGCCTCTGGATCGCCACCACGCGCCCCGATCCGCTGACGACCGAACAGATTCAGACGCTGCAGTCGCTCGGTGAGCGTGCCGCTGGTATCCTCGAGCGGCCCGAGCCGCCGGAGGCGGAGCTGGTACGATTCCGCCGTCTCGCGCTCGTCGACGAGCTGCTGACCACGCTGATCAGCGTGCTCGACGTGCGCGAGGTGTTCACTCGCGTCTCCGAGATCGCCGGCCAGGTGCTTCCACACGATGCCATCAGTCTTCCGGTCATCGCCGACGATCGAGAGCACGTGATTCCCTTCGCCACGACCACCGCGCCAGCCGCGGCCTACCTGGCCCCTCACCCGCTTCCCGACCGGGCGCGCCGGCTCCTGACCGAGCCGTGGCAATTCGAGATCTGCGACGATCTCCAGCAGGATCCGGAACAGGATCCGTTCAACGCCGGCCTTGGGTACCGTTCGATGCTCCGAGTGCCCATCCACTTGAACGGTGAAGTGGTGGCCCTGCTCGTGGTGGTCTTGCGAACGCCAGCGGGCTATGGCCAACCGGACGTCCCGATCGCCCGGCGTATCGCCGAGCACGTCGCGCTCGCGCTCTCGCATCAACGGCTCGCCGAGCGGGCACGGCACGCCGAAGAACTCCGAGCGAGAACCGCCACCCTCGAATTGCTGGACGAGCTGCTGGCGGGACTCGTCGACACCGGAGAACTGCCGGAGGTGTTCGATCGCGTGTCGGCCATCGCTCGCAAGGTGCTGGCGCACGACACGCTGCTCCTCAACGTCGTGCTCCCGGATCGCCGTCACGCGAGGGTCTACGCCAGCAGCGGCGCCGGCACGAAGCCGTTTCCCGAGATGTTCGAGATCCCGGAGGCCGTCGTCAACGATTCCGAGTGGGAGCACGTCCTCACTAGCGACTTGCCCTCGGATCCCGTGTGGCGGCACCAGGAGTCGGCGAAGCGAGGCTATCGCGCCGCGCTGCGCGTCGCGATTCGACTCGATCGGGAACTGATCGGGTCTCTCGTGTTCTTGTCGCTCGCGCCCGCGGCGTACACAGAGGCCGACCTGCTGGTGGCGCGGCGGATCCGCGATCGCCTCGCGCTGCACCTGACGCGCGGACGAGGCGCCGAAGCCGCGAAGCGCGCGGACGAAGCCACCGCACGCGCGGCGCTGCTCGAAGCACGGGTGCGCGCGTTGACGGAAGAGCTCAACACGCGCTCGGGATACCGGCGCGTCGTGGGCGACGCCCCGGCGTGGCGAAAGGCGTTGACACAGGCCACCCAGGTCGCCGCCACGGAGACGACCGTCCTCCTGCTCGGCGAGTCGGGCACCGGCAAAGAAGTGGTCGCGCGCTTCATCCATCGCGCCTCGTCGCGCCCCGACGGGCCGTTCGTGGCGCTCAATTGCGCGGCGCTCCCCGAGCAGCTGCTCGAAGCCGAGCTCTTCGGCTACGAGCGAGGGGCGTTCACCGGCGCCACGCAGAGCAAGCCGGGCCAGCTCGAGCAGGCCTCCGGCGGCGTCCTGTTTCTCGACGAGGTCGGCGAGATGAGCCTGTCGGCGCAGGCCAAGTTCCTGCGGGTGCTGCAGGAGCGCGAGTTTCAGCGCCTCGGCGGTACACGGGTGCTCAAGACGGACGCGCGAATCGTCGCGGCCAGCAATCGAGATTTGCACAAAGCGATCGACCGGGGGCAATTCCGCGAGGACCTGTACTACCGGCTCAACGTCTTCGCGATCCACTTGCCACCCCTGCGCGATCGGCGCGACGACGTGCTTCCGTTGAGCGAAGCGTTCATCAAGGAGTTCGGGCGGTCGCTCGGCCGGCCGCCGGCGGGGATCTCGCGCGAGGCGCGGCAGGCGCTGCTCGACTACCACTGGCCGGGCAACGTCCGGGAGCTGCGCAATGTCCTCGAGCGGGCGGCCATCCTGTGCGACGGCGGCCTGATTGCAGCAGAACATCTGGCCCTTCGTCCTTCAGCGAGTCCGCCTGCTTCGACGCCATCCGCCGTGCCTTCCGCCGCACCCGCGGCACGACCGCCCGCGGATGCGCCACGCGATCTCAAGTCTGTCGAGCGGACGATGATCGTCAAAGCGCTGGAGGAGGCGCGTTTCAACAAGTCTGAAGCCGCCAAGGCGCTGGGCCTCACGCGCGCTCAGCTCTACGTCCGCCTTCGCCGGCACGGCCTCGACTAGGAGCCCTCAGCCCGGCGTGTGCGGATCTCCGCACAGCCGATCAAAATCGACAACTTGTCGATCCGCGTGCAGGGCATCTACCCACGCCCATCGCGCGTCGGACTTCGAATCCGTCCGCTAACTCCCTGAATCAACGGAGCTTTCACTCCCGTGCCGCCGATCCTGTCGACGGTGGCGCTCGCCTTGCCATCTATCCGATGCGAAAGGCGGCGGCGCGTGGCACATCGGAGCATCGAGATCCTGATTGGCCGGCTCATCACAGACGAGGCGTTCCGAACCGCGTTCTTCGAAGACGCGCCAACGGCCCTCACGGGCTTCGTGGAATCCGGATACGAGCTCACCGCTCTGGAGATCACGGCGCTCATGGCCACGCGCGCCGATGTCTGGACACGAGTCGCGGAGCAGATCGACCCGCGGCTGCAGAAGGCGTCGTTCAGCCGACGTCCCGAGATGGAAAGGCAATGATGAGCACACACCAGCGGATGAAGTCGTCGGCAGAAGTGGTCCGCGCGGCCAAGGCGCTCGTCATCGCCGTGGCTGCGGAGACCGCCGTCACGATCGGACACTTCGCGTACGGCGCGCACATCTACAACGACCCTGGCCGGCTTCACGTCGTCGAGCCCGCGCTCGTGTTCTTTGTTGTGGCGGCCGCGGTGACGGCGCTGTTTGTCTGGCGGCCGGGCAAGCTCGTGCTCGCCGTCCTCGGCCTGGTCGTCACGGCTCCGTATCTGGCCCTGTTCGGCCTCTTCCACGGGGCGTACAGCCACCTGTTGAAAGACGCATTGTTCCTGGCAGGCGCGCCTGATGAAACGCTCGAGTGGCTTTTCATGTCGCCCGATTACGTACGCCCGGACGACTTCGTCTTCGAGGCGAGCGGAATTCTCGGGCTCGTAGCCGCGGCGGTCGTCGGGTACTGGCTGCTTCGCATCTTCCGCGACTGGCGGCGCCCGGCCGGAGACTCCGCAGGCGCGTCAACCCAGGGAGGACCGGCGCGTCTGGTCGGCCTCGCGCTCCGCATGCTCTTCGATGCGCCGTTCAAGAGCCTGGGCACGCTCGTGGGCGTCGTCGTCTCCGTGTTTCTGATGTCGCAGCAATCGTCGCTGCTCGTCGGGATCCTCGGCCGCGTCACCTCGTTTGTGAACAGCTCTGGGGTGGACATCTGGATCGCGTCCGTCGCGACCGAGAGCACCGACGCGACCGACACTGTGCCGGCGAGCAAGGTGGGAGCCGCCGCCAGCACGCCGGGCGTGGCGTGGGCCGCGCCCGTGGTTCAGGGGCTCGGGCGGGTGACGCGGCCCGACGGCGTGCGGGAATACGTGAAAGTCCTCGGCGTCGAGCCGCCGCGCTACGCCGGCCTGCCGCGATCCCTGGCGCCGGGTACGTCACCGAGCCTGCTCCGCGCCTCGGGCCGCCTCTTCCTCAACTGGAACGATCGCAAGACGTTCGCCTCCGCGGAGCCCGGCGATCGTGTCGAGATCGACGGCAAGGCCAGCGTCGTTGCGGGGTTCTTTCAGGGCATGGACCCGCACAGCCCGTACTACTACGTCTACGCCAACATCGACGATGCGCGCGCGCTGACGGACTTTCCGCTGGATCGCGTCACGTATGTCGCGGTGGGCGTCGCGCCCGGGCATCGCGTCCGCGACGTGAAGGCGAACCTCGAGGCACGCATCCCGGAAGTCCTGGTCAGGACGCGTGACGAGCTGAGCGCGATGGAGGAACGCTACTTCCTGGTCCGCACGCCCGTCGGCGTCCTGTTCGGCCTGGGGACCATCGTCGCGGCGGTCATCGGCGCGGCGATTGTGGCGGTGACGCTGTATTCCACGGCCGTCGACCGCGCGCGCGACTACGGGACGCTGAAGGCGATCGGGGCGCGGCAGAAGGACATCCTGCAGCTGCTGCTCGTTCAGGCGTGGATCTTCTGCGCGGTCGGCTACGTGCTCGGCATGGCGGCGTTCTTCATCACCAAATACCACCTGCCGGAGCTGCACCTGGTGTCGCCGCCCCAAATGATCGTCGGCGTCGCCGCCGCGGCGTTCGCCTCGTGCACGCTCGCGTCGCTGTTGGCGATCCGGCGCGTGCTCCTTCTCGATCCCGCGATCGTGTTCAGGACGTGATGTCATGCTGACGACTTTCGATCCGTCAATCGCGCTGGAGGGCCGCGTCATCGGCCGGGTGTTCGGCCGCGGGGATCTCGCCGTGCGCGCGCTGTATCCCACCGATGTCACGATCCGCCGCGGCGAGGTGCTCGTCATCATGGGCCCCTCGGGCAGCGGCAAGACGACGCTGCTCAGCATTCTCGGGCTCGTCCTGACGCCCACGGAAGGCGAAGTCCTCGTCGACGGGCGCAGCGTCTCGCGCGCGACGGCCGACGAGATGGCCGTCCTGCGCCGCGACCGCGTCGGTTTCATCTTCCAGCAGTTCAACCTGCTGCCGAGCCTCAGCGCGCTCGAGAACGCGGCGATCCCGCTGCTCCTCTCCGGCCTGCGCCGCGCCGAGCGGATCTCGCGCGCGATGCACGCGCTCGAGATCGTCGGGATGGCCGACAAGCGGTCCGCGACGCCGCGCCTGCTGTCGGGCGGACAACAACAACGTGTGGCGATCGCCCGCGCGCTCGTCAACGACGCGCCCGTTCTGCTCTGCGACGAACCGACCGCGTCGCTCGACGGCGCCACGGGGCGCGGGATTCTGGCGACGCTGCGCGAGCTGGCGCAAAGCGGCCGCGCGGTGGCGATTGTGACCCATGACGAACGCGTGCTGTCGTTTGCCGATCGGCTGGTCCACGTGATCGACGGCCGCGCGCAGGCCGACGAGGCGCACGGGCACGCTCGGCCGGCCGAAACGCAGAGCGACGATATCGGATCTTCTCAGCTTCAGGAGACGACGCTATGAACTACACGTCCCTCGCCGTGCTCGCCCTGAGCGTGACGCTCGCAGGGTGCAATCTGCACGGCCGCCCCACGATTGAACGCAAGGCGCGCCCCGTGGCGCCGGATCGTCCGGCCGCGACGGAAACCGTCGACCCCGACACCGTGGTGTCACCCGGCATTGTCGAGCCGTGGGACGCCCAGGTCGAGCTCTCCGCGCAGGAGTCCGGCTGGATCGCCCAACTTCTCGTAAAGGAAGGCGACGTCGTCCAGCCCGGACAACTGCTGGCGACGCTCGACGATGCGGCCCAGCGACACAATGTCGAGCTTGCGCAGGCTGACCTCGCCGAGGCGGAAGCCACGCTCGCCAGGATCGAGCGAGGCGCGACCCTCGAAGAACTGCAGCAGGCGCAGGCCGACTACGACGCGGCGGCGGCACGAGATGAATTCGCCCGTACGGCAGAGGCGCGCATGAGGCGGCTGCACGCCGACGGCGTCGTCTCCGACGACGAGCGCGATCGGGCGACGGCGGAGGCGCGCGCGCAGGCGGCTATCGCCGGGCGGGCGTCGGCGCGACTCGTGGAGATCAAGCGCGGCGCCCGCGTCGAGGACCGGCATGCCGCGGGCGCTCGATTGCTGGCCGCCCGTGCGCGCCTCCGCGTGATGGAAACCGGCTTGAGCCGCCGGCGCGTCGTCGCGGCGAACGCCGGCACGGTCCTGTTGAGCCGGCTTCATGTCGGCGAGTTCTATACCGCCGGCGCCGGCCCGCTGTTCGTGCTGGGAGACATGACGCGTCTCCAGGTTCGACTGGAGGTCGATGAGATCGACGCGCGGGTACCCGCCCCGGGGACGGCCTGTGTCATCTACTCGGACGCGGGGGTTCGCCTGGCCGAAGGAACGATCGTCCGGCTTGCGCCGAAGATGGGGCGCCGGGCGCTGCCGCTCGAGTCGCCGACCGCCCGCGCGGACATCCGAGTGCGCGAGGTGTTCGTGGAAGTTCCACGGACATCGACGCTCATTCCGAATCAGCGCGTGTGGGGCCATACGTCGCGGACCGCGGGGCACGCCTCGGAGCGCGCAGGAGCGCAATCATGAGAACGCTGCTGGCGTCAGTTATCACCGTTCTATCAGCCATCGGCTGGGCGCCCTCCGCCTCGAGCCAGACATTGTCCGGGCCGCTGGCGCTGTCCCGGCCGCCGGCATTGACTGAGGTCGAATCGTCGCAGGCCGAGCGCGCCGTCTGGCGTCTGTCGGTCGAGGACGCCGTGCGACTCGCGCTCGAGCAGAACCTGAACATTCGCATCGAGCGGCTCAACCCGCAGATTCAGGATCTGTCGATGGCGCTCGCTCGGACATCATGGACGCCAAATCTGACCGCGACCGTCAACAACGGCCGCGTCAACGTGCCGACCAGTACCATCTTTGCCGGCACGCAGGGCACATTGACGCGCGAGGAGCGCGGAGCCACCGTGGGATGGGAACAATTGCTCCGATGGGGCGCGAGTTACAAGGTCGCGTGGGACAATTCGCGCGTCCGCTCGAATACGCTCTTCGACACCCCCAACCCGGCATTGTCGTCGACGCTCACGGGGTCGTACGTGCAGCCGCTGCTGCGGAACCTGACGATCGACAGCGCTCGCCAGCAGCTGCGCGTCACCAAAGCCAATCGCGAGATCTCGGAGATCGAACTCACGCGGACCGTCCTGAACACGGTGCGGAACGTGAAGATTGCGTACTGGAACCTCGCGTACGCGATGTCGTCGCTCCGGGTCCGGCAGCAGTCGCTGGAGCTGGCGCGCGCGTCGTTGCGCAACAGCCGCTCCCGTCTGGAGGCCGGCATGATGGCGCCGCTCGACGTGGTGGAAGCCGAATCGGAAGTGGCGCAACGCGAGGAGGCCGCCATCGTCGCTGGTGCCGCGGTTGAGCAGACGGAGGACCGGTTGCGCGCGCTCCTCTTCGATCCGGCGATGCCCGAGTTCTGGGAGGTGACACTGGAGCCGACCGATGCGGCACGCGTGCAGACGATACGTGTCGACACAGAGGCTGCGACGAACAACGCGTTGAGCAAGCGGACCGATCTCCTCTCGGCGCGAAAGAACGTCGAGATCACCGACGTCAACATCCGTTATTTCCAGAATCAAGGGCTGCCCGACGTCCGGGCGCAGGTGGACCACGGGCTCGCCGGGCAGGGCGGCACGGCGCTGCAATTCGATCAGGGCTTTCCGCCGTCGGTCATCGGACAGCAGAGCACCGGGTACGGGCCAGTCTTCCGGAACCTGATCGACAACGAGAGCTGGAGGGTATCGCTTTCGGTCTCGTACCCGATTGGCGCCAGCGCGGCCGAAGCCAACGTCGCACGCGCGAAGCTGGAACGGACACAGGCGCAGACGCGAATCAGGAATCTCGAATTGCAGATCGCGACGGAAGTGCGCGACGCCGGCCGCCAGGTGAACACGAACGCCAGGCGCGCCGACGCGACGAAAGCGGCGCGGCAGTTGGCCGAACGACGGCTCGAATCCGAAGAGAAGAAGTTCGCCGCCGGATTGTCCACGAGCTTTCTCGTCTTCCAGGCCCAGCGCGATCTGGCGCAGGCCCGAAACGCCGAGCTCCGCGCGACCCTCGACTACAACACGTCGGTTGTTGAATTCGATGTGATCCAGGAGGCCCCGGCCGCATGCGGGATCCTGTCACCAACCTGCATATACTGAGAACGTGAAACGCGACGAACACGGTCGGGCCGATACGGTCTCACCGATCCCGGTTCTTCTCGAGAATCACCACGCGTTCCTCCGGTACCTGGAACGACGCGCCGGCGATCGGGCGCTGGCCGAAGATATCCTGCAGGACGCGTTCGTCAAGATCGTCGCGCGGCCTGACCGCGCGCCGGCCGACGAGGCGATTGTGCCGTGGTTCTACCGCACGCTTCGCAACGCCGCGATCGATCAGTTCCGGAGGCGCGACGCCGCCGGCCGCGCCGTCGAGGCCTTCGCGCACGAGCTCGAGGCGGCGGTCGACGTCGTCGGACCGTTTCTCCTGACGGCTTTGCTTCGCGAGCGACTCGCGACCTGCGGAGGACGCGTCATCACGCTGACGGGCATCTATCAGCGCAAGGGGCGCGTCGACACGAGCGATCTCCACTTCGCGCGGCGACCGTACGGCTGGCTCGCCGCCAACAACCAGGCGCAGCAAGGTCGGCTGCTGTTCACGGTTGAGTTGGCCCGGAAGGCGCCGCGGCTCATGACGGCTGCCGTGCATCCCGGTGCCGTGCTCACCGGCGCACAAGCGCGCCTGCCCTTCGCGGCGCGCGCCGTGATCGTGACGTTGGCGCGGCCGGCGTTCGTCCGCCCCGAGGTCGGCGCGATTCTGTGCTGCGGCTGGCCGCGCACCCCGATCTTCAAGGCATGACTGGACGGTTCTTCGATCGGTGCCACGTCGCGCCGGACGTTCCCGACCGCGCGCTCGCTCAGGCGTTCTGGGACGCCTGCGAGGACATGACCGGCGAGCACTGGTCGGGCGCGCAGCGCTCATCGATTCGATCGCAGCGCGTGGCGGGGTGACCGGCCATGGTCACGCCGAGCGGGCTCCCTGAAGCACTCATCGCGTCGTTCATCTTCGCGATGGGTCTGATCGCGGTCGCGTTCGCCGTGTCGCGTCTGCCGTCGGGCGAACGCACGCCCCTGTGGTTTGGCCTGTTCGCTTCCGCGTCGCCGTGGCTGGCGGGCTCGTCTTCGTGGCCGTCGCGGCGTACCAGACCCTCGGCGGCGAAGTCCAGATCGAGCCCTTCGCGATGCTGGTGTTCATGACGTCAGTGGGGTACCTCGTGGTCCAGCGCGTGCTCGCCGGCGAGCGCCGGCTCGTGGCCGTGTCCCGGGAACTCGATCTCGCCCGGGAGATTCAGCAGTCGCTTCTGCCGCACGCGCTGCCGGACGTCGCCGGCCTCCGCGTCGCCGCGCGCTACCTGCCGATGAGCGGCATCGGCGGCGACTTCTACGACTTCGACGCCCGACCCGCGAGCGGCCTCGGGGTGATCGTCGCGGACGTGACGGGGCACGGCGTGCCGGCGGCGCTGGTGGCGTCGATGGTGAAGATCGCGTTCGCGGCGGAGGCCGACCATCTCGACAATCCGGGCCTGGCGCTCACGAACATCAATCGCACGCTCTGCGGAAAGTTCGCCGGCGTGTACGTGACCGCGTGCTGCGGCTTCATCGACGTGCGCCACCGCCGGCTGAGATACGCGTGCGCCGGACACCCGGCGCCGCTGCGGCGCCGGAGCGATGGCGCGGTGGACACGCTCGGCCAGCACGGCATCCTGCTCGCGTTCGATGCCGGCGCAGAGTACACGACCGCCGACGTCGCCCTGAATGCCGGCGACCGCCTCGTCTTCTTCTCCGATGGGCTCGTCGAAGCCTGCAACGCCAGCGACGAATTCTTCGGCGACGCGCGCCTCAGCCAGCTTCTGGCGGACGGCGCAGTCGTCACGTGCGGGCAGTTCGTCGAGCGGATCGTCGCCGATGTGGGCCGGTGGATCGGGGTCAACAGGCCGCTTCAGGACGACGTGACGATCGTCGTGGTCGATGTCGGCGCCGAAGCGGCCACGTCACCGTAGGCCACGCCGTGATCAGGGTTCGCAGCGCGTACTGCCCGAGCCATTTGTCTTTCGGCGTGTCCTGAGGGCGTGGCCAGCGCGCGCACCGCGACGGGATAGGGACGATTCGGCGCGCCGTGCCGGACTACGATCGGTCAGTCGGCGTTCCCAAGGTGCTCATGTTGCGGATTGCCACCTATAACATCCACAAGGGCCGGGGCCTGGACGGCCGCGTGCGGATCGAGCGAATCCTCGGCGTCCTGCGCGAAATCGACGCGGACATCATCGCCCTGCAGGAAGTGGTCAATCGGCCGGGCCGGTCCCTCCAGGACTATCAGGCCGGCTACCTGGCCGAGCAGCTCGGGTGCGCCTACACGGTCGGCGACACGCGGACGCTGCGCCGGACGCCGTTCGCCAACGTGACGCTGAGCCGCTGGCCCATCGAGCGGGCGCAGCACATCGACCTGAGCGTCGCGGGACGCCGGCCGCGAGGCGCGCTGCGCACGGACATCCGTGTCGGCGAACGCCTGCTGCACGTCTTCAACGTCCACCTCGGCACGGCCGCGCGCGAGCGGCGCGCGCAGGCGCGGCTCATCGACGAACGTCTGTTGAAAGCGATGGACGTGTCCGGCCAGCGCATCATCATGGGCGACTTCAACGACTGGAACCACGGGCTGGTGACCCGCACGCTCTTCAAGGAATTTCACCTGACCGACCTGGCCGAGCACCTGCCGCGCGTGCGCGGCTATCCGGCGGTGTTGCCGCTGCTGCATCTCGACCACGTGTATCTCGATCACCACTTGACCATCGAGAAGGCGCGCTTCCACCGCAACCGGCGATCGCTGGTCGCGTCGGATCATCTCCCGCTGGTGGTGGACCTCACATTCACGCGCGC
Organism: Acidobacteriota bacterium; assembly: GCA_016195265.1. GTDB lineage: Bacteria > Acidobacteriota > Vicinamibacteria > Vicinamibacterales > CAVVIG01 > SRVP-36. The sequence goes on along the minus strand of JACPZW010000055.1, from coordinate 102,988 downwards.
CTGACGCGACGCGCGGCGGTAGAATGCCGGCATGAAACCAGACTCCCGGCCGGGGCCGACCACGGTCGGCCACTTCGCGAAAACGGCGCGGCGCGAGTTCCTGAAGTTCCTCGCGGCCAGTCCATACGTCGCGGCGCTGGGCGGCGTCGCGGCGTTTCTCGAGCGGCGCCCGCTCGATGCGCAGATCCCGGCCGCAGCTGACGTCATCGCCAGCCCTGCGGACGCGCTGAACGTGCTCGATTTCGAGGAAGCCGCCCATCGGAAGGTCCTGCCGGGCCACTGGGCGTACATGGCGAGCGGCGTCGACGATGACGCCACGCTGCGTGCGAATCGGGACGGATATCGTCACGTGCAGTTGCGGCCTCGTCGTCTGCGCGACGCGACGAAGGTGGACATGCGCGTCGACCTGTTCGGCACGACGTACGCCAGCCCGATCTTTCTGTGTCCGACCGGCGGCGAGAAATCGTTCTTTGCCGACGGCGAGCTCGCCGTCGCACGCGCCGCGAAGGCGCGCGGGACGCTGCAGTTCCTCTCGACGGCCACATCGACCGGCGTCGAAGACGTCAACGCGGCGCTCGGCCGGCCGGTCTGGTATCAGCTCTACGCGCCGCCGTCCTGGGACGCGAACGTGGCGCTGCTGCGCCGCGTCGAAGCCGCGGGGTGTTCGGTGGTCGCGCTCACGGTCGACAACACGACCGGCCGCAACAGCGAGGCCTACCTCCGGACGCGGCCGAAGGATCTCGCGCAGTGCAACGCGTGCCATGAGGGCGGACTCGGCGGCGGGCCTCGCCCGATGACGGCGCCACTCACGATGCCCGGTGGACGCGGCTCGAATCCGGCGATGGACTGGGCGTTCGTCGATCGACTGCGCAAAGCTTGGTCGGGCAAGCTCATCATCAAGGGCATCGACACGCGCGAGGACGCGCGGCTCGCCGTCGATCACGGCTTCGACGGGATTCTCGTGTCGAACCACGGCGGGCGCTCGACGGAAACCGGCCGCGCGACGATCGAGGCGCTGCCCGAGGTCGTGACGGAAGTCGGCGGGCGGATTCCGGTGTTCGTCGACGGCGGCGTGCGGCGCGGCACCGATGTTTTCAAGGCGCTCGCGCTCGGCGCGAAAGCCGTCGGCATCGGCCGGCCATTTCTGTGGGGCCTCGGCGCATTCGGTCAGGCGGGCGTCGATCGCGTGCTCGAGATTCTGCAGGGCGAGCTGAAGCTCGTGATGGGCAACTGCGGCACGCGCACGGTCGCTGATATCACAAGAGCGTATGTCGCGACGCCTGACTGGCGTGGCTAGTGGCTGGTGGCTGGTGGGCTGGTGGCTGGTGGCTGGTGTAGCAGGGCAACCATGAAGAACATGAGTCAGACGATCAGGTTCACGGGGTTAGCGACCGCCGCCGCATGGGTGATGGGCACGCACCTTCTCGCGATACGCGAGCAGGGCCGCGCGCCGCTGCAGCGGCCCGCTTCGCGCGCTGCGGACCTCGTGCTCCACGGCGGGAAGATCGTCAGCGTCGACGATCGCGGTCCCGACGCGCAGGCGATCGCGGTGACCGGCGACACGATCACGGCACTCGGATCGAATCAGGACATCCAGCCGTACATCGGTCCGGCGACGCGCGTGATTGAGCTCAACGGCGCGCTCGCGACGCCCGGCTTCATCGACGCGCACGCGCACTTCACCGGCGTCGGCGAAGCCGCGCGCAACCTCAAGCTCTCCACCGCGAAGGACTGGAACGACATCGTGCGCATGGTCGCCGAGGCCGCGCAAAAGGTGAAGCCCGGCGAGTGGATCCTCGGCCGCGGTTGGCACCAGGAGAAATGGTCCGAGGTCCCGTCGCCCAACGTCGAGGGCTTCCCGCTGCACGAGGCGCTCAGCAAAGCCTCGCCAAACAATCCCGTGTGGCTGACGCACGCGAGCGGCCACGCGGGCTTCGCGAACGCGTACGCGATGAAGATGGCCGAGGTGACGAAGACGACGGCGGATCCGCCCGGGGGCAAGATCCTGCGCGACGCGGACGGCAACGCGACGGGCCTCTTCAACGAGCGCGCGCAGGGCATCGTCGGCGAAGCGCTCGCGCACGACCGCGCGATGCGCACGCCCGCGCAGGTCGAAGCCGATCTCCGGACCGTGATCGAGCTCGCCTCGCGCGAGAGCCTGGCCAAGGGGATCACGACGGTGAACGACGCCGGTTCCCCGCCGTCAACGATCGACGTGATGAAGCGGGTCATAGACGAGGGCAAGCTGCCGCTGCGCGTGTGGATGATGCTGCGCGAGACGCCGGACAAGCTCGCCGCGGACATGCCGAAGTACCGGACGATCAACTACGGCGACAAGCGCTTCAGCGTCCGCGCCATCAAACGCGCGATCGACGGCGCGCTCGGCTCGCGCGGCGCGTGGATGCTCGAGCCGTACGCCGACCTGCCGTCCACCAGCGGTATGAACACCGACACGCTCGACGACATCCGTCAGACCGCCGAGCTGTCGATCAAGTACGACTATCAGGTCGCGGTGCACGCCATCGGCGATCGTGGCAACCGCGAGACGCTGAACATCTACGAGGACACGTTCAAGAAGCATCCCGAGAAGAACAGCAAGGATCTCCGCTGGCGGATCGAGCACGCGCAGCATCTGAGCGCCGCCGACATCCCGCGCTTCGGCCGGCTCGGCGTCATCGCGTCGATGGAAGGCATCCACTGCACGTCGGACGCGCCGTACGTACTCGCGCGGCTCGGCCCGAAGCGCGCCGAGGAAGGCGCGTACGTCTGGCAGAAGCTGATGAAGTCCGGCGCCGTGATCGCGAACGGCACCGACGCGCCGGTCGAGGACATCGATCCGATTCCGTCGTTCTACGCGTCGGTCTCGCGGAAGCTGAAGGACGGAACGGTGTTCTATGCCGATCAGCGGATGAGCCGGATGGAGGCGCTGCGGTCGTACACGATCAGCGCCGCGTTCGCCGGCTTCGACGAAGGGATCAAGGGATCGCTCGTCGCCGGCAAGCTCGCGGACATCACGGTCTTCTCGAAGGACATCATGACAGTGCCGGAAGATCAGATTCCATCGGCGCGCGTGCTCTATACGATCGTCGGCGGCAAGGTGCAGTACACGGCCGCGCAGTGATTGCTGCAGCAGCGCCTTCGCGCGGCCACGGCGGCCGGATGGTCGCGATGGACGTCCTCTATGAAGATGATTGTCTCCTCGCGCTGAACAAGCCCGCGGGCGTGGTCGTCCATCCGACCTACAGGAACGCGTCGGGCACGATGCTCGACGCGCTGCAGTGGCGCGCGCGCGACTGGCCGGCGCCGCAGCGGCCGTCGCTCGTCAGCCGCCTCGACAAGGAGACATCGGGGCTGCTCCTCGTCGCGAAGACCGCGCCCGTACACGCGGCGATGCAAAAGACGATGAGGTCGGAGGGCAGCGAGAAGACGTATCTCGCGATCGTGTACGGCGTTGTTTCCGATGAACGCGGCGAGATCGATTTGCGGCTCAGCTTCGACGGCACGGATCGCCGTCGTGTTCTCGCATCAGCGGAGACCGGCACGGCCTGCGCTACGCGATTCGAGCGGCTCGCGTCCGTCGAGGCGCCAGACGCGGGCCTGTCCCTCCTTCGCTGCCGGCTGATGACCGGCCGTCGCCATCAGATTCGCGTCCACCTCGCCGCGCGCGGCTGGCCGATCGTCGGCGATGCGTCGTACGGCGAGCCGCACTGGTCAAAGATCGCGGACCCGTCGCTCGCCGTTGCGCTGCGGGCGTTTCCGCGCCAGGCGCTGCACGCGCATCGCGCGGCGTTTACGCATCCCGCGACCGGCCAGCGGATCGCGATCGAGGCGCCCGTCCCGCCGGACTTCACCGAATTGCTCACGCGCTGCGGGCTGCACTTCGTGCGATAGCCGGCCGGAAACGAATAGTTCGCGTTCTCCTACGTCGCGGAGGAGCCTGCTACGATCCTCTCTACCTAACGAGAGCGCCCGTAGCTCAGGGATAAGCACCGGCCTTCTAAGGCAAGGCCCCTCCATTCAACGCGTGCGTTTCCGCCCGAAGTGGCGGGTTTTTCGAGTTGCGTCGATCCTGGGGGTGCATTAGGGGTGCGGCGTTCGACGTACTATAGAGACACGCGCCCGTAGCTCAGGTGAATAGAGCACGTGCCTTCTAAGCACGGGGCCGCTGGTTTGAGTCCAGCCGGGCGCGCCAACTTCGACGACGTATCGATGACGATCACAGATCGAATCGAAGTGAATCCTCGCGTCATGCTCGGGAAGCCGGCGGGATTCGCCGCGCCGAGTTCAACCTCACAGGAGCTTCAACACGTCCACGACGACGAAAGTTCCCAGCGCGCGCTCGGTCGGAGCGAGTACGCTCACGTGATCGCTCATTTGATCAGGATCGTGTCGGGGAACTGCGCGTACCATCCGAACCAAAACGCGCGCTGCGCGCTGACCCGCGCGAGACGGGTCTCCGGAGCAGACTCCAATACGAGATCGGACTCGGTCACGCGCCATCTCCGTCCGTCGGTATCGACAATGCTCGAGCCTGCGCGTTGTTCGGGAAACCTCAGAGAGACGCGGTAGACGCGGTTCGCCCCGCGCTCGCTGGTGACGACCACAAAACGCTCCTCCCCAACCTCGAAACTGTAGACACGGTGTTTGCGCAGGAAGGCCGCGTCGATGGCGACCGGAGTGCGGCCGGGTGTTTGGCCGCCGCTCACCTGCATGACGAGGACTTCCGTCTTGTTCCTCAGGCGGGCATCGGTTCTTGAGACCTGGAACATCAACCGATCAGTGGCGAAGTAGTCGCGATACGCGGCGCCCTCGGCATAATCCCGCTGGTAGCCCGTGTCCAACGAGAGCACCGTCGTGTTGGGATGGTCCGACCGCCATTCTTTCCACGTAGTCGTGACGACTGCACGCGTCCTGAGTTTCACGCCCGAGCCGACCAGCCTCCCAACAACCGGTTCCCCTTCGAAGGTCGACCACAATGAGTTGGTGTACTCATCGAACATCAGCTTGTTCGATTGATAGAGAAGGCCGCTCGTGCCGAAGCGGAACGTCCGATCGCCCGCGCGACTTTCGAACGGGATCACCGTGCCGCAGAGCGTGCAATACACGATCGTGAGATCGAGCCCTCCCACACGATCGACCGCCATCTCGTGCCACGCGAGAATGCGCTTGGGATACGCGCGCGCTTCCCCGTTCACATCGATCCCGAACACCACGTGCGTGTCATGCAGATACCCGGCCGCTGCGGCCGGCACCACGCGTGGGTACCGCAGCGGCGGAATCCCGTTGACGACCACGCCGCCCCAATCAATTTCATCCAGGCGAATGGACGAACGAACACCCGCCGGAAAAAACTCGCGCATGCGCGGGTCGATCTGTCCATAGATCAGCCCTTTGAACGCGGCATAGTCGGGATGCGGCGCGTACGGCAAGGCCCACATCCACTGCCGCCACTGATTGAGGTTGTCGCCAAATCGTTGGCCTGTGCGCTGCTCGAGGAAGGCCAGGAGTCGGCGTCTCGCAGGCGCGCCCCTTTCACGCGGTTGATCGTCAATCGCGCCGATTCGGCCCGAGCTGGGTGCGCCCGTCGGATCATCGAGAGTCGCTGACACGTCGTCCGGAGCCGGGAACGACGCGCGCGACTCGTCGAGGCGCCCGCGAGGCGCGCGCATGAGCCTCGCCATGTCGATGAACATCGCCGTGTAGCCATCGCGCCATACCGCTGCGAGGTCTCTGAATGACGCCGCCGCAATTTTTCCGTCTGGCGAGCCGGCTTGAAGCACTGTCGTCAGCGCTGGCGGAGCTTGTGCGTGCACCACCGCCGCGATGACGAACGCGGCAACACCAGCGCGCTTCATCGACTCAATTACCATCATCGCCATGCCACACCCCCGACGTGCCGACCTGGTGATCGAACTCGCGACGCGCGAACGCCTTGCGACCGCGGATCCACTCGCCGCTCACCCTCGTATGCGCTACCGAGTACTCCGCTTCGAGTCCAAAGAGCCGACTGCTGGGTGGTACTCAGCGTCTACGGCGGTGGGGGCACCCTCGATCTGGGCCTGGCGAAAGTGTGCGTTGACCTGCCCGATGGCTTCGAGGGCCGCGCGGGCTGCTTCGACTTTCGCCGGACGCGTGGAGCCGACGAGGATCAGCATTAGGGGCCGAGGTCGCATCAATTCAGCACGCGAAAGCGGCCGGAATCGAGGACGCGACGTACTCCATCGACGAGGCGATCAGGCGCCGAGTACCGAGGATGACGACGAAAGAGATCGGCGATATCGTGCAGCGCTTCGACCTCCCGTGTGGTGGCAACCGCGTCTTCGCGGGAAACGCCCGCAAAGAGCAGGCGATCGGGATCGACACGTCCGTGGGCAATCGCCGACGCAACCCGGCGTCTGCACGAGCACGCCGCATCCGGACTGACGAGCCCGCAGTGCGCGCGCATGAAGGTGCGCAATCGATCGCGCGCGCGAGACAACCGCTTGCGAAACGCCGGCGGCCGGATGCCGAGCGAGCGCGCAGCCTCCTCACTCGGTAAGTCGAGAATATCGCCGACGATGTACGCCAGACGTTCCTCGCGGCTCAGGCACAGCAGCATCCCTGTCGTGCATCCCAGCTTCACTTCCTCGACGAGCAGCGCCTGCTGCGGATCGTCGGCCGGCCCCGCTGGGGGATCGCTCAGTCCCGTCTCGAGATCCGTCCCGAATCGCTCGAACGTAAGCGCCTCGCGTTCGGCACGGCTGCGCCGCACATTCAACAAATGGTTCGTCGCCACACGGAACGACCATGTGCGGAAGGCGCTGTCCCCGCGGAAGGTCGCGAGCTTGGTCACGATGCGCAACAGAATCTCCTGCGTCGCGTCCTCGGCGTCGGCCGGATGCCACAGCATCCGGACGGCGAGATTGTAGATGTCGTGACGAATCGCAGCGACCAGCGCCTCGAGCGCCTCCCGGTCACCGTCTTTCGCACGTGCCGCCAACGATTCGAGTGACGGCGTGGTCGGAGTCACGCAGGACACACCGCACGCGCGCGGATCACGCTGCTCAGCACCCGCAGTTCCTCGGTGAGCGCGGAGACCTGCGCTGCGAATGCCGCGTCGGGCATTCCCGGCGCCTGGAACTGCGTGAAGACGTATTCGGCGCCGTTGCCGTTGGGCACCACACGCGAGAAGGCGGCGATTTCGACGCCGGGCGCCGGCGAAAAGTAGAAGTCGATGGTCCCGCGCCCGCGGTCCGTCTCGTATCGGATCGGCATGTCTCCCTGCGCCGTCGTCACGATCCATGTCGCGCCTTCGCGGCGGATGCGGCGGCAAAACCCGACGGCCCACAGCCGGAGCGTTTCCGGATCGGCGATGAACTCGAACACATGGGTCGGCGACGCCGCGATGCTCACGGTCTGGGTGTTTGTCTGCTCCATTCTGCCCTCCCTGAAGGACGCGTCGTGCGTCTCTCAAGATTAGACAGCGGCGATCGGCCGTTTGTGACCGGCGGGCGCCATCGCAATCACCCAGCCGTCCTACATCGCGCCGTGGACCCCGGTGACCTGAAGCACGTCGCCCTTCTCGGTCCCGGTGATCTGCGCTTCGTGCCCGGCGACCTTGTCGAGCTGCGCCTTGAGCTTGTCGTTCGCCTTCAGTCTATACACCTTGTCCTTCGTGATCAGGGCGTAATCAGCGTGCTTCGCGCATTCCCTGGTGCACGCCTCGGCACTGCCTTCCATCTTGTGCATGCGGCCACACATGGCGTCGCCAATCGTGCCCGTGATGGTCATCTCCGCCGCGGAGATCCCGCTGGTCGCCGCGAGGACGGCCGCAACCGTCCAGAAGCCGAGCCGCTGTCTCATCGTACGCATGATCTTTTTCCTCAGTGTGATTGTCGAACGCCGTCGTCACCGCGCAGCCAGTCCGTTCGCCCCGATGGGCAACCCCCGGCAGTTTCGTCGAGCGCGCCCTTGGATCTGTCAACAGTGTGAGGAGAGGAAAAAGTTCCTCGATGATGGGCTGGCGGCGCCCACTACGTCTTCACGGCCTTCGCGAACGCGAGCGCGATCGTCTCTTCAGCCGGCATGTCCGAGACGACGACGCAGAGCACGTTCGTTTCGGGCCAGAACACAGCGGTGTAGGCTCCGCGCCGATAGATGACGAACGGAATGCCGTTGTGTTCGCGGCGTTCAGAGGGCTCCGTCAATTCAGTCAGCGTGCCGACAAACATCTCGCACACGAGGTGTCGATTGTCTGGCCCCGCGTACACATATAACGCCGCCGCCCGCCCGCCGAGACGATCGACACGCCCGCCTGCCAGTCGGTAGTTCATCATCCCAAAATCGAACACGCGCGTATGAAAGGGGACTCGCGTCCGGAAAAACGCTTCGAGCGCCGGCGGATCCGGTGTCTCGGCGTCGAAGGGACGCCGGCCAGCCCGAAACTCTCGGTACGCGTCGATCGCCTCATTCGGCCAATCGTGACCGCGTCGCACGTACACGGCCGTGGCAAGACCTGCGGCGACGGCTCCCGCCCCAATTGCGAGGAATCTCCGACGTCCGATCCACGTGGCACTGCGGGATCGGGTGGCACCGTCCAATCGCCGCCTCAGATCGTCGACGAGGTCGGGCGGCACATCGGCAGCCGGCAGCCCGTCTCGCGCCCAGGCACGGCCACGCCGCAGATCCTCGAGCACCGACCGACACTCCGCGCACTCATCCACGTGTGCCTGCACTCGGGCCTGCTCGTCAGGATTCAGCCGGCCATCCAGCAGATCCTGGAGCGCGAGGTCGAAATGCTCACCGCTCATCGTGGCCGCCGGTGCGCCATATCGTAGTCCCGCAAACTCGCCGCCAGGTGTTTCCGGGCGCGGAACAGCCGCGACCGGATCGTGCCGACCGGGCAGCCGAGGGCCGCCGCCGCCTCTTCATACGACAGCTCCTCGACGTCCACCAAGAGAATCGCGGCGCGATACTCCTCGGGTAACTCCGCGAGTGCGGTCTCCACGTCGGCGGCGACGGCAGCACGCGCGGGCGTCGGGACATGTCGTGCATCGGTGGAGCCTCGGCCGGGTACCTCGTCGTGCTGGTCGAGGGGCACCACGTGCGGATCACGGCGATCGCGGTGATAACGGTTCACGAAGAGCGAGTATGTGATAGTGAACAGCCACGCCTTGCAGTTCGTTCCCGGCGCGAACGTGTCGAATTTTCGGTACGCGCGGAAGAACGCCTCTTGGGTGAGGTCGTGCGCGTCTTCATCCCGGCGTGTCAGGCGCCGCGCGACGTTGAAAACGGCCCGAAAATGAGGGAGCGCCTCTGCTTCGAACCGGGCGCGGAGATCGTCGGTCACTCGGAGATCGTCGTACGGGAGCCGGCCACGTCCGCTGCGCCGAGGATGCGGCAGGTGGGCGGGGTATACGCGCCGTTCCCTCGAAACGCCTGGACGGCGTAGTCGCCTTGGCGCACTGTGAATTGGGGAGAGGAGAAGCGGTCACGCCAGCCGAGACGGTCCCAAAAGTCCACGTGCTCGCTTAGGCCGATCACGTGGACACCAGCCACGGGCTGCTCAAACACGAGTCGCCTGAGCACGTCATCGGCCGGTGGACAGCTCGAGATCGTCGCCAGCACGAGCCACAGACTCCACCACGCCCATACGACCACCGCGGATCCTCCTCAAGACGTCCGGGCACGCTTCCGCGCCTGATAGGACGTCGGGGCACAGGGGACGGTTTCACTCGAACGGGTCGATGGGGCGGGGAACTTTCTGAGACGCGACGGTGTTATATAGGGGTTCGCGAGATCCGATGTCATGAGGGGAGGCCTCAATGCGTTTGATAGTGGCTGCGTGTGTCTTGAGTCTCATCTGCAGTGTTCGGGCGACGGCCCAAACGCGTTTCGACGTCGGATTGTTGCTGGGATCGACCAAGGCCAGCGACGAGGGGACCGTGCTGCAGTTTGAGCGGGCGACGACGTACCAGGCGACCTTCGCCTGGAAGGTGTGGGAGAGTGGCCCAGTGGCGATCGCCATCGAGGTTCCGTTCATCGCGTCACCGGCGTTCGATGTGGCCACCGGCGGCAAAACCCTGCCGAAAGAGTATGCGTCCCTCTATCTCACACCCGGCCTTCGGGTCACGGTGGGCACCCGAGGGCCTGTGTCCGTCTTTGGCGCGGCCGGCGCCGGTTACACGCGGTACTCGGAATCGAAACTCCGGGAAGATGGCGGCCCGAATCCGGCGCAGCAGGACACCAACACCGACGCTATTCAATTTGGCGGCGGCGTCGACGTGCGCTGGATCCGATGGTTGGGGTTCAGAGGCGAAGTACGGGACCTCTATACCGGCGCTCGCAATTTCTCGCTCGCGACGCCCCATGCGCGCGTGCACAATGTGGTCGCGTCGGGAGGACTGGTGCTTCACTTCTGACCATCGTTAGCTTGCAACTCATACGCAAGATGCAACTCATACGCGCCGCTCGGATGTCGGTCGTGATGGCCGTCGCATCGTGCGCCCCCGTCGGCGTCGCCGTTGACACGCAGGCGATCGACCGCGACCGATCGACGCTCACGATCGATGTGGACAAAGGCGGGGTCTTCTCGGCCCTCGCCGACCGCCATGTGATCCGCGCGCCCATCGCCGCGGGCCTCGTCACGCTCGAGGGAACCCCTGCAGCCGAACTCACCGTCAATGCCGCGGAACTCGTGGCGGTCGACCCGGCGCTATCGGCCGCCAAGCGCGCGGAAGTGACGGCTCGAATGATTGGCCCCGACGTCCTCGACGCCGCACGGTATCCTGAGATTCGTTTTTCGTCGACCGCGATTACGCCCGACGGAGCGGACCGGTGGCGTCTGACGGGAATGCTGCTCTTGCACGGCGTCTCTCGCGCCGTCGCAGGGACGGTCTCCCTGCGGGACGCGCACTATCGGGGACAGCTGGCGCTGAAGCAAAGTGCGTTCGGCATTCGGCCGATCAGCATCGCAGGAGGAACAGTGAAAGTGAAAGACGATGTGCGCGTGATGTTCGATATTGTGGTGAGCAACCGATGAGCACCCTGGCCGATCCTCGTCGTTGTGCCGCGGGCGCCGTGCTGGCGGCCGTGATCGCCGTGGCCGTTCACGGCCACCGGACCGTCGCGCTGCAGCGCGGCGGTCAGCCGACCGCCAGCGTGGACGTGCAGAAACTGGGCCCCCAGCTCGGTGAGCGCGTCCCCGACTTTAGCCTTCCCGATCAGCGCGGCGAACTTCACAGCCTGCAGTCGCTGATGGGTCCCAAGGGCGCGATCTTGGTCTTCTTTCGGTCGGCGGACTGGTGACCGTACTGCAAGACGCAGCTCGTGGAGCTGCAAGGACGACTGGGAGACATCCGACGCTCCGGCTTCGGCGTGGCGGCGATTAGCTACGACCCCATGCGAGTGACCGCCGACTTCTCACAACGCCGAGGCATCACCTTTCCGCTGCTCTCGGACGCCGGATCCGCAGTGATCCAGCGCTACGGCATTTTGAACACGACCGTGTCGCCCACGAATCAGCAGCTGTATGGCATTCCGTTTCCCGGCACATTCGTGGTCGACCGCGGCGGAATCGTCACGTCACGAGTCTTCGAAACGGCCTACCAAGAGCGCGACACGATGTCGAGCCTCATCGTTCGGCTCGGCGGCCGAGTCGACGCGCCGGCGACGAAGATCTCCGCGCCGCATCTAGATCTGACCGCATTCTCGACGGACCAGACCGTGGTGCCCGGCACCCATTTCTCTCTCGTGATCGACGCCGTTCCCGGGAAGCGCGTGCACGTCTACGCTCCGGGTGTCTCCGGGTACAAACCGATCGCGCTCGTCATCCAGCCGCAGGCCGGGCTGCTGGTGCAGGACGTTCGGTTACCAAAGCCGGAGGACTACTTTTTCAAGCCGCTGAACGAGCACGTCGCGGTCTATCAGAAACCGTTTCGGATCGTGCAGGACGTCACGATCGATCCTTCGCCCCAGAGCGAAGCCGCACTGCGCGGCGTGCCGACGATGACGATCCGAGGGACGCTCGACTACCAGGCGTGCGATGACAAGGTCTGCTTCCTTCCGCAGACGACACCGCTCGAGTGGACGATCAACGTGAAAACGCTCGATCGGGAGCGTGTGAAATGACGATCTCGCGCCCAACAGCGCCCCTACTCAGAAGTTAAACAGCAGCGCGAGCCGCATGAGCCGACCCTGCAGGACGTTCTGCGGTTGACCGAGGCTCGATCCGAACGATTGAACCTCCTGAAGCACGGTGTTGGCATTCAAGACGTTGAACACCGCAAGCTGCCCCTGGATCTCTTTCTGGTGGAAGCGGAACGTTCGCTTGGTGCTCAGGTCGAGCTGGCTCCAGCGCGATTCGAATGTGGTGTTCGGTGGAACCAGATTGAAACCGGGCGCCTGCGTTTGCGACCCGGCCGCCAGCAGGATGGGCGCCGACAGGACCGCTCGAGTCCGCTGGCCGTTCGGGAACGCGGACGCCGGCACCGTCCAGTAGACGCCGAGCGACGGATCCTGCGCGCTGTAGCTGTTGCCTTTCCCGGCAAAGCTGATGAACACGCCGCTGACTTCGAGGCCCCACTTGAGCGGGTAGTTCGCCGACAGCTTGAAGTCGTTCCTGAACGGCGGCATGCTCGTCTTCCCGTATTGCTGGAAGGTGTCCCCGGTCTGATCGCAGAACCGCAGCTTGTTCGGATCGTACTGGTCGCAGGAGATCGTAATCAGCCGGTCGTTACTCCATCCGCCGAACACATTTGCCCCACGGGGCAGCCGGGCATTGAAGCTCACCTCGAATCCGTCGTAAATCGTCCGATTGATGCTCGAGTTGATGTCCGTGAGCTGCTTCGCATAGAGCCCGGCTTTGGCGGGGTTCAGGTTGAACAGCGTGAGCGTCTCCCCGGTACCGAGCGGATTCGCCACTTGAAACGGCGTCCAGTCGTTTATCGTCAACAGCGGATTCTGCTGCGCCTCCTGGTTGTAGAAATGACGATGGTAGTAGCCGCCGAACACCGACAGCGTTGGCAGCAACTGGTGCTGGACCCCGACCGTGGTTTCGACGTTGTACTCGCGAGCGAGTCCGTCTGCCGGAGACCTGCCGGTCGAGATGCCGAAGTTCGCGTTGCCGCTCGGCCCGATCTCGTTGTCCTGGGCGATGCTGTCGCGATTGAGATCGGTCCAATTGCGCGATTCGCTGACGGTGGTGAACGGGTCGTAACGTTTGGCCCAGCCGCCCGCCCACGGCAGCATGTATTTGCTGACGCTCGCTTTGAGCGCCGTCCTGGCGTCGCCGAACAGATCGTACACGGCGCTGAACCGCGGCGACACGTTGTTCCAGTTCGGCACGTTGGGGACATCGGGTTGGCAGAAGGCCGCCACGAACCGGCCCGCGGTGCGGCATCCGCCTTCAATCTTGGCGTTGAAGTGATCGTAGCGGAAGCCCGGACTGATCGTGAGCCGCTTCAGCGTCCACACGTCCTGGGCGTAGATTCCGAGGTCGGCGTTGACGTACTCAAAGTAGCGCGTCGGGGTGTTGTAGACCGTGACGGAGTTGGCCGTCTCGACGCCGGCCGCGTTCAAGATGTAGTTCTGGACGATGTCGCCCGTTCGTATCTGCGAGTTGCCGTCCACGCCGAACGACCACTGTGCGCCGGTCTTCAGCGCGTGAGATCCGGTGACGTAGGTCAACGCCGTCGAGAAGACCCGACGGTCGGGGTACGTGCCGGTCGATCCGTTGGGCGCCGCGCCCGAGACGTTGGTCGTCGTGTTGTTGGTGTGCGTTACCTGCGTGTACCAGGCGGGCGTGAACGGGTGTTGAGCGATTTCCTCAATCGCGGGCTGGTATCTCTGACTCAGCCGCTCGATGTTCGTCGAGTAGCCGGCCTCGTAGAGCAGCTTGTTGGTGATGGTAGACGTGAACTTCACTTGCCCCACGTAGTACAGAGCATGCCGCCAGTCGCGGATGTCTGACGCCGTCACCGGATCGACGTTGGGCGCGAGCTCGGGATCTTTGTGCTTGAAGATGCGCTCCATGTAGGCGCTGATCTTGTTCCTGGGCGTGATCTGGTACGTCAGGCGCGCGAGCACATCCCGGACGAACTGCTCCTGGATCGCGGGATCGCCCACCTTGTACGTCTCGTAGGGCTCTTTGTAGAACGTGTTGGCCACGCCTTCGTCCACCGACACGTGTCGGGCGGTGCTAAAGAACCAGAACTTGTCGCGGACGATCGGCCCGCCGATGTTGAAATTGAAATCCTGCACGTGCTGAACGAAGTTGCGATACAGGAATCCCCTAGCCCGGAGCTCAGCGTCGTTGTTGTCGCTCTGCCAAGCATTGGCAGTACCCCCGAAGAAGCCACCGCCCCTGAAAGTGTTCCCGCCGTCCTTGGGAATCATGTTGACGCGTACCCCTCCGGCCGCCACTTCAGCGGGAAGCGCACTCGTCTGGAAGACGACCGACTGCGCGAGCGCGTCATCGTTGTAGGCCTGAATGTTGCCGTCGCCCATCGAGCTGTTGACGCTCATGCCGTCCACTTGCATGCTCGTGTGGCGGTCGTCGGCGCCGTGCGTCCGCATGTAGGCCTGCTCCATGCCCTGGGAACCGCCGACGTCAGGGCGACTGAGCTTCACGCCCGGGATTGGCGCGCCCACCGTCTGCATGTTCCGGGTTGACGGCAGCGCGTCGAGCACGGAGCGCTCGAGGACGTGCGTGCGCTGGGCGTTCTGCGTGTCGACCAGCGGTGACTGGCCCGAGACGGTCACGCTCTCTTCGAGAGAGCCGACTTTCAGCTCAACGTTGATCGGGACCGTCGTATTGCCAGGCAATTCCACGCCGTCGCGCACAACCGTGGAAAACCCGGTCAAGGTAAACACCATCCTGTACGGGCCCGGCCGCAAATCGACAATCGTATAGCGCCCGTCGCCGTCGGTCACGACCGACCGCGTCTTCTCGATGAGCACGGGGCTGGACGCTTCCACGCTGACACCAGGGAGCACAGCGCCGCTCGCGTCTTTGACAACGCCCGAGAAGGAGCTCTGAGCGTTCGCTGCGAGGGGCAGGAACAGTAGACAGGCGATCGCAAGCAGAAACACGGATCCTAGTCTTCGCCACATACACTCCTCCAAAGCACGTAAGGGCAGCGTCGCTAAGGCTGACTCGAACTCGGCCCCTCGACGATTACGGTGAGGTCGGTGGGCGCGCGCAGGAGCCCGTCGGACCCGAACGCGCGGATCACGTACGTCCCGGCGCGAGTGAACGTGGCCTTCACCTCAACCTTGCCGTTGGCCACCTTCACGTAGCCTTCCGGATCGAAGGCGACTTTGCCGGGGCCGCGGTAGACCATCCAGAGCACCGAGAGCCCTTGCGGCGGACGCGGTCGCTGCGGCAGCGGCACATTGACTGGTGACGGAGGAGCGCCACGCAACGTGGGCTCCAGCGTACGTGGAGCGCGGGGCTTCACGTCGGGCGGCGGAATGCCATCGTCGGTCACGGTCGCCGTGACCGTGACGGGCGTGCCGGCGCGCACTCGACCGATCGGATCGATCTTGACCGTCGGCGGCTGGTCCCGCGCCACCAGGTCGTTGCTCACCTGGGTGCCGCCGCCGCTGTTGGAGACTTCGACTTTCCTATCGATCTCCCACACGTCCAGCAACGTCGCGCGGGCGATTTCGGTTTTCCCGTGCGCGGTGATCGTCCAGACCAGCTCCTTCTTCCTGTCCCAGTCCCTCGGGACGTTCACTTTGAAGATGAAGTGGTTCTCGCGGGGATAGAAGTACGTCGGCTGCCCGCGATCCGCGGGACCGGGATCGAATCCGTTCTGCGCGCCGACGGGAACGTTCAGCTCCTCAACGTGGTTCCGGTTCAAGTAGCCGAACACCATATTGAAGCTGCCATCGGGCACGCGCTCCCACCCCTCGTACACGGGCACGACGGCCTGCCCGGAGGTGTACTTGATGTGGAGCTCGGTCGACTGCGACTGCGCATCCGCGCCGCGCGCCGCCGCGATCAGGACGATCGCAGCGCACGCGCACACGGTCCGACACGACACGATTCTCATGACGGTCCCCCGGCTGGGCGACGCCTGCTCCGCCTTACGGCTGTCCCGGCTGGCCGGGGCTCGTCACCGTTTTTCTGACGCCTTTGCGCGCGTCAAATTCCGCCTTGTACTCCTCGTCGCTGAGATCGAACCAGGTTATCCAGGCGAACCCCATCTCGTCGATCGTCCGGTTGCCGCTCCCAACCCAGTTCCTGGGATCGGGATTGCCCTTGTTCGGGGAGTTGTCGTGCCATGAGATGACGTGGAGCACCGTTCCCGCCGGGTAGATCGGCGCCACATCGTCGGCGTACGCGTGAACGATGTGCCAGTTGAAACTCCAGTCGGCGCAACTGATCTGCTCCACCTTGTTGTCCGGATAGATCAACTCGATGCACTGCCGCTTGCCCCGCGTGTGCATGTGGGGCTGGAACGCGGTGATCTTTCCCGGCTTGTTGAAGCGCGTGTAGCCGTCGCTGCGGACGAACGCGGTGCCGCCAGGGATGTCGAGCGGCTCGGTGGGCTGACCCAGTTGCTTCGAGTACACGGTGTGCTTCGGCGAGTACCCCTTCGGATAGAACACGAGGCCGAGCTGCGACTGGTCGACGATCTCCTGGCCCACCGAGTGATAGTGGAAGTCGAACTTGATCTTGGATCCGGCCTTCAGCAGGCGGCCTGTTCCTTCCTGGAACAGATCGCCGTTCTTGCCGACCGCGAACTCGTTGAGGAATTCGCCCGCCTCAGCGCTGCTGTCGTCGCCGTTGCTGTCGCCCGCCGCGTCCGCGTCGACGGCGTAGGTGAGCAGGTGATGCACGACGGCCGTCTTGCCAGGCTTGCTCTCGATGGCCTTGATGTAGCGATCCTCGGTGAGTCCGGCGTCGACGTAATAGCTCCCCCACCAGTCGGCGGCTTCGGCCGGCACCGTGTGCGGCGGCGACGTCACAATCAAATCGGGCTTGCCGATGTGCCAGCGATCCGAATCGTCAAACGCGCGCGGCTTGGGCATGTCGGCGAGGTTGCCCGTCGGCGCGCCGGCGTCGGCCCACCGGACGATCGTCTCGATCTCGTCGTCGCGCAGTGAGGGATCGTTCTTGAAGCTCTGGATGCCGACGTGCGGGTCGATGCCCCACGGAGGCATCTCCCGAGCCAGTACTCGCTGCTTGATGGAGCGGACCCAGGGCCGCACTTCCTGATACGTCAGGAGCGACATTGGCGCCATCTGGCCCGGCCTGTGGCAGTTCTGACAGGACTTCTGAAGAATCGGGGCGACGTCTTTGGTGAAAGTCACGGGCGGCGCGGTCGCCCGGACGGGCGCCTGTCCGCTGATGGCTACTTCAGCGGAGACCGCAGCCGCCACGAACACCGCGAGGATACCGGCCGGTTTCAGCACGTTCATCATCTCAGCCCTCCGCAGCTTTACGGACAGTCCACCTTGCGCGACGCCATGTAAGCCTCCCCACGGCAAAGATCATGAGGAGCGACGGAAAAAGACGCGGACCGATGCAGTAAGATGCCGATTCCGAAATTAGACGAAACGGACCACGCAACTCCGGTGTGCGACGGTGATGATGCTCCTTTCGCGGCATGTTCGCAAGCGCCAATTTGCCGTTGGCATAGGGGGCCTGGCGGCGACGGCCGTCGCGGCCGGGCTGGGCGTCACGATGTCGCAGAACGCCGTTCCGCCCGAATCACGCGTCGCCGGCCGGCCGGTGCAGATTCAGGGGGCCGGCTTCGTGTCGTCGCAAACCTGCCGGCCCTGTCATCCGAGCGAGTACGCGAGCTGGCATGGGTCATATCACCGCACGATGACGCAAGTCGCGACGCCCGACAGCGTGGCGACCAGCTTCGACAACGTGCGAGTGGACGAAGTCCCCGGCGAGCCGATGCGCCTCCAGGTCCGCGGCCCGGAGCTCTGGGCCGAATTCAACGACCCGGACGGGGCGGGGTCACCACGCATACAGCGACGGGTCGTGATGACGACCGGGTCGCACACCCAGCAGATCTACTGGTACGCGACCGGACGCAGCCGGATGCTCGGTCAGCTTCCCGCGATCTGGCTAGTCGAGGAGCGCCGCTGGGTTCCGCGCGGCGCTGCGGTGATGCGTCCGTCCGGACCGCCACACTCGGAGACTGGCGCGTGGAACGGCATCTGCGTCGCGTGCCACACGACCGACGGGCGGCCGCAAATCGACACACCGTTCGGATCCCGGCCCGTCACGACACAATCGGCGAGCACAACGTCGGCCGAATTCGGCATCGCGTGCGAAGCGTGTCACGGACCGGGCGCTGAGCACGTGGGCGCGAACTCGCTCCCGCAGCGGTACCGGCTGCACCTCACCGGCCAGGCCGACCCGACCATCGTCAGGCCGGACCGTCTCGATCCGAAACGATCGTCACAAGTCTGCGGTCAGTGTCACTCGTTCTGGGAGTTTCCCGACGCGCCGAGCGAGCGCCGCGCGAACGTGCAAGGTCTTCCGTACCGCCCCGGCGATGAACTCGCCGCAACGCGCTTCATCGTGCAGCCGACGACCAATCTCGAATCGGATACGATGAAAATGCTGCTCGCCGACGATCCGCGATTCGTCCGCGACACGTTCTGGTCCGACGGCATGGTTCGCGCCACCGGCCGCGAATACAACGGCCTCATCGACTCGCCCTGTTTCACGAAGGCCACCGATGACAACCGGACACTCTCCTGCTTCTCGTGCCACGCGATGCACAGGGCGCGGGACGATGTGCGATCCGTCGAGTCGTGGGCGGACGATCAACTCGCGTCGGGCGCGCAGGGAAACGGCGCCTGCCTGCAGTGTCATGCGCGACAGGATGTGTCCGCGCACACGCATCACCGCGTCGGCTCCGCCGGCAGCTCCTGCTACAACTGCCACATGCCGTACACGACCTACGGGTTACTCAAGACGATCCGCAGTCACCAGATCAGCAGCCCGTCAGTGCGGGTGACGATCGAAACCGGACGGCCGAACGCCTGCAACCTGTGCCATCTCGACAAGACGCTGGCGTGGGCGGCCGAGACCATGAATAGATGGTACGCAACGCCGGTGCCGGCACTGACCGGCGACGACAGTGTGGTCGCCGCGGCGCTGCTGACGCTGTTGAAAGGCGACGCCGGTCAGCGCGCGATCGTTGCGCAGAGCCTGGGTTGGCGACCCGCGCAAGAGGCGTCTGGTACGGCGTGGATGGCGCCGTTCCTCGCCCTGCTGCTCGACGATCCTTACGATGCCGTGCGATTCATCGCGGGACGATCGCTTGACACGCTTCCGGGATTCGACTCCTTTCGATTCGACTTCGTGGCGCCTCCTCAGAGGCGCGCGGCGCAGCGCGTGCGCGCGCTCGAGATCTGGCGCGATACGCGCACGCGGGCCGGTCGCGCTGCCCCCGCGCTGCTGTTCAATCCGGACGGCACCTTCAACGCGGCAGTCATCGATCGATTGAGGCGCGAGCGCGACAATCGCCGCGTGACGTACCGGGAATGACCGACTACGCGCGGCGTCACATCCGCTTCGGCTGGTGGTCGTTGCTGGTCTTCGCCACGGCAGGTCTGGTCCTGGAAACACTCCACGGGTTCAAGGTCCGGGCGTATCTGGACGTCTCGAACGAGACGCGCCGACTGATGTGGACGCTGGCGCACGCGCATGGCACGCTGCTGGCCCTCGTCCACGTGATCTTCGGTGTGACCGTCCGGGGTGCCGGCGAATGGACCGGCCGGACCCTCCGGCCGATTTCGTCGGCGTTGATGGGCGCCAGCGTGCTCCTGCCAGGCGGCTTCTTCCTCGGCGGAATAGTCTTCTACAGTGGTGACCCCGGGCTCGGCATCCTGCTGGTGCCGTTCGGCGCGGTGCTCCTGATCGCCGCGCTGTTCCTGATCGCGCGCGCCACGGGTGACACGAAGACGCCGCCCGCGCGTTGAGGGGAAACCACTGCGACGGGCCCGGGCCCTGGGCAGAAGCCCGACCGCGGAGTAACATTCCGCGGACTCCATACGATCGTGAACACGCTCCCGCTCGAGGGCATCACCGTCGTCGCGCTCGAACAGGCGGTCGCCGCGCCGTTTGCCACGCGTCAGCTCGCCGACCTCGGCGCGCGCGTCATCAAGATCGAACGGCCGGGCGTCGGCGATTTCGCGCGCGCGTACGACGCGCAGGTGCGCGGCGCGTCCAGCCAGTTCATGTGGCTGAACCGGTCGAAGGAATCGCTGACGCTCGACATCAAGCGACCGGAATCGGCCGACGTCCTGCAGCGGCTGCTGGGGCGCGCCGACGTCTTCATTCATAACCTGGCGCCCGGCGCGGTCGATCGTATTGGCCTCGGCGTGGAAGCGCTGCGAGCACGCTTTCCCCGGCTCATCGGCTGCACCATTTCGGGATACGGCGGCTCCGGTCCGTACGCGCGCAAGAAAGCCTACGACCTCCTCGTGCAGGGCGAAACGGGATTCCTCTCCATCACCGGCACGGCGGATTCGCCCGCGAAGGCCGGCATTTCAGTCGCCGACATCGCCGGAGGGATGTACGCCTACAGCGGCATTCTGGCGGCGCTGCTGGTCCGGCAACGGACCGGCTGCGGCGCCGCGATCGACGTCTCGCTGTTCGATGCGCTCGGCGAGTGGATGGGGTATCCGGCTTACTACACGATGTACAGCAGCGCGGCGCCGCCGCGGACCGGCGCGAGCCACGCCACCATCGCTCCCTACGGGCCCTTCCAGTCCGGCGACGGCAACACCGCGTACTTCTGCGTCCAGAACGATCGGGAGTGGCACCGGTTCTGCGCGATCGTCCTCGAGCGTCCCGGGCTGGCCGACGATGTCCGGTTCGCGTCGAACGCGCTGCGGGTCACCCACCGCGACGAACTGCACGCCATCATCGACGAGGTGTGCGCGGCGCTGAGCGCCGACACGCTACTCGAGCGGCTGGAGGCGGCCGACATCGCCAACGGCCGTATGAATACGGTCCAGCAGTTCCTCGATCATCCGCAGCTCAGCGCGCGCAACCGGTGGCGGGACGTCGACTCGCCAGTGGGCCCGCTGAGAGCGCTCGTGCCTCCCACCACTATCGCCGGCGTCGAGGCCGTCATGCGTCCGATTCCGGCGCTGGGCCAGCACACCGACGCGATCCTGCGCGAGCTCGACTTCGACAGCCAGACGATCGCGGCCTGGCGTGGCGCGGGCGTCATCTAAGGACCCCGAGGTGCTCGCCCCAACAAAGTCCCGTCGGGCAGCCAGACGATGTACGTAGGCCGGGTCCTTTGGACCCGGCGCGATGTCTTTGCCCGATCACGCTGGGCGGGTCCGAAAGGACCCGCCCTACGTACTACACGCAAGTGCAAATCGCCGGGGAACCGCTTGACGATCCTCCGCACCTCGAGGAACGACCGTTCGGCGCTCATGCTGGTGACAGTGTTACAGGGCGATCGACGGCTAGCGCGGAGCGGCGCACGCGAAGCTGGCGGCGTCATCGATGCTCCCCGTCCCCTTGTAGCGGGCCACCTGCGGGTGCGGACACAGCGGACGCGTGCGGGCGACGCCTTGTTTGGGATCGTCGTTTGTGAACTTCGCCGCGATCAGCCGCGCCGGCGCCGTGCCGGTCTCCACCCACAGATCCAGCGCCCGCACGACATCGTGCCCGGCGTCGTCGTGCAGCGCGCGCTGGCCTCGCGCGCCGAAGTTCCACGGCCCGGGTCCATTCGTGCAGTGGTGCAGGCCGGGCACCATGAACAGGCGGATGAAGTCGTTCCCGGTCTGCGCGCGCACGTCGTTGTAGTAGCGCACCGCGCGAAGCGGCGGAATCGAGTGGTCCGCCCAGCCGACGTACATGATGAGCTTGCCTCCGCGCGCCTTGAAGGCGGCGAGGTCGGTCTTGTCGGCGTCCTGATCCGCGGCGAAGGGCTTCAGCGCCGCCAGGCTTGTGTCGAAGCTGAACTCCTTCATCGAGTCGTAGGTCGGGTCGAACACGAAGTAGCGCATGAACCCGTCGGCCAGCCGCCACGTGCTCGAGCGGTGCTGGTCGCCGTCTCCGGTGATGAAGGCGGCGTAGTCTTCTTCGTGGCCAGGCGGGTATCCCGGGAACAGTCGCTCGCCCTTTGAATTGACAGGACCCGCGTAGATCTTCGCGAGTGCCTTCACCTGGCCGGACGTCAGACAGTCGGGACCATCGGGATCCTTGCACGTCAGCACCTGTGGGTCGAACGTGCACGCGTCGGGACTGTCGATCACGCCATCGACCAGGCCGTCCTGCGGGTCGCAGGCGGCGAGCGTGGCCTTCGCGATCGCCGGGAGTTTCGCCTTCGGGATCGGATCGGACCCGAGCGTCTGGCCGAGCCAGATGAACGACATCATCAGGCTGGTGCGATCGATCACCGGACATCCGATGACCGCTCCGTCATAGTCGTCGGGGTAGCGCTGGACCTCGGTGAGGCCCATCTTGCCGCCGTTCGAGCAGGCCACGAAATACGCGCGCCGTTCCGGGCCCGCCGCTGTCGACAAGTGAAAGCGCATGTGTCTCCTCCTCGCGGACGTCAGGAAAGACGCAGCATCTTCTCCGCGTTGCCGCCGAGAATCGCCGCCGTGTCATCGGGCTGCAGGCCTGCCTGACGGATGTAGTTCGCGGACAGCGTGTACAGCTCGCCGGTCTCGTACGGAAAATCGGAGCCCAGGACCATCTTGTCGAGGCCGAAGGCCGCAATCGACGCGTGCAGCGCCGGCACGTCGCCGTAGTCGACCGTGTCGTAGTACATCCGGCGCAGGGCGAGGCTCGGCCTCTCCGGCATCGGCGGGTACTCCCACGTCGTGATGCTGTCCAGTCTCTTGAGCAGCACCGGGAGCGCGCCGCCGAGGTGGGAGTTGATGATCTTCAGATTCGGAAACTTCGTCGGAATGCCCTGCTGAATGAGATGGAGGGCCGCCACCGAGTCTTCGGCGGGCGCTCCGATCATCCAGGTCAGGTGGTAGTCGGCGATCAGTTTCGAGAAGATCGCGTTTCCCGCGGGGTGGAGAAACAGCACGGTCGCACGCCGGTTCATTTCCTCGTAGACCGGTATGAACGAGGCGTCGGCGATCGACCGGTCCAGTACCACAGTTGACAGGCCGACACCGACCGCGCCCAGCCCGAACGCGCGCTCCATCTCCTTCAGCGCCTCATCGACGTGCGGCATCGGCAGCGCGGCGAAGAACCTGAACCGCGTCGGCCACCGGTGAGCGGCATCCGCGAGCATGTCGTTCGCCATCTTCGCCGCCGTGACGGCGTTTCCCTTGTGCTCGAAATGCGGGACCTGCGGCGAGACCGACAGAATCTGCATGTCGACGCGGGCGGCGTCCATCAACGCGAAGCGCGCGGGCATCTCGCCGGGCGCGATGCCCGCCTTGCGGTCGCGCTGCGTCCCGGTGTCGGTCTTCCCGAAACCCTGCACGAGATCGAGGTACCGCTCCGGAAACAGGTGGGCGTGCACGTCGATGGCGAGAGGCTTTCGTCCGCCCTGCGCGTCGACTCGCGCGCCCAACTCCGGCAGACCCGCCCACAACAGTCCCGTCGCTGCCGCCGAGCCCGCGCACAGCAGGTCGCGTCTGCTCAAGCCGTGCCCCTCTTTCGTCATCAGCCTCTCCATCTACGACGCCATCTCGTTCGGCCGCAGCGCAAGGGCCAGGACGGCGGCGACGATCGAGAACGACGAGATCTGGATTCCGAACGCCGTCGCCCATCCACCCTGGTTGGCCAGCCAGCCCATGAAGTAGCCGGCCGCCGCACTGGATGTGTAGAGGCTCGTCACGAACATCCCGGAGCCGCGGCTCGCGAGGCCGCTCTCGACCGCCTTGACGTGATAGCCGGCGAGATTGACGTAGAGCACCGCGCTCCCGACCACGCCGTACGCGAACGTCAGGGTCCGCTGCAGCGCGGCCGAGTCGCCCGCGTGCACGAACCCGTACCCGAGCAGAGCCGTGGTAAGAAACGCCGTGGTCAGCACGACCTTGGGCGAGAGCCTGTCGCCCAGCCACCCGCCGAGAATCGACAGGAGCGCGCCGACGCCGAAGAAGCTGTAGACCGATCCCGCGGTCGTGGGCGTGAACTTCAGCGCGTCCCGCAGGAACGTCGGGTACATCCCGAGAAAGCCGTACAGAACGAGACCGTAAATCAGGCTGATGATCGTGAGCAGGATCGTGTTCCTGTTCATCAGCGATGGGGCGCCGCCGGCGGCCGCGCGCGCCCCCGTGGCGCGCCTGGTCTCGCTGAACCAGTGTCGTACGACGAGCGCAATGAGGACCACCATCATGAAGCCGGCGAGCCCGAACACCATCATCGGACTGCGCCAGTTGCCGTACGTCTTCAACAGCCAGCTCGCGACCAGCGGCGCCACGATGCCGCCAAGGCCGTAGCAGAAGTTCACCGATCCGATCGCGGCCGCGCGGTTGCGGTAGAAGTAGCTCGCCGCGAGGGCGAACATGACCGTCGCCTCCATCGCCATGCCGATCCCCATGACGGCGAGACACAGCAGGAGCGTCCAGAAGCCGGTGGCCAGCGTGGTCAGGGCCACGGCGGACGAGAAGATCGCGATGCCGCCCAACAACACGGTCTTGCGCGTGAAACGCGCCAGCAGATACCCGGTCGGCAGCCCGCCCAGCCCGAGACCGACCGTGAAGATGGTCGTGAGGAGGCCCGACCGGGCCAGCGTGAAGCCGAACTCCTGGCGGACGTTGGTCGCCACGGTCGGCAGCAGGAACCGGTTGGCCGCCATGAGCGCGTACGACAGCAGCATCACCGAGTACATCACGATGGCCACGCTCGGGCTGCCGGCCGGTTCGAGCGCAGCGCTCCCCGGTTCCGCGACGCCGTTCGTCACAGGTGCTCCAGGATGATCTTCATTCGCCCATCGACGTCGGTCCTGAGCATGTCGATCGCCGGCGCGAGCTCGGACAGCGGCATCACCTGCGTGACCAGCGGCAGCAACTTGACGACGCCGCGCGCCACGAGGTCGATGGAATCGGGAAAGTCCTCGCTCTTCGCGGCACGCGCGTTGACGACGTTCAGTTCCTTGAAATACAGCTGGTAGAACGGCAGGGCGCCGTCGGAGACCGTGGTGATGCCGAACAGGAGCATGGTTCCGCCGAGTCGAGCCACCGCCATCGCGTCGGCGATCGACCGCACGACGCCGGTCGTCTCGATCACGACGTCCGGCCCGCGGCCGCCGGTGGCCTCACGGACACGGCGGACCGCGGCGTCGCCGGCCGGCATCGTCATGTCGGCGCCGAGGTCTTCGGCCAGCGTGCGCTTCCACGCGCTCCGGCTGACGCCGATCACCGGGTACGCGCCGCGTGCCCTGGCGAGCTGCGCGTGAAGCTGGCCCGTCACGCCCAGGCCCAGGACGACGACCGACTGTCCGGGAAAGATGTCGGCGCGCCGCTGCGCGTGCACACAGGTCGTCAACACCTGGATCGCCGGAGCGACGCGGTATTCGATCGCCTCCGGAATACGGAACACATGGGTTCGTGGAACGACGACGTAGTCAGCGAATCCGCCGTTGGCGTCGCGCCCGACGAGCGCGCCGTTGGGACACAGATTGGTCTGTCCCGCCCGGCAGTTGACGCAGTCGCCGCAGTACAACACCGGGTCGACGACGACACGGTCGCCGCGTTTCAGGGAGTCGCCGCCGTGGCCGTCGGCGATCTCCCCGCTCATCTCGTGACCCATGATGAGCGGGTAGCCGACCGGGATGGCGCCGGTGAAGATCTTGAGATCCGTTCCGCAGATTGCGCTGTACCGAACCCGGACGAGGACTTCGTCCGGGCCCGGCGCCGGCGTCTCGACATCGGCCGCCGCCAGATCGCCGGCGGCCCTCAGCACCATCGCTCTCATCGGAGGACGTCTCCTGTCGAGCGGCCGCCACCGATCCGGACGGGGGGGCCATTGGCGGCTTCAGCGCTACGCGCCGACCTTCGCCAGGGTGTCCGTCGCGACCTTCTTGAACTCGTCCGGCGTCAACAGCCGCTTCCGCTCGAGCGAGAACAGCTTGATCGCCGCCAGCACCTTCATCGCCTCCTCTTCGGTGAAGGCCAGGCCGAGGCGCTGCAGCGCGCCCTTGATCGAGTCGATGCCGCTGCCCTTGCCGTAGACAATCTGCGCGGGCCGCTGCCCCACGACGTCCCAGCGGTACGGGAAAAGCTCGGTCGGGTTGTCGGCGCCGCAGTTCTGGAACCAGCTCGCGATGATCCCCGACTCGATGTGGAACAGCTGATCGCCCACAACGGGCCGGTTCGGGAGAATCGGCGTCTGCGACAGCTCGGCGACCAGGTGCGCCAGCTCGAAGAACCTGGCGTAGTTCAGCCCGGTGTCGACGCCGTACAGCGTGAGCAGCGCCATCGCCGTCTCCTCCATCGGCGTGTTGCCCGCCCGTTCGCCGATGCCGAGCACCGTCGTGTGCATCACCTCCACGCCCTCCGCCAGCGCCATGATCGTATTGGCGACGCCCATGCCGACGTCCATGTGGAAATGCGCTTCGAGTCGCGTGCTGATCCGGGCCTTCACCTGACGGACGAAGTACTGCATGGCATGAGGCGAGAGGACGCCGAAGGTATCGACGAGCGCGAGCCCGTCCATGTGGCCCTCGCGCGCGACGCGCGTAATCAGGTCGAGCACCCAGTTCATCTCCGCGCGCGAGAAGTCGATCGGGAAGAAGACGACCTCGAGCCCCTGGGAGTGCGCGTAGGCGGTCGACTCGATGGACAGCTGGATGGCTTTCTCGAGCGGCCACTGATAGGCGTTCTTGATGATGTGCTCGCTCGACGGGACTTCCATCACGACGCCCGACACCCCGGTGTCGACGGCGCGCTTCACGTCGTCGACCATGCAGCGCGAGAAGGCGAAGATCTGCGGTCCGAGGTTCCGCCTGACGATTTCTTTGATCGCCGCCTGATCGCTCGGCGACACGACGGGCATGCCGGCTTCGATGCGGTGCACGCCCGCGGCGGCGAGACCTTCGGCGATGCGGATCTTGTCGTCTTTCGTGAAGATGACGCCGGTCTGCTGCTCGCCGTCGCGCAGGGTGACGTCGTGTACTTTGATTTGCCTCGCGAAGTGCAGCTGCGCCAGCACCTCGGGCGCAAAGTTCCAGGCGCTGACGTGCCACTTGTCCGTCTTCCACGGTTCTTTCGACATGATGAGCGTCTCCTCTAGCGCGCGTGGGTGGTTTTGATCGCCTTCAGAACTTCGGGATTGACCGGGTTACGAGGCGGCTGCCCTCCCAGCACCCGCACGACTTCTTCGGCGGCCTTCGTCTGCAGCTCGACCAGCGATTCGTCCGAGTAGAAACCGGTGTGAGGCGTCAGGATCAGGTTCCTGCACGTGAGCAGCGGCGACCCGGACGCAGGCGGCTCCTGCTCGACGACGTCGAGCGCGGCGCCGGCGATGCGCCCCTCGGTGAGCGCCTCGACGAGCGCCGCCTCGTCGACCAGCGGCCCGCGCGCGGTGTTGACGAGGTACGCGGTCGGCTTCATGCGGCGGAGCACGCCCGCGTCGAAGAGGTGGCGCGTCTCCGGCGTAAGCGGCGCGTGGATGGAGATGTAATCGGATCGCTCGACCAGCTGGTCGAACGTGACCGGTTCGACGCCAGCCGCTTCCATCACCGGCGCGGCGACGAACGGATCGGACGCCAGAACGTGCATGCCGAACGCCCGGGCCTTGGGAGCGACCAGCTGCGGAATGCGCCCGAACCCGACGAGGCCGAGCGTCGTTCCCCGCAGCCGATGGATCGGCACGACCGATGGCATCTTCCATTCACCCGCGTGCACGCGCGCGTCGGAGAACGGAATCTTGCGGACGGCGGCCAGCAACAGCGCCATGGCGTGGTCCGACACCTCGTCGATGCAGTAGTCCGGCACCTTCGTGACGACGATCCCCTTCGCGGTCGCGGCGGCCAGGTCGACGTTGTCCACGCCGATGCCGAACCGCGAGACGATGCGGCAACGTGTCAGCTGCTGGATGATGTCGGCCGTGATCTTCGCGTACGTGACGAGGATGGCGTCCGCCGAGCGGGCGGCGCGCAGGATCGCGTCGGGCGTCGAACCGTCGGCGAGGCGCAGTTCCGCGCCAATCGCCGAGAGCACGGTCCCGGCCGCATCCAGGCTGGGAAAGACCGAATCCGTCACGGCGACGAGGGGCGGCTCGGCGGGCGTCATCAGGCCATGGCCTCCGCCATGTGTTCCATCATCGTGAAGACCACGGGACCGTCGGCGGTCACGAGCACGTTCTCCTCGAGCCGGCACGTCTGCTGGAGTTTCGGATGCCCGGCGAACGTCTCGATCGCGAAGTACATGTTCTCCTTGATCTCGGCCGGATACTTGAGCGAATACGCCCGCGACATCCACATCCCTTCGTACAGCGTGATCCCGATGCTGTGCGCGAACTGCTGGAGCGTGACCGTGCCGTACTTGTCGTCGTCGTACTCGGGGAACGCGGCGGCGACGTCGGCGGTGGTGTTGCCGGGCCGCAGCTTCGCCAGCCCCGCGTACATCGAGTCGTACACCTCGCGATAGAGATCGATTTCCTTCTGGGTCATCTTCAGGCCTTGCGCGCCGCCGCACTTGAAGCAGCGCACGAAGTCGA
Source organism: Acidobacteriota bacterium (assembly GCA_016195265.1). Classification (GTDB taxonomy): domain Bacteria; phylum Acidobacteriota; class Vicinamibacteria; order Vicinamibacterales; family CAVVIG01; genus SRVP-36. The sequence goes on along the minus strand of JACPZW010000055.1, from coordinate 74,379 downwards.
TGAAGTAGCCCGACGGCCCGACCGCGTTGATGTCGACGATGACGAGATCCCCCTGGCGGATCAGCTTGTCGGTGGCCCAGCGCCGGTACGGGCTGGTGTTGCCGCCGGAGGCGACGATGATGTCGTAGATGATTTCGCAGCCTCGCTCGAGCATGAACTCGTGCACCTTGGCTTCGATCTCCCGCTCGCGCACGCCCGGCTTGAGCCACTCGTACTTGATCTTCCACATCGCGGCGTCGCCGATGCTCGACGCCTGCTTCAACAGCTCGATCTCGTCGCGCGTCTTGACCGTTCGCGCCCTCGACACCGTCGGCCAGCCGTTGACGATCGTGAGACCGGCCTGCTGGAACGCCTCGAACGCCGGCATGTCGAGGTTGTCGATGCCGATGCGCTCCTTCAGGACGCCGTGCTCCGTCAGCACGTCCACGACGCTCTGCGCCATCCGTCCGGCCATGTAGGGCACGGCGCCTTCGGCCCACTGCCAGGTGATGGCCGGGCGGATGCGGTCCTCCATCCACGGCAGATCGATTTTCGCGCACTGCAGATCGGATCCGGCGGTCTCGAACAGGATCGGCTCGCCCTCCGCGGGAACGACGGCGTAGCGGATGTTGATGTTGTACTTCCAGTTGCCCTGGTACGATCCGGTCGCGTAGCGGATGTTGGCACCGGCAAACAGCACGAGCGCCCCCAGATCGTCGGCCTTCATCTGCGTGCGGAGGCGATCGAGCCGCTCTTTCCGCAAGCGCTCGAAATCGACGCGCTGCTGCCAGTCGGCACCCGTCTGGCTGTACAAGCGTCTCGGATCCCATTCGTGGGGCTTGCCGATAAAGCTCAGGTCCATGTCTGTGCTCCCATGAGGCAGCGACCCTCGTTCTCCTGTTACGGGCTCGGCAGCGCGAACACGAAGAGCGTCGATGCTGCCGGCGGAATCGGCGCATCCGGCCACCAGCGCGGCACGTAGCTGCCGTGCAGCGCCCCCATGCCCGAACCAATCGCGATGTACTGCCGTCCGTTGACGGCGTAGGCCATCGGCGCGCTGCTGATGCCGCCGCCGGTGTTGAACGACCAGAGCCGCTCGCCGGTCCTCGCGTCGAGCGCCCACGCGTCGCCGTCGGGATCGCCGCCGAACAGCAGATCGCCGCCGGTCGCCAGCAGGCACGACAGATTCATGTACTTAGTCCGATACGTCCACGCCTTCTTCCCCGTCACGGGGTCGAAGGCATCGATGTGCGGCTTGGCGACGGCGGAGGGATGCCGCACGTTGCCGCCGCTCGCCATCCAGCGATCGCCCTCTTTGACCTCCTGCCGTTTCGGATCGATGGTCTCGCAGAATTCGAACGACGTGTTGTAGTAGAAGCCCGTGCGAGGGCTGTACGCCGCGTGCTGCCAGTTGCGCCCGCCGGCGCCGCCCGGGCAGATCTCGGTCCGCTTGCCCGCGGGCGGAATGACCTGATCGATCGGCTTGCCGCGCTTGTCCAGACCCCTGGTCCAGTTGAACTCCTCGACGTACGGCCAGCCGTTGACGTACTGGCCGGTGACGCGGTCGAGCACGTAAGCGAAGCCGTTCTTCGAGGCGTGCACAACGAGCTTGCGCGTCTGCCCGTTGGCAATCACGTCGAGCAGCATCGGCTCCGCGTTGGAGTCGTAGTCGTAGACGTCGTGCGGCGTTTCCTGAAAGTGCCACTTCAGCGTGCCCGTATCGGCGTCAAGGGCGATGAGCGACGCGGTATAGAGGTTGTCGCCGTGCCGATCCTCGCCGTAGTAGTCCGACGAAGCATTGCCGACGCCCCAGTAGACGAGATTGAGCTCGGGATCGTAGGACCCGGTGAACCAGGTCGAGCCACCGCCGAGCTTCCACGAATCGCCGGCCCACGTCTCGTTGCCGGGCTCGCCGGCGCCAGGAATCGTGTAGAAGCGCCACACGTGTTTGCCGGTTTTCGCGTCGTACGCGTTCAGATAGCCGCGATGGGCCGAATCTCCGGCGGTGACGCCGACGATCACCTTGTCCTTGACGAGCAGCGGCGCCGACGTCACGTTGCACCCGCACTGCCGCACGTCTTCGATTTCGATCTGCCACGCCTCGCGTCCGGTCTTCGCATCGAGGGCGACGACGTGGTTGTCGAGGCTGCCGAAGTAGACGAGCCCGTACCCGAGCGCCACGCCGCGCGATCCGTTCTGGTAGGGCACGGGGCCGTCGGGCAACTGGTAGAGGTACTTCCAGATCTGGCGCCCCGTCGCAGCGTCCAGCGCGAACACGCGGTTGCGCGGACCCATCAGGTACATGACGCCGTCGGCCACCAGCGGCGTCGCCATCAGGCCGCCGCGGAGTTCGCCGGTCGAGAACGCCCAGACCGGAACGACCTGCCGGACGTTACGGCGCGTGATCTGATCGAGCGCGCTGTAACTCCACGCCGCGTAGTTGCCGAAGTAGGTCAGCCAGTTCTGTGGCTCCCTTCCGGCGTCGACGAGTCGCGACGACGTGATCTGCGGCGCGGCGAGCGCACCCGCGCCCGCCATCAGCGCGCACATCACGCACCACGCCGCTCGTTTTCTCATCGAGTGACTCCGGACGCCCGAAGCGTGGCAACGACGAGCGGCCGGTGGGTCGTCGTGGCATGTGCGGGCGCCAGCCGGGGCGCCGTTCGGAAGGCGCTCTCGCGATGGTCGGCGGAGACCGAGAGGATGTAGACCACGAGCTGCTCCACCTGTTCCGCCGTGAAGACATCCTTGAACGCCTGCATCCCAGCGTCAGGCAGACCTTCGTTGATGACGCGCCTCACGTACTCCGCCGTGAAGCCCGAACAATCTTCCATGTTCCGCGCAGACCCGCCGTGGCAGTGATCGTTCTGACACGTCTCGGCGAAGAGCCGCTTGCCGGCGTCGATACGCGCACGATCGGCGTCTTGCGCGGACCCCGGCGACGTGTGCGCCGACAGCGCCGCGAGACCGCAGATCGTCCCGAGCAGGAATCCCAAACCGATGGCGACGGGCTTCTTCATCTTTCGCTCCGCCCGTCCGACGCCGTCCCCGCGCCCGGCCCCGGCAGCGCCCACGCGACCAGCTGCGCTGGAATGCGCGCGTCCTGGCTCCCGGCAGCGACGACGATGTACTGCTTGCCTTTGTGCAGGTAGGTCATTGGCAGACCCGACGTCGATCCCGCCGGAATCTGCGTCTCCCAGAGGATCTCGCCCGTGGCTTTGTCCATCGCACGGAACATGGGCGGGCCGCCCCATCCCTCGCCGACCAGCAGCATCGTTTTCGTCACGAGAATGGAAGAGCGCCAGGCACCCCCGGTCTTCGGGATGTTCAGGTCCTTCAGCCTCGGGTGGTTCTTGATTGCGGGCGGGGTTTCTCCGTTGGCCTTCTGCCAGACGATTGCGCCCTTGTTCATGTCGTACGCGGTGATGCGGCCGTACGGCGGTTTCAGGTACGGGAGTCCCTCGACGTCCGGCTGCGGAGGGTTGAGCGCGAGGCCGATGAGGTCCATGTCGCTCTCGGCCGGCGTCGGCTTGACGAGGGCGAACCGGGTCGGCCGGGTGATCGAGCTCACGTAGTAGAAGCCGCTCTCCGGATCGGCGGCGGTGCTTTCCCAGTTCGAGCCGCCCAGATTGCCGGGCAGCACCAGCGTGCCCTTCGTGCCGTCCGGCGCGTTGGCCAGCGATCCCGGCTGATAGAGCGGGCCGATTCGGTACGGCTTGAGCGCGTCGATCGCCTTCTGCCGCAACTCCGGCGTCCAGTCGATGAGGTCGTTGGTCGTGATGCCCTGCCGGTCGAAGGCCGGCGGCCTGGTTGGAAACGGCTGCGTCGGCGACGTCCACTCGCCCGGCGCATCGGACGTGGGCGCGGGCTTCTCTTCGATCGGCCAGATCGGTTTGCCCGTCACGCGATCGAACACGTAGAGCAACGCCTGCTTGGTCGCCTGGATCACAGCCTTCACCGGCTTGCCCTCGATCTGCAGATCGAGCAGGACGGGCGAAGAGACGATGTCGTAGTCCCAGATATCGTGATGAACGAGCTGGTAGTGCCAGATCCGCTTGCCGGTGGACGCCTCGACGGCGACCAGCGTCGACGAAAAGAGATTCGCGCCGGGCCGGTGACCGCCGTAGTAGTCGCCCGTCGCGGCTTCGACCGGCAGGTAGACGTAGCCGAGATCGTTGTCCGCGGTGAAGGTCGTCCAGGCGCCGGCGTTCCCCGTGTACTCGTTCGATCCGTGCAGCCACGTGTCGGCGCCGAACTCGCCGGGCCGCGGAATCGTGTGAAAGACCCAGCGCTTCTTCCCGGTGCGCACGTCGAAGGCCATGATGTCGGCCTTGGTCATCGTCTTCGTCTTCGGCCGCGACATCTCGGCCTGCGCCGGGCCGACAATCACCACGTCGCGGCAGACGACGGGCGGCGAGCTATTGCCGATCGTGCCGGTCGGGTCGAAGACGACGTCCAGCTCCCTGAACAGATCGACGATGCCGTTCTGGCCGAAGCCCCGCTCCTGCTGGCCGGTTTTCGCGTTTAACGCGACGAGCTGAAACCCCGGCGTGACGGTGAAGATGCGGTCGTCTCCACGACCGTCGGTCCAGTACGCGCGCGGTCGTGCCCAGACGCGTCGAGGACGGCGGGACGATCGGCTACTGCGGCATGGGCCATTTCGGCATGTTCATCCTCGATCTCGCCGACATCAGTCATCCCAAACCGATCGGGCGTCTCTCGTATCAGCTCGAAGCGATGGGCGGCATCCCGCACCACACCATCTATCCGATCGAAGCTGGCGCCGCGTACCCGAGGCTGCAGAATACGGTGATTTCGGTGTTCGAATCGCTCGAGTCGGATTGCCGAGAGCCCTGGCACACGCCGTACGTGATCGACGTGAAAGACAGAAAGAATCCGAAGGTGGTCGGCCACTTCCCGAGGCCGGCGGCGCCGCCCGACGCGCCGTACGCCGACTTCTGTCAGGCGCGGGGACGCTTCAGCTCGCACAACATCCAGCCGTGGGCCGCGCCGGGCGTCGCCAGGCCGAATGTGGTCGCGATGACGTATTTCAACGCCGGACTCCGCATCTTCGACATCTCGAATCCGACCGAGCCGAAGGAGGTCGCGTACTTCGTGCCGCCGCGCCGCGGCGACCTGAGCGACCCGACGAAGTTCGAGACCTGGCGCCGAGCGTCGACCAGGATGGTAATCTCTACACGGCAGAGGTGTGGGGCGGCCGTCCGCAGAAGTTCGTGCCGCGCAAGGGCGCCGACCCGTCGCTCTTGATCGGTCAGCCCGTGCGCGCCGCTTGGAACCAATAGCCGGTTTCTGGCTTACGCCGAAGAAGCCTTGAGGCGCGGCAGCAGCCTGACAGCGTTGTCCCGCTCGATCGCGCGCAGGTCGTTGTCGTTGAAGAAGCCGAGAGCCGCCACCGCCCTGGCCACAGCGAGGTTCGTCCCTCCCGGCGGGAAATCGGTTCCGAAGAGCACGTGCGACGTGCCCACCAGTTCCAGCAGCGACGCGATGGCGCCGCGATTGGCCGCGCCGGCCGTGTCGTAAAAGAATTTCTTCGCTTCGGCCAGGAAGCCGGCCGGCATCCGGGCCTTCGCGTTGGCGGAGCCGCCATCGATGCGGCCGGCGAGGAAGGGCGCCGACCCCCCGCCGTGCGACCAGATGAACCTGATGTCCGGATAGCGAGTCGTGTCGCCGCTGAACGTCACGCCGATGATCGCGCGCGTCGTGTCCGTGCCGTACTCGATGCTCCCGGGCGCCGTGCCGTAGTCGAGGTTCCGGCAGCAATTCGCCGCCGTCGGGTGGACGTGCACGACAGCCTTGCGCCGGTTGAGCTCTTCCATCACGGGCCGGAACGCGGCGTTACCCAGCCACGTGTCACCGTAGCTCGTGAACAGACCGACGCCGTCGACCTTCAGCACATCGTAGGCATACGCGATTTCCTTCAGCGTCGCGTCGACGTCGGGCAGCGGCATCGCCGCGAACAGGCCGAACCGCGTCGGATACTGCTGCACCAGCCGGGCGCCGTACTCATTGCACGCGCGCGCGATCCGGTTCGTCGTCTGATTGTCGCCGAACCACAGGCCGGGGTTGGTGATGGAGATCACCGCCGCCGCGCTGCCGGCGCGGTCGAGATCCTCGATCGACTTTTCCGGGGTCCACGTGGTGTTGGCCGTCTGCAGCAGCGGCCGCCCCCGCACTTCCAAGACCCACGCCGGAGGCGCGAAGTGATGGTGGATGTCGATGCGCTGTGCCTTGGCGCCGGCCGCCGCCTGCGCGAACGCCGCGACCCCTTCCCGGCGGGCGGTCGCCGGCAGCGCGAGCGCCGCAATGGCGCCCGTCAGAAAGCCTCGCCGATCGAGATCGCTCATGTGTCCTCCGCCCTAGGGATGTCTCGGCATCGTCCGCTTGCCGTCCACGATCGGCGGGAAGTCCTTCACCTCGTCGTACACCTCGGTGATGAAGCGATCCTTGCTCTGTTGCGTGTCGCCCTGCGTCGCCTTGTCGTACGGCGCCGTCAGGTTCGCGGCCAGCACGTCCTTCAGCGACGTGCCCTGATCGCGCAGCGTCTTCACCTTGGCCAGGATGTCCACGAGCATGGCGCGATACGGCAGGAGATCGTTCTTCTTGATCAGCGTGCCATGGCCAGGGATGAGCGTCGTGTCGGGGCCGGCCAGCTTCGCGATGAGATCCGACGCGTCGAGCATGCCCTTGATCGACCCGCCGTTGGCCTGATCGGCGAAGGGATACCCGAAGTTGCGGTAGAAGTCCTCGATGTAGATCGCGTTGGCCTTGCGGAAGCGCACGATGGTGTCGCCCGCCGTGTGGGACGGCATCATCGGGATGAAGTCCACCGTTTCGCCGTTCATCGTGAAGGTGACGGCGGGCTGGCCTGGCGCGGCGGGGTTGTACTTGTAGATCCCCACCGGAATGCCGGCCATGTCGGGCGCCGGGGCCGGCTGGCCGTTGCCGCGCGCGGGCGGACGCAGCATCTCGCTCTGCAGATCTTCCTGCGAGAAGATGATCGCCCCCTGCTTCGCGAAGAAGGCGTTGGCGCCGGTGTGGTCGGGATGAATGTGCGTGTTGACCAGGATCCTGATGGGCGCGCTGGTGAAGGACCGGATTGCCTTCAACGTCTGCTCGGCCGTCTGCCTGTTTTCGGTATCTACCATCAGGACGCCATCCGATCCGAAGAGCGCCATGGCCCGGCCGCCGGACGCGTCGGGATGTGCCGGATCAAGGCCTTGCGAGCCATGCAGGACGAAGAGATTCGGCGACATTTTTTCCGTCACCATGATCTCAATCTTGTCCCACGGCGTCTGGTAGCCCTGGGGAAACGTGTATGGGCCCTTTCCTGTTGGAATGACCGTGATGGGATACGCCGCTCCCTGCGACCGCACCAGGGCCGGAACCGCTGCCAGCGCGGCCAGACCCAAGAACAACAATGCGTGTCTTTTCATCATCCCGCTCCTTGTCTACCGCTTCGACTCCCTGTCCCTTGCCTAGAACTCGATCTGCCCGCCGACCTTGAACAGCCGGCTCAACAGCACGGCCGTCGGCCGCATGTACTGGTTGCTGGCGCTCGTCGAGAAGGTCGTGTTGATCGAGTTGGCGTAATCGCTGTTGAACACGTTGTAGAGGTTCGCGTCCGCGCGAAGCGTGTATCGGCCGATCCTGAGCCGCTTCGACAGCCGCAGATCGAGCTGGTTCTGGTACGCGGCGTACAGCGATCCCGGCTCGATCAACTGAATGCTCTTGGTGGCGGTGCACGCGCCCGTGGCCGGGCACGCCGACAGATTCCGGCCGAGGGCCGGCGCGATCAGGGAATTGGGGGCCGCCCACGTCGCCAGGATCATCGGTCCCGAACTGAACTGATACGTGCCGCTGACCATCACGTCCCACGGCAGTTGCCGCGTCGCGAAGAACTTGAAATCGGGACGGTAGGGCGTGACCTGGTGACAGAACACCGCCTCGGGGCTGTCCACCTGGTTGATGGTCGTGCCCGACAGAATCGGGGCGTTGCAGGTGTCGTAGTCGCGTTTCTGCGCGTTGAGGCCGCCCTGGAACGTCCCGCCGTCGTAACGCCCGTTCACCGTGAGGTCGTAGCCCATGTAGTGATCCGTGATGCCCGAGAAGTTCCTGGCGAACGTGACGTTGTTCTGCACCTGCCCGACCGCGGCCGGAGTGAGATCGTACAGGCCGCACAGCTGATATCCGCCGTTGTTCGGCAATTGCGGGCTGGACGGCGCGGTCATGCAGAAGGGCCCGCCGTAACTCGCGCTGTTGACGAGCGTGTTGTCGGTGACGAGCTGATTGCCCTTCCATCGGAAGTAGTAGTCGCCGGTCACCGAGACGCGCGATGAGATCTGATGCTGCAGGACGGCCTGCCATTCAATCGAAGAACCCCGCGCGTTCCAGCCGTTCAGCGTGGCCGGATCCTGCGTGGTTGTCGACGGAATCACCTTGCCGAAGTTCTTGTTGGTGCTCGGCCCCAGTTCGTTGGCCTGCAGCGATCCGTCGGGATTGTAGATCGTGTAGTCGTGGTTGATGTCGTTCCACGCAAGCGTGTCGGTCCGGCCGACCGTGTTCTGCGGGTTGTTGGCGGTCGCGGTGCTCACGCCGTCCGCCGCCACGTATCGTGCGATGCTCCACTTCAGCGCGGTCTTGCCGTCGCCGAACACGTCGAACGCCACGCCTGCCCGGGGCGACACGTCCTTCCACGCCTGGACTCTGAACCCCGGGAAGAACTGCGCCGGATTCCAGCGGCTCGCCGGCAGGGTGCCGTCGAGCACGTTGCCCACGAAGTAGTCGTAGCGGACGCCGGCCGTCACCGTCGCGCGCTTGAAGGTCCACCGGTCCTGCCCGAAAATCCCCAGGTCCGGATAGTAGCCGTTCAACTGGTCGCTCGGAATGCGCTTCGTGATCGATGCCGGGACGCCGTTGTTGAACGTCATCGTGATGTCGCCCGTGTACCAGTTGGGACTCGGCGACGTGGCGTGGCCCAGCATGACGCCGAACTTGACGTCGTGCGCGCCGGTCACGTAGGTGGCGCCCAGCCGGCCGTTCTGCATGTCCCCGCCGTGTCCGCTGTACCCGTTGTCGTACGCCTTGAAGACCTTCCCGTTCGCGCTGTCGGTGATGGAGTAGATCTTCACCGATTCGACCGTGGCCTGGTCCGACGCCGGCGACACGTTGGGCTGATAGAGCTCCTGGTACAGGGTGCGCCCCCTGGCGAAGCCACCCTCAAACAGCAGCCGGTTGCTCTGCGTTCGCGTCCACTTCACCGTGGTGGCCTGCGCGTACGGCGTGTCCTGGAGGGACGTCGCCGACGGCGTTCGGCTCGCGCTGATGTTGTAATGCGACCGGTACTTGTTCTGGTTCGTGAACCATCCCTGAAACTTGTCTTTCTCGCTCGCCTTATAGGTCAGGCGCACCGACTCGTTGGGGATGTTGCCGTCGTCTTCGCCCGGCCGGCTCAGGTCGGGCACATATATATAAGGTGAGACGTCCTGGTCGTAGTAGCTGTCGACCACCGTTTGATCGATCGCCTCGTAGCGGTACGCGACGAAGTACCACAGCCGGTCCTTCTTGATCGGACCGCCGACGCCCACATTGAAGTCCGAGATGTGGTACACCTGCGCCACGTTCGTCAGCCCAACCGCCTTCAGCTCCGGACCGAGGTTGTTCGCCTGCCACCCGGTGTGCGTGAAGTCGCCGTAGACGACGCCGCGCAGCGTGTTGCCGCCGTCCTTCGGAATCATGTTCACATACAGGCCCGGCGCGGACATGTCGATTTGCTCGGCCCCGGTCGAGTACACGAGCTCCTGGGCGCCCGCGTCGTTGACGTAGAAGCTCGTCGCGCCGCCGGTGCCGGTGCCTTGCACGTTGCTCAGCCAGAAGCCGTCCCAGCGCTGGATGGTGCCGCCGTCACCGTGGAACGTGAGGCCGGGCTGCTGCAGTTTCGTGCTGCCGCCGACGTCGCGCCCGCCGCCGACCGTGGCGGCCATCGTCACGCCTGGAATCAGCGCACCGGCGCCCTGGATACTGCGCGCCGCCGGCAGCTGGTCGAGGACTTCGCGGGAGAGCACGGTCTGCTTGGTGGCCGACTGCGTGTCGACGAGCGGCGATGCGCCGGAAACCGTGATCGACTCTTCGACGCTGCCAATTTTCAATTCCGCATTGATGGTCGCCGTGAAATCCGTGGTCAGCACGATGCCTTCGCGCTTGAACGCCCCGAATCCGGTCAGTGTGAACGTGACCGTGTACGTCCCGGGACTCAGGCTGACAATCTTGTACTGGCCGGTGCCGTCGGTCGCGACAGAACGCACCTTTTCGATCAGGGCCGGGCTGGACGCTTCCACGGTCACGCCCGGCAACACGGCGCCGGTCGCGTCTTTGACGACGCCGGCAATGGTCTGCGCGTGCACCGCCGACCCGGTCGCGATGAGCAAACCGGCAACGGCAAGCGCCCGCCCCGTCAGGACTCTCATTTCTCTCTCCTCATGTGAACTGGATTCGTGACCGGCGAGCTACGGCGTCAGCTTCAGCCGATGGGCCGCGTGTGCATCGACGGCCGATCGGCTGAACGTCATCTGGAAGTACTGGTCGTTGGTCCAGAGCGGCAACAGGTTGCCGTAGAACGGGCTCTCCGGCTGTCCCGACTGCCCGGGCGTGTTGATCGTCAACGAACGGTCCCAATTCGACACGTCGATGATCTCGCGGTACGTGGCGCCGTCGGCGCCCACCGCGCCGTTCCCGCCGCGGCGTTCGACGGTCGGCAGATCGAATTCCTTCAGCAGCGGATGCGGATACGCCTGCGCATGGACACGGCCGTACCGCCACTGGCTCCAGTCCCCACCGAGATCGGCCGTGAGTTTATCGATGGTTTTCCGAAGGCCGGCTTCGATCGCGTCGTGCTTCACACTCGTGGCCGGCTCGGCCCCGCTCGCGCTCTGCTCTGGCAGCCGGCGCCACGTGATGTAAATCGCCGCGGGCACACTATCGACGGAAAGCAGCGCGTCCCACTTCGCCACCATGTCGCGCGCGCTCTCGACGACGGGATCTTTCGCCGTCCAGCCGCGGAACGCGGCCTGATCGGCGGCGCCGCGCAGCGAGTACACGTCGCGCTGCAGCTTCTGCGCGTCTTCGATCGAGAACACCTGGCCCGGCTTGATCACCTGCAGGATTCTCGTAATCCGGTCGTACGGCAGCGTGTTGGTCGTCTTGAACACCACCGGCGGCCAGTAGCCCTTCGGGTTGATGTTGTGGTTCGCCGTGGCGATGAAGCCGCGGGACGGGTTGTATTCCTTCGGCAACTCGGCGCGGAAACCGTCCCACTCGTAGCGGCCCGTGCCGGGCACCGGCAACCGGCCGAGCCAGCCGCCCTTGCGGTGCGGTGTCAGCGCCGACGCCTGCCAGCTGATGTTGCCGTCGACGTCACCGCAGATCAGGTTCTCGGAGTTGGCTTTCCAGTACATCGCCAACTCGAGGAACTCCTTGCAGTTCTGCGCCTGGTCCAGCTTCAACTCGCCCAGGTACGACGCCGTGCCGGGCTCCGTGAAAACGCTGCGCAGCGCGTAGGCTTTGTGGTGCACCTCGTCGACGAAAAAGATCGGCCCGTGACGACTGAACTTCAATGCCACGGTTCGAGGCGATTCCCCTTTCACCTTGATGGTTTCCGTGACGACCTTCAACGGTTCGGGCGTGCCGTTGTAGATCATCTCGTTCGCGTTCGCCGGGTTGAGGTCTTCGACGAAGACATCCTGGAAGTCCGTCCCGACGATCGTGAGGCCCCAGGCCACCTTCTCGTTGTGGCCCATGCTCACGCCGACAAACGGCGGATCGCCCGATCCGATGACGTTCCAGCCCGGCGCGTTCAAGTGAACGATGTAGCGCAGCGACGGGTTCGAGACCTCGCGATGGGGATCGTTCGAGACGATCGGCTTGCCGGTCGGCGACATCGAGGGGCCAACCACCCAGTTGTTGCTGCCGAGATCGTGGATGTCGGATACCGGCAGCAGGAGCGCGGACGAGGTCGGAAGCAGCTTCCTGTACTTTTCGAGAATCTCCGGCCGCGGGAGCGCTTGCCCCCGTCCGCCTCCCGCCCGCGTCGCGGCCAGGACCTCGTCGGTGATGAGCGAGACATCGAGTCCTTCGGGGACGGTCAGGTCGTCCCAGGGATCCGGCGCCGCCCGACGGTTCGCTTCTTTGACGCCCAGTTTCGCGACGTCCATGGCGAGGCGCAGTTCGCTCACCGCGTCGCCGAACGCGGGCTCGCGCAAGACGACGGTCTCGGCGGTCCACGGCTCGGGCGTGATGCCCGTCAGCGTGAACTCGACCGGAAGGTTGTCGCCATGCTGCGCGATGTACGCGTTGATGCCGTTCGCGTACGCGGTGAAGATGCGCTTCGCGTCCTTGTGATAGCTCGTCCACTCCGCGTCGTCGAAGGGCCCCCGGTACTTCAGGAGGCGCGCCTGCCGATCGCGCTCGACGGCCGCGGGGCCGAGCACTTCCGCGAGACGCCCCTCGTGCTCGCGCCGCCACCACTCCATCTGCCACAGGCGATCCTGGGCCATCACGTAGCCCTGCGCGAAGAACAGATCGTCGGCGTTCTGCGCGTAGGTGTGCGGCACGCCCCACTCGTCGCGGATGACGTCGACGGGCTTCTGCAGGCCTGCGACTTTCAGATCGCCGTCAATCCGGGACAGCGACTGCCGCGCGAGCGTCTTGACGTCCTTGGGAAGCTGGCCGATCGATCGGGAGGCAGACATGTCGCCGCAACCCACGGCAAGCAGGGTGGCGGCAACTACGGCCGGGCCGGAGAAGACGGCTCGAAACACCGCCATGGAAACCTCCTGCGGTATGACGAAGAGCCACCGGAGTCTTGAATCGAACGATTGGGAGCGGGCTTAGTCTATACACGGAAAGCTGGAGCCGCAGTGTCACAGTTTGTCTAGCGGCGCGAACCGCGCGCGCGCTGCAGCTGAAGCGCCTGGCTCAGGTTCTTCTCGGCGTCGGCGTAACCCGGCCGAATGTCGAGAGCCCGCTGGAAATGAATCACGGCCTCGTCCACCAGGCCCTTCGATGCGAGCGCGGTACCGAGGTTGTTGTGCGCGTCGGCGCCCTCCGGGTCGAGCGCCACCGCCCGCCGGAAGTGGGCAATCGCCTCGTCCAGGCCGCCCTGATCCTGCAGCGCGTTCGCGAGGCTGAGGTGGACCTGATCGTCATCGGGCGCGAGTCGCGCGGCCTCGCGGAAGTGCGCGACGGCGGCGGCCAACCGTCCCTGCAACTGCAGCGCGCGTCCAAGATTGTGGTGGGCCTCGGCGTGTGCGGGCTTGAGGCGGAGCGCTTCCTGCAACTCAAGGATTCCCTCCTGGACGCGGCCGGCTTCGAGATATCGCGCACCTAGTTCGTTGCGCCACCTCGCTTCGCGTGGATGTTCGGCAGTCATGCGTTCCGCGGCGGCGATGTTCTTGCGCATCTCGTTGTTGACGTACGATCGCGCCAGGATGTCGGCGTCGGCGTTCGTGCGAGGCAGGAGTCGCAGCCACAGATCACCCATCTCGTCTGACGACAGCGGCCCGTAGAGAACCCGCTGCGGTGGGTGGTGCGGGTTGCGCACGTTCCCTGCCGAGTTGTCGTACGTGTAGCGCATCGTCAGCGTCGTTCCTCTGGGCAGGAAGAGGGGCGAGGCGTATCGATACTGGTCCTGCCACCTGAAATCCCAGTCCTTGATCCAGACGAGCCACGTCACCGTGCCGTCGGGACGCGTCGCGAACGCTTTCATGTCCTTCGCCAGGTAGTGCGCGTGCGGGTACACGCTCAACGCGTCCACGTCGACGGGCAGCACGTAGGTGTCTTCGATCGTGTAGGCGGACGCGCCGGCGGGAATGTCGATCGTTTTCGATCCGAGCCTGAAGTCCATCGGGCGGCGCGCCGGTGGCGTGTCGGTGAAGAAGAACCCCACGCTCGGCCGCACGGCTTCCGGTTTGCCGGAAGGGATCATGTGCAGCTGGACGATCAGATCGCTGCCCTTCTCGAGGCGCCACGCCATGTCCGCCGGTTCCATCACCGGCGTCATGCCCGGAGTCCAGCCGAGCGCATGGTTGTCCGGGCTGTGCGTCCCTTCCGAGAACATTCCGCCTTCAAAGCCCGGCTCGGGATCCTGCGCGTCGAGCCGTCTCGACCCGCGCGTCGCATCGATGCCGATCGTGGCGTGATGCACGACGCCTCGACTGCCGGGCCGCACTTCCATGCCCCGCACGAAGCGGGTGGCGGACAGCGGAATCGGCAGGACGAAATTCCGGAACACGTCGGCACCGCCCGGGCGGAGCGTGTACGCTTCCGGCAACTCCACCACCAGATCGGGCTGCCCGAGCTGCCAGCCGTCGACCCACGCCGGCGGCGAGCGGCGATCGGCGGGATCGCCTTCCGGCGTTCCGTCTTTCACCCACTGCGCGATGCGTTCCACGTCCTCGGATCGCAGGCGGCGTTCACCGATGAATGCGCCGTAGCCGGGCTCTGGCAGCCACGGCGGCATGATGTGACGGCCGGTGGCCGTCACGATCAAGCGAGCTCGCTGTTGCACATCCTGGAAACTCAACAGGCTGAACGGCGCCTGCTGACCGGGACGATGACAGCCGCTGCAGTGCTCCCAGACGAGCGGCGCGATGTCGCGGTTGAAGGTTGGATGCGTCGACGGGACGGAGGGGCGGCAGGCGGTGAACGCGATCGAGCCCAGAAGAGTCGCGACCGCCCGCGTGCCGCGCATGCCGTGAATCCTATCACCGCCGCTGCGACTCGTTACTCGCTCGCGGGCGAAGATGATGGGAGCTTCACGTTGCAGTGCTCGACATTGCGGTGACATGATTCCGGCGAGGTGTCGTATGCGAGGCTCCACACTCAGTCGGCGTGAGTTGATCGCGGGCGCCGGCGCGGGCGCCGCAGCACTCCTTCTCGAGCAAGGCGGCGTTCAGGCTCAGACCCGGCGGACGACGTCCAGTACGACGGTCGTCTTCTCGCACACAACCGTCGTGACCGTGGACGCTGTGCAGGACGACGTCGCCCTCGCGGTCCAGGGCGACAGGATCGCGGCAATCGGCCCGACGGATCAGATCCTCCGGTCGTATCCTCGAGCCGACGTCTACGACGGACGGGGCAAGGCGCTTTTCCCCGGCCTCATCAACTGTCACGCGCACATGGCGGCGGTCCTCGCGCGCGGTTTCAACGAAGACTTCGGCTTCCCCAACTCCGCGAAGCTCGCCGTCCAGCCGACGAGTCTCCTTCAAGGCGAAGAGAACACGCTGATGGTCACGGTCGCTGCGCTTGAAGCGATCCGGACCGGAACCACGACGATTGTCGAGAACGCCGGCGGCATCAATCGCTCGGCAGCCGCGTTGGCGCGGACGGGACTGCGCTGCGTCCTCGCGGAGTCGATCCGCGACAGCGAGAACGTCGCGGGCCCGATGTCTCCCGAGGGACTCGCCAGGAGTGAAAAGCCCCGGTTCTCGCCCAGGCTGCGAGACGAGGGGATGCAGCACATCAACGATTTGTTCACGACGTGGCACGGCAAGAATCAGGGACGCATCAGCGTGTTCCCCGCTGCCGCGCTAGCGGAGACGTCTTCGCCCGAGCTATTGCACGCGATCCGCGCGTTCGCCGAGAAACACGACCTCGGCTACACCATCCATCTGACTCAGAGCCGCGCCGAGGCCGACTTCATGGTGCGCCACCATGGCCTGCGTCCGTCGGCGTTTCTCGACAAGCACGACTTCCTCGGCCCGCGCCTGTTCGCCGCGCACTGCCGGTACGTCGACGACGCCGAGATCGCGCTGCTTGGAAAATCCAAGACGATCGTCTCGCATCAGGCGGCCATGGCGGCGAACCGCGGCGTCATCCCGCCGATTCCCGCGCTGCGCGCCGCGGGCTGCCCCATCGCAAACGGCACCGACAACAACACGAACGACCTGTTCGAGGTGATGCGCGTCGCGCTCCTGACGGAGCGCATCCGGCGCGACGATGCGAATCCCGGCACGCAGCCGCAGCCGGAGGACATCCTCGAAGACGCGACACTGGGCGGCGCGCGCGCGGTGAACCAGGAAAAGCTGCTCGGCTCGCTCGCGGTCGGCAGGAAAGCGGACCTTCTCGTCGTGGACGCATTGCGGCCCCATCTCGTACCGGCCGGCCGCATCGTGTCCGCGGTGATTCACAGCGGCCACCCGTCCGACATCGAGTCCGTCATGATCGACGGTCAGTTCGTCATGCGCAACGGCAAGGTGCTGACGATGGACGAGGACCGCATCGTCAAAGAAGCCGACAAGGTTGGGCGGCGGATCTGGGGGCAGGTGCGGGCCGCCGGCCCGGTGCCGGTGCCGCGCCTATCGCGTCAGCGCTGAGGCGAGCGCGCCGGCGACTCCCCGATCAGCGCGGCGGGCGCGGACTCGCCACAGCCAATAGAACATCGCGACGAACACCAGCACGACGGGAAGCGCGCGCATTCCAGGGGGCGTGAATGGCTGCGGAAGGACCTTGGCGACACGCGCGCGAATCGAGAAGAACGATCCGGCCGCGATAAACAGCGCGAAGCACATCCGCCACAGGTGCCGTCTCAGCCTGGGCGCGCCTCGAAGAGGTCCCGACCACATCACCCGAACGTCGCCGGCGGCTCCCATCAGCGTGATCGTGGCCAGAAAGAAGAGCATGAACGCCGGGACGCCGTTGATCGTGCCGCGCGGGCTGGCGACCGCCTTGCCCCCCAACCCGATCTCGATGAGCGCAAGCGCGAGCGCCAGGGCCAGCGCACCGAACTCCAGCCGGCGTGACCAGACGGAGACGGGACGGACCGTGGTCAGCGCGGTGATCACGAAGTAGGCCGACATGAACCCGCCGAGCGTATTCGGGTCCGGGCCGTTGCGCATCGCCATCAGCGATCCGCTGATCCCCATCGTGAGCATCGCGTAGACAAACAGCAGGCCGCTCTTGCGATGCAGCGTGGCGCCTTTCGGGGCGATGAGCGCCACCGCGCCCAGAACGATCGCCAGCCCGCCCGCGACGATGTGTACCGGCAGCAGCGCGTGCACCGAACCCATAGACGTAGAGCCTCTACGTCCTGTTCCACGTCGCGCCGGCACTGACAACCACGCCGGCCTGCAAGTCGTCGTCGGCTCGCCACGCCGAAGCACGCAGCGCGAGGGTGGAACAAGCCGTAGACGTCCTACGTCCAAGGCCGTAGACTGTCTACGACTATGGCCAAACACCCCGACGCACAGCGCCTGGACATGCTCCATGGCACCCTCGACATGCTGATTCTCCGGACCCTGCAGTGGGGGCCGCAGCACGGCCACGGCATCGGCCAGGCGATCCGCGCGCAGTCCGACGACCTGCTCAAGGTCGAAACGGGTTCGCTGTATCCGGCCCTGCACCGGCTCGTGAAGCGCGGCTGGCTGAAATGGGAATGGGACGTGAGCGAAGCCAATCAACGCGCGAAGTACTACAAGTTGACCGCGGCGGGAAAAGCGCAGCTGGCGCGCGAGCAGGATCGGTGGTCGCAGCTCGTGAACGCGATCGGCCGCATCATGTCCCCGGCGCGAGCGGCCTCCGGCGGCCCTGGAAGCAAGGAGTAAGGGTATGCGACCTGGCGACGACGACCTCGACGAGGAGATCCGCGGTCATCTCGCGCTCAGCATCAAGGATCGCATCGAGCGCGGCGAGGATCCCGCCGCCGCCCGCCTGGCGGCGCTGAAGGAATTCGGCAACCTCACGCTGACGCGCGATTCGATGCGCAGCGTCTGGCGCCCTCGCTGGTTCGACGCAGTCGAGGCGCTTGCACGGGACATCCGGTTCGCGGTGCGCTCGCTCCTGCGGGCCAAGGGCCTCGCGGCCACGGTCGTCGTGACCCTCGCGCTCGGCATCGGCGCCAACGCCGCGATCTTCAGCGTCGTCCGCGGCGTGCTCCTCCGCCCGCTCGTCAATCGCGACGAGGATCGCCTGATCTACATCCGCCAGAGCGCGCCCGGCCTCGCCGCGAGCAACATGACGTTCTCGGTGCCGGAAATCAACGACTTCAAGTCGCGCGTCACGACCATCAGCGCCTTCGGCGACTTCTCGACCGTGGAGTTCGCGATGATCGGCCTCGGCGGCGAGCCGCGCATGGTCAAGGCGGGCGTCGTCGGCGGATCGTTCTTCGACGTCATGGGCCTGCGCCCGGTGCTCGGCCGCCTGCTGAACGCGAAAGACGATGGTCCCGACGCGGCGGGCGCGGCGGTCCTCACGTACAGGTTCTGGTCCACGTCGCTCGACAGCGATCCCACCGTGATCGGCAAGACGATCCGTCTCGGTCCGCGCACGGCGACGGTGGTCGGCGTCCTCGAGCCGTCGGTCCCCTATCCGGCCGACACCGAGATCATCGCCAACGTCGTGACCAGCCCGCATCACCTCGGCGCCACGATGGTCACCATGCGCACCCATCGGATGACGGAGCTCTTCGGCCGCCTCGCGCCGGGGGCGACGCTCGACGCGGCGCGCGCCGAGCTGACGGCGATACACGACGCCATCAAGACCGAGCACCCCGAGGCGTACTCCGCAAAGGCGAACGTGCAGATCACGCTGACGCGGCTGCGCGATCAAATCGCGTCACCCGCGCGGACGATCCTGCTCGTGCTGCTCGCCGCGGCTGCGGTCGTGTTCGTCATCGCGTGTTCGAACGTCGCCAACCTGATCCTCGCGCGTTCGGTGCGCCGCGAAGGCGAGCTGGCCGTGCGGGCGGCGCTCGGCGCCGGTTACGGGGCGCTCAGGCGCACGCTGCTGGCCGAGAGTCTCGTGCTCTGCGGCGCCGGCGCCGTCCTCGGCGTGGCGATCGCGCGCCCGCTCGTCGCGATTGTCGCGCGCTACGCCGCGCGCTTCTCCATCCGCGCGCTCGCCGTCACCGTCGATCCGAGCGTGCTCTGGGTGGGCGGCGGCCTCGCGATGGCCGCGGCCGTGCTGCTCGCGTACGTCCCGCGCCTGCCGTCGCCATACGCTTCCGCCTTCGCCACTTCGTGGCTATGGCGGACCCGCCGTAGCCTTGGCGCAGGCGGGCCTGCGGGCCTCGGCCTCGCGGGCGGCAGCGTCAGGATCACGCCGGGCACGAACCGCCGCCTCCGCGCCTTCGCCACGATTCAGATCGCGTTCTCGTTCGTGCTGCTCGCCGGCGCGGGCATGCTGCTCGCGACGCTCATCACGCTGCAGACGGCGAGCACCGGCTACAACATGCGGCAAGTGCTGGCGTTCGACATCCCGCCATCTGCGACGGGCGTCACGGGCGCGAAGGTCGTCGACTTCTATCAGGAAGCGACGCGGCGCATCGGCCAGTTGCCGGGCG
This sequence comes from Acidobacteriota bacterium, assembly GCA_016195265.1. GTDB lineage: Bacteria > Acidobacteriota > Vicinamibacteria > Vicinamibacterales > CAVVIG01 > SRVP-36. The sequence goes on along the minus strand of JACPZW010000055.1, from coordinate 55,049 downwards.
TCGACGGCGTCGCCGTGGGGAGCTTCGTGCCCTGGCGCGATGCCGGCACGTTCGGCTCAGGCGTCCGGTTCAGCGCCGACGGCTACAAACGCGCGGACGGCGAAGAGGATCCGATCGCGCGGTTGCGACTGGCCGCGCCTCGCCTCTTCGGCGTGCTCGGCGTCCCGCTGCTCGCCGGCCGCGACTTCACCGACGATGACCGCGACTCGTCTGAGCCCGTTTCGATCGTCAGTCAGAGCGTGGCGCAGCGCCAGTTCCCGAACGGCGACGCCCTGAACGGGCACATGTGGTGGACCGATCCGTACTTCGGGAAGCCCGTGCCCCGCCGCATCGTCGGCGTGGTCGCGGACGTGGACGACGAGAGCGTGATAGGGCGGCCCGCGATGGCGATTTATATGCCGGTTCGATCGGTGGGCTTCGGAGGACGTCTGTTCGTGCACGCGGCAGGCGATCCGTACGCGCTCGTGCCTGCCGTAAGGCGGGTCATCCGCGAGATCTCAGCGGATCAGCCGGTGGAGCGCGCCGCCACGCTCGAAGACGTGCGCGCCGAAGTGCTGTCGCCCGAGCGGCTGAACGCCTTCGTGTTCTCCGCGTTTGCCGGCATCGCGCTGCTGATCGCCGTGGTCGGCGTCGCAGGCGTGCTGGCTTTTTCGGTCAGCGCGCGCACGCGCGAGTTCGGCGTGCGGCTGGCCGTCGGGGCCGCGCCGCGGCGCCTCCTGGCGCGCGTGCTCTCGGAGGGCGTGCTGATTGCGGCGATCGGGATCGCGGCGGGCGCGGGCGGCGGCTACGCGCTGGCGAGCGTGGCGGCGAAGTTTTTCGGACACGTGGAGCTGCCGGGCACGGTGCCCGTGATCGGCGCGGCGGCCGTGCTCATCGGCGCGGCGGTCATCGCGTCGCTGATGCCGGCCGCGCGCGCGTCGCGCGTGGATGTGCTGCAGGCGCTCCGATCGGAATAGCGGAATCAGTTTGAAAGCCGTTTCCTCGAGGGCCGCCGGATCTATGACATGGTCATCGTGCTGCCGGCGCACCGAGCGGAGTGGGTGAAGTGAACAAGGCCAGGCTCGCGGGTGTCTTCTATTTGCTCGTCTTCGTGACGGGTGGACTCGCGCTCGTCGAGCGCGGCGGAGTGGGTTCCGCAGCAGGCCTCATTGCGGGCCTGCTCTATATCGCTGTGACGCTCCTCTTCTACGACCTGTTCAAGCCGGTAAGCAGGGGCCTCTCTCTTCTCGCGGCGGCCGTCAGCCTGGCGGGAATCGCCGTCGGCCCTGTTCTGAAAGTGAATCCTCTGCCAATCTTCGGAATCTATTGCCTCCTGGTCGGCTATCTCGCTTACAGATCGACTTTCCTGCCTCGAACGCTGGGCGTGCTGATGGCGATCGCCGGTTTGGGCTGGCTGACCTTTCTGTCGCCGCCGCTCGCAAACTCTCTGTCCCCGTACAATTTTGCTCCCGGCCTCGTCGGCGAAGGAGCGCTCACCGTGTGGCTCCTCGTGTTCGGCGTGGATGTTCCGAGACGGAAAGGCAGGGCAAACGCGGCATGACTCGCACGACGAACGCCAGAGTCGCCGGCTTCACGTTTCTCTTCTACATCGCAGCCGGCATCGCCACGCTCGCCCTGTCCGGCCGGCCGCACGCGACGGACGTCCTTTCACTGTTTACCTCCCTGTCGGCCCTCACCCTTGGCGTGACGCTCTACGCGATCACGCGCGAGGAGGACCCCGATCTCGCGATGCTGGGCCTGACCTGTCGCGTCGTCGAGGCCATCCCTGGCGACCAAGGCGCGATCTTCTTCGCCGTGGGCAGCACGCTCTTCTGCTGGCTCTTCCTCCGCGGCCGGATGATCCCGGTCGCACTGGCCGGGCTCGGCGTCCTCGCCTCGGTCCTTCTCGTCGTGATCCTTCCCCTGCAGCGCGCCGAACTGTTCGGCGGAGCGGTCAACTGGTTCAGCAGCGTCACCTGGCTTTTGTGGTTACCGATGTTGGTATTCGAGGTGACGCTTGCGATTTGGCTGATCGTCAAAGGCGTTGCCCTGCCGGCGCGGAGGCCGGGCACGCTAACCTAGTTTTCTTTTGGCCGCTCGGCGCGATCGACGACGAGCACGTCGACCGGGCCTTTCTGCGAGTCGATCTTGAGTCCGAGCTGTTCGCGCACGGCGGTGACGAGCGCCGGGCCGTCCCGGTCCACCGGCGGCAATCCCAGCGCGCGACTCTTCCGATCGAGCCCCTCCGACATGTGTTCGGGCGTCCACCGCAGCGTGAACGCGAAGCGACCGGCCAGTGCGGTGCGATCCTCGACGATGCGGTTCATGAGCGGCGAGAGCGCGTCGGCGAGCTGCTTCATCGTCGCGCCGCCCGCCAAGGCTGAACGCTCCTGGCGCGGCGCAGTCGCTCACGGCGCGCTTCAACTGCGGACCGAGCGCGCCGTTACTCTTCGCCGGCACGAGCGCGTAGATCGGCAGCTCCTTCGACCCTTGTCTGCATGCCGCCAGATGGTACGCTTGGACGTCCCTGCCCAACCAGAGGTTTGTCATGCGAACCGCCGCCGTTCTCACCATCGTCTTTGCCGTCGTATCGAGCGGGCAGCTGAATGCGCAGGAGCGCAAGCCCGTGCCGCAGGACTCGATGCGCGTGTCCATTCCCGGCTGCACGAAGGGTTACATCTTCACGGCCGGCCGGCGCACGGAAGACGAACCGGGCAACGTGGACGCTCCCGCCGGCCTCCACATGCGCATGAACGGGCCGAAGAAAGTGATCACCGAGATCAAAGCCCACGAAGGTTCGATGATCATGCTCACCGGCCTCGTGAAGAAAGGTCAGTTCAGACCGGACGGCGTCGGCATCGGCGGCGGCGTGCGGATCTCTCCGGGCGCGGCGCCGACCGGCGGTGGCATGGTGAGCGTCCCCGGCGTCAGCCAGGCCTTCATCGACGTCGAAGGCTGGCGCCAGATCAACGGCAGCTGCCCGTCGCGATAGCTCCCGATCGCGCTACTCCGATCGCAGCGCGCTCGGCGTCCTGCCTGGACGATGATCGTCATCGCGGAGACTCAGACAGGCAGCCCGAGTTCCTTGGCCGCCGTCTCCTGCGCACCATCCGCGGTCACGAACCGATCGATCGGTTCCGTCGCGTGAAACCAGAGCGCGGTCCGCAGATGCGCGAGATCGAGCGACCGAGGCGTGGCGACGGGCGGCAGCACGCTGGAGGCGCAGAGGTCCAGCGTGAGATCCCGCAACACGAACAGCGCCGTGTCCTCATCGACGCGGTCCATGCAGACCTTGTACTGCTCCGGCTTCAAGCTGCCTTCCCTCGCGAGGCGGATGAGATTGCGCTTCGCCTCGAGGACAAGGAGCACGCTCGACAGGAGTTCGGCGCCTTTCGACTCCGCGGCGAGCCGGTCCGCCCCGTCTTCGGCCAACAGGATGCAGAGATACGCCGAGGTATCCACGTACAACCGGCGCCGGGACGCGACCGGCCCGGTCATCAACGGTTCCCGCGGTCTTCGCCGAGCACCACGAGATACCTGCCCTGGGTCCCGCGCTTGATCGCTGGCCGAAGCCGGCCCGTGCCCACAGACGTGCCGCGATGAACGTGGTGAGGACCGGCCGGCGTCAGCCGCGCCACAGGCTCGTTGTGGCGCGTGATGATGATCGTCTGCCCCGATTCCGCCTCGGCCACAGCCCCCGACAGCCTTGCCTTGAGGTCCTGAATTGAGATCTGTTTCATGACCATAATATTATCATAATCTGGACCTCAAATGGGCCTCTTTCAACGGCCTCGGCCCTGCAGACCGGTGATCGCCGGGGGCGGGCAGTCGCTCACGCTTTCGGCCGGAGCCGCAGCGTTCGCACTTCGCGCGGGTGCAGCCCGCTTCGTCAGACAATTCACATGCGTCGATCGATCGGGCGATCAGATCGCGACCGTGGGAGACCGTCTCGGCAACCCGGACGGCATCTCGTACGCCATGAACTGGCCCAGTTCAGTCGGGGGATCCGCGCGCCGGACCGGTCCTTGACGAAACTCCGGACGTCAGGTGAGACGCGAGCTTGGCCGCAATCGCTTCCAGGAGACGCTGGTGGCGATCGGTGAACGCGTTGGTCTCGGTCGAATACACGGTGACGACCCCGACGATGTCGCCGTTAGCCACCATCGGCACGCTGAGACAGGTGCGCAGCGGCGGCTCCAGAGCCGGCGACAGGTTTACGAGGTCGAGTGCGGCGTCCGAATTGACGATCGCCGCGCGGTTCGCCGCCACCCAGCCCGTCAGTCGCTGGCCAAGCCCCATCGTCAGGCCACGAATCGCGTCGGCGTGCCGGCCGCTGACCGATCGAGCCGCGAGTCGATCGGCCGAGACGTCGTACAGAAACAACACGCAGGTGGACGCCGGCATCATCCGTTCGAGCAGCGTCCGGACGCGGTCGCACATGTCGGTGAGGTTGGTGTCGGTGAGGTTGGTGTCGGAGCCCAGCGCCATCCCGACGTTCCACGCCGCTTCGATCATCGACGCCTCACCGGCCTCGGCGTCCTCCGTCTTGCTGGTGCCGCCCGCGCTCGCGGCTTGGGCCGCGTCCGCAATGATGCTGAAACCCGCCCACCGCGGTTGTGCGGCGTCGACGTCGGCGGCAATCAGCGGATAGATCCGGACGAAAGCGTCGACGATCTCGGGATCGTACATCGTGCCCCGGCGCTCCTGCACCACTCGCAAAGCATCTTCGTCGGCCAGCTTGGGGCGATACGGCCGGTCGGAGGTCAGCGCGTCGAAGCAGTCGACGACCGAAAGAATGCGTGCGCCAATCGGTATGTTCGTCCCTCTCAGTCCGGATGGATAGCCATTACCGTCCCAGAACTCGTGATGGTGGCGGACGATGGGCACAACCGGGTACGGAAATTCAATCGACGACAGAATCTGCGCGCCGATCTCGGCGTGCTGTTTCATCTGGTCGTATTCGGCCCTCGTCAGCCTGGCAGGTTTGTTCAGGATGTGCTCCGGCACCGCGAGCTTGCCGACGTCGTGCAGGAGCGCGGCCGCCTCGAGCGCACGCATCTCGACTTCGTCGGTGATGCCCAACTCGTGCGCGAGGCGAATCGCATGCAACCGCACGCGCTGAATGTGGCCGTGCGTCACTTGGTCTTTCGCGTCGATCGCCTGTGCAAGCGCGTCGATCGTCGCGAGATTCATGCGGTTGACCGTGTCGAGATGTGTCAGATGATCCTGGAGCCGATCGACGACGCTCCGAAAAGTGAAATAGAGAATCAGGGGCAGCGGGAGCACGAGCGCGAACGTCTGGAAACTGGGACGCTGCGACGAATACACCAGCATGATGATGAGCGCCGCGATCCACGCGCCGCCGAAATAGGTCAACCACAGATCGAGAAAGTGTGCGCGCCAGATGGACATCACGCGCGCGCGCTGTTCGAGCGCGATGGCACTGGCGATGAGGCCGGTGTTCAGCAGGAAGTACACCGCGGCGAAGCCGGCGAGGGGTCCAAGCAGGGTCGCGACCGCGTCCGGATGCTGCACGAGGGGACCGGTGTTCGCCAGCCTGAAGAATGCGTGCGCGGCAACCCACATGGCCAGCGCCGGCGCGGTGGCGTTAAACAGCAGCCGGCGGAGTGGAAGCGGTCGGCGCAACAGGCGCAGCGAGATCGCGAGCGAATCGAGCGCCACCGCTGCCGTGCCCGCTGCCGGCCCGAAGAGCAGGGCTGCGGTCATCGTGAACGTGTCGGAGATCGAAAAGCCGACCGGCACCGACGGCAGGCGCAGCGTCGCGGATCCGCTCAGCACCGTGAGGGCGGCAAACACGAACCATCCGAGGCCGACCGGCGCGATCACGAGCTCGCGCACCGAGACCAGCACCGCGGCCGCCCCGGCCACGATCATCGACAACAGGTAGGCCGCCGGCCACCGGTTTCCGGGCGGTTTGCTCATGCCCGCACTCCACGAGATCCGTTCATGTGTACGAATTCGGAACCTGAGGTGTCTACTCCGATCTCAAAACAGCACATTGCTGCCCCTGCCGTCGGCTATTCTGAACTGAAACGGTTCACCGTAGATCACGCTAATTCACGGCCTCACACCAGTTGCCGTGCCCAGCCGTCTACGCGCGCATCACGCCCGAGGTGGACCGACACTTGCGTGCATTTTGCGCACCCTTGGCTGTCATCGTGGCGAGCCGCGAAACGTTTATCGGTCGCACAGTTGTTTCCCGGTGGTGGCGCCGAGTGGCCCGACCTGCGGGCACCGTCGCGTTCCTTGTTGTCCTTTCCGTCGTCGGGCTGCCGGCCCAGACCAGTTCATCACAGCCGCAACGACGCTCCAAGCTCGATTCGGTTCTGCAGGCCGGTGCCACGGACGGCGTCCGAGTCATTCTTCGCACGCGGCCGGGCGCGACTTCATCGGTCAAGACGCGGCTCCACCAGCGCGGCTCCGTCGTCCATGGCGAGCACGCGTTCATCAATGCCCTGACCACAACGATTGCGGCGAGCGACCTGGCGGGCCTCGCGGCCGATGACGACATCGTGAGCCTCTCGATCGATGCGCGCGTCAGCGGCGAGGCAGCGTCCGCGTCCGCCGCAGGCACGCAAGCCGTTGAGTACACACTGCTGCCGACGCTTGGGCTCCCCTCGGGCCAACTGACGGGGATGGGGGTCGGCGTTGCGATCATCGACTCAGGCGTCCAATCGAATGCGGATGTGGCCAGTAATGTGCGCTACTTCCGCGACTTCACGACCGACACGCCCTCGGTGCGGCCGTACGACGACTACGGACATGGCACGCACGTCGCCGGCCTGATCGCCAGCACGGGCGCGCTGTCGGGTCAAACGTATCAGGGCATCGCGCCGAAAGCACGCATCACCAGCCTGAAAGTGCTCGCAGCGGACGGCAGCGGTTTGACGAGCGACGTCATCGCGGCCATCGAATTCGCCGTCGCCAACAAGACCCAGCTCGGCATCGACGTGATCAACCTGTCGCTTGGTCACCCGCCGTATGAATCGGCTGAAACCGATCCGCTGGTCCTGGCGGTCGAAGCCGCGGTACAGAACGGCATCGTCGTCGTCGTGTCGGCGGGCAACGTGGGCAAGAACCCCGTTACCGGGTTGGTCGGCTATGCGGGCATCCTGTCGCCAGGCACGGCGCCGTCGGCAATTACCGTCGGCGCGGTCAACACGAAGAACACGACGTCGCGGGCCGACGATGTGATTCCGGACTACAGCTCGCGCGGACCGACGATACCGAACGTGCTTGCCAAACCGGATCTCGTCGCGCCGGGCCAGCGTCTGGTCTCCGACGCCGCGATTCCAAGCACCTTATACGATCAGTATCCGTCGTTCCGCGTCTCGGCCGACGGCGCTTCGGCGCCGCGATTCATGCGGTTGAGCGGCACGAGCATGTCGGCAGCGGTCGCGACCGGCGTCGTGGCGCTCATGATCGAAGCGCATCGAAAGGCGTTTGACACGCCGCTCCCGCCTAACGCGATCAAGGCGGTGCTCGAGTACACCGCGCTGCCGCTCGCCGGCTACGATCCGCTCACGCAGGGCCGCGGATCGCTGAACGCCGCCGGGGCGATCGAGTTGGCGCAAGCGATCGACCCCTCGGCGCCGATCGGGTCGTGGTGGACGAACGGTCCCATCACGCCGGTCACGACGATCGGGAACGAGACGCTAACGTGGTCGCAGACGGTGGTCTGGGGGAACACCGTCGTGTGGGGCAACGTGCTCTACATCAGCGAGCCCGCGTGGGCGCAGACGGTGGTGTGGGGCAATACCGTCGTGTGGGGCAATACCGTCGTCTGGGGCAATACCGTCGTCTGGGGAAACACCGTCGTCTGGGGCAATACCGTCGTCTGGGGCAATACCGTCGTCTGGGGCAATACCGTTGTCTGGGGCGATACCGTTGTCTGGGGCAATACCGTTGTCTGGGGTAATACCGTTGTCTGGGGCAACGATGTCGTGTGGAGCGACCCCTCGACATGGGCCAACACCGTTGTGTGGGGCAACACCGTCGTATGGGGTAACACGGTCGTGTGGGGCAACACTGCAGGTCCACAATGATGAGTCCACTTCGCGGAATCGGGTCACAATCACTGCAGCCGCGCCGCCACGAGGCCGCCGATGAACCGGATGCGCCGCCGGCGGATTGGCGGGCAGGTCTGCCGGTCATCGCCGGCGAACGCGTGACTCTGCGTGAGTTGCAGTTTTCCGACGCACCGACGTTGTATGCGGAATTCACGACGCCCGAAGCGCGTCGATTCATGTGGGCGCCGCCCCCCAACGTCGTTGCGTTCGAGCGCTTCATCGAGTGGACGCACCGGGAGCGCGCCGACGGCAAGTACATCTGCTACGGCGTCGTCCCGGAAGGCAAGCGCGAAGCGTGGGGCATCTTCGAGTTGCGCCAGTTGCAGCCCGGATTCGTCCGCGGCGAACTCGGCTTCATCATGGCGTCGTCGCTCTGGGGGACCGGCGCCTTCATCGAGAGCGCGCATCTGCTGCTCGACTTCGCATTCGACACCGTGAACGTCCACCGCGTCGAGGCGCGCGCCTCGGTCGACAACGATCGCAGCAACGCGGCGCTCAAGAAGCTGGGCGCGCGACAGGAAGGCACACTGAAGGAGGCTTTCTGGCGCGACGATCATTTCGTCGATCAGTATCTCTGGGCGGTGCTCGACACCGACTGGCGCACGGCCAACGGACGCGGCCAGACCAAAGCGTCCGCCTAGATCGTCAAACGGCGTCACGCGCCGAGTGAAGACGCCCTCACCTATTCCTTCGCCCGGGGATCGACAAGCATCAGCGCGGCGTCGGACATGAGCGTGCCGACAGCCAGGAAGATTGATCCCGCGCCGGCGCATCCGGCGACCAGGTACACGTCGCGGGCGCGCAGCGCATCGAGCATCAGGCCCCCGAGGCCGGGCCACGCCGTGATCACTTCAACGGCAAACGAACCGCTGAGCAGCGTGCCGACGACGAGGCCGTAGATGGCGGCGATCGGACGAAGCGCCGCCTTGAACGCGTCGCGCCAGATGACGCGTGCGCGGGGCACGCCGCGCGCCAGCGCGGCGACGACGAACGGCTCGCCCACCACGTCGCTCATCGCCTGCGCCTGCAACCGCTCGAACATCGCGGCGAGCGGCAGCGCGAGCGCCAGCGCCGGAACGACCAGATGCCGCAGCAGATCGATCGTGAGGCCCGAGGATGGCGCGCCGGCCGAGCGCATGCCGGCGATCGGCACCCAGCCGGTCCGCGCGGCGACGAAGACGAGACCGAGGGAGGTGAGGAGCGGCGGCATCGACAGCAGCAGGAGCGACGCCACCCGCACCAGATCCGCCACCACCCCGCCACGGCGGCTGCCGGTGATGACGCCGAGCGGCAGCCCGATGACGGTCGCCAGGACCAGCGCCGTCGCCGCGAGGACGGCCGTGTTGAACGCGCGCTCGGGGATGAGGTCGGCGACGGGGCGGTCGTAGAGAAAGGACCGGCCGAAGTCGAAGTGCGCGGCGTTGGCCAGCCAGTCGCGGTACTGCGCGCCGATCGACTTGTCGAGGCCGAAGCGGGCGCGCGCTTGCGCCATCGTCTCGCGGCGCGCCTGCACGCCGAGCGATTCCGACACGTAGTCGCCCGGTGCAAGCCGCGCCAGCAGCAGCGACGCCGACGACACGGCGAACACCAGCAACAACGCAAACGCGAGCCGCCGCGCGATATACGCGATCATCGTTCGTACGCGGTGTCCGCCTTCGGGCGGATGCGCCGCTAGCGCGTCACCGCCACCGTGTCCGGCGTCCACAACAACTGCGGCCGCTGCACGGCCGGCGTCAGATTGGTCACCCGCGACGATGCCGCCACGTAGATCCGCGGCGCGACGAAATAGACCACCGGCAGGTGCTCGGCGAAGATCTGCTGCACCTGATCGAACAGCCGCTTGCGCTCCGCGTCGTCCGGCGACGCCATCTGGCGCATCATCAGCTCGTCGATCCGCCGTTCCCACTGAGTGGCCGGGCTTTTCTGCGCCATGTTCCACAGGTGCATCGTGCCCGCGCTGAACCAGAAATCCGGGTTGTCGGCGGGATCGGTGTCGGTCATCGGCGCGCTGAAGTAGACGGCGTCATACTTCGCCGACGTGATGCGGTCGATGAGCGCGGCGGAATCGAGCGTGACGACGTCGACGACCACGCCGATGCGCTTCAGTTCGTCGCGAACGACCGAAGCGCCGCGCTCGAACTGCGGGCGGCCCTTCTGCGTGATCAGCGTGAAGCGTGCGGGACGGCCACCGGCGTCTTCGAGGATGCCGTCGTCATTGCGATCGGCGAGCCCGATCGTGGCGAGCGTCTTCCTGGCGGCCTCGGGATCGTATGCGTCCTTCGTCACGCCCGTCCAGTACCACTTCTTGTTGGCTTCGGTCTCCGGGCCGTACACCGGCACGCCGGCGCCGAAGAACACCGTGTCCGCGAACGCTTTGCGATCGACCGCCAGCGAGACGGCGCGGCGCAGCTCGTCTTTCTGCAGCCAGGCGGCGCGCGGATCCGAGCCGAGCGCGCCCGGCTTGAGGTTGAACCAGAAGCTGTCCGCCACGAGCGCGACGCCCAGATCGAGCAGCTGCACGCGTCCCGCATCGGCCGCGCGCTTGAGCGGCGCGTAGGCCTCGGGCGCGATCTCGCTGATCATCATGTCGATCTGTCCCGCCTCGAGCCGCGCGATCTCCGCACTCGTGTCCGGAATGATCTCCACCGTGACCGCATCGAGATACGGCAGCGGCTTGCCATCGGGCGCCGTGCGCCAGTACTTCGGGTTGCGATGGAGGACGATGCGCTGGCCCGGCGTGTAGCCGGCGAGCACGAACGGTCCGAGCCCGACGATGTCCGACACAGGTGTGGACAGGCCCCACGCGCTCTGGAACGTGCCTGCCTCGAGCGCGGCGGCGAGCTTGTGCTTCGGCAGGATCGGCAGGTTGTCCAGAATCCGCAGCCCCGGCGCGAACGGCGCGGCGAAGGTGACGACCACGGTCCGCGGATCCTGCGCGACGACCTTCACTGGTTTGCCGCCGGTCTGCAGCGAATCGGCGAGGATGCTGCCGACCTTCTCGTCGTGGACCGCCTCGAACGAAAAGACGACGTCGGCGGCGGTGAAGGGCTGGCCGTCGGAGAACGTGACGCTGGAGCGCAGCGTCACGGTGTAGCGCAGGCCGTCGTCCGATTTCGTCCACCGTTCGGCGAGCCACGGCTCGACTTCCTGCGTGGCCATGTTGATGCGGACGAGCCTGGCTTGCGTCAGCGTGGCAATGAGATCGGCGGTCGCGTCGCGCGCCATCAGCCGGTTGAAGCTGCGCGGCTCGGCCCGCGCGGAGACCACCAGAGTGCCGCCACGCGGAACAGGGCTCGCCGGGTTCGCCGCGTTCGCGCCGTTCCCAGGGTGCGTGGGCTGACCGCAGGCGACGAGCCCAGTCGCGAGGGCGACGGTGATGAAGAACGCCCGGTGGCTTGAGTGTCTAGTCAGCTTCTTGACCGGGACTCGATCAACGAGCCGGCCCCGGCGCACCATCGTAGTACAAGAACTCCCTACCGGCAAATAGCGTGGGCATGCCCGCCCGATGATGCGGCGGCCTACTCCGAGCGGAGCGCGCGCATCGGCGGAATGGACGCGGCGCGGCTGGCTGGGATCAGCGCGGCGACGAGCGCGCACAGCGTCAGGGATCCTGTGGCGACAGCGAGCGCGAACGGATCCCAGAACGTCACGCCGTACAACTGCGCGGCGATCAGTTTGCCTGCACCGATCGCCAGCGGCACGCCGAGGAAGAGTCCAATCGCCACGCGCGTGAACGCGCTGCGCAGGACGAGATTCAAGACGGCGCTGCGGTCCGCGCCGAGCGCCATCCGGATCCCGATTTCGTTCGTCCGCTGCGCGACGGCGTACGCGGTGACGCCGTACAGGCCGATCGCGGCGAGGACTAGCGACACGATGCCGAAGAGTCCCGCGAGGCTCGCAACCGCGCGCTCCTGATCGAACGACAGTGCGATCTGCTGCTCGAGCGTGCGCGCGGACATGAACGTCAGGTTCGGATCGACCTCCGCCATCGCCTTCGTCACGAGCGGCTCGACCGCGCCCGGCTGCATCTTCGTGACGAGCATCAGGCCAGAGACGAAATGCGACTGGAACTCGACCCGCTGCATCACGCCACCCGCGTAATTGACGTTCTGCGCCAGCGGCACGTAGAACATCGGCTGCGCGGGACGACGGAGCCTGAAGCTGGCGAACTTGGCGTCCTTGACGACGCCGACGATGGTGAAGGTGCCGACGTTTTCGGGCTCGTCGAGGCCGAAGTGCTGGCCGATCGGATCCTCGTCGCTCTTGAAGAAGCGTTTGACGAACGCCTCGTTCACGATGGCGACCGGCGCCGTCGTTTCGTTGTCCGCCTCCGTGAACGCGCGCCCGCGTTTCAGGGTCGTACCGAGGTTCTGCAGGTAGTGCGCGCTCACGCGGTCCCACGACGCGCCCGCGTTCTCGCCGGGCTTCGGCGGCGGGTGGCCGGCGACGAGAATCAGCTCGCCCCAGTTGTCCGTCAGCGGGTTGTAGAGCGCGAGGCCCGATCCCTGAATCCCCGACAGGCGGTTCAGCCGCTCTTCGAGCGTCCGGTACATCGCCGTCAGCTGTGGCACGGTGTAGTTGGACGGCGGACGATTGATCGCGACGAGGACGCGGTCGCGCACGTCGTAGCCGAAGTCCTGACGCTGGACATTGCTCAAGCTGCGGCCGAGCATCGTCGCGCCGGCGACGAGGACGATGGAGAGCGTCGCCTGGAGGACGAGCAGCGAGGTGCGCGCAAAGGACGAGTGATCGCCCGTCGAGCGGCCCGAGCCGCGCAGCGCGTCGATCGGATCGGTGCGCGTCGCGAGCCACGCGGGCACCGCGCCGAAGATGATGCCCGTGAGCACGGAGACGCCGAACGCGAACGCGAGAACGAGCGGCGACGGCAGCGTGCTGATAGGCAAGAAAGTCGACACGCTGAACGCGAGCGACAGCAGCAGCCGCGCGGCAGCAGTGGCGACCAGGAGTCCGGCGATCCCGCCGGCGATCGAGAGCAGGATGCTTTCGACGAGCGCCTGCGTCACGATTTGCGCGCGCGACGCGCCGATGGCCATCCTTACGGCCGTCTGCGTCCGTCGCGCGACCGAGCGCGCGAGCAGCAGGTTCGCGACATTGGCGCATGCGATCAGCAGCACGAGTCCGCAGACGGCCATCAGAAGTTTCAGACTCTGGCCGTATTCCTCTTTCATGATGCCGACGCCGGCCCCGGCGGACACGATCGCGATCGTCTGCTTCGGCAGCATGCGTTCGATGTCGGACATCCAGTTCGCCGGGTAGCCCGAGTCGTGCTGCATCCATTGGCGCAGGACGAGGGTGAGCCGCGGTGCGACGCCGTCGATCGACGCACCGGGTTTGAGCCGGCCGATGACGCGCAGCCACGCGCCGATCGGCTGGCGCAGCAGCCCGCTGCTGCCCGCGATCATCGGTTCGTGCTGAATCGGGATCCAGAGGTCGGGCGGATTGTTGCGGAGCGTGTCGCCGAAGAAACCCGGCGGCGCGACGCCGGCGACGGTGAACGGATGGCCTTCGATGACGAGCGTCGCGCCGACGAGCGATTGATCGCCGCCGTAGGTCGCCTGCCAGGCGTGATGGCTGAGCACGACGACGGGCGGAGACGAAGGCGTGTCATCGTCCTGGGTGAAGACGCGACCGCCGAAAGCGCCGATGCCGAAGGTGGTGAAGTAGTTGCCCGTGACGTATTCGGAGCGCAGCGAGCGCGCGGCGACGTCGACGACATTGCCCCCAGCGCGGCGGACGCTGACGCGGAAGCCGCCGGCCTGAAAGGCGGTCAGCTGTTCGAACTCGGGCGCTTCGGCCTTGAGGCGTTCGAAAAGCGGGAAGGAGAACATGCCCCAGCGATCCTGCGGTCCACCCTGGACGCAGCAGTTGTCGCCGTCGCCGATGCGATAGAGGCTCTCCGGATCCGTGACCGGCAGCGAGCGCAGCATCACGGCGTGGATCAGCGTGAAGATGGCGGTCGTGCCGCCGATGCCGAGCGAGAGCGTCAGGACGGCCGAGGCGGTGAAGACGGGCGAGAGGCGGAACTGGCGGATCGCGTAGCGGATGGCGCCGACCGGGTTGTCCATGTGGACTGATTAGACGGCGTGGACACGCCATCCGTTGACAGCGGCCAGGCGTTGAAATGTTTTGACGCGCCGATCCGGACGATGGCATCGTCGCTAGAGACCGCAATCGTGGGAACCGTCAAGATCGACCCGATGAAACTGTCCGGACCTTGGGCAGAGGCCTGGGTGCTCGAACGACAGCACACCCTAAGCGCCGACTTTCTCGGGCACGATTCGTTCGGAAACCCGCAATTTCACACACAGCGCAGCGAATTGGGCGAACTCGTGTTCCGGTTGAAAAATCGGAACGACAGGAACACACTCGCTCCGATTGCTGACACGGCGGTACAATTCATCAGGGGATGGAATCCAACGGTTGACGCGATCGTTCCAGTTCCACCGTCTCGGAAGCGGACGTATCAGCCCGTGATAGAGATTGCGAAGGCGATCGGTGAACGGCTGGCAACGCCAGTAAATGAGACAGCGGTCACCAAAATCCGGGATACGCCTGAACTGAAAGATGTGTTCGATTACGGCGAGCGAATCAAGCTGTTGGAGGGTGCGTTCCTATCCCATCGTGTCGTTGCTGGCCGACCTTCGCAGCCGCGAGTGAGCCGACCGCGTCTCGTCGATGCCAGCGACGTCGCCAAGTCGCAAATCCTCGCCGCCGCAGAGCGGCTGCTTCAGTTCGAAACTCGCTCCCAGGTCCACGCTCACGATGTGTCCGCGATTCGAAAAATCTGCGCGGGCCAGGCGCCCGCAGGTGTATAACCGCTGCAGATGCGGAGGTCAAAGCGGAGGGCAAAAATGAAACGCGCGATCCCGATCGTCGTTCTCTTTACCTTGGCGGTTTCGACAAGCATGCTGGCCCAGCGAGGGCGCGGCGGCGCGCCGCCGCCACCGCCGCCGGCGCTCGAGCCGGGGGCGTCGCAGGCCGACGTCGACAAGGCCTTGATCGCCGCGCCGGCCCCGCTGCGCGACCAGGCGACGGTCATCAAGTGGAAACCCGACTTCACCTACGACACGCTGCGGAAAGGCACGAACCAGCTGGTCTGCTACGACCGCTCGGGATTTCCACTGATGCAGCCGTTCGCGGTCCAGTGCACAAGCCTCGGCAACCTGCCGCGCGAGGTTCAGAATCTGAAGGCCGAGGCGACCGGGGACCGGGCCAAGTCTGAAGCGATGCTCAAAGCGATGGAAGCGGACGGCACGCGCGTGAAGCCCGAATACGGCTCGGTGTGGTACCACTTCTCCGGCGCCGACAAGGATCACATCTCACCGCACCACATGACCATTGCCGTGCCGGGCGCGACCGGCGCGTCGCTCGGGCTGCCCGAGAACGGGCGCGGCGGCGGCGTGTTCATCATGAATGCGGGCACGTCGACGGCCCACCTCATGATCCCGGGACAGTAGGCGCGATGAAGCCTCTGATCGTCGGCCTTCTCGCCGTGGCGGCGCTGCAGGCAGCGCCGGCGAAGCGGACGTTCACCGGCACCATCACCGACAGCATGTGCGCCAACGACCATGCCTCGATGCGAATGGGACCGACGGACGCCGAGTGCACGAAAGCCTGCATCGACGAGCACGGCGCGACGTACGTGCTCTATGACGGCAAGGACGTGTACGCGCTGAGCGACCAGCGGACGCCGGCAACGCTCGCGGGGCAGAAGGTGACGGTCAGAGGGACGCTCGACGTCAAGACGAAGACGATCAAGGTGGACTCGATAACCGCGGCGAAATGATCCGCGTCGGCGGATACCGGCTGCGCCGAGGTCGTCCGGCGGATGAGCGAAAGCCGTCACGCCTGATAGACCGTGTTCCCGCCGACGACCGTGCGCACGATCTGGATGTCCTTGATCTTCTCCGGGTTCACCGTGTGCAAATCGTCCGCGAGGACGACGAAGTCCGCGAGCTTGCCCGGCGTGATCGATCCCTTGATCGCTTCCTCGCGCGACGCGTAGGCGCCGTTGAGCGTGTTGATCATGATCGCCTCGTCCACGCTCACCCGCTGATTCGCGCCCCACACGCCGCCGTCCCACCCCTTGCGCGTCACCATCCCCTGAATGCCCATCAGCGGCGCGAACGGGCCGGGACTGAAGTCCGAGCCGGCCGTCGCGTGAATGCCGGCGTCCAGAAACGACCGGAACGCCATGCACCGCTTCATCAGCTCCTCGCCGTAGAAGTGGAACTTGTCCGTGTTGTAGAACGCGTACGACGTGAACGGCGCGGGAATCGCGTTGAGCGCCTTCATCCGCCGGATCAGCTCGTCGTTAACCAATGTGCAGTGCGTGATCTTCGGCCGCGCGTCGGCGCGCGGAAACGCCTTCTGCGCCCGCTCGACCGCCGTCAGCATCATGTCGATCGCCACGTCGCCGTTCGCGTGGCAGTTCACCTGGATACCCGCGCGATGCACGCGCTCGACCCACTTGTCGAGATCGGCCTGCGTCTCGGTGATGTTGCCGCGGTACTTCGGATCCATCCCGGAGTACGGCCCGCTCATCGCCATCGTGCGCTCGGAGAACGATCCGTCCACCGTGTGTTCGGAGGTCGCGCCGAACTTGATCCACTCGTCGCCGAACCCGGTCGCGATGCCGCTCGTGATCATCGACTCGAGCACGTTGCCGCTCGCCTCGTAGCTGACGCGGTGCAGCAGCTCGCCGCGGGCCCGAATTTCCTGCAGCGCCTGCAGATCGCCGCCCTCGTGATGCACGCTCGTCAGGCCGTAGCGGACGAATTGCTTGGAGATGAACGCCAAACCATCGCGGTTGCGCTGCGCCCGCTGCTCCGCCGTGAACTGTTGGCGCTGGCCGACGCGCTGGAGCGCGCCCCGCGCGCGATCGGTGACGCGGCCGCTCAAATCGCCGAGCGCGTCCTTGTCGAACGTCCCGCCGGCGGGCTCTGGTGTGATCTTGGTTATGCCCGCCATCTCCAGCGCCTTGCTGTTGTAGTACGACGTGTGGCCGCCGCGATGCTGGACGACGACGGGATGTTCCTTGGACACCTCGTCGAGGTCGTGGACGTTCAGCTCCCGCTTGTCCTGCACCTTCGTGTCATCGAAGAAATACCCCTCGACCCACGTGCCCGGCGGCGTGTCCTTCGCCTTGGCGCGGAGCTTCTCGACAATACTTTTGATCGTGACGAATTCGACTTCGTACGGATTGCCGACGATGACGTCGTACAGGAGCGTGGTGCCGGGCGCGTGATTGTGGCAGTCGCAAAAGCCCGGGACGACGGTCATCCCCTTCGCGTCGTAGGTCTGCGTGCTCTTGCCGGCCAGCGCCTTCATGTCGGCGCTGCTCCCGACGGCGAGGAACCGTCCGCCCTTCACGGCGAACGCCTCGGTGCGCGGCTGCGCGGCGTCCACTGTGTAGACCTTCGCGTTGATGACGATGAGGTCCGCCTCCGGGCCGTCGGCGGCGGGCGCGGCGGCTGCAGCAGAGCTGACGCCAAGAAATGGCGCGCTCGCGAAACCGGCCAGGCCGGCTCCGGTTAGACCGACGAATTCCCTGCGGCTGTGGCGATGTGTGCTCATGGCTGAAGTCCTCCGCGTGCCAACGGATTCTAGCTTAGACCGCGTGACGGGATTCGCTGTCGACGGGTGGCCGCGAACGGCGCCCGCGCATGGGCGCAGGCGAGGCCATTGCAGTGCCCATTCGCCGAGCACATGCGGGGGCTGTTCGCGGTCAGGACCCGAGCGCAGCGAATCGAGGGATCAGAGTCTGGTTGCACGAGACGCGTGCGCAGGCGATGCTGGTGCGGTGAGTCGAAACGCCATGCGCGCCATCGTCGTCGGCCTGGCGGGTCTGGGCGTCGCAGGCCAGATTGCGGCGGGCCTGCTGATCATGGTGGCGGTGCTGGCCGCATTGGGAGTGCGGACGCCGTTGACGTTCGTGCGGAGACAGCTGCACGGTTACGAGCTGTGGCTGGCCTTCGTGGTCGCCGCGTTCGCGACCAGCGGCAGCCTGTTCTTCTCGGAGGTCGCGAACTTCATACCGTGCCAGCTGTGCTGGTACCAGCGGTACTGCATGTATCCGCTCGCGCCCGTCACACTCATCGTCGCGGTGATGCGCGCGCGACGCGCCGCACGCTGGCTGCTGCCGGTCCCCGTCGTCGGCGCGGGAATCTCGGTCTACCACCTGCTGATCGAGAACGGACTGGCGCCGCAGTCGGACGACTGCCTGCTCTCGGCGCCGGGCGGCTGCGCGCTGAAGTGGATCCACGAGTTCGGCTACGTGACGATCCCGACGCTGGCGCTGACGGCCTTCGCGCTCGTCTTCGCGTTCCTGCTGTTCGCCGCTGTCTCCGGAAACGCACCTTCAGGATCCCCGGCGCCGCCGCGAGCGCGAGCGTGACGCCGTGGGGCTACTTCGTCGCGCCCAGCAGATCCAGCAGCGCCGACGCCACGGCTTCCGGCTTCTCGTGCGGCACGAAGTGTCCGGCGCCTTCCACAATACGTTTGTCGATGATCTTGGGCATCGCCGTCCGCTCGGCGGCCGTGATGGCCGCCGCGGGACGTCCGAACGCATCGTCGCCGCCGTGCAGCGAGATCGTAGGCGCCACAATCGGCGGCCTCGCGGCCAGTTGCTTTTCGGTGTCGAGAAACCGCGGCTCGCCCGGTGCGTTGAAGTTGCGGTGCCGATACGAGTGAATCACGCAGCCGACGAAGTCAGGGTTGTCGAACGACCGCGCGCTGAGGTCGTACAACTCCTCGCTGAAGCGCCAGGTCGGCGACCATTCGCGCCACAACAGCTCGCAGAGCCCGCGCCGATTCTGCTCGAGGCCTGCGCGACCAGCCTCTGTGTTGAAGTACCACTGATACCAGAGCCTGCGGGCGGCCTCGGGCGCGCCGGCGCGCGCGGGCGTCACGGTGTTCTGAATTGTGTACCCGCCAATCAGGACTGCCGCGCGCACGCGATCGGGATGCAGCGCAGAGGCCACACACGCCGCGCGCCCTCCCCAATCGAAGCCGGCCGCGGCGAACCGAGGCAGGGCGAGCGCGTCCGCGAAGTCGATCACATCCTGGCCAATCGCCGCCTGCTCCGCGGTGCGCGCGATGGCAGGATCCAGAAATCGCGTCGGGCCGAAGCCGCGCAGGTAGACGGCGAGCGCGCGGTATCCGGCCCTCGCGAGTAACGGAGACACGCCATCGTACGCGTGCGCGTCGTCGGGAAAACCGTGGAGCAGGATCACCGGAAAGCCGGTCGAGTCGCCGCTCTCGTGGTAGCCAATCTCCAGGACGCTGGTGCGAACCGTCTTGACGGCCGTCGGCGCAGGCGTCTGCGCGCGGGGACGCGCGACGGAGCCGGCCGCGATGAGGCCGGTCGTGCCCTGGATGAAGCGTCGGCGATTCATCGCGCGGATCGAAGAGGAATGTGCGCGGGCGTGGCTCTCGATCAACCGACGCGCACGTAGCCCTTCAACTGCATGTTCACGAGCGTCGTCATCGCCCAGAGATCGATCTGGACGTCAGGATTCACCTGCTTCGAATCGATCTTCCGCGCGAGCAGACCCTGGCCGCAGACGCGGATGTCGACGCCGGCCTGTTTCAGCGCGTGGATGATTGCGATGTTCGGGTTGTCGCGGTGGTAGCGCTCCTGGTACGCCTCGTTCGTCATGACGATGTCGAGGTCCGGCGTGCGCTGGTGGAACATGATCGCGATGTGGCGATGCTCGGCGGGGACGCCGAACTTCCCAAGCGTGTTGACGTAGGTCGCGATCGTCGGGAGCATCGGGTTCACGTCGCCCGGATTCTTCGCGTCCTGACCGTCGGCGAACACGACTTTGTAGTCCGTCTTCGGATCCGGCAGCTCGCGCATGTTCGGGACGTCTTTCGCGGCTTCGTAGCCGGGCACGAGCAGCGGCTTGTTCGGGTCCGCCGCGTTCACTCGCCCAGACAATCCGAATGCACCTGCCGCGATCACGAGAACGGCCGCCAGTCCAATCGCTGCTTTTGTCATAAAGGCCTCCTGCCAGCGATGATTCTACACGGGCTGGCTGTCACCGGCGCGCCAGGACTGCGCTACCACGGGGGGAGCGTCATGAACAGGAACTCCTTCAGATAGGCATCCCGCGAGGCCGACAGTTCCGCCGCGCTCCCCTCGAAGCAGATCCGGCCGTCGTGCAGCACCATGAACCTGGCGCGTTCGACAGCCGCCTGGTCGCCGGTAAGAATCCGCGGGCGTCCATTCGTGTGCACGGCCTCGTGCGTGGCAATGTAGAACGCATCGCGGATCTGGTGCGTCACCAGGATCGACGTCACGTGCTCCAGATCGCGCAGCTTGACGATCTCGTCGTCCACCGATGTCGCGGTGATGGGGTCGAGCCCCGTGGTCGGATCGTCGAGCAGCAGCAGATGCGGCCTGGCGGCCATCGCGCGGGCGATCGCGACGCGCCGCCGCTGGCCGCCGGAGAGCTCCGACGGCATCCGTTCCATGTATTCACCGAGACCGACAAACCCCAGCACTTCCGCGACGCGGCCGCGGACCTGCTGCGCCGGCAAGTCGGTTTCCTCATAGAGCCGGTACCCGACGTTCTCGTCCACCGTCAGGGAATCGAACAGCGCGGTCTCCTGGAACAGCATGCCGATGTCGCCGCGCACGCGCATGAAGTCGGGTTCGGACAGGCGATCGACGCGTTCGCCGTTGACGAAGATCGCACCGGCGTCCGGGCGCAGGAGTCCGAGAATGAGCTTGAGCACGACGGACTTCCCCGCGCCGCTCGGGCCGAGCAGCATGCTCATGCTCCCTTGAGGGACGGAAAAGCTGATGCCGCGGAGCACGACGTGATCGTCGAAAGCGAACGACACCTTGTCGAAGACCACGGCCGGCGGGACCGCGGTCTCCTCCGTTCCCCTTGCGAAGTGGAGTCCGCCGGTCGCATACTCCAGCCTTCGCTCGCCTGGCGGCGAGCTTCGGCTGGGCAAGCTCGGCATGTTTCTGGAGGGGCCTTCCATGAGTACTGACCTTACGACATTATTCAACGACTTCGACCGCGGCAGGCTGTCGCGCCGGCAATTGCTGGCGGCGCTGGGCATCGCCGTCGCGATCCGCCCCGCCTCCGCGTTCGCGCAGGGCCAGTGCGGCGGCGCCCGCGCGGGCACGCCGGAGTGCGACACGACGCTGGCCAAGTTTCCGTTCGAGTCCACCGGCTGGAAGACGGTCCTGCTCGATCACTTCTCCTGCCAGGTGGTCGACTACCCGAAGGAGGCCGCCTACTACGCCGCGCTGATGAACTGGAAGATCCGAAACGACGACGGCAAGCAGGCGACGCTGGACATCGGCGACTGGGGCGGCCTCGTGCTGCGCGGCGGTTTTCAGGCACCGCCTCTTCCGCCGGCTGATGCGGCCGCAGGCTCAGGGCAAGCGGCGGGTCGCGGCGGCCGTGGCGGCGGCGCCCCGCGCGCGCCGCGCAACGCCGCGTTCGACAGCTTCTGCTTCGGGATCGATCCGTGGGACGCGAAGAAAGTCGAAGCGGAGCTGCGCGCGCGCGGCTTCCAGCCCGTCGCCGATAACGACGCCAAGTGGGGCAAGGACTTTCAGAGCTTCCACGTGAAGGATCCGGACGGCTTCGATCTCCAGATCAGCAACGGCAATCGCCGGAACCGTCGTCAGGGTGCGGCGAACGGCAAGACGTCCGCGCCGGCGCCATTCGAAGCGACGACGTGGAAGACGGTCTGGCTCGATCACATCTCCTTCGAAGTCTCGAACTACAAGGAGACCGTCGCGTTCTACACGGCGCTGCTCGGGTGGAAGGCCGGCAAGGACGAAGGCAGCCAGAATCAGTGCGAGATCGGCGACATCGGCGACATCATCATCCGTCGCGGCGGCGGCGGGAATCGGGGCGCGGCGCCGGGCGCAATGATGGCGCGCCGCGCCGCGATGGGTCACATCGCGTTCGGCATCGCGGGATTCGATCCCGATGCCGTGAAGGCCGAACTCACCAAGCGCGGGCTGACCGCGCGTGAAGACACGGGCGGCCGCGGCGACATCCACACGGCGTCGTACAAGAGCTACCACACGACGACGCCGAACGGATTCGATCTGCAGATCAGCGCGACGACCAAGTCGAATCGAGAACCCACGGCGTAAGCGTTACAGTCACGAGTACGGGTATGTAGGGCGGGTCCTTTCGGACTCGCCGGACAGCCGGGTCCAAAAGGACCCGGCCTACGTACCTGCCGGGAGGACGTCCCATGATTTCGCGTCGCATCATCCTGCAGGCCCTCGGCGTGGCTGCGGTCGCACTGCCGCTCGCTGTCCTCGCGCAGGGGCGGTGCATGCTGACCTTCGGTACGCCGGCGTGCAACACGACTGATATCATGCCGATCTTCGCGCCCACGGGCTGGAAGACGGCCGCGCTGGACCACGTCACCTTCCGCGTGGCGGACTACAAGAGCGAGGCGGCGTTCTACATCGCGCTGATGGGCTGGACGCTCCGCAGCGACGACGGCACGCAGGCCGTGCTGGATATGGGCGACTGGGGATCCGCGATCTTCAAGCAGGCGCCGGCGGAGTCCTTCGTAGCCGCGGGCGGGGGGCGCGGACGCGGCGAGCCGGTGAAGGTCGCGGTGGAGTCCTTCGCGTTCGTCATCGATCACTGG
The DNA here is from genome assembly GCA_016195265.1 of Acidobacteriota bacterium. GTDB lineage: Bacteria > Acidobacteriota > Vicinamibacteria > Vicinamibacterales > CAVVIG01 > SRVP-36. Next base: position 32,316 of record JACPZW010000055.1, on the reverse strand, counting down.
AACGCGCACGCGGTCGAAACGGAACTCTGGGCGCGTGGCCTGAACCCGATCGCCGACAACGACCGGAAGATGGGCAAAGGCTTCGAGAGCTTCCGCGTGAAGGATCCAGACGGCTGGGACGTCCAGATCTGTAACGGCAACGGGCTCGCGAAGAGTCGGAAGACGAGGGCGACGGCGAAGCTGGCGGCGTCCGCGCCGTTCGCGTCAACCGGCTGGAAAACGGTCTGGCTGGATCATCTTTCCTTCAACGTCACGAACTACAAGGAGAGCGCGTCCTTCTATCAGAATCTCCTCGGCTGGACGCCGACCTACGACGAAGGCAGCCAGAACGAATTGATGATCGGCGGCGTCGGCGACGTCATCATCCGCGGCGGCAACCCGCTCGACCCGAACTTCGGCCGCGGGGGCGGACGGCGCGGCGGCGTACCGGCCGCGCCTTCCGCGACGGCGCCTGCGCGCAGCGCGCGGATCGATCACATCTCGTTCGGGATCGCGCCATGGGACACGGACGGCGTGAAGGAAGCACTCGAGAAACGCGGCCTGCGTGCGCAGATCGACACGTCGAGCCGGCATCGCGGACCCGACGGCACGTGGGTGCCTGACGAAATTCACACGGCCGCGTTCAAGAGCTATCACACGGCCACGCCCAACGGGTACAACCTGCAGATCAGCTACGTCACGCACGACAACCGGCTGGCGCTGCCGAACGCGGTCAAACCCAAGCCGACCGACGGCAAATAACTCACAACGTACAACGCAGAGACCGCAGAGCACGCAGAGTATGAAATTACTTCCTGCGCGTTCCGCGAGTTCTGCGTTGATCGGTCGTTATGCTTTCCGTGGCTTCTTCGGAATGCAGGCGAGGAAGCGGCGCGGGTTGTCGACCATGATGCCGTGCAGGACCTCGTCGCTCGCGCCCGCCGCCTTGAGCTTCGGCACGAACACGGTCAGCGTCTTCGCATAGCCCTGGCCGTTGTTGCGCTTCATCTGCCCCGCGTTCGAGATGTCGGCGGAAAACATCAGGTTGTCGGCGAAGCCCGCCTCGATGAGCGCCATCACCATCGGCACCTGCTGCGCGTCGCCGGGCCCGCCCTGCCGGTCGAAGCCGATGAACGCGCCGCGCTTGCAGATGGCGCGCTGCACCTGGACATTGACGTCAACGAGGTTGCCGAGATGACCGATGACGATCCGGTTCGGCTTCACGCCCGCGTCTTCGAGGATGTCGAGCTGCTCGAGCGCCGCCTTCCCGGGGATGCCGGTGTGCGTGAAGATCGGCAGGTTCGTCGCGACGTGCGCCTTGCCGATCGCGCGGAAGACCTTGCGCTCGTCCGCCGTCATGTCGTCCCACGATCCGATCTCGCCGTACACGCCGACCGGATCCGTCTCCGCCTGCTTGATGAGCGCCTGCGCGATCTGCTCCTCGCTCAGCGTCCCGATCTCTTTCGGATAGACTTCGACGGACGTCGCCATTCGACGGACGTCGCGATTCCTGCCGCCCGACCTCGAGGGATTCCGGGCAGGTGATCGATCAAGCCGGCGTCATTGCCGGGTTCAACACGAGCGAACGGATTCTTTTCATCGCCAATTGCCGAGTTTTCGCCGATTCGCCGAAAACTCGACGCGATCAAACCTTGGTTTCCCGGCGCTCGCGCCTGCGCGCGTCAGCGGCTCGTGGCGCAGCGCGCAACCTCGGACACTTCGCCCGCTGTTTTCCTAAGAAAGCGTCCGTTCATCGCGGCCGTGACATGCGTGGACAAAGCGGTTCTCGCTGGAACGGTTCTTGTGCGTGCGCATGCAACTGCCGGACGAGCGGCAGCCAATCGCCGGCAGACACCAGCGCAACACGACAGCGTGAAGAGATCGGCCCCCTGATTTCGGCGTAGGCGCGATTCCTCGCGCGTCGGCGTCTCTTATCGGCGTTCCTCGTCGGCGTCATTGAGCTGTGAGGAGGCGATACATGGTGAGCAGAAGAGCGGCGATAGTCGTGCTGACCGGCGTGGCGCTGGTGGTCATGGCATCCGGCTCGGCGCAGGCCCAGAGCGCGATCGCGGGTGTGGTGAAAGACGTGACGGGCGGCGTGCTCCCAGGCGTGACCGTGGAGGCCTCGAGTCCCGTGCTCATCGAGAAAGTGCGCACGGCCCTCACTGACGAGCACGGCCAGTACAAGATCGTCGATCTGCGCCCCGGCACGTACAGCGTGGTGTTTACGCTGCCCGGCTTCAACACGTTCAGGCGGGAAGGGGTCGAAGTGCCGGCGGACTTCACAGCGAACGTCAACGCCGAACTGGGCGTGGGCGCGCTCGAAGAGACCGTCACCGTCAGCGGGGAATCCCCCGTGGTCGACGTCCACAACGCCCAGGCGCAGCAGGTGCTCCCGCAGAAGCTGCTCGATGCGGTGCCGATGGGCGGACGCAACATCCAGTCGGTCGGCTCGACGCTGGTCGGCGTGCAGCAGTCGGCGCCGGACGTGGGCGGCTCGGCAGGAATGCAGCAGACCTACATGACGGCGCACGGCAGCGATCCCCGCGACGTCACGGTCATGATCGACGGGATTCGGCTGAACGGGATCGAGGGTGACGGCGCCATCCAGCAGTACTTCGATGAGGGGATGTTCGCCGAGATGAGCTACCAGACGGGCGGCATGGGCGCCGAATCCTCCGGCGGCGGAGTCCGGTTGAACATGGTGCCGAAGGACGGCGGCAACACGTTCCATGGCAGCAGCTTCTTCTCCGCCACGGGCCACTCGCTCCAGGCCAATCCGACGCCGACCGATCTCGTCGCGCTGGGACTCAAGGCCGGGGACGCGATGCGGAGCATGCACGACCTGAGCATCTCGGCCGGCGGGCCGCTGATCGGCGACCGGCTGTGGTTCTTCGGATCGTTCCGGCACTGGGGCGTCGACCAGACGGTCGCGAACTCGTTCGCCGCGGCGCCGAACACGCCGCAGGTCACGGGGTTCGTGCCCGACACCTCGCAGCCGACGATCGACGACAACGTGATCAAGAGCTTCATGGCCCGCGAGACGTGGCAGGTCAGCCAGAAGAACAAGTTCAGCTTCTATCTCGACCGCATCATCAAGTTCCGCGGCCATGAGAAGCAGACGCCGCCGGGCACCAGTCCGTCCATGTGGTCGGACGACACCTTCGGCGTGCGCGAGCCGAAGCAGTACTACACGACCGAGGCGAAGTGGACGACGACCTTCACCAGCAAGCTGTTCTTTCAGGCCGGCTTCGGCATCAACAACGAGTCGTACGCGACCGCGCAGCTGATTCCCAGCCTCGCGTCGTGTCTCGGCGCCGGCACCTGCGCGCCGCAAGCGTCGGTCGACATCGGGACGGGGCAGGCCTGGGGCGCGCCGCCCGGACCCTACTACCGCCGCATGCCGATTCGCGACACGGGCATGGCCTCGCTGCAATACGTCACCGGGTCCCATGCGCTCAAGACCGGTTTCGAGCTGTCGCGCGGCGGGAACGTCATCCAGCAGAACTGGGAGAATCCGAAGACGAACTTCGTCCAGCAGTTCAACAACGGCGTCCCGTTCCGCGTGACGATTTACAACTCGCCGATCGAGGAGAACGACCGTCTGAAAGCCGACCTCGGGATCTTCGTGCAGGACGTGTGGACGGTCGACCGGCTGACGCTGACGCCGGGGGTTCGCTACGAGTACTACAAGGCCGGTTACCTCGAGGAAGGCGTCTCGCTCGCGCAGCAGTCGCTGTTGATCACCGAGGGCTACGCGCAGCGCCCGCTGTTCCCCGCCACCGACATGCCGACGTTCAGCAACTGGGCGCCGCGCCTCGGCGTCGCCTACGACCTGTTCGGCAACGGCAAGACGGCGATCAAGGGCGGCGTCAACAAATACATGATCGCCTACTCGACGACCACCTTCCCGCAGATCTACAACCCGATGGGATCGGCGAACGACACGCGGACGTGGACCGACACCAACAAGAACCTGCGGTACGACCCCGGCATCGATCAGCTCGGCCCGTCGACCAACGCGCTGTTCGGCCTGGTCTTCCGGCATCCGGATCCGAATATCGAGCGCCCGTACAACATCGAGTACAGCGCCAGCATCCAGCACGAGCTGCGGCGGGGCGTGTCGGTGAGCTTCGGCTACTACCGTCGCGCGTACTACAACATGATCTATGCCGACAACCCGGTGCTCGACGCGCCGAACGCCTTCACGGCGGTCACCATGGCGAACCCCTGCGCGACCGGGACGATCGCCTGCGGCGGCGCGGCGCCGGCCACGGTCACGGTCTGGGCGATCGCCCCGGCGTTGATCGGCCAGGGCACCATCACCGACAAGAACTCCGCGAACAACACGCGGGTCTACAACGGGTTCGAGGAAACGTTCATGGCTCGCCTCGGACAGGCGCAGTTCTTTGGCGGCGTGAACACGCAGCGCCAGGTCTCGAACCTCTGCCAGACGGTGGGGACGACGTTCGCGATCGCTTCGGATCCGAACTCCGCCGGCCCGTTCTGCGATCAAACGCAGTACAGCATTCCATTCGTCACGCAGGCGAAGATCGGCGGGACCTATCCGCTGGCGTACGGCTTCATCGTCAGCGGCGTGTTCCAGAGCTATCCGGGGACCACGAGTTTTGGCTCGGGCGCCACGAACGCGAACTGGCTGAACGTGAATCTGACGGCAACGTCCACCAACTCGCCGCTGACCAAGGGGCAATCGGAAACCATCCCGCTGATCCTGCCGGGCAGCAAGTACTTGGAGCGCCTGAACCAGCTCGATTTGCGGCTGACGCGCAAGTTCCCGCTGGCGAAAGGCGGCGACTGGCAGCTGCAGGTCGACCTGTTCAACGCGCTCAATTCGCACCCGATCACGGCGGTCTCGACCACGTACGGCACGCAACTGGACGTTCCCACCGGCATTCTGCAATCGCGCATCGTGTCGATCGGTGCACAGGTCCACTTCTAAAGTGCAAGGAGCGATGACATGAAGAAGATGTCGATTCTGCTCGGAGCTGCGATCCTTCCTCTCGCCCTGTGGCCCGCGGGACTTGGCGGCCAGCAGCTCGGCGACAACGCCACGATCATCGTGCCTGCCGGCAAGATCGTGAACCTGCGGCAGGTGCTGGTCGTCAAGGGCGCGCCAAAGGCCGCGAAGAAAGTCGGCGACTGCGCCTCTGGCGAGGTCCGGTTTTCGGATGCCGAGCTCGTGGATCGCGAGCCGCCGCCCGGACGAGGCGGGCGCGGAGGAGAAGCGGATCAGAAGATCCCGACCTCGGCGACGGAGGTGGCGGTGAGCTACTCCGGCGTGGCCGGATTCAAGGAGCTCAAACCCGGCTGGCACCTGGGCAGCTACCGGCCCGGAGGCAAGTGCGGGCCGGGGTACGACGTCTACGTCGCGCACATCATCGCGATTGAGTAAACGCTGGCAGTGAGGTGACGCCATGGCGAAACAAGTTGAGAGCGGTTCGAAGGCTTCACGGCGGAGCTTCCTGGCCGGCGCGGCGGCGGGCATCGCCGGCAGCACGCTGCCGCGTGTGCAGGTCGCAGCTCAGGCCCCGACGACCCAGGAACTGCGGACCGACGTCGTCGTCGTCGGCAGCGGCATCGGCGGGATGACCGCGGCGGTGCGCGCGCAGAAATCCGGCGCGCGCGTGATCGTCATCGAGAAGGCGTACGAGCCGGGCGGCACGACGGCGCATTCCGAGGGCGGTGTCGCGAACAGCAAGTACGAGGACATGCGCGCGAACGCGCCCGACGGCGATCCCGACGTGCAGCGGACGGTCTCCGAGAACGTCGACAAGTGGGGCGACTTCATGGAATCGATCGGCGCCCCTGTCGGCGGCTCCGGGGCAGGCGCCGGCCGATCGATCGCGCCCGTGATGTGGGTCAATTTCATGGTGCGCACCCTCGAAAGCGGCGGCGGCAAGGTCCTGGTCGAAACGGCCATGGTCCGCGTCCTCACCAACCATCTCAACGAGGTGATCGGGGTGCTCGCGGACGGTCCCAAGGGACTGACGCGGATCCTCGCCAAGTCGGTCGTGCTCGCCACCGGCGGATGGATGACCAACGCCACGATGGTGCAGACCCACATCACGCGCCACTTCGGCAGCCTGCGTCAGCGCAACGCGAGCTTCTACGATCGCAAGCCGCCGTTCCTCGGTGACGGGTTCTTCGCCGCCATGCAACTCGGCGCGCAGCCGTCGACCGGCGGCTTCGATTCGTTCTACGGCCATCTGCTGCCGGCCCGGCCCGGAAAGATCACGAACCCGATGGCCAACTGGTCCGCGTACTTCTCGCCGTGGTGTGTCGCGGTGAACAGGTTCGGCCGGCGCTTCACGGACGAAGCGCAGGGCAAGCTGACCGGCAGAACGTACACGCGTCAAGGCGAACAGAACTGCGTCCAGGAGGTCGCGCGGCAGCCTGATGCGATGGCCGCCTACGTCTACGACGATGCCGTCTACAAGCAGTACGCGTGCGAGAACTGCGGTCTCGGAGGCATTGACAAGTACATCGCGTACAAGATGTCAGGGGCGCCGACCGCCAAGGCCGACACCTGGCAGGAACTCGCCAAGCAGATGCAGGACTGGGGCGTCGGGATGTCGGCCGAGGCCATCCTGCACGACGTCACCGAATACAACGAGGCGGCCAGGAACGGAAAGACGTGGGCCCTGCCCGTTCCCAAGACCAGCGTGCGACACGGCCTGGTGCTCGACAAGCCACCGTACTACGCGATTCTGGGACAGGCCGGCATCACGTCGACCCATGGCGGAATCCGCGTCAACACGCTGGGCCAGGTCCTTCACCGGAGCGGCCTGCCGATCCCGGGGCTGTTCGCCGCCGGCGTCGATATCGGCAATTTCAACAACTGCACGTACCTCGGGAACCTGTGCCTCGGCGCCGCGTACGGTTTTGTCTCCGGGACCAGCGCGGCGAAGCAGCCGGCGCCCAAGGGCGGATGGGACGCCGTTCCCACGATCTCGGCGTGAGGGAATCGATGAAGACGCCGACGTCGGCCGGTCTGCTGGTACTCGCGCTCCTGACGGTGCTCTCCGCCCAACAGGCGGCGCCGTCCGGCGAGGAGGTCTACGTCGATCGCCTCGGGTGCTGGAACTGCCACGGAAAGGCCGGCGCCGGCGGCGCCGGGCGGATGATTGCGAAGACCAGGTTGCCGCTGAGAAGATTCGCCAGTTACGTGAGACTCCCCAGCGGCGAGATGCCGCCCTACTCGTCCATGCTGGCGTCCGACGCCGAACTGGCCATCGTCTATCGCTGGCTGGACGGCGTCGACGCGGTCAAGGCGCCGCTGCCCATCACGATCACGCTGACGGGCGCTCCCGGCGTGCTCGCGGACGGGCAGGCCAAAGCCGAGACGGAAATCGCGTTGACCGCCCAGTCCGACGGCGCGCAACTCCCGTCCGTGCGGTATCGAATCACGGTGCTGACGCAAGCCAACGCCCCGTTGGCGAATCTGCCGTTCGAGGGTCAGCGCGGGGGCGGTGACGAATGGTCGAAAGTCACGACCGACCAGAACGGTGAAGCGCCGCTGAGCGCCACGGCCCAGGCGCCGCCGGCCCGGCTCCGCATCGCGCTGGGGGCGGGCAAGTACGCGCTCGTGGTCGAGGCGATAGACGAGGCCGCTCCTGCCAGTCCCGTCGTCGTGGGAATCGGGACCGCGATCGTGAAAGTGGGATAGCCAACAGCGAACGGAGGCTGGTGTGAAGACACGCACTCTTTTTACGGCCGCGATATTGGCGGGGCTGACGGCGATCTGTCTGGCCCACGCGTCCGGTGCGGGCGCCGGCGGGCAGGCGCCCGCGGGCCGCGGGCAGACGCCGCCGATCGATCCGAAGGTCGCCGCGAGACAAGTGCCGATTCCCTACGAGCAGGTCATCAAGATGGAGAAGGAGCTCTCCAACTGGTGCCGCTGGGGGAAAGAGGACGAGCGCGGGTCGCTGAATCTCGTGACCGCGCACAAGACGCTGAGCGCGCTGCGGCTCGTGAAAGACGGCGTCTACGTGTCGCTGGCGCGGTTCGCGGAGCTGAAGAAGGAGGCCGACACCTTCACCTTCGGCGAGACGAAACACTGGATGTCGAACGTCGATCCCGTGACGCACCAGGTCCGCGGCGCGCTGGACAACATCATGTTCGGCATTCATGACGGCACGAACTCGCACCTCGACTCGCTGTGCCACTACAACCTGGAACGAAACGGCATCAACGTCGTCTTCAACGGCCATCCGCAGAACCTGGACGAGCAGGGCTGCAAGCAGGACGCGATCGATCGCATGGGCCCGGGCCTCATCACCCGCGGCGTCCTGGTCGACATGCCGCTGCTGAAAGGCGTCCCCTATCTCGAGCCGGGAACGCCCATCATGGCGTCCGACCTCGAGGCGTGGGAGAAGTTCGCGAGCGTCAAGATCGGCAGTGGCGACGCGGTGTTCATCCGCAACGGCCGGTGGGCGCGCCGCGCGGCGCTGGGACCGTGGAACTCCGCGCGCGAAGCCGCGGGGGTTCACGCGTCGGCGATGCCGTGGCTGAAGCAGCGCGACATCGTGCTGCTCGGCAGCGACGCGGTCAACGACGTGCAGCCGTCCGGCGTCGAGGGCGGCGTCCCGGGCGAGGCGAAGAACCGGCCGATCCATCTGCTCTCGATCGCGGTGATGGGCGTGCCGCTCGTCGACAACGGGTACTTCGAGGACGTCGCCAGGGAAGCGGCGCAGCGCAAACGGTGGGACTTCCTCCTCACCGTGCAGTTCACGAGAGTGCCGGGCGGCACGGCCTCGACGTTCAACGCACTCGGCGTGTTCTAAGAGCTCGCCGCAAAAGATTGGCCACACGCTCGCCTCGGTGTGAGATCATCGGTCGCGTCGAACGCCAACAACAGGAGAACGTCCGTGCGAAACGCGAACGGCGGTCACGCCGCCTTGAGCCGGCGGAAGTTTCTGCAAAAGGCGGTCGCCGGAGCCGGCGCAACAGCCGCGGTGGCGGCCGGCGCCAGTGCGGCGGGCGCGGCGGGCGCGATTGCAGGGGCGGCCGCTGATGACGCCGGCGCCCCGCCGATCAGGATTCCCGCCGAATTCGCGGCGCGCGGCACCGGGCTGCCCACGCTCGACTTTCCCCTGACCGGCGCGCAGGTGTTCGCGCGCGTGTGCAAAGAGGAGGGCGTGGCGGCGCTGTTCTGCTGTCCGGGCAATTACCCGGTCATTCACGCCATCGCGTCGACCGGCATTCCCTCCTTCGGCGGCCGCCACGAAGGATCCATGGCGCACGCGGCCGACGCCTTCATCCGGAGCACGGGCGAGCTCGCCGTCTGCTCCGGCACCGAAGGCCCCGGCTTCACTGACATGATTTGCGCGATTGCCTGCGCCAACGCGGCGCGGACGCCGCTGCTGGTGCTTGCGAGCAACATGGCGATGTATCAGGAAGACACCGAGGCGGGCATCCAGCTCGGGTACCAGCAGCCGACGACCGAAGGGCTGAAGAAGTACGGCAAGCGCCTCATCAATCCCAAACGCGTGCACGAATACGCGGGCTATGCCTTCCGGCAGCTCCGGACCGGCGTACCCAAACCGGTCCACCTCGACTTTCCGGCCGAAGTGGCGTCGGCGAAGTTCAAGGACGCGAGCGAGCTGGCGTACTACTACGACAAGACGAAGTACCGCACCGACGCGCGGCCGTACCCGTCGCCGGCGGACATCACGAAGGCGCTCGATCTCCTGAAGGCGGCCCGACGCCCGATCGTCGTCTCGAGCAACGGCGTGTTCTACGCGAAGGGCTGGGACGCGTTGAAGCGCCTCGCCGAGAAGGCACAGATTCCGGTCGTCGAATCGGGCGCGATGAAGGGTCAGTTCTCCGACGCGAGCCCGCTTTCGGCCAACGCGGCGCCGGGCGCGCTGGCGAGCGCGGACGTCGTCCTGCTCGTGGGCCAGCACTGCATGCCGACGGTTGGCGAGTTCGCGTTCGGCCCCGACGCGAAGTTCATCCGCATCGATCAGGCGCACGAGGACATCGGCCGCAACCTCCCGATTGACGTCGGCATCGTCAGCGACGAGCGCGCGGCGCTCGAAGCACTCGCCGACCTGGCGCCGAAGATGTCGCACGACTCGTGGATCGCGGAGATCGCGGCGGCGCGCAGGAAGTTCGAGGACGAGAACCTCGCCTACTACAGGACCGCGCTGAGCTACGGCGACGCGGTCCATCCGGCCGTCATCGCCAAAGAGCTCGCCGACTTCCTGTACAACGGCAGGATTCCGAAGGAGGAAACGACGATCGCGTCGGGTGGATACGGCATCGCGCGGTACACGCGGCGCTTCTTCCGCTCGTACCGGCCCGGGCAAATCATGAACGGCGCCTATCAGTACGGCGCGATCGGCCCCGACGTGGGTTACGCGGTCGGCGTGGCGGCGGCCGTGCAGCTCGGCGCGGGCGTACAGGCCGCGTACAAAGGCCACCCGATCGTCTGCGTGACGGGCGACGCGGGCGTCGGCTACACGCTGATGGAAATCGACACGATGGCGAAGCACAAGCTGCCGGTGATTGTCATCGTCTACAACAACAATGCCTGGGGCACGTGGACGCAGGCGGCGCGCGAGCCGTACGCGCTGCCCATCCATCTCTTCCAGGAGAACCTGCGCTACGACAAAGTGGCGGAAGCCCTCGGCGGGCACGGCGAGTACGTGCAGAAGCCGGCCGAGTTCCGTCCGGCGCTCGAGCGGGCCTATCAGGTGGCCGTCAGGGAAGGCCGGCCGTCGCTCATCAATTGTCAGGGCAAGAAGGAATTCTGGGATCGCGCGAAGTATCCGCCAGGATCGATCGGCAAGATCGAGCCCGGCGTGATGTCCTACTATCACTAGTGGCTCGTGAAATGCCACCACGGAGGACACCGAGGACACGGAGGGAAATGGGCCACAGAGCCACAGGGGCACGGAGATAAGACATCTGAGAGCTGTGTTCGACGCGGCGCCGCGAAGCGGCGTCAGTCGGCCGGATGCCGGTGTGCAAGCGACGAGGGGATGGCGGGTGTCGTCGTTTGCACGCCGGCGTTCGGCTGACCAGCGCGGCCTGCTCTGCAGGCCGCCCGCGTCGAACATCTCTGTGTCTCGGTGACTCTGTGGCCCTTAATCCTCTTCGTTCTTCTTTGTACCTTCGTGCCTTCGTGGCCACAGGCGCGCTGGCCGAGTGTCTCTACGGGTTCAGCGGTTTCTGCGCTGGATCTCGTCAATGCGTCTGGTACTGATTCGGGAGGGACGCGCCACTCGATGCCCGTCGATCATGGAACAGAGGCCGTCTCGGCCGCGCTGCAGCGCTACGCCGCGCGCGGCGTGTTCCGCGGATTCTCGATTCTTCCCGATCGGAACGGGCGGCGTCATTTCCGATTCACCTGGCTGACGCGCCAGCCGATAACGATCACGTACCACGCGAAGTCGCATCGGCTCGACTTTCGGAGCCTGCTGCCGGGCGTCGGCCGTTACCCCGGCCTGGGCGCGCGGCTGAAGGACATGCTCGACGATCACACGACCGGCGCCGTTCCAGCGCATCGGCGCATCGACCGGCGCCGCGCGCGCGTGACCTGCGCGATCCGCCGCGGCGCCTTCTCGCTGGCGCTCGACGTGCGGGGACGGCACGAGGCGTACGCCGTCCAGCGGGGCCTCAACCTCGTCAACCAGCTGTTCCTGTTGCTGCACGCGGATTATCCGGAGTACCTCGTCGAATGTTTCGGATTCAGACCGGAATAGCGCTCGCCGCGATCTTCGTCCTCGGCCAGGTCACCACGCCGCCGACGATGCCGCGCTTTGGCGGGAATCCCGAGGCGGCAAAGATCGCGAACCCGTCGTCGCGCACGCCTGAATCGATCGCGGCCGGCAAGCGCACGTAAGGACCCGCCCTACGTGCTCAACACTCCGCTCAACACCGTGAACTCCGTGGCAGCGTTTTTACCGTTTGACGTACTTCGTCAACGCCTGCGCGCCCGCGTTGACGGCGGCGCCGTACACGTTGCCCGCCGCGTCCGCCGCGACGCCGACGGTCCCGCTGCCCGCCGGCTTCGGCTCGGGCTCCACGTTCGGAATGAAATACGTGACGCGTCCGTCTCGCGCGCTCCCGATGCGAATCCCCCGTCTCCAGCCCGGATGCGATGGCTCACCCGACTCCGAATCGGCGCAATACAAGATGTCGTTCTTGTCGATGAAGATTCCGCTCGGCCGCCCGAACTGGGTCCACTCGGCGAGGAATCGCCCATCCTGATCGAAGATCTGGAGGCGGTTGTTGCCGGTATCCGCGACAAACAGCCGCCCGCGCGAATCGAACGCCAGGCCGTGCGGACTGCTGAACTCGCCGGGTTTCGAGCCGGTCCTGCCCCAGGATTTGACGAGCGTGCCGGCTTTGGTGAACTTCACGATGCGCGCGACCATCGCGGCTGAAGCGTCGCGGCCATCCTCGCTGTGACCATCCGCCACGAAGATGTCGCCGTTCGGTCCGGTCGCCACATCGCTCGGCCCGTTGAGCAGTCCACCGGTGCCGTCGCCGGCCACGCCCGGTCGTCCCAGCGTCAACAGCACTTTCCCGTCGGGACTGAATTTGTAGACCGTGTGCCCCTTGCCGTTACGGTTGGCGTCGTGGCCGTCTGGTCCCTGCACGTCGGTCACCCAGACGTTCCCGTCGCGATCCACGTGGATGCCGTGCGGAATATTGAACATTCCCTCGCCGAATCTTCTGATCAGATTGCCCGATTCGTCGAATTCGAGCACGGGGTTCAGCTTGGAATCGGAGCAACTGTTTTCGGCGCAGCGTTCGGCGACCCAGATGGAAGTGCCGTCGGCGTCGACATCGACGGCGCTCGTCGAGTTCCACCAGCGCCCCTCGGCCAGCTTGAAGTAGTTTTCAATGGGGCGAAACGGATTCGGCAGGTCGTTGACAGGCTCGACGCGGCTCTGCGTGGATGTCGTCGCGCCCGCCAGCGCGATCTCGGCCACGATCGTCACGAGAGAAAGGAACCCTGGGGATTTCATTCGTCCTTCACGTCGACGAGCGCGACACCGTTCCGGCCATCGGCGCCATCGCCATATCCGAGAATCCGGCGCTCAAGAGCCTCCGACGCGATCGGTCAACGGCATGATTGTAATGGCTGTCGCGCGCATCCGGCCGGGCGCGCCGTCCGCGTCGTGGCGCCAGGAATTGCTTTCCGCGCGCCGCCCTCAGTCTGACCCGGTCGCTTACGAGTTCGTAACGGAACAGCCAGCGGGAAGTACAATTGCCGCAGCATACTCCCCACTGCAACGTGTCTGCTGGCTCAAACGCTGCCTCGCGTATTCTCATCGCATCCGATGATCGCGACCTGAACGCCGCGCTCGCGGGCCTGCTCTCCCAGCACGCTCCGGCCATCGGCGCCGGAGCGCGGCCATCCGTTCTCGCCGAGGTCACCCGCGACGAGAATCTGCGCCTGGTTATCATCGGCGAGATCTCTGTCGACTCCACGGCGCTCGACCTGCTGCACGCCATCAAACAGCAGCGGCCGGACGTGGCGGTCCTCCTGCTCAGCGCGCACCCGACAGTCGAGCACGCCGCCGAGTCGATCCGCCGCGGCGCCGAAGACTTCGTGCCGATTCCGTACTCGGAAGAGCTCGTGCTGAAGGAGGTCGCGCGGATCCTTGAAGCGGCCGAACTGCGCGACCGGGTCGAGAACCTCGATCAGCTCGTCGCCACGCGTTACGGATTCGAGCGGGTGGTCAGCCGTTCGACACGCATGCGCGCCGTTTTCGATCGAGCGAATGCCGCGTCTCGCAGCGACACACCGGTGCTGATTGTCGGCGAGACCGGCACCGGAAAGGAGCTCATCGCGCGCGCTATACATGCCAACAGCCGACGATCGAAGCGGCCGTTCGTGCCGATCAACTGCGCCGCCTTGCCGCGGGACCTCGTCGAAAGCGAAATCTTCGGCCACCGGCGCGGCGCCTTTTCAGGCGCGTTCGCCGATCATGCGGGGTTGTTCGTGGCCGCGCACGGCGGAAGCCTGTTTCTCGACGAGATCGGCGAGCTGCCCCTCGACGTCCAGGCCAAGCTGCTCCGCGTGCTGCAGGACGGAGACGTCCGTCCGGTGGGCGGACTGGAGAGCCGCCGCGTCGACGTGCGGATCATCGCCGCGAGCAACCGCAGCCTGGCGGAAATGCGCGACAACCGGATGCGACAGGATCTGTTCTTCCGGATCTCCGTGCTGGTCATCGAGATTCCACCGCTGCGCGAGCGGCGCGAAGACCTGCCGCTCCTACTCGCGCATTTTCTCGGCGTGATGCGCGGCCGTGGTGTGCGGCACATCGAAGGGATCGATCCGCAGGCGCTCGACGTGCTGGCGGATTACGCGTTCCCCGGCAACGTCCGCGAGCTCGAAAACATGCTGGAAGGCATCGCCGTCGTGCTGCCTCCCGATCGCGCCACGATTCGTGCGGAAGATCTCCGTGCCTGGTTGCGGCGTCGCGGCGCGCCGGTCGGAAACCGGACCAGTGATGCGACGGGCGTACCGCTCAACCTCAACGATCTCGAGAAGTGGGCGATCAGAGAGGCGCTGCAGCAGGCGCACGGCAACAAGAGCAAGGCCGCGCAGATGCTCGGCATCTCGCGCGACACGCTCTATCGCAAGCTGCACGAGCTGGGCGTGACCGTCGAATTGTCCGATTCTCAGGCACAGCACCCAAACGGATGATAGGAAAGCACCTAGCAGTCGACTGTCAGAAGGTCTGACAGACACCGCGCGCGCCACGCGCGCGGACCCCACCAACGATCGCTCGGATCCCGAACGAATTCGCGCCGACCGCGCCTCGGTTGGCCGGCCTGCTTCTTGCCCACTCCGATGCTGCTCTCGTTGTGAGGGCGAGTTTCCTTGGGGGCAATCATGTTTCAGCGACTCTCGGCGTACCACTTCGTGGCGCGCGCGGTCCTTGCGCTGCTGGTTCTCGCCGCCACGGAATCGACGGCGCTCGCCGTCCCGGCGTTCGCGCGGAAGTACCAGACGAGCTGTCAGACGTGCCACATCGTCTTTCCGAAGCTCAACGCGTTCGGCGAGGCCTTCCGGCTGCGCGGCTACCGCATGCCGGGCGAGACGGCGGAGATGGTGAAGGAGCCGCCGGTCAGTCTCGGCGCGCCCGCCTACAAGCAGCTGTGGCCGGATTCGGTCTGGCCCGGCGAAATCTCGAGCGCGGTTCCACTCGCCGTGAACGTCAAGCTCGGTGACGTCAACGCCTCGACGCTCAACGAGGATGGGACCGTGACATCGGTGAAGAACGATCTCCAGTTCCCGCGGGAGGTGAACATCTTCGGGGCCGGAACGCTGGGCGACCACGTCTCCTACCTCGCCGAGATGACGTTCAGCGAGAACCCCAACGGGTCGGTGACGGTCGAGCTCGAGCACGCCCGCGTCGACTTCGACTCGCCGTTCGGTCCCGAGGATCTCTTCCACTTCCGCCTGGGCAAGTTCGCGCCCAACGTCGCCGACGGCTTCCAGGAGATGTGGATCTCGACCGACGCCGCCATCGATTCGGTGTTCGCCTACAACCCGATCGGCATCAATGGCGGCACCGGCCTCGCGGGCGACGTGAGCCCGTCGCCGATCGCCCTGCCCGATCGGGTGCGCGGCATCGAGGGCTACGGGATGATCAACCACCGCGCGCTGTGGGTGGCGGGTGTCGTCAACGGCGTGGGGCCGAGTCCCACCGACACGACGGGCCGCTTCGACGGCAACAACGCGAAGGACGTCTACGCGCGCTTCGACTACAAGATCGGCGGCATGGGGCTCGACGGCGACATGGGCGGCCGTCCGGCGCCGGAGAAGAACTGGCGGGACGATTCGCTGCGCCTCGGCGTCTTCGCGTACCGCGGCGACGCCAGCAACATCAATTTCCCCGTCACGACCGAGGAGGGCCTGAACACGAACATTCAGGACGCGCATTTCCTGCGCACCGGCCTTTACGCGAGCCTCTTCTTCAAGGACCTGAACGTGTTCGGCGTCTACCTGCACGGGAGCGACTCGCTTCAGACGTTCGATGCGGAGACGGCCGCGCGCCTGGGCACGGTCGAGCCGGACTTCCACGCGTGGTTCACGCAGGCGGACTACCTCTTCTACCCGTGGCTCCAGGGATCGTTCCGGTACGAGACGGTCACGCCGGCCGATCCGTCCGTGCCGAGCCTGCGCACCGGCGTGTTCAACGCGAGCGCGCTGATTCGCGCGAACGTGAAGGTCATGGTGGAGTACCAGCGCGATCTGCGCCAGGGCGACAACCACTCGCTGAACGCGCTGCTGCGATTCGCGTTCTGACGCCCGGAGGGAGTTCCGTCATGATCCGCCATTCGACGTTTCTCGGTGCCGCCGTCGTCGCTGCAGCCCTCGTCGCGCCCAACGCGCCGCTGGGCGCCGCGGGAAGCGCCATTTCGGGCACGGTCAAAGTCACGGGCCTCGCGTCCGGTGCCGACGCGGTCGTCTATATCCAGCAGGCGGCCGGAACGTTCCCGGCCGCCAAGCCCGTGGAGATGGATCAGCGGAAGATGCAGTTCATCCCGCACGTGCTTCCGGTCGTCGCCGGCACGACGGTCAAGTTCCTGAACAGCGACCCGACGCCGCACAACGTCTTCTCGCCCGACAACGAGAAGTACAACCTCGGCACGTGGCCGCAGGGGCAGACCAAGGACCACGTCTTCGCCACGTGCCTGAAGCCGCCGTGCGTCTACACGCAGTTGTGCCGCGTCCACCCCGAGATGGAAGGGTTCGTCGTCGTGCTGCAGAACCCGTTCTTCGCGGTGACCAACAAGGAAGGACATTACGAGATCGTCAACGTGCCGCCGGGCGCGTACACGCTCGGCGTCTGGCACGCAAAAGCGAAGGCGCAGCCGAAACCGGTGACGGTCGGGGCGGACAAGCCGGCAACGGTCGACTTCACGCTCGGACGGTAACGGGAGGCTGACGTGGCGGCCCGCGAGTACTCGGCGGTCGTGCCGGACTTCCAGTACTTCCTCAACCTGGTTCCGTGCCGCACGGCATGCCCGGTGCGCACCAACGCCGGCGGCTATGTCCGCGCCGTCGCCGAAGGCGACTCGGCGCGCGGCTATCGGATCGCGCGCGCGCCGAACCCGCTGGCCTCGATCTGCGGCCGCATCTGCGCGCACCCCTGCGAATCGAAGTGCCGGCGCGGCGTCATCGATCAGCCGATCTCGATTCGCGCGCTCAAGCGGACGCTGACCGAGCGCCACGGCGTGGAACACGCGCTCGGCGCCCCGCCGATCGTCCTGAAGCCGCTGCAACTCGCCCGCACGGGCGCGGAGGGCGCCGCGCGGGTGGCGGTCGTCGGCGCCGGCCCGGCCGGCTTGAGCTGCGCGCACGACCTCGCGCTGCTCGGCTACCGCCTGACGCTGTTCGACGCCGCGCCGGTCGTCGGCGGCATGCTCTATCAGGGCGTGCCCGAGTACCGGCTGTCGCGCGATCTGATCCGCGCGGAGGTCGACCAGATCTTGTCGCTCGGCGTCGAGTTGAAGCTCGAGTGGCGGCTCGGCCGCGACTTCACCGTCGGCGATTTGCGCCGCAACGAGTACGCGGCGGTCTTCCTTGCGCTCGGCGCGACGCGCGGCCGCGATCTGAACATACCCGGGAAGGATCTCGACGGTGTCATCAACGGCGTCGACTTCCTGCTGAACGCCAACCTGGGGTACCGCGTCGCGCTCGGCGAGCGTGTGATCGTCATCGGCGGAGGCAACGTCGCCATCGACGTCGCGCGAACCGCCCTCCGGTACGCCGCCTCCGAGCGTCCGCCCGAGCTGCCGGGCGGCGCCGAGCAGTTGCTGCAGACGTGGGGCTACGACAACGCGTTCATCGATGCCGCGCGAACGGCCTTGCGCCTCGGCGCTCGGCACGTGCAGCTGGTTTCGCTCGAAGCGCGCGCGCAGATGCCGGCGCATCCCGACGAGGTGCGCGAGGCCGAGGAGGAAGGCATCGCGCTTCTCCCAGGCCTCGGGCCGAAGGCGATTCTCGGGCGCGACGGACACGTCGTCGGCCTCGAGACGCTCGATGTCGCGTCGCTGTTCGACGCGAACGGCCGATTCAATCCGTCGTTCACCCCGCACACCGAGCGGCGTGTCGAGGCCGACACGATCATCCTGGCCGTCGGCCAGCAGCCCGATACGAGTTGCCTGGCGGCCGACGCCGACATCCAGATCACGCCGCGCGGGCTCGTGGCCGTGGACCCTCGCACGCTCGCGACGACGATGCCCGGCGTCTATTGCGGCGGCGACATGGCGTTCGGGCCGCGTATCGTGATCGAGGCCGAAGCCGACGGCAAGCGGGCGGCGCTCGCGATACACGAGTCGCTCGGCGGCGGAACCGTCCCGCGCGCGCACGCGCGCTTCCGGCCGATCGCACTGAACCGCGCCGGGGACCGGTACGACCGGATCCCGCGCCAGACCGTCCCCGTGCTGTCGGTCGCGCGGCGGACCGGCTTTCGCGAAGTGGAGCAGGGCTACAGCGAGGAGCAGGCGCGGCTGGAGGGGTCGCGGTGCCTGTGGTGCAACGTCGAGACGATCTTCGACTCGGAGAAGTGCATTCTGTGCAGCGGCTGCGTGGAGATCTGTCCCGAAGCGTGCCTGGCGCTCGTCCCGGCGTCGCGCCTGCGCGCGAGCGCCCAGATTGCGGCGGTCGCCGACGCCATGAGCGCCGGCGGCGAGATGGGCGCGATCGTGAAGGACGAGGCGCGGTGCATCCGGTGCGGCCTGTGCGCGGAGCGCTGCCCGACCGGCGCGATCACGATGGAAGCGCTCGAAATCGACGAGTCGCCACAAACCGCGCTCGGGCTGTACCACGAATCGATGAGCGGGGGGCGGGCATGACGAACGAACGGACCGCGCCGCGGGAAATTCCGGATGGCGTGCGGCGCGGCATCTTCGCCGTCGGCTGCATGGCCATCAGCGCCGCGACGCTGGGCTTTCTCGGCGCCACCTTCCGGTTTCTGGTGCCGAACGTCCTCTACGAGCCGTCGCGGAGGTTCGACATCGGATCGCCGCAGGACTTTCCTCCCGGCTCGGTGACCTTTCTACCCGACCGGCGCCTCTACGTGTTCAACAGCGCCGACGGGTTCTACGCGATCTCGTCGATCTGCACGCACCTGGGCTGCAACGTGAAGCGCGGCGGACCCGGGTTCGCGTGTCCGTGCCACGGCAGCCAGTTCGACGAGGACGGCCAGGTCGTCCACGGACCGGCGCCGAGCCCGCTCGCCTGGTACGCGCTGAGCCTCTCGCCGCACACGCAGCTCGTCGTCGATCTGGATCGGCAAGTCGGCCCCGCCTTCCGGCTGAGAGCCTGAGATGGAGACCGCAGTGAGCGAACCACGGCGGAACCGGGTGGCGAACTGGCTCGACGCGGTCCGCCGGTCCGTCTGCCGCGTCGGCTGGCCGGTCACCGACAAGGATCGCGCCGCCGCGATGATCTCGAGCCTGTTCCTGCACATCCACCCGGCGCGTGTCAGCCGTCACGCGCTCAAGCCGACCTACACGTTCGCGCTGGGGTTGATCGCCGGAATCCTCTTCGTGGTGCTCTCGGTGACGGGTCTCGCGCTGATGCTCTACTACGTTCCGTACCCGCCCGAAGCGTACCGCAGCATGAAGGACCTGCAGTTCGTCGTCACCTTCGGCATCGTCCTTCGCAACATCCACCGCTGGTCGGCGCACGCCATGGTCCTGATCGTGTTCCTGCACATGTGCCGCGTGTTCTGGACCGGCTCGTACAAGACGCCGCGCGAGTTCAACTGGGTCGTCGGTGTGGTGCTGCTCCTGCTGACCCTGGGGCTGTCGTTCACCGGGTACCTGCTCCCGTGGGATCAACTGGCGTTCTGGGCTATTACCGTCGGCACCAACATCGCGGCGTACGCGCCAGTGGTCGGCGATCGCGTGAAGTTCCTGCTGCTCGGCGGTCACGTCATCGGTCCTATGACGCTGCTGCGCTTCTACGTGCTGCACTGCGTGATGCTTCCGCTCGCGATGCTGATGCTCATCTCGCTGCACGTCTGGCGGGTGCGCAAGGATGGGCTGAGCGGCGCCGACATACGAACCTCGACGGAGGAAGAGGCGGCGGGCGTGTTCCCGGCGTCGACGAAGACCTACGGGCTGATGGCGCTCAGCAAACGTCCCCGCGCGTCGGTCGAGTCGCGCGATCCGAACGACGAAGTGTTCGCGTGGCCGCACCTGCTGTACCGCGAGCTGCTGGTGGCGCTGGGCGTCATCATCACGCTCCACGTCGTCTCGCTGGTGTTCATGGCGCCGCTCGAGGAGATCGCGGATCCGACGCGCACGCCGAATCCGGCGAAAGCGCCGTGGTACTTCCTGGGCCTGCAGGAGCTGGTGCATTACTCGGCGCTCGTCGGCGGCGTGATTGTGCCGACGATGATCGTCGTTGCGCTGCTGGCGCTGCCGTACGTCGACCGCGGCAAGGCGGGCGCGGGCCGGTGGTTTGCGCCCGAGCGGCGGGTCGCCAACGGCGTGTTCACCGCGCTGGCGGCGGTCTTCGTCGCGCTCACGCTCATCGGCACGCTGTTCCGAGGCCAGAACTGGGCGTGGGTCTGGCCATGGAAGTGAAGAACGTCGCGCCGCCGCGGCTCCACGTCGTGTTCGCATGCCTGGGCGTCGCGTTCCTGTTGATCTTCTCGTGGGTGCTGCTCCACGAGGGCACCACCGAATGGCGGTCGACGCAGGCGCGGTTCGGGCGCCTCCAGGCGTCCGTCAAGAACCCGCACCAGCTCGCTCAGGCCGCGAGCGTCGGCGGACTGCGCCAGATCTGGCTGCCGGATCTCGGACGCATCGACCGCTGCGGCACGTGTCACCTGGGCATCGACGATCCCGCGTTCGCCGCCGTGCCGGCGCCGTTCGCGACGCACCCCGGGACGTGGTTGTCGACCCATCCCGCCGATCGATTCGGCTGCACGCCGTGTCACGACGGCCAGGGCGGGGCGACCGACTACACCAACGCCGCGCACCAGCCGCAGCCCTTCGTCTCCAGGCCGATGCGGCCGCTTGAGACGATCGAGGCGAACTGCGGGGCGTGCCACCGCGCGCTTGATCCGCCCGACGCGCCGCGGCTCGCCCAGGGCCGGCGCCTGATCGTGGAGTTCGGCTGTTTCAGCTGCCACGAGATTCCAGGATTCGAGGGCCTGACGTTCCGGGGGCCCTCGCTCGCCAGCATCGGGTACAAAGTGCGGTCCGGCTGGCTCGCCGTCTGGCTGCACGATCCCAAGGCCTACCTGCCGCAGTCGAAGATGGGCAACTTCCGTTTGTCGACGCAGGAGATCACCAGCCTGCAGGCGTTCCTGCTGTCGCAGCGCGCGCAACCGCCGCTCGACAGCACCGGCATTGACTGGAAGCGGGCGGACGCGGCAAACGGCCGCGCGCTGTTCGGCGAGCTTCGCTGCGTCAGCTGCCATGCCGTCAACGGACGCGGCGGCACGATGGGGCCGGAGCTGACGAAGATCGGAGACAAGGTCCAGCGCGACTGGCTGTTCAGCTACCTGAAGGATCCGCATCGCGTCCAGCCGGATACGCCGATGCTGCAGTATCGCCTTACGGACGAGCAGTTACGGGATCTCACGTCGTTTCTCTTCGACGAATACGGCTCCGCCGCCGCCGCGACCGAGCCGCCGCCGGTGACCTATCAGGACGCACGCCTGGTGGCGGAGGGACGCGCCGTCTTCGAGCGGCGCGGGTGCACCAGCTGCCATCGGCTGCCGGGGTTCAAAGACACCGGCCGCATCGGGCCGAGCCTCGCGGGCATCGCCGATCGCGATCCCGACGAGCTGCCGTACGGCAGCAACATCGTCCGCCACACCACCGACAACTACATCTTTCTCAAAGTGCTGCTGCCCGACACGCTCGGCCAGCCGTCGTCGATGCCGACCTTCGGCTTCAGCCCGGCCGACGCCGCGCAGATCGCGCTCGCGCTGGCGAGCATTCGAAAGGCCGATCTGCCGGCGTCCTACGTGGTGCGCCGCCCGGCGCCGGCGCCGTATCGGCCCGGCGGCGCGTTCGGCGAGCTCGTCGATCGTTACAGGTGCCTGAGCTGCCACAGCGTCAACGGCTACGGCGGCGACCTGTCGACGGTGCCGTTCGATCGCATCGGCAGTCAGCTCCGCCGCGACTACGTCGCGAAGTACCTGCTCAACCCCGGAGCCGTGCGCGTGAGCGTCGAGGCGCGGATGCCCGTCTTTCACATGGTGCCAGACGAGGCAAAGACGATCGCCGAGTACTTCGCCGACGTCTTCGTCGACGACAGCCTCGAACGGTACGATGCCCGCTTCACGGCCGTGGAGGTGCGCCGCGGCCAGGAACTGTACCGGCGGCTGGGATGTCAGGCGTGCCACCAGCTTGGAACGAAAGGCGGGTACGTCGGGCCGGAGCTCTCGACCACCGGCGCGAGGCTGAAGCCCGGGTGGATCGCCGCGTGGCTCTCGAAGCCGCAGACCTACAGGCCCGACACGCTGCAGCCCGACTATGGCCTGTCGCCCGCCGACGCCCGGGCGCTCACCGCGTACCTGAGCGGCAGCGGTGCCGATAGAACGCGCGGAGGGAACACGCCATGACCCCGCGGACGTTGCACACGCTCGCCGTCGCTGTGCTGGCGCTCGCCGCGTCGGCGGCGTGCCGCACCGGTCCGGCATCGCAGCCGGGCGATCCGATGCTCGACGCGATTCGCGCGAAGGAACGTGGCGGCGATCTGACGTACCGCGAGAGCCAGGGTCAGCACCTTTTCCTGCGGTACTGCGCAACCTGCCACGGTGATGAAGGGCGTGGAGACGGCCAGAACGCCTCGAACCTCGAGCCACCGCCGCCTGACTTGACGGGTCCCAAGAGCCCCCAAGACGTGACGTACCTCACCAGCGTCATCACGCAAGGGAGCGCCGCCGTTGGCCGGTCGCCACTGTCGCCGCCGTGGGGACGCAGTCTCACGCATCAGCAGATCGAGTACCTCGTTGTGTACTGTCAGTCGCTCGGCCGCAAGAAGCCGGCATAGGCGCAGGCGCGCCGAATGCCTGCCGAGGCAGGGCCGGGCGCTCCCCCGTCTACGGCGCCGGCTGCAGCATCGCGTCGAATTTCACACGCACCATCCTGCCGACGATCAGCTGACCGAGCAGCACCTTCGGCGGCGTAACGCCGTACTGGGTCATGTCGATATTCGTCTCGCCCTGGCTGCGCAGGCCATTCGCGGACGGCGTGAGCTTCACGTCGAAGGTGACCGGCCGCGTCACGCCGGCAATCGTCAGCTGTCCCGTGACCGTGGCGGCGCCGCTACCCGCCATCGCGTACTTGCTCATGCGATACGCAATCTGCGGGTAGGCTTTCTCCTTGAGCGCCGTGCGCAGGTGCTCGTTCATCGTGTCGTTGTCGCACTCGATCGCCTTGATGGGCACCGTGAACGCGACGCTCTGCACACCATCGGGAAATCCTGGCGCCGCGGCGCCCGGCTTCCCCGCCGTCACCTTGACGGCGGCCTCGGCGGGACAGGACCAGTTCCGGACCGTCGACGTTCCAGAAATGGTGACAGTCGCCGTGCTTTGCCCGGCAGAGGGCGCCTGTGCGGACAGCACGGCGCACACCATCGCGACGACCAGGACACTGATTCTTCCGCGCACCAGCATGAGATCTCCTCCTAAAGAGCCGCGCCGCGCGTCAGCCGAGCCGCATGCGGTCGATGATCGACGCGCGCGTGATCTTGTCGATCGACGTCGCGCCCGTCTGCCGCATCGTCATCTGCAGCTCGCGTCGCAGAATGTCGAGCATCGCCTCGACGCCTTCCTGCCCGAACGCCGCAAGACTCCAGACCTGCGGGCGGCCGACGCCCACCGCCGTCGCGCCGAGCGCGAGCGCCTTGAAGATGTCGGTGCCGTGCCTGACGCCGCTGTCGACGATCACCGGCATGCGCCCGCCGATCGCCGCCGCCACTTCTGGCAATGAGTCGATCGTCGGACGCAGGCTTTCTCCGGCACGCCCGCCGTGATTCGACACCCAGACGCCATCGAGCCCGTTCCTGATCGCCAGCTCGCCGTCCTCGCCGGTCTGAATGCCCTTCACGAACAGCTTCATCTTCGTGATGTCGCGGAGGCGCTTGATGTAGTCCCACGTGAACACGCCGCCGCCGCCGCGCTCGATGTTCCCGCCGATCGGCAGGCCCTGCGCCATCGGAACCACACGGCCTTCGTGGCACTCCTTGCAGAACGGCGCTCTCACGCCGAGCGGGCCCTCGCCGCGCCGCAGCGTTTCGCGGTTGCTGCCGCCGATCAAATCGACGGTCCACACGAGCACCGGGCATCCAGCCGCCTCCGCGCGCTTGACGATCTGCGTCGTGCCCGCGAAGTCGGGCCGCGCGTAGAGCTGGAACCAGACCGGCTCGCCCCGCGCGGCGTTGACGTCCTCGACCGACGTGGACGTCTGGTTCGAGAGACACATCAAGTGACCTTTGGCGCGCGCGGCCTTCGCGGTGCCCTTCTCGCCTTCCGTGTGAAACCCTTTCTGCGCCGCGACCGGACACAGCACGATCGGCGTGTCCCATTTCCGGCCGAAGAGCTGAATCGACATGTCGAGCTTGCTGAAGTCGACGAGCGGCCGCATGCGAAGCTGGTATCTGGAGAAGCCCTCGTGGTTGGCCTTGATCGTCGCATCCTCGTCGACGCCGGTGGCCATGTACGCCCAGTGCGCCGGGAGGAGGTTCTTCCTCGCGACCGCCTCGAAGTCCATGACGTCGACGGCTTCCGAGGCCGCGGTAATGAGCGCGTCCTTGGGCGTAACAGCGACGGGAGGAGTGACTTTCTTCCTGGCGAGCGGCTTCGCCTGCTGCAGCGCCTCGAGCACGGCAGGCAGGCCGATGGCGGACACGAGCGGACTGGCGGCCAGCAGTCGGAGAAAATTCCGACGGGCCGCTGAGATGTCGGATGGGGCCATGTGCGCTCTCCTTCGTTGCGGATCGAGCTTCACTGCTCGGAACGGGAACCCTTCGTTCACGGTCGAGCCTGGCTCGTCGCAGGCTTCGCGCCGGCCACCGGCCTGGGCCCGTAGTGCGGCAGCGGCCGATCCAGTTCAAACGCGCCGAGATCCGGCGCGCGACCGGTGAATCCGTCGTTGATGTTCGGCAGCACCACGCCCGCGTCCACGGCCGCCGACCCCGGCTTCAGCCGGAAATCGAACCGCGCCGGATCATAGAGGCGCTGCGGATCCTTCATGTCCGGGATGGTCACGTTGACGAATACGTCGTAATCGATCAGCACGCTGTGCGTGTCCTTGCCCGTCGCCTCGCTGTACTCTCGCAGTGTCTTGAAGCGGCGCGCGATCGGCGGCTTGACGTATTCCGCCGCCACGCCGTCCGCCGGCGAATTCCACTGGAACGATACCTCGGCATTGGGATTCGGACGGAAGCCGTTGTAGTCGGAGGTCGAATAATTCGTGAAGGTCCCGACGGTGAACACCGGACCGGTCGCGCCCTGCGCGAGAATCAGGTTGTTCCGGAAATGTTCGTTCGCGGCCGGACCCGCGACGCTCGCTTCGCCGATGAACGTGTTCTGATACGTGAGAATGCCCGCCGGCGTCGACACGAACTTCAGCGATCCACTCCCCGGTCCGTTGTAGACGAGGTTCTGGAAGAAGTAGACCGGGCCGCCGTAGAGCGGCTGGGCGCTGAGGCCGCCCGCCGCCGTGTTGAAGCAGCGGTTCCGGAACACGCGGATGTTCCGGCCGCCGCCGTCGGTCTCGATGCAGTTGTCCCCCATGTTGTAGATGTCGTTGTTGTAGAAATCGATCGACATCGGGAACCGATCAGGCAGTTCGTTCGGCGTGCCGTCGGGATTGCCGTACGTGGCGATGTCGATCCCGTCGTGCCAGTTGGCGATGTAATTGTGCGCGACGACGTGGCCCTGGCCGTAGACCTTGATCGCGTACTCCGAGATGAGCAGTTCTGGGTAGCCGGGGAACTGCTGCCAGATGGCGCCATTCCACCCCATCATCTTGTCGGGATCGTGCCGGCCGATGAACGTGTTGTCGGCGATGTAGAAATTCTTCGAGCCCGACCAGTCGTCCTGAATCGCGCGGCCGACGTCGTACAGCTTCGAGCGCTTCAGCGTGAAACCGCTCGACCCGGCGATGCCCTTGATGCCGAGCAGAAACGCGACGTTGGTGTTGCGCACCGTGATGCCCTCGAAGTAGTTGTAGTTCCCGCCCATGAGATTGAAGAGATTCTGCGCGCCGGCGCCGTCGAAGATCACTTCCCCGTCGCCCGCGCCCTTGATCGCGATCGGTTTGTCAGCGGTGCCGCTCTGCGTCAGGTAGTACGTGCCGTCGAACACCGTCGCCAGCGCGAGGTAGCCCGGACGCGGCGCGCCGTTCATGTAGTGAAAGCGATCGCTCACGTACAGCCCCGCATGCACCAGGATCGTGTCGCCCGGCAGCACGCGCGGCGGATACGCGTTCTGATAGTCGAAATGCGCGGCGCCCATGTAGTACGCCGCCATCAGGCCGGTGAACGACGGCTCCTGTCTCGCGCCTTCGTAGCCGACGGGATAGACGTGATAGGTCTTGCCGCCGGCAGCCGGCTGCGGCTCCGGGCGCGTGCGCGCGGTCACGATTTTCTGGGCGTCGCCTCGCACGCCATCCGGATCGGAAAGCACGAGACGAACTTCATACTCCGTGTCCGGCTGGAGATCGAACACGCTCCCAGAGAACATGTTCGGCGCGGTATACGAGAACGGGCTGAACGCGAACGGACCCGTCTCGCCACCGCCTCCCCGGCCGCCGCCAGCGCCCGCTGCGCCCGCGGCGGCGGGCGCGGGCGGCGTGCGCGCGGAGATTTCCGCGGCGTTGAACGCCGCATTGCTCGCGTCGGTGAAACTGGGACCGCCGACGCGACCGTTGATCTGCTCGCGCTGCAGGCGCAGCAGCGGCAACGCCTGCCGCCACTGCGTCTCGCCTTTCTTCCGGTACGCGGCGTCCACTTTCGCGTTCCGGTTGTCGTCGCCCGAGATCTTCCAGTCGAATCCGAGCGACACGAGCGTGGGCGGCTCGACCGCGAGCTCACCCGGAACCGTCGACGTCTGCGCGGACGCCGGTCCCGCGAGCAGCAGCGCACAGACGACGAGAAGCCATCTAGAACTCATAGATGACACCGAAGCGCGCGATGCGCGGCGTGTCGATCGTGTTGTAGTAGCCGTAGCGCGGGCCGGAGGTGAACGTCATGCTCCACGGCGCGGCGGAGTTGGTCGCATTCAGGATCTCGAGGTTCGGCCGCAGCATGAAGTTCCTGCCTTTCAGCACCCACGCGAAACGCAGGTTCAACAGGTCGCGCACCGGTCCCTGGGTGGAGCCGAACGGCTCCATCGGAATAGTAATCGAACCGGCGTTGGGCAGCACGAAGACCCCGGTCCGCTGTCCGTTCAGTCCGTTGTAGACGTTCAGCGTGCCGGACACATCGAAGTGCAGCGGCAGCTTGTAGTTGCCCGTCAGACGCGCCTGCCACACTCTGGTTTCGTCGAGCGGGAACAGCAGCTGGTTCGGGTTTGTCTGAATCGGCGCCGCGGCGTTGTTGCCGTTGTTGCCGTTGATGTACGCGTGGTCCTGCGTGGTGGTGTAGCTCGCCAGCACGTTCCACTTATTGGAGCCGGAGCTGGGACGCTTGATGACCGTCGCTTCGATCGTCCCGTAGTGATCGCCCTCGGTCCGGTTCGTGTACATCGTCGTGCTGAACTGGGCGCCCTTGTAGGCCGCGTTCATGTCGTAGATCGTGATGGGCGGACCGACGACCGGGCATTTGCCGGGCGTCGTCGAGAAGCAGGACGCGACGGTCGGGCCGCCGTCGTACACCGTGTACGGCGTGTCCCATCCGCTGAAGGGAATCGCCGACGGGATCTGCAGCCACGTGTTGCGATTCTGGATGTAGGTATACCCGACGCGCGCGGACAGACCGGGGGCCAGCTCGCGCTCGAGGAACAGCTGGTAGTTCAACGAGTACTGTTCGTTCAGGTTGGGATTGAGCACGCTGTTGGACAGTTTCACCGTCGCGCCGTTGCTGCCGCCGAGGAGCGACTGGAAATCGGGGCCGTTCGGATTCAGGTTGACGGTGCCCGGCACGTAGTCGCACTTGCCCGCGAGCGCGAGCGTCTCGTTGCAGCCGGCCGCAGCCCACTTGTAGGTGGACACGCTCGTCGTGTTCGGGTTGAAGGGCGCCGCGAAGTCGTCGCCGGGCGTCCAGTTGTACTTGCCGAAGCTTCCCTTGATGACGGTCTTGCCGTCGCCCATCACGTCCCAGTTCGCGCCGGCGCGCGGCGCGAGCGACCACCAGGAACCCGTGTCGACGGCCGCGAAGCTCTGCGCGGCGCCGACGTAGATGTTGGCGTTGCCGGTGGTCCCGGGCACCCACGGCGGCCCGAACTGATCGCCGGGCTTGTTCTGCGCCGGAATGGACGTGGAGAACTGATCGAGCCGCAGCCCGATGTTCAGCGTCAGGCGCGGGCTGATGCGCCACGTATCCTGGCCGTAGAATCCCCCGTCGATGAGGTTCTCGCGGTTCTCGGTAATCGGGTAGTTGTAGAGCCGGATTTGCACGGGCGTGCCCGGCACGCCGCCCACCGTCTGGAACACGAGCTGGTAGTTGCCATGGAGCCCGAGCGGCTCGTTCGTGCCGGTCCACATGAACATGTAGGTGGATCCGGCCTTCAGCTCGTGACTGCCCAGCAGATGCCCGGCGGGAAAGTAATTGATGGACCAGGTGATCTGGTTCTGCTTGCGCGGCCGGCGATCCTGACCGATGTTCGGACCGTTCAGGAACCCCGTGGTCAGATCAGTCATGGCCGGAATGTTCGCCGAGCCGGGCTGAGAATCGTACGTCGCCACGTACTCGTGATGGCCGGCGAACGCATCGATGAAGACATGCGGCGTGACCGCGCCCTGGAACTCGCCCTTGACTTCGACCGCGTCCTCCGTGAACAACCGGGTGCTGGGGAACGGCACCGTCGAACTGCCGAAGTGATCGGGGAAGTACTGCGTCTCGCGCGTCCCGAATCCGATGAGACGGTACTGCTTGTTGAGCTGATACGTGCTCTTCGCGGTGAGGTTGCTCATTCGGCCGTAGGCCGGAATCGCATTGCCCTGGGCGTCGTTGTACCCGAGCGCGGTCCGGTCGCTCGTGTTCAGGTGGCCGGCGCCGAAGAACCACCATTTGTCCTTGAGAACAGGGCCGCCGAGGTTGGCGCTCGAATCCTTGGCCTGCGTGAGGAGCTGCGGCGTCAGGTAGCCCTGCGAGATCAACGTCGGCGTCAGGTTGTTGCCCTCGAACTTCTGATCCTCGTAGCTGACTTCCCCGCGGCCGTGGAAATCGTTCCCGCCGGACTTCACGATGGCATTGAGGAACACGCCGGGCAGCGCCGTCTGCGCATCGCCGCCCGTCGCGATCACCTGCATCTCTTCGAGGCCGGTGAAGTCGTAGTTGGTTTCCGCGTTGTTGTTGCTCTTCCGCGTGTTGATCCCCTCGAGGAGCGCAGTCGACTGGCCCGTGATGCCGTAGGCCGACAGCACGAACGAGGCGATGTTGCCGCCGCCCAAATCGGGCGCGGCCGTCGGCATCACGCCAGGCGCGATCGAGACCATCTCCTGCATCGTGCGCGTCGCCGGCAGCTCGTTCGCCATCGACTGCGCGCCGACGCTCGTGGAGACCGTTGTCGATGTCGTGTCCACGACCGGGCTCGCGCCGGACACGGTGATGGTCTCCTCGACCGAGCCGAGGCTCAGTTGCACGTTCACCGCGGCGGAGAACCCGGCGGTGATTTGAATGTTCTCGCGGATGTACGCCCGGAACCCGGACAGCTCGCACGTCACCTTGTAGACGCCGACGGGCAGTTGCTCGAAGTGATAGTTCCCGTCGCCATCGGTCACGGTCGTCTGCGGCACGAGCAGCGCCGGACTGGTCAGCGTGACGGTCGCGCCGGGAATCGCCGCCGCCGACTGATCGCTGACGGTCCCGTGAATGTTCCCGGTCTGGTTGTTCTGGGCCGCGGCGGACACTGAGGCGCCCAGCAGGGCGATGAGGGAGAGAACGGCGATCTGCAGCCGAACCCGATGCGCAGTAGTCACGAATGCCTCCTTGTGAAGGTCCCCATGTGACCGGGACGGCAGCGAGCGCCAGAAGTCTACGCCAACCTCACCCGGGCCCGTGGAAAGAACTCCGGCCGTCGAACAAGAGTCGTGCCGTCCTCATCTAGACCGGGAGATTGGCTAGAGTATTCGAGGCGAGAATGAAGGGAGGATGAAAATCCGGTTAAGAAACGGCCATCCTGGCTCCGGCTCCACGAAGATCCGGCCGATTGGTTTGAGGATCGGAACCAGCGCGTAGAATGGGCCGAGCAGGAGCGCCCTATGTTCAGTCGCGTTCAAGTCTCGATCGGCATCGCCGCCGTGGCGGCGCTGGGGACGGTGAACCCGGCGGCCGCGCAGAACGAGGCGGCGCTGAAGGCCGCGTTCGAAGGCCGGCGCGTCACCGTGCGCATCGACATGCCTGGCACGTCCGATGGCGTCGACGTGAACGCCGACGCGAAGGCGGCCATCGACTTCCCGCGCTATCGCGACGATCTGAAACGCTACGGCATCGCCCTCCACGCCGGCGAGGCGCCCGCCTCACAAGCCGGCCGGCTGCGCAAGGGCATGCTGCGCGCCGACATCGAGGGCGAGTTCGGCCGGCCGGCGCAGTCATCCGAGCGCCCCGAAGGCGCGCTCACCGTCCTGACGCTCGTCTTCACCTCCGGCGAAGAGCGCATCGCCGCCGAGTTCGTCGAAGACGTGCTGATCCGCTACACCGTCGTCGCCAGGTGAGATCGTTCCAGCCACCAGCCACCAGCCACCAGCGGTAACATAACGACATGGCTTTCGACGAGCGCGCCTTCTTCACCGAGAGACACGAGACCAGGACCGGCAAGTATCAGTGTCCGAAGTGCCGGCGGACCAACGAGTACAGCATCCGCTGGGCGCGGCACGCGAAGAAAGATCGGCTGCCTCCTGGCGCCAACGGGGAAGACCGCGCGAAGTTCGCGAAGCTGCGCGACTATCTGCTCCGCCTGGACGATGAGGTCGTGTGCAAGACGTGCGGGAAGAAATTCGAGATCCCGTCGCAGCACTCGCTGATGTTCGTGGATCAGCTCGGCGGCCTGCCGAACGAAGAAGAGCTCGAGCGCGAGATCCAGGCGGCGTCCGGCGAAACCGGGCCCGCCCCAGAAGCCAAGCCGGCGCTGCCCGCGCGATTCACGCGCAAGTCGAGCGGCTGGAAATAGTCAGCGCGCTTCGAGCTGCGTCGTCTTGACGGGCCCCATGCCCATGATCCGCACGACCGCCTCTTCGTCTTTCGCGCCGTCGTAGTGGTGGCCGCCCGCCGGGTGGAAGACGAAGCTCCCGGCTTTCATCGCCACCATCTTGCTCGGATTGTAGACGTCCGCCTCCGGGCCCAACGACACCCACCACGTCCCCTTGATGACCGTGATGTACCGATCTTGATCGTGGAAATGCGGACGGCTGGTCCGTCCGGGCGCGAACGTGTTCTGGACGACGTACATCCCGGGCTTGCTCGGATCGCCCATGATGACGACCGCGGTCACCCCATCCGCGGACTTCAGTTCTTCGGGCTGACGCGAAACGAACGTGGGGATGGCCGCCCGATCCTGGCCGTACGCCGCGGCGCTCAACACGTAAACGCTCACGCCGCAGAGCAACCAGCGGACTCTTCGCAGATCGGTGTTCATGGGCACCTCGTCCTTCGGGGCCGATTCTAGCGTAGCTTCTGCCTTGTCGTCGGACGCGGAGGCGTCGGCGGGGTGTCCCCCGGCTGGGCGGCGAAGACGAAACTCGAGCGCGATGCGCCGTCCGAGCCGGGGATCCGTAATCGTGGAAGAGAACTACGTCGTCGACGCGCCGGCCTCCCCGCGGATGGCTCGCTTCACGAGGTTCCGCATGAGGGGCACTTTGTAGCCGTTATGCCGCAGCGTCTGCGCGCCCTCGACCGCCAGGTCGCCCGCCAGCTTCGCCGTGTCCGCGTTGCGCGGCTTGCCGACGATCGCGGCCTCGACGTTCTTCAGCCGCCGCGGCGTCGCGGCCACCGCGTTCACGACCAGGCGCACTTCGCCGATGTTGGCGCCATTGGACGTATCCGGCTTGATCGCCGCCGCGATGTTGACGAGCGGGAAGTCCCACACCTGCCGGTCGCGGACCTTCTCGAAGTAGAACTGCGCGCCCGCCATCGTGGACGGGATCACGATCTTCACGAGCAGTTCGTTCGGCTCGAGCACGTTCATCTTCGTGATGTCGATCCCGGGG